>NZ_JBVJAM010000005.1:0-458355 GCF_055590565.1 Streptomyces sp. NPDC041814 | reverse complement strand
AAACGCCCGGTTACATTCCGAACCCGGAAGCTAAGCCTTTCAGCGCCGATGGTACTGCAGGGGGGACCCTGTGGGAGAGTAGGACGCCGCCGAACTCCTTTTAGGAAGAGCCCCGTGCCCTTGTGGCACGGGGCTCTTCTGCGTTTCCGGTGCGGGACGCCTGGCCGTCCACCTGCCAGCCGGCCCGAGCGGTCCGGCGGTTTTGCATAACCCCTGGATCAGGGTAAGCTTTAGCTCGTTGCCGCAGGGCAGCAAGGCCCCAATAGCTCAGTCGGTAGAGCGTCTCCATGGTAAGGAGAAGGTCTGCGGTTCGATTCCGCATTGGGGCTCAGAACAAAGAAAGGCCCCGCCAGTCGGCGGGGCCTTTCTTCATGTCCGGGACCTACTGAGGTTCCGGGACCCTCATCGTCAGAATGGCCATGTCGTCCGAAGGCGGCTCGGCGGCGAAGCGCTCGACGGCCCGCAGGATGCGTGCGGCCACCGCGCCCGCCGTGAGCCCTGTGCAGTGGGCGAGCACGTCAGCCAGGCCGTCGTCGCCGAGCATCCGCGTACCCTCACGGCGTTCCGTCACACCGTCCGTCACGCACAACAGGACGTCGCCCGGCTCCAGCGTGAATTCCTGCTCGTACAGCTCCAGGTCCTCCATGACGCCCAGCAGCGGCTGCGGGTCCGCCGCCGGCTCCACCGAGCCGTCCTGGCGCAGACGCAGCGGCAGTGGGTGGCCCGCACAGACGACCTTCAACAGTGCGCTGCCGTCCTCCTGCGGCCACAACTCGCCGTAGAGCAGCGTGAGGAAGCGGCTGCGGGACCCTTCGTCGAGGATCGCGGCGTTGAGCCGTTCCAGGACCGCGGGGCCGCCGAAACCCTCCCGGGCCAGCAGGCGCAGGGCGTGCCGGGCCAGGCCCGTGACGGCCGCCGCCTCCGGCCCCGTACCGCACACGTCGCCGATGGCGAACCCGTACGCGCCGTCCCGGATCGGGAAGACGTCGTAGAAGTCGCCGCCGACCTCGTTGCCCTCGCCGGCCGCGCGGTAGATGACGTCCACCTCGACGTTGGGCACGGCGGGAAGGCCCGGCGGAAGGAGGCTGCGCTGAAGGGACTGGCTGATCGCCGTGCGCTCCGAGTAGAGGCGGGCGTTGTCCAGGGCCAGGGCGGCCCGGCGGGACAGGTCCTCGGCCAACTCCAGGATCTCCTGGCGGAAATGGTCGTCGGACGGCTTGCCGAGCGTCAGCATGCCGATGACGCGGTTGCGGGCGACAAGGGGCAGGACGACGGTCTCGCCGCCCACCGCCGCCGCGGTCGCCAGAGTCGTGCGCGTGGTCGAGCCGAGGCCCCCCGCGTCGCCGATCCCGATGCTCCGCATCGAGGTCCGCAGCGCCGCCTCGTGGGCGGCCTGGGAAGGAGCGGCCCACACCCGCGCCCCGGGGGTCCGCACGGGCTCCGGCGGGGAGATCCTGGTGAGCAGCCCCTTGAGCCCGTCGATGCGGTCCTCGTCCTCGTGCAGCACGTAGGAGAGCTCCGGGTCCGACGCCGGGTCGGCGATCGTGTAGACGGCGCACCACGTCGCCAGCGTCGGGACCGTCATCTGGGCCATCAGGGCCAGCGTCTGGTCCCGGTCCAGGGTTCCCGCCAGCAGATCCGACGCCTCGACGAGGAAAGACAGCGAGCCCCGGCGCAGCCGCTCCAGCTCGCCGAGGCGTGCCGACTCGACGGCGAGGGCGATCCGGTCCGCGGCGAACTGGAGGCGCAGCGCCTCCTCGTTGGAATAGCGGCCCGCGGCCTCCGCCGCGACGCCCAGCGAGCCCGTGAGACGTCCCTCGACCTTCAGCGGGACCGTGACCACCGAGCGCATGCCGGTGTTGGCGAGGAGCGGGACCGCGCCCGGGACGGCGTCCAGATCCTCGTGGACGGCGGGCATCCGGGCGGAGCCGTACCGGCCGGTGCCGGCCTCGACGGGGACGCGGGCGAAGCGCTGACGGGCGGAGGGCAGGCCGGTCGTGGCGCGTACCTCCAGCTCCGTCTCGTCGTCCGTGGCCAGCAGCAGGAAGGCGGCGTCGGCGTCCAGCATGTCGCGCGCCCGTTCGACGGTGCGCTGGAGCAGGCCGTCGAGGTCGTCGGGAGCGGGGGAGCCGATGAAGACCTCGAAGGGGTCCGTCTGGCGGCTCTCGGCGGCATCCGAGACCGGGGCGCGCACGGGGGTCTGGAGGACCGCGCGCTCGTAGTCGCGCACCAGCAGGCAGACCGTGGACGGCTCGCCCTGAGGGTCCCGTACGCGCAGGTGGGAGCCGTAGACCGGGATGGTGCGGCCGTCGGCGCCCCGGATGCCGTAGCTGCCCTCCCAGCGGGAGAGGCGCAGGGCGTCCGCGATGCCGGTGCTGGTGCCGGGCGTCTGCGGCCAGGCGGTGAAGTCGGTGAGCTGCTTGCCGATGACCTGGTCCGTCGGGTGCCCGAAGAGGTACTCGGCGTCATCGTTCCACGCGGCCACGGCGCCCTCGCTGTCGACCTGGACGACCGCGACCCTGACGCGTTCGTCGGTGACCGGGAGGAGGCCCACCGGCAGCAGTGGACCGGCCGAGCGGACGCCCACCGGGCGGTCCGGGAGGTCCAGCTGGAACCAGACATGTTTGCGCGTGGGGGAGTATTCGACGCCCCAACGGGAAGCGAGGGCCGCGCACAGCAGCAGACCGCGACCGTTCTCGCTGTCGAGGCTGCCGAGATCCAGGGCGGCAGGCTGGAGCGGGATCTCCCGCTCCGGGTAGTGGTCGGCGATCTCCACCCGGACGCCGTCCTCCGTGCGCAGACACAGCACGTCCGCGGCGGTGCCGGCGTGGATCACGGCATTGGTGACGAGCTCGCTGGTCAGGACGACGGCGTCGTCCACGACGTCGGTGTAGCCCCAGCCCTGGAGCGTGTCGCGGACAAAGGCACGGGCCGTCGCGACGGAGCGCGCCACCGGGTCGAAGGTGGCAGCCGCACGCGCCGTGATCACAGCACTCCCCATATGGTGTCTCGTCGCTTCCCCGAGTCCGTGCCCGTTTCTCGCCGCTTCGATTCGCCTGCCAGGCTAGACGCTCCCCCCGCGTACCGGGTACACGAGGGCGGACTTCGGACAGGGCCGGGCGGGACCGGACGAATGACCGGACAGGATGGGCTTCCCCTCGGAGGGATGTGGGACAACCATGGGAGGTTCCACCCCGACCGGTTCCCGCCTGGTACGTTTCAACGATTTGACGTCCGCATGGTCACCCGTCGACGGTGGGCTGTGGCGGTGAGCCGTGGAAGTTCTGGGCAGGCTCTCGGACGAGGTTCTAGCTAGATGGTCAACCCCTGCGGGAGGGACACGGTGGAGTCTGACGTGGCGGCGCGGGGTTCGGGTACGCGCAATAAGGGCGGGCAGGCCGTGAAGAAGCAGCGCAATGGAACCGTCGAGGTAGACGCGGCGGCGCTCCACAGACTGCTGGCCGGTCTGGTCGCCATGCGCGACGGCAACTTCCGCAGGCGCGTCACGGTCTCCGGTGAAGGCGTGATGGCGGAGCTCGCCGCGGTCTTCAACGAGGTCGCGGACCGTAATGTGCACCTCACCGGCGAGCTGGCCCGGGTCCGGCGTGTGGTCGGGCGGGAGGGCAAGCTCACCGAGCGCCTGGAGACGGGCGCCTGCGAGGGTTCGTGGGCCGCGGCGATCGACGCCTCCAACGAGCTGGTGGACGATCTCGCGCGTCCGGTCTCGGAGGTCGGGCGGGTGCTGTCGGCCGTGGCCGACGGTGATCTCGAACAGCGGATGGAGCTGCGCTCCCACACGGCGGACGACACGGTACGGCCGCTGCGCGGCGAGTTCCTGAAGGTCGCCCGTACCGTCAACAACCTGGTCGACCAGCTGTCGGCGTTCACCGAACAGGTGACCCGGGTGGCGGTCGAGGTGGGGACCGAGGGCAAGCTGGGCGGCCAGGCGCAGGTGCGCGGGATGTCGGGGTCGTGGAAGGACCTCACGGACTCCGTCAACACCATGGCGTACCGGCTGACCGCACAGGTGCGCGACATCGCGCTGGTGACGACGGCCGTGGCCAAGGGTGACCTGTCGCGGAAGGTCACCGTCCACGTGGCCGGCGAGATGCTTCAGCTGAAGAACACCGTCAACACGATGGTCGACCAGCTGTCCTCGTTCTCCTCCGAGGTGACCCGGGTCGCCCGCGAGGTGGGCACGGAGGGCGAGCTCGGCGGCCAGGCCGTGGTGCCGGGGGTGGCCGGGGTATGGAAGGACCTCACCGACTCCGTCAACACGATGGCCGGCAACCTCACCTCACAGGTGCGTGGCATCGCGGAGGTGACGACAGCGGTCGCCAACGGTGACCTGTCGCAGAAGGTGCAGGTCAGCGCGCGCGGCGAGGTCGCGCAGCTCGCCGAGACGATCAACCAGATGACCGAGACGCTGCGCACCTTCGCGGACGAGGTCACCCGCGTGGCCAGCGAGGTCGGTGGGCAGGGTCTGCTCGGTGGTCAGGCGCAGGTGCCGGGGGCCGCCGGGACCTGGAAGGACCTCACCGATTCGGTGAACACGGTCTTCCGGAACCTGACGACCCAGGTGCGCGACATCGCCCAGGTGACGACGGCGGTGGCCAGCGGTGACATGACGCAGAAGGTCACCGTCGACGTCGCCGGCGAGATGCTGGAGCTGAAGAACACCGTCAACACGATGGTCGACCAGCTTCAGTCCTTCGGTTCGGAAGTGACCCGGGTGGCCCGGGAGGTCGGCGTCGAGGGCCGGCTCGGCGGGCAGGCCGAGGTGCCGGGCGCCGCCGGGACCTGGAAGGACCTCACGGACTCCGTGAACACGGCCTTCCGGAACCTGACCGGTCAGGTCCGCGACATCGCGCAGGTGACGACGGCGGTCGCCAACGGGGACCTGTCGCAGAAGGTCACCGTCGATGTGGCCGGCGAGATGCTGGAGCTGAAGAACACCGTCAACACGATGGTGGCGCAGCTCTCCTCGTTCGCCGACCAGGTCACGCGGATGGCGCGTGACGTGGGCACCGAGGGCCGCCTCGGCGGTCAGGCACGGGTCGACGGCGTCTCGGGTACGTGGAAGGAGCTCACCGACTCCGTCAACTTCATGGCGGGGAACCTGACCTCCCAGGTGCGCCAGATCGCGCAGGTCACGACGGCGGTGGCGCGGGGTGACCTGTCGCAGAAGATCGACGTGGACGCGCGGGGCGAGATCCTGGAGCTGAAGAACACCATCAACACGATGGTCGACCAGCTTTCCGCCTTCGCCGAGCAGGTGACCAGGGTCGCCCGCGAGGTGGGTACGGACGGTCGGCTCGGCGGCCAGGCGCAAGTGCCCGGCGTCGCCGGTGTGTGGCGTGATCTGACCGACTCGGTGAACGGGATGGCGGGGAACCTGACCGCTCAGGTCCGTAACATCGCGCAGGTCGCCACGGCGGTGGCGCGGGGTGACCTGTCGCAGAAGATCGACGTGGACGCGCGCGGCGAGATCCTGGAGCTGAAGAACACCCTCAACACCATGGTCGACCAGCTCTCGAACTTCGCGGAGCAGGTGACGCGGGTGGCCCGCGAGGTGGGGACCGAGGGCATTCTGGGCGGCCAGGCCGAGGTGCAGGGTGTCTCCGGTACGTGGAAGGACCTCACGCAGTCCGTCAACGGCATGGCCAACAACCTCACCCTTCAGGTGCGGAACATCGCCGAGGTGACGACGGCGGTGGCCAACGGTGACCTGTCCAAGAAGATCACCGTCGACGCCAAGGGCGAGATCCTCGAACTGGTGACGACGGTCAACACGATGGTCGACCAGCTGCTCAACTTCGCCGACGAGGTGACCCGCGTCGCCCGCGAGGTGGGCACCGAGGGCATCCTCGGCGGCCAGGCGCGGGTGCGCGGGGCGACGGGCATCTGGAAGGACCTCAGCGACAACGTCAACCTGATGGCCAACAATCTGACCAGCCAGGTGCGCAACATCTCCCGCGTCTCGTCCGCCGTCGCCAACGGCGATCTGACGAAGAAGGTCACCGTCGAGGCACGCGGCGAGGTCGCCGAACTGGCCGACACCGTCAACACGATGGTGACGACGCTGTCCTCGTTCGCGGACGAGGTGACCCGCGTCGCCCGCGAGGTGGGCACCGAGGGCGAGCTGGGCGGCCAGGCGCGCGTCCCGGGCGTCTCCGGTACGTGGAAGGACCTCACCGAGTCCGTGAACTCGATGGCGTCCAACCTGACGGGCCAGGTGCGCCAGATCGCCGCCGTCACGACGGCCATCGCCAAGGGCGACCTGACCAAGAAGATCGACATCGATGCGCGCGGCGAGATCCAGCAGCTGAAGAACACCATCAACACGATGGTCGACCAGCTGTCGTCGTTCGCCGAGCAGGTGACCCGGGTCGCCCGCGAGGTGGGCACCGAGGGGCAGCTCGGCGGTCAGGCGCGGGTGCGCGATGTGGACGGCACCTGGCGCGACCTCACCGAGTCGGTGAACGAGATGGCCGGGAACCTGACCCGTCAGGTGCGGGCCATCGCGGCCGTCGCCACGGCGGTGACGCGCGGCGACCTGAACCTGAAGATCGACGTGGACGCGGCGGGCGAGATCCAGGCCCTCCAGGACAACATCAACACCATGATCGCGAACCTGCGCGACACCACCGCCACCAACAAGGAGCAGGACTGGCTGAAGGGCAACCTCGCCCGCATCTCCGGTCTGATGCAGGGGCGGCGCGACCTGGACGACGTCGCCTCGCTGATCATGAGCGAGCTGACCCCCGTGGTCTCCGCGCAGCACGGCGCGTTCTTCCTGGCGACGCCCACCGGCGAGACCGACGCGCTGGGCGCCGAGGCCGAGGGTGCGTACGAGCTGCGCATGCGGGGGAGCTACGGCTACTCCGCCGGCTCCATGCCGACGTCGTTCCGGCCGGGCGAGACGCTCATCGGCACGGCCGCGGAGGAGAAGCGGACGATCCAGGTGGACAACGTTCCGCCGGGGTACCTGAAGATCTCGTCCGGGCTCGGTGAGGCGCCGCCCGCGCATGTGATCGTGCTGCCGGTGCTGTTCGAGGGCAAGGTCCTCGGAGTCATCGAACTGGCCTCGTTCCAGCCGTTCACGCACATCCAGCGGGACTTCCTGAACCAGCTCGCGGAGATGATCGCCACGAGCGTCAACACCATCAGCGTCAACACGACGACCGAGAAGCTGCTCGAACAGTCGCAGGAGCTCACCGAGCAATTGCGCGACCGCTCGCAGGAATTGGAGAACCGGCAGAAGGCCCTCCAGGCGTCCAACGCCGAACTGGAGGAGAAGGCCGAGCTGCTGGCCAGGCAGAACCGTGACATCGAGGTCAAGAACACGGAGATCGAGGAGGCGCGGCAGGTCCTGGAGGAGCGCGCCGAACAGCTCGCCGTCTCGATGCGCTACAAGTCCGAGTTCCTGGCGAACATGTCGCACGAGCTGCGCACGCCGCTCAACTCGCTGCTCATTCTGGCCAAGCTGCTCGCGGACAACGCCGAGGGCAATCTCTCGCCGAAGCAGGTGGAATTCGCCGAGACGATCCACGGGGCCGGTTCCGACCTGCTCCAGCTGATCAACGACATCCTCGATCTGTCGAAGGTCGAGGCGGGCAAGATGGACGTCAGCCCGACGCGGATCGCCCTGGTGCAGCTCGTGGACTATGTGGAGGCGACCTTCCGGCCGCTCACCGCGGAAAAGGGACTGGATTTCTCCGTACGGGTGTCGCCGGAACTGCCGGCCACGCTGCATACGGACGAGCAGCGGCTTCTCCAGGTGCTGCGCAACCTGCTCTCCAACGCGGTGAAGTTCACCGACAGCGGGGCGGTCGAGCTGGTGATCCGGCACGCCGGCCAGGAGGTGCCGGACGCCATCCGCGAGCAGTTGCTGGAGGCCGGTTCGCTGCGGGACGCGGACGGCGACCTGATCGCCTTCTCGGTGACCGACACCGGCATCGGGATCGCGGCCAGCAAGATGCGGGTCATCTTCGAGGCGTTCAAGCAGGCGGACGGGACCACCAGTCGCAAGTACGGAGGCACGGGCCTCGGTCTGTCCATCAGCCGCGAGATCGCGCGGCTTCTGGGGGGCGAGATCCACGCGGCGAGCGAGCCCGGCCGCGGCTCCACGTTCACGCTGTACCTGCCGCTGCACCCGAGCGAGCTCCCGCCGCAGGGCTACCCGCAGCTCGCGCCGGGGCAGCCTGACGGCCACACCGGCGCGATCGAGGGCGGCCGGATGCCGGAGGCCGGACAGGTGTACGTGCCGGACGCCGCCGAGGCCGCCCCGCGCCGCCGACGCAAGGCGCTCGGAGGCGCGCGGCAGCAGCCCGCGCTGCCGCCGCGTACGGTGTCGGCCCCCGCTCCGCAGGCGGCTCCGGCCGCCGAGCCGGAGGCGTGGGCCGTGGGCGGCCAGGAGGAGCCCGAGCAGCCGCGCCGGACGTTCCGGTTCGGCGGCGAGAAGGTGCTCATCGTGGACGACGACGTCCGTAACGTCTTCGCGCTCACCAGCGTGCTGGAACAGCACGGACTGACGGTCCTCTACGCCGAGAACGGGCGCGAGGGCATCGAAGTCCTGGAGCAGCACGATGATGTGACGGTCGTACTGATGGACATCATGATGCCGGAGATGGATGGCTATGCGACGACCTCGGCGATCCGCAGGATGCCGCAGTTCGCCGAGCTGCCGATCGTGGCCCTGACCGCCAAGGCGATGAAGGGCGACAAGGAGAAGGCGCTCGAATCGGGTGCGTCCGACTACGTCACCAAGCCGGTCGATCCCGACCATCTGCTTTCGGTCATGGAGGAGTACGTGCGTGGTGAGTGAGCACTCACCACGGGAATCCGTGAAGATTTGTTGAGCGGTGGTGTCCGAAGGAGTGTGGGAACGCGGATGGCGGGGAACTTTCTGGTCTCCCGCCACGTTTCCGGTACGGGCACTGTGACATCACGGTGACAGGGTGTGGTGACCGCCGGGGTGCGGTTACCATGACCGGCACAAGGACGGGCGGCGTAAGGGAGTCGTCCCCCGGGGCGGCGCCCGGTGCAATTCCGGGGCGAGGAGGGCGGGCCATGGTGCAGAAGGCCAAGATCCTCCTGGTCGATGACCGGCCGGAGAATCTGCTAGCGCTGGAGGCCATCCTCTCCGCGCTCGATCAGACACTGGTACGGGCATCGTCAGGGGAGGAGGCGCTCAAAGCGCTGCTCACGGACGACTTCGCGGTCATTCTGCTGGACGTCCAGATGCCGGGCATGGACGGTTTCGAAACCGCCGCGCACATCAAGCGGCGGGAACGGACCCGGGACATCCCGATCATCTTCCTCACCGCGATCAATCACGGCCCGCACCACACCTTCCGGGGTTACGCGGCCGGCGCGGTGGACTACATCTCGAAGCCGTTCGACCCCTGGGTGCTGCGTGCCAAGGTCTCGGTGTTCGTAGAGCTGTACATGAAGAACTGTCAGCTGCGGGAGCAGGCGGCGCTGCTGCGGCTCCAGTTGGAGGGCGGCGGCCGGACGAGCGCCCAGCAGGAGCGGGAGCCCGCCGGTCTGCTGGCGGAGCTCTCGGCGCGGCTCGCCGCCGTCGAGGAGCAGGCGGAGGCGCTGTCGAAGCAGCTCGACGACGAGTCCGCGGACGCGGGCGCCGTCGCGACGGCCGCCCATCTGGAACGGAAGCTGACCGGTCTGCGCCGCGCGCTCGACGCGCTGGAGCCGGGCACCGGCGGGGCCTCCGCGGCTGTTCCCTCGTAGCGGCGCATCAGCCGTGTGGGCTGGGTGTCTTCGGGTGCGCCCGGGCAACTGGGCGTCGGCTGCGGGGTTTCGGTGCGCACCCGCCGATGAGGGCGCGTCAGTTTCCGGCCCGCGCAGGGCGACACGGACGGGTGAACCGGCACGCACCGGTGTCCACAGAGGTGGACACCGGTAACCTCGGGCTCATGGCCTCACGTACGTCCGGCAAGGGTTCCCAGGGCACTGCGGGCACCGCGAAGCGCGTCGGCGGTGGCCCGGGTCCGGCGAAGAAAGCCGCACCCGCCAAGAAGACCGCAGCGAAGAAGGCACCCGCGAAGAAGGCCCCGGCCAAGAAGACCGCGGCGAAGAAAGCCGCTCCGCCGCGCCCGGCGCCCTCGCCCACCAACGGGGTGTACCGGCTGGCGCGGGCCCTCTGGCTCGGCATGGCCCACGCCGTCGGCGCGATGTTCCGCGGCATAGGGCGTGGCGCCAAGGGCCTCGACCCCGCCCACCGCAAGGACGGCGTCGCGCTGCTGCTGCTCGGCCTCGCGCTGATCGTCGCCGCCGGCACCTGGTCGAATCTGCGCGGCCCCGTGGGCGACCTGGTGGAGATGCTGGTCACCGGGGCGTTCGGCCGGCTCGACCTGCTCGTGCCGATACTGCTGGGTGCCATCGCGGTGCGGCTGATCCTCTACCCCCAGCGGCCCGAGGCCAACGGCCGCATCGTCATCGGCCTCTCCGCCCTGGTCATCGGCGTGCTCGGGCAGGTCCACATCGCCTGCGGTTCGCCGGGGCGCGACGAGGGAACCGAGGCCATGCAGGACGCGGGCGGCCTCATCGGCTGGGCCGCCTCCAAGCCGCTGATCTTCGCCATGGGCGAGGTGCTGGCCGTGCCGCTGCTCCTGCTGCTCACCGTCTTCGGGCTGCTCGTCGTCACGGCGACCCCGGTGAACGCCATCCCGCAGCGGCTGCGGCTGCTCGGCGTCAAGCTGGGCATCGTCGAGGCGGCGTACGACCCCGAGGCGCAGGAGGGCGACGACGAGCGGTACGACGAGCAGTGGCGCGAGGCGCTGCCGTCCCGCTCCCGGCGCTCCCAGGCGCCCGACGCGTACGACCCGGACGTCGCGGAGTCCGAGGCGCTGTCCAAGCGCCGCAGGCCGCGCAGGCCCTCGGTGCAGCCGGCCATGAACCGCACCATGGACGCGGTGGACGTCGCCGCCGCCGCTGCCGCCGCGCTCGACGGGGCCGTGCTCAACGGCATGCCGCCCTCCCCGGTCGTCGCGGACCTGACCCAGGGCGTCTCGGTGGACCGCGAGCGGGCGGGCACGCCGGTCCCGGGCGCCAGGGAGGCGGAGCCGGCCGCGAAGTCCGCCGGGAAGCGGGCGGAGGCCACGCCCGGGGCCGGGGTACCCGATCTGACCAAGCCGGCCCCCGAGCCGCCCGAGCCCCAGTCGCTGCCCGCCCGGGCCGAGCAGCTCCAGCTCTCCGGCGACATCACGTACTCGCTGCCCTCGCTCGACCTGCTGGAGCGCGGCGGCCCCGGCAAGACCCGGAGCGCCGCCAACGACGCGATCGTCGCCTCGCTGACCAATGTGTTCACCGAGTTCAAGGTGGACGCCGCCGTCACCGGCTTCACCCGCGGGCCGACGGTGACGCGGTACGAGGTGGAGCTCGGCCCGGCGGTGAAGGTCGAACGGATCACGGCGCTCACCAAGAACATCGCGTACGCCGTCGCCAGCCCCGACGTCCGCATCATCTCGCCGATTCCGGGCAAGTCCGCGGTCGGCATCGAGATCCCCAACTCCGACCGGGAGATGGTGAACCTCGGCGACGTGCTGCGGCTGGCGGACGCGGCCGAGGACGACCACCCCATGCTCGTCGCGCTGGGCAAGAACGTCGAGGGCGGCTACGAGATGGCCAACCTCGCGAAGATGCCGCACGTCCTGGTGGCCGGTGCGACCGGCTCCGGCAAGTCCTCCTGCATCAACTGCCTGATCACCTCGATCATGGTGCGGGCCACTCCGGAGGACGTCCGGATGGTCCTTGTCGACCCCAAACGGGTCGAGCTCACCGCGTACGAGGGCATCCCGCACCTGATCACGCCGATCATCACCAACCCCAAGAAGGCCGCCGAGGCACTTCAGTGGGTCGTACGGGAGATGGATCTGCGCTACGACGACCTCGCGGCCTTCGGCTACCGGCACATCGACGACTTCAACCACGCGGTGCGCACCGGCAAGCTCAAGACGCCGGAGGGCAGCGAACGGGAGCTCGCGCCCTATCCGTATCTGCTCGTGATCGTTGACGAGCTGGCCGACCTGATGATGGTCGCTCCGCGCGACGTCGAGGACTCGATCGTCCGCATCACCCAGCTGGCCCGCGCCGCCGGCATCCACCTGGTGCTCGCCACGCAGCGACCCTCGGTGGACGTCGTCACCGGTCTGATCAAGGCGAACGTGCCCTCGCGGCTCGCCTTCGCCACTTCCTCGCTCGCCGACAGCCGCGTCATCCTGGACCAGCCCGGCGCCGAGAAGCTCATCGGAAAGGGTGACGGCCTGTTCCTGCCGATGGGTGCGAACAAGCCGACCCGTATGCAGGGCGCCTTCGTCACGGAGGACGAGGTCGCGGCGGTCGTCCAGCACTGCAAGGACCAGATGGCCCCGGTCTTCCGCGACGACGTCGTGGTCGGCACGAAGCAGAAGAAGGAGATCGACGAGGACATCGGCGACGACCTCGACCTGCTGTGCCAGGCCGCCGAGCTGGTCGTCTCCACCCAGTTCGGATCGACCTCGATGCTCCAGCGCAAGCTGCGGGTCGGCTTCGCCAAGGCCGGACGGCTCATGGACCTGATGGAGTCGCGCAACATCGTCGGACCGAGCGAGGGCTCCAAGGCGCGCGACGTCCTGGTGAAACCCGACGACCTCGACGGGGTGTTGGCACAGATTCGTGGGGAAACCGCTTCGTAAGAGTTTTACGGGCAACCGTTTCGCCGGGCCGTACGTCAAGTTGAAGGGAAGGACGCAACGTCCTTCCCCGGGGCGTCCCGGCGAAACCGGCTCTGTTCGAATCTGATGGCGTACAAAGTCCACCCGCCCGGTTGCCCCACCCTTTCGTACCCCCCCTAGACTGAACACCCAGCAGGTGGCTCACGCTCGAAAGGCGCCCCCGTGTCCATCGGCAACTCCCCCGAAGACGACCGGCCTTCGATCGGCCGAGTGCTCCAGCAGGCTCGGCTCGCCGCAGGCCTCACGGTCGAAGAGGTCAGCACGTCCACCCGGGTGCGCATCCCCATCGTGCACGCGATCGAGCAGGACGACTTCTCCCGCTGCGGCGGAGACGTGTACGCCCGCGGCCACATCCGTACGCTCGCCCGTGCCGTCGGCACCGATCCGGAACCGCTGATCGCGCAGTACGACGCCGAGCACGGCGGCCGTCCCGCGCCCACGCCGGCGGCGCCGCTGTTCGAGGCCGAACGCATCCGCTCCGAACCCCGCAGGCCCAACTGGACGGCGGCCATGGTCGCGGCGATCGTCGCCGTGGTCGGCTTCGTCGGCTTCACCTTCTTCAAGGGCGGCGACGAGCCCTCGACCGCGGGCCGTGTCGCCGAGGGCCCGACCTCCGACAAGATCGCCCCGAAGCCCTCCGCCAGCAAGCCCGCCGACCCCAAGCCGGCCCCGTCCGAGAGCGCCATCGCCGCGGCGCCCCAGGACAAGGTCACCGTCAAGCTCAGCGCCACCCAGGGCAAGAGCTGGATCTCCGCCAAGGACCACAACGGCCGGGCGCTCTTCGACGGCACCCTCCAGCAGGGCGAGTCGAAGACCTTCCAGGACAAGGAGCGCGTCGACCTCATCCTCGGCAACGCGGGCTCGATCGAGCTCTTCGTGAACGGGAAGAAGGTCGAGGACCAGTTCAAGCCCGGACAGGTCGAACGCCTCTCGTACACCAAGGGCGACCCCGAGGTCGGCTGACCGGTCACCCGCAGACATCGCGGCGCGGCGAGCGCCCGGCCACCGTGCCGGGCGCTCGCCGTCTTTGTCACCGTGGGTAACGGTGCAACCCTCCGCGGCGGGGCCGGTGCCGGGACAAAGTAGTCTTGAGTCCATGCCCGAACGCCGTACCGTCGCCCTTGTCACTCTTGGCTGCGCCCGTAACGAGGTGGACTCGGAGGAGCTCGCAGGCCGCCTGGCAGCGGACGGCTGGGAGCTCGTCGAGGATGCCTCCGATGCCGATGTCGCCGTCGTCAACACCTGTGGGTTCGTGGAGGCCGCCAAGAAGGACTCCGTCGACGCCCTCCTCGAAGCAAACGATCTGAAGGACCACGGCCGCACCCAGGCCGTCGTCGCCGTCGGCTGCATGGCCGAGCGCTACGGCAAGGACCTCGCCGAGGCCCTGCCGGAAGCGGACGGTGTCCTCGGCTTCGATGACTACGCCGACATCTCCGACCGCCTCCAGACCATCCTCAGCGGCGGCGTCCACGCCTCCCACACGCCCCGCGACCGCCGCAAGCTGCTGCCGATCAGCCCCGCGGAGCGGCAGGACGCCGCCGTGTCCCTGCCCGGCCACGCGCAGGAGATCGCCCCGGCCCCCGCCGACCTGCCGGAGGGCGTCGCCCCGGTCTCCGGGCCGCGCGCGCCCCTGCGCCGCCGGCTGGGCACCAGCCCCGTCGCCTCGGTCAAGCTGGCCTCCGGCTGCGACCGGCGCTGCTCCTTCTGCGCCATCCCGTCCTTCCGCGGCTCGTTCATCTCGCGCCGTCCCTCGGACGTGCTGGGCGAGACCCGCTGGCTGGCCGAGCAGGGCGTGAAGGAGGTCATGCTGGTCTCCGAGAACAACACCTCGTACGGCAAGGACCTGGGTGACATCCGTCTTCTGGAGACCCTGCTGCCCGAGCTCGCGGACGTCGACGGGATCGAGCGCATCCGCGTCAGCTACCTCCAGCCCGCCGAGATGCGGCCCGGCCTGATCGACGTCCTCACCTCGACGCCGAAGGTCGCGCCCTACTTCGACCTGTCCTTCCAGCACTCCGCGCCCGGCGTGCTGCGGGCGATGCGCCGCTTCGGCGACACGGACCGCTTCCTGGAGCTGCTGGACACGATCCGGGGCAAGGCGCCGCAGGCCGGAGCCCGGTCCAACTTCATCGTGGGCTTCCCCGGCGAGACCGAGGACGACCTCGCGGAGCTGGAACGGTTCCTCACGGGTGCCCGTCTCGACGCCATCGGCGTCTTCGGCTACTCCGACGAGGAGGGCACCGAGGCGGTCGGCTACGACAACAAGCTCGACGCCGACGTCATCGCGGAGCGCCTCGCGCACATCTCCCAGCTCGCCGAGGAACTGACCTCGCAGCGCGCCGAGGAGCGCATGGGTGAAACGCTCCAGGTGCTGGTCGAGTCCGTCGAGCCCACCGAGGACGAGCCGCGCGCCTATGGCCGCGCCGCGCACCAGGCACCCGAAACCGATGGCCAGGTGCTCTTCACCACACGCGAGGGCCTGGTCCCGGGCCGTATGGTCGAGGCAAAGGTCGTGGGCACCGAAGGCGTGGACCTGATCGCCGAGTGCAGTGAGCTTGTGGAGGTAGCCAGATGACCGGAGCCCCGGCATCCGCGGCAGGCGGTTCCGGCGCGACGCCGGTCCGCGGCGGAAAGCTGGGCGCCACTGCGGTCAATCAGGCCAGTCTGTGGAACATCGCCAACCTCCTGACGATGGCCCGGCTCGTGCTCGTCCCCGGCTTCGTGGTGCTGTTGCTCCACAACGGCGGATACGACCCGGCCTGGCGCTCCTTCGCCTGGGCCGCCTTCGCCATCGCCATGATCACCGACCTGTTCGACGGGCATCTGGCGCGCACGTACAACCTGGTCACCGACTTCGGGAAGATCGCCGATCCGATCGCCGACAAGGCGATCATGGGCGCGGCGCTCATCTGCCTGTCGTACCTGGGCGACCTGCCCTGGTGGGTCACGGGTGTGATCCTCTTCCGTGAGCTGGGCATCACGCTGATGCGGTTCTGGGTGATCCGGCACGGGGTCATTCCGGCCAGTCGCGGCGGCAAGATGAAGACGCTGGCGCAGGGGACGGCCGTCGGGATGTACGTCCTGGCGCTGACCGGTCCCCTGGCAACGCTGCGCTTCTGGGTGATGGCGGTGGCCGTCGTGTTGACGGTCGTCACCGGCCTCGACTACGTCCGACAGGCCGTCGTGCTGCGGCGCCAGGGCCTCGCGGCGGAGCGGGCGGCCGAGGAAGAGCCTCAGGCCGGGGAAGCGCCCGGGGCCGCGTCCGCGGAGCCCGGCGCGGTTGCGGGGGCTCGGGGGCCGGCGGAGGCCGAGCGGTGACTGCGGCGGGCCGGGTGCTGCGGCTGCTCGTCGAGCGGGGGGAAACCCTCGCCGTCGCGGAGTCGCTGACCGGCGGCCTGGTCGCGGCCGAACTGACGTCCGTACCGGGTGCCTCCCAAGCGTTCAGGGGCTCGGTGACGGCCTACGCAACCCCCCTCAAGAGTGAAGTCCTGGGGGTGGACGCCGGTCTTCTGGCGGAGCGCGGAGCGGTCGACGCGGACGTCGCCCGTCAGATGGCGACAGGCGTACGGCGCGCTCTGGGCGCAGACTGGGGAGTGGCGACCACCGGCGTCGCCGGCCCCGAACCACAGGACGGCCGGCCAGTCGGAACGGTCTTCGTCGCGGTCAGCGGCCCGGACGGCACCGAGAAAGTGTCCGCGCTGCGGTTGAACGGCGACCGGGCGGACATCCGTAAGAAGAGCGTACGGAGCGCGCTCGACCTGCTCTCAGGCGAACTCCACGAGAATGCGAGCGCACAGGATACGGAAGAGAACGGGGGGAATTGATGTTTGCAGCCCTGAGTGAACACGACATCGCTCCCCGCACGGCCGCAGCGCTAAGCGGTACGGTGGGGCGAGAAGGATGCGGCTACGCGGTCCGAGGAGGGAGCCACCGATGATTCTGCTCCGTCGCCTGCTGGGTGACGTGCTGCGTCGGCAGCGCCAGCGCCAAGGCCGTACTCTGCGCGAAGTCTCCTCGTCCGCCCGAGTTTCGCTCGGCTATCTCTCCGAGGTGGAGCGGGGGCAGAAGGAGGCATCCTCCGAACTGCTCTCCGCCATTTGCGACGCGCTTGACGTACGGATGTCCGAGCTCATGCGTGAAGTGAGCGATGAGCTGTCCCTGGCCGAATTGGCCGAGTCGGCAGCGGCCAGCGATCCGGTACCTGTACCGGTGCGCCCCATGCTCAACTCCGTCTCCGTTACCTCGGTGGCGGGTGTACCGACGGGGCGGGTGACCATCAAGGCACCCGCGGAAGCGGTGGACGTAGTCGCCGCCTGACCGATCGGTTCGGTGTGAAGCCGGAGCCCCGGTTCTTCCCTTTTCGCGGGGGATGGCCGGGGCTTTTGCGTGCCTGCGTGCGGTTTGGTGCGTGATACGCGTGTCAGTGGGGCGATGGGGGGCAGGTGCGTGGATGAGAGACCGAGGAACCGTCCCGAAGGTGCTGAGCGCACCCATCGGAGAATTCCTCGAATGACCGTTTTGCTTCGTTTGTGCCATCGTGGGTGGTGCTGAACGGAACGGATTCCAGATCGGAGACGTGCATGTCTGTGGTGAAGAGCCCACTGTCCGAGACCGACCTCAAGACCGTCGGAGAGGCCCTGCAGGGCGCTCTGGTGGATCTCCTCGACCTTTCTCTGGTGGCCAAGCAGGTCCACTGGAACGTGGTCGGGCCGCGGTTCAGGTCCGTGCACCTCCAGCTCGACGACGTCGTGGACACCGCTCGCCAGCACTCCGACACGGTCGCCGAGCGGGCGTCCGCCATCGGCGTCAACCCGGACGGCCGATCAGCGACGATCGCCAGGAGCACAGCCATCGCCTCCGTGGCCGAGGGCTGGATCAAGGACGTGGACGCGGTGAAGACCCTGGTCGACGCCCTCGGCGTGGTGATCGGGCGGATGCGCGAGCGCATCGAGGTGACCGAAACGCCGGATCCGGTCAGCCAGGACATCCTGATCACGCTGACCGCCGACCTTGAGAAGCACGCGTGGATGTTCCAGGCCGAAAGCGCCTGAACGCACGCCGCCACTCACCGGATTTCTCCAACGGAGGTACGAGCATCATGAACGAAGGCGCTAAGGACAAGGTCACCGGCAAGGCGAAGGAAGCCATGGGCAAGATGACCGGCGACCGTCGCAAGGAGGCCGAGGGCAAGGCGGACCAGACCAAGGGCAAGGCCAAGGACGCCATGGACGGCGCCCGCGACCGGGCGGACGGCGTCAAGGACTCCCTCAAGAACGACAAGGACTGACCCGCCCTCGGCGAGCCCCCACCCGCCCGGTGGGGGCTCCGCGCTGAGAAGGGCCGGTGCGGGGCGGGGTTGTGCGGCCGGTCCCGTGCGCGCCGGGGGTGCAACGGTGCGCTCTCGCCCCGGCGGAACGGGCGCGACTAGGGTCCTTCGTTTGGATCAAGCCGGAGGAGGCAGCCATGGTACGGCGGTGGGTGCCGGCGCTCGTTCTCTGCGGCGTGTGGTGGTGGGCCGTGCTGCGGCTGATGCTGGCCCCGGCGCACGCTGGGGTGGTCGAGGGAGCGGTGGCAGCGGGTGGCTGGGGCCTCAGCCTCCTGCCGGTGCACGTGGCCGCCACGGCCAGGCCCCTCGGCATCTTCGACGCGGGTACGGGGCTGCTGCGGCGCGGTACGGCATGGGCCCGGAGGCGGGCGGACGTATGGCGGCGGTGGGTGGTCAGGTAGGTGCCGGGCCACCCGCTCCGGCCGCGCGGAGCGGCGGGGCACGTCAGGTGGGCCCCGGGCCGGTCTGGCAGCCGGGACACCAGTAGGCGGGACGGTCGTCCTGCTCGGCCGCCCTGATCGGGGTTCCGCAGCGCAGGCAGGGGCGGTGCGTCCGGCCGTAGACCCAGAGGTTTTCGCTCGGCCTGCGCGCGCGGGCGGCGGCGCTCGTGACGGTGCGGGAACGGCCCCCGGCCGTCGTGACGCGGTTCGGGCGGTCGCGGTTGGCGTCGAGGAGCTGGTGCGCCGTGCTGACCAGCAGGGCGGCCGTCCGGGTGGGCAGCTCGCCGATGGGGAGCCAGGGGGTGGCCCGGGCCAGGAAGCAGAGCTCCGCCTTGTAGATGTTCCCGATGCCGGCCAGATTGCGCTGGTCGAGCAGGGCTTCGCCGAGCGGGCGGGCGGGGTCGCTCAGGAGATTCCGCAGAGCCGTGTCGGCGTCCCAGTCCGGTCCGAGCAGATCGGGGCCGAGGTGGCCGACCGCCTGCTCCTCGTCCTGGGTGCGCATGAGCTCCAGAACCGGGAGGCGGTAGCCCACGGCGGTGTGGGCGGCGTTGCCCAGGACAGCGCGGATCTGGTGGGCGGGGCCGCCGCGCCAGCGCTCACCCGGGCTGTAGATCCGCCAGGCGCCGTCCATCCGGAGGTGGCTGTGCAGGGTGAGACCGCCCTCGATCCGGGTCAGCAGGTGCTTGCCACGGGCGGTCACGTCGAGCACCGCCCGGCCCGTGAGGTCGGCGGTGGCGAACCGGGGGACGCGGAGGTCGGACGTGGTGAGGACCTGTCCGGCCAGCGCGTGGTGCAGCCGCGCGGCGGTCTGCAGGACGGTGTCTCCTTCGGGCATGCCTCCATGATGCGTGGGCGGGGGGTGCGCGAGGCGGAGATGCGTGGGACACGGGCCGGGGTGCCCGTCCCCCCGTACCCGTCCGCCGGGTCCGGGGCTACGTCGCGCGCAGGCGCAGGCCCCTCGGGGTGGCGAGGAAGCCGGCCGCCTCCAGCGTGCGCCCCAGGGGCGAGGTCAGGGACGATGCGCCGTTGGTGCGCTCGACGGTCACGGTGCCGAGGGCTCCGGCGCGGGCGGCCGAGGCCAGTGCGCCGGCCGCCGCCCGCAGCGCGGGGTCGTCCGGATCGGTCGGCCAGGCCAGCAGCGTCTTGCCGCCGCGCTCCATGTACAGCGTCAGCTCACCGTCGACCAGGACCACGAGGGAGCCCGCCTTGCGGCCAGGCTTGTGCCCGGCCCCGTCCGGCGGCTCCGGCCACGGCAGGGCAGCGCCGTACGCGTTGGCCGGGTCGGCCGCCGCGAGGACGAGGGCGCGGGGGGCGGCGCCCGGCTCCGTACGGTCCCGGGCCGTGGACACCGCGCGGAGCCGGTCGACCGCGCCGTCCATCGCGAACTGGGCGGCCCCCAGCCCCTCCACGACGTACCCCCGGCGCGCCTGCCCGTTGTCCTCGAAGGCCGACAGCACCCGGTACGCCGCCGAGAAGCCGCCCTCGACGCCCTCGGCCTGCACCGCGCCCCGGGTCACCACCCCGTGGCGGTCGAGCAGCGTGCGCGCCAGGGCGTGCGCGCGGTGCGTGGGCTCGCGTTCCAGGGCCGGCAGCAGGGACCAGCGGCCCGAGACCGTGGGCGGCCCGGTGCGTGAGGCGGGGCGGGCGGCAGCGGTGAGGGTGCCGTAACGGCCGCGCGGGACATTCCGCCGGGCGCGGTGGGCGGTCGAGCCGGCCGTGCGGCCCGAGCCCAGGAGAGAGCGCAGCGGCGCGAGGGTGTCGTTGGTCAGGCGGCCGGACCAGGCGAGGTCCCACAGCGCGTCCGCCAGTTGCGGATCGGTGCAGTCGGGGTGGGTGGTGGCGCGGACCTGGTCGGCGATCTGGCGGAAGAACAAGCCGTAGCCGCCGCCGAGCGCGGTCAGCACGGACTCGTGCAGCGCGCTGAGCTCCAGGGGGCGCGGCGGGGGGAGGAGCAGGGGCGCGCTGTCGGCGAGGTAGAGGGAGATCCAGCCGTCCTTGCCGGGCAGGGCGCCCGCACCGGCCCAGACGACCTCGCCGGTGGTGGTCAGCTCGTCCAGGAGCGCGGGGGTGTAGCCGGTGACCCGGCCGGGCAGGACGAGCCGTTCCAGCGCGGAGGCGGGGACGGGCGCCCCCTGAAGCTGCTCGACGGCCCGGGCCAGCCCGTCGATGCCGCGCAGGCTGTTGCCGCCGAGATGCTGCCATTGCGGCAGGAACCCGGCCAGGGCGGCGGGCGGGACCGGCTCCAGCTCATGGCGGAGGGCGGCCAGCGAACGCCGCCGCAGCCGTCGCAGCACCGTGGCGTCGCACCACTCCTGGCCGATGCCGGCGGGGTGGAACTCGCCCTGGACGATGCGGCCCGACGCCGCCAGCCGTTGCAGCGCCCCGTCGGTGACGGCCGTGCCGAGGCCGAACCGGTCCGCCGCGGCGGTGGAGGTGAACGGGCCGTGCGTACGGGCGTACCTGGCGAGGAGGTCGCCGAGGGGGTCCTTCACCGGCTCGGTGAACGCTTCGGGCACGCCGACCGGGAGCGCCGTGCCCAGGGCGTCGCGCAGCCGGCCCGCGTCCTCGATCGCCGCCCAGTGGGCCGCCCCGGCGATCCGGACGCGGATGGCGCGGCGGGCGGACTCCAGCTCCTCCGCCCAGCCGGGCCGGGCCCCGCGCTCGGCCAGCTCCTCGTCGGTGAGGGGGCCGAGCACCCGCAGCAGATCCGCGACGCCCTCGGCGTCCTTGACCCGGCGGTCGTCCGCCAGCCACTGGAGCTCCCGCTCCAGCTCGGTCAGCACATCGGCGTCGAGCAGTTCGCGCAGCTCCGCCCTGCCCAGCAGCTCGGCGAGGAGCCGGGAGTCCAGGGAGAGCGCGGCGGCGCGCCGTTCGGCGAGCGGCGAGTCGCCCTCGTACAGGAACTGGGCGACGTAGCCGAAGAGGAGGGAGCGGGCGAACGGGGAGGGCTCCGGGGTGGTGACTTCGACCAGGCGGATGCGCCGGGCCTCCAGGTCGCCCATCACCTCCGTGAGCCCCGGGACGTCGAAGACGTCCTGGAGGCATTCGCGGACCGCTTCCAGAACGATGGGGAAGGAGCCGAACTCGGAGGCCACCTGGAGGAGCTGCGCCGCCCGCTGGCGCTGCTGCCAGAGCGGGGTGCGCTTGCCGGGGCTGCGGCGGGGGAGCAGGAGCGCCCTGGCGGCGCACTCGCGGAACCGCGAGGCGAACAGGGCGGAGCCGCCGACCTGGTCGGTGACGATCTGCGCGATCTCGCCCTTGTCGAAGGCCACATCGGCCGCGCCGACCGGGGGCTGGTCGCTGTCGAAGGCGGTGTTGGCCGGGGCGAGCGGTGCGGATGCGCCCTGCCCGGGCTCTTGGGACGGCTCCTGCGCCGGGTCGAAGTCCAGGAGGTCCAGGCCCATCATGTCGGCGTCGGGCAGCCGCAGCACGATGCCGTCGTCGGCATGCATGACCTGGGCGTCCATCCCGTACCGCTCGGCGAGCCGGGCGCTCAGCGCCAGCGCCCACGGGGCGTGCACCTGCGCGCCGAACGGGGAGTGCACGACGACCCGCCAGTCGCCCAGCTCGTCCCGGAAGCGCTCCACCAGGATGGTCCGGTCGTCCGGGACATGACCGCAGGCCCGGCGCTGCTCGTCCAGATACGCCAGGACGTTGTCGACGGCCCAGGTGTCCAGCCCCGCGGAGAGCAGGCGGTCCCGGGCGTCCTCGGGGGAGAGCCCGCCGAGCTCGCGCAGGAAGGCCCCCAGGGCGCGGCCCAGCTCCAGCGGGCGGCCCAGCTGGTCGCCCTTCCAGAACGGCAGCCGCCCGGGCACCCCGGGCGCGGGGGAGACCAGGACCCGGTCCCGGGTGATGTCCTCGATCCGCCAGGACGTCGTGCCCAGCGTGAAGACGTCGCCGACCCGGGACTCGTAGACCATCTCCTCGTCCAGCTCACCGACCCGGCCGCCGCCCTTCTTGGGGTCCGCTCCGGCGAGGAAGACCCCGAAGAGGCCCCGGTCCGGGATCGTCCCGCCCGAAGTGACGGCGAGGCGCTGCGCACCGGGCCGGCCCGTGACCGTACCGGCGACGCGGTCCCAGACGACGCGGGGCCGCAGCTCCGCGAAGGCGTCGGACGGATAGCGGCCCGCGAGCATGTCGAGGACGGCGGTGAACGCCGACTCGGGCAGCGAGGCGAAGGGGGCGGCCCGGCGGACCACCGTGAGCAGGTCGTCCACCTGCCAGCTGTCCAGCGCGACCATCGCGACCAGCTGCTGGGCCAGCACGTCCAGCGGATTGGACGGGACGCGCAGTGCCTCGATCGAGCCCGTCCGCATCCGTTCGGTGACCACGGCCGCCTGCACCAGGTCCCCGCGGTACTTCGGGAAGACGACACCGGTGGAGACCGCGCCCACCTGGTGGCCGGCGCGGCCGACCCGCTGGAGGCCGGAGGCGACCGAGGGCGGCGACTCGACCTGGATCACCAGGTCGACCGCGCCCATGTCGATGCCCAGCTCCAGGCTGGAGGTGGCGACCACCGCGGGCAGCCTGCCCGCCTTCAGGTCCTCCTCGACCTGGGCCCGCTGTTCCTTGGAGACCGATCCGTGGTGGGCTCGGGCGAGCAGGGCGGGGGCGCCCTTGGCCGCGCCGGACTCCGCCATGATCTCGGCGGGGGAGTGGGCCTCCGGCATGGTCTCGCCGGTGGCTCTCTCGTACGCGATCTCGTTGAGCCGGTTGCACAGGCGCTCCGCGAGGCGCCGGGAGTTGGCGAAGACGATCGTGGAGCGGTGCGCCTGGACGAGATCGGCGATCCGCTCCTCCACATGCGGCCAGATCGACGGCTTCTCGGCCTGCCCCGAGGTGTCGTCGGTGGCGGGGGAGCCGCCCAGCTCGCCCAGGTCCTCGACGGGCACCACCACCGACAGGTCGAACTGCTTGCTGGACAGCGGTTGGACGATCTCCACCTTGCGGCGGGGCGACAGGAAGCGCGCCACCTCGTCCACCGGCCGGACGGTGGCCGACAGGCCGATGCGCCGGGCCGGCCGCGGTAGGAGCTCGTCCAGGCGCTCCAGCGATACGGAGAGATGGGCGCCGCGCTTGGTGCCCGCGACCGCGTGGACCTCGTCCAGGATCACCGTCTCGATGCCGGACAGGGCCTCGCGGGCCGAGGAGGTCAGCATCAGGAACAGCGACTCGGGCGTCGTGATCAGGATGTCCGGCGGGCGGGTCGCCATCGAGCGGCGCTCGGCGGCCGGGGTGTCGCCCGACCGGATGCCCACCCGGACCTCGGGCTCCGGCAGCCCCTGGCGCACCGACTCCTGGCGGATGCCGGTCAGGGGTGAGCGCAGATTGCGCTCGACGTCGACCGCGAGCGCCTTGAGCGGCGACACGTACAGCACGCGGCAGCGCTTCTTCGCCTCCGCCGGAGGAGGGACGGCCGCCAGCCGGTCCAGGGCGGCGAGGAAGGCGGCAAGCGTCTTGCCCGAGCCGGTCGGCGCGACGACCAGCACGTCCGATCCCTCGCCGATCGCCCGCCAGGCGCCCTCCTGCGCGGCGGTCGGCGCGCTGAACGCCCCCGTGAACCAACTGCGGGTCGCGGGGGAGAAGGAATCGAGTGCGGAGCCGGTCATGTCCCCCATCGTGCACCCCGCCACTGACAACGGCCCCGCAACCACCGGGCGGGCCGCGGGACCGGCGGCCGGTCCGCCCGCGAGCTGGGAGAATCCCACCATGGCAGGAGCACAGCAACCGGGGGAGTGGGCACGGCACTGGAGTTACGCGGCGCTGCCCGACCTGGACCTGCTGCGGGCCCGCTACATCCGGCACACCTTCCCGCGCCACAGCCACGAGGGCTATGTCGTCGCCACGGTGAGCCACGGCGTCGAGGACATCGGAACGCCTTCGGGAACCCTGCACGCGGGGCCGGGGACCGTGGTCATGATCAACCCGGAGGTGCCGCACAGCGCCCGTGCCGGTGTCCCCGAAGGCTGGGCGTACGACACGCTCTACCCGTCCGCGCAGGTGATCAACGACATCGCCGCCGATACGACGCGCCTGCGCGGCACCGTCGGCTTCGCCGAGACCGGGGTGGCCGATCCGTACGCGGCCCGGCTGATAGCCGAGGTCCACCGGGCGGCCGAGGAGGGCAACGCCCTGGCCGCCGACAGTGTGCTGCGGGTCGTCGTCGCCCGCCTGCTCGCCCGGCACGGCACCGCCCTTCCCGCCTCGGCCCCCCGCGCCGCCGGCGCCCGCGACGCGGCGCGCGCCCGGGCCCTCCTGGAATCCCGGATGGCCGAACCGCCGACCCTGGAGGCGCTGGCCGCCGAGCTGGGCACGAGCCCGTTCGCGCTGCTGCGCGCCTTCAAGAAGCAGTACGGCATGCCCCCGCACACCTGGCTCACCGACGCCCGGGTACGGCGTGCGCGCCGGATGCTCGACGCGGGCACGGCCCCCTCGGTCGCGGCGACGGAAGTCGGCTTCACCGACCAGCCGCATCTCAACCGTCACTTCACCCGGATCGTGGGAGTGACCCCCGGCGCCTACCAGCGCGAACGTGCAAGAACGTACAAGACCGGCCCGGAACGCCCCGGGTAGCGTGCTGAACGTGGCGAAACAGACAGCACCCCCCTGCACCACCGCCGACCCGGCGGACGGCAGCACACTTGCGGCCGGGACCAAGCCGGACTCGGCCGTCGTACGCGACGCGCTCGGCGTCGGCATAGCCGTCGGCCTCTCCGGCTTCGCCTTCGGCGTCACCTCGGCGGGCTCCGGCCTGAGCCTGCTCCAGACGTGCGCGCTCAGCCTGCTCGTCTTCACCGGCGCGTCCCAGTTCGCCCTGGTCGGCGCACTCGCCGCGGGCGGCAACCCGTACACCGCGGCCGCCGGGGCCTTCTTCCTCGGCGTACGCAACGCCTTCTACGGACTGCGGCTCTCCCAGCTCCTCGCCCTGCCGCGCGCCCTGCGTCCGCTCGCCGCCCAATGGGTCATCGACGAGACGACCGCCGTGACGCTGCCCCAGCCCACCCGGCGGGCAGCCCGGCTCGGCTTCACCGTCACCGGGCTCACCCTCTACGTGCTGTGGAACCTGACCACCCTGGTGGGCGCCATGGGCGCCGAGGCGCTCGGCGACACCGACGCCTGGGGGCTCGACGCGGCCGGCCCGGCCGTCTTCCTCGCGCTGCTCGCACCGATGCTGAAGTCCACGACGGAGCGCGTGACGGCGGCGCTCGCCGTGCTGCTCGCCCTCGGCCTCCTGCCGGTGCTGCCGGCCGGGGTGCCTGTGCTGCTGGCCGCGCTGGCCGCGCCCGTCGTCCTGTTCCTGGTGGGGCGCGCCAGGGGTGGCGGCACGGGCGGGCCCGAGGACACCGGTGCGACCCGGGCGGAGGGCGGCCGGTGAACGTCTGGATCGCCATCGCGCTGACCTGCGTCGGCTGCTACCTGGCCAAACTCGTCGGCCTCCTGGTGCCCGCCGGGGCCCTGGAACGGCCGCTGGTGCAACGCCTGGCCGCCCTGCTCCCGGTGGCCCTGCTGGCCGCGCTCACCGCCCAGCAGACCTTCGGAGACGGACCGCACCTGGCCCTGGACGCCAGGGGCGCGGGCCTCGCCGCCGCGGCGCTCGCCCTTGTCCTGCGCGCCCCGTTCCTGGTGGTCGTGGCCGCTGCGGTGGTCGTCACGGCAGGGGTGCGCGCGCTGGGCTAGGCGCTGGTCGGCCCCGGGAAGGCCAGCGGTGTGCCGCCTGGAGCGTAAGGGGCATGCCTCCTGGAGCGTGCCCCTTACCGGAGCGCCTGTCCCCGCCGTGCCGCCCCTTCACGTCAGGACGCGGCCATGCGCCCGCAGCGTTTCCAGCGCCCTGAGGGTGACCAGGGGGCGTCCCTCCAGTGCAGTCCCGGGTGCCCACTGCCGCCAGGTCACCGGCCAGCCGCCGTCCGGTTCCTGTGCGGCGGCGAGATGGTCCAGCGACCGCTCCATCTCGGTGTCGGAGAACCACCGCCGGGCGAGCGACGCGGGTGTACGGGCGTAGTCGTACGGGAAGTGCTGCTCGCCCGGTGCGTACCCGGGGGCCACCGGGTACTCGGCGCGCCGGTCCGGATCGAGTACGGCGAGCCGCTGGTCGCGCACCAGCCGCCCCAGCCGTTCGGCGGCGGCCTCCGCCCGTTGCCGGTCCGGCACCCCGTCGAGAAAGGCGACCGCCGCCTCGATCTCGTACGGATGCGACACCTCCAGGGTGTCCACGGCCGACCAGCAGAAGTCCGTCGCACGGAAGAGCCAGGCGTGCCAGACCTCGTTGCGATGCAGCAGCCCGACGACGGGCCCGGTGGCCAGCAGTTCGGCCGGCGGGTCGTCCACGATCGGGATGAAGGGGGCCGCCGGATAGTTGCGCTGGGAGGGCAGCAGCGCGGGCAGGGCGCCCTCCTTGGTGGACACCTCCGTCAGGTACCGGCAGATCCGCTCCACCCGCAGACCGCCGCACCGGCCGATGGAGTCGAGGACGCTGAGCGCGTGCGCGGTGTGCAGGGGCTGACTGACCGGGCCCCGCAGATCGGGTTCGAGTGCGTGGCCGTAACCTCCGTCCTCGTTGGCATACGCGGTGAGCGCTGTTTCCACCGCCTCCGCGCTTCCCTCCAGATACTGATGGGCGAACCGCCGCTGTTCGAGGACACGGGCCGTGAGCCAGATGAACCGCTCGGCACGGTCGAGGGGATTTGTTCCAGTTGCAGCCATGGACCGACCGTAGGGCTTCGGCCCCCCGAGCAGGGCCTATGCGGCCCGGCTGCACTCTCAGGAGCGGGATACTGAACGCATGCGGTTGACGATTTTCTGGGAACGGATGGCGGACCACTTCGGCGCGGCCTACGCGGACTCCTTCGCACGCGACCACGTGATGGCGGAGCTGGGCGGACGTACGGTCCATGAGGCGCTCGCGGCCGGCTGGGAGACGAAGGACGTCTGGCGCGCGGTCTGCGCGGCGATGGACATCCCCGCCGACAGGCGCTGACTCCGGGGCGGGAAGGCCGCCTTCCGGGGTGCGCGAGGGACTGTCACCCACATAGGCGAGACTTGCTCCGTGGCACCCACAGACGAGACCGCTCAGATCCAGCCGCCGCGCACGCCGCCCGTCCCACCGGCCGCGCCACCGGTCCCGCCGTCCGGCGGCGGGCCCGCCCGCATGCCCGCCTGGCTGCCGCGTGCCATGGTCCTCGCCCTCGCGCTCTACGCCTGCTTCCGGCTCGGCAGCTGGGCGTTCGACCAGCTCATCGGCCTGCTGATCAATGTGCTGATCGCCTTCTTCCTGGCGCTCGCCATCGAACCCGCCGTGAGCCGGATGTCCGCCCGCGGCATGCGCCGGGGTCTCGCCACCTTCCTGGTCTTCCTCGGTGTGATGATCGCGGGGGCCGGCTTCGTCTTCCTGCTCGGCTCGATGCTCGCGGGCCAGATCGTGGACATGGTGGAGGACTTCCCGGACTACCTCGACTCGGTGATCAACTGGGTCAACCAGACCTTCCACACGGAGCTCTCCCGCGTCGAGGTCCAGGACAGCCTGCTGCACTCCGACTGGCTGCAGAAGTACGTACAGAACAGCGCGACCGGCGTGCTCGACGTCTCGGCGACCGTCCTCGGAGGCCTCTTCCGCCTGCTGACGATCTTCCTGTTCTCCTTCTACTTCGCGGCGGACGGCCCCCGGCTGCGCCGCGGGCTGTGCTCCGTGCTGCCCCCGGCCCGCCAGGCCGAGGTGCTGCGGGCCTGGGAGATCGCCGTCGACAAGACCGGCGGCTACCTCTACTCGCGCGGCCTGATGGCGCTGATCTCCGGCATCGCGCACTACATCCTGCTCGCCGCCCTCGGCGTGCCGTACGCACCGGCGCTCGCGGTCTGGGTCGGGCTCGTCTCGCAGTTCATCCCCACGATCGGCACCTATCTCGCGGGCGCCCTGCCGATGCTGATCGCCTTCACCGTCGACCCGTGGTACGCGCTCTGGGTCCTCGGCTTCGTCGTGGTGTACCAGCAGTTCGAGAACTACATGCTCCAGCCCAAGCTCACCGCGAAGACGGTGGACATCCACCCCGCCGTGGCGTTCGGCTCGGTCATCGCGGGCACGGCACTCATGGGCGCCGTCGGCGCGCTGATCGCCATCCCGGCCGTGGCCACGCTGCAGGCGTTCCTCGGGGCGTACGTGAAGCGCTACGACGTCACGGACGACCCGCGCGTCCACGGCAGCCGCCCCGGCGTGCGCGGCGAGCCCTTGTGGACGCGCCTGAGACGGATGCGTACCGCTTTCGCGGGCGAGGACGGCCGGGATGTGGACGGGCGGCCGGACGGCGGCGAGCCGGAGGAACCGGAGCGGCCGGAGGGGCCTTCCGGGCCGGGCCCCACCTGAAGTGCTCCTCCCGCCGGAGCGGGCCGGGCGGCCCGTACGCTGAGGCGCGGGATGTCGTGCCGACCCTGGGGGGAACATGGAGTGGCTGTCCCTGGCATCGGCGGCCGTGGCCGTCTGCGGTGCGGCGGCGGCCGCGCTCTTCAGCTACTGGCAGCAGCGCCGCCTGCGGTCCCGGGAGCAGCGCGACTACATGGACCGGTACGGGGCTTCCCTGGCGTGGGCCGCGTTCGATCTGCAGAGGCGGCTGTTCAACATCCTGCAGGGCCATGACACCGATCAGGATCCCGCGCGCGGCGACGGTTTCCTGACGAGCTTCCTCACTCGGGGGACCCCGCGCGAGGCCGGCTTCGTCCGCCACAGCACGGTGTTCGTGCTGGCCGAGTACCTGGGCTGGGTGGAGATCCTGCGGCGTGACATCCAGTTCCTGGAGCTGGGCCGGAGCCGCGTCAACGCACAGGTCATGACGCAGATCTCCCGGATCGGTTCGAGCTTGTCCAGGATCGACACAGTGAGCAATGAACTCCGTCTGTTCCACGCCCAGCAGCGGGCCGTCGGCGAGCTCATGGTCCACCCCGACAGCGAGCCGGGCCGGCGCCGCTGCCTGGGCTACGCGGAGTTCTGCTCGAAGCTGGAACACGACCAGGAGTTCGCCGCGTGGTTCACCGATCTGCTGGCGGACGTGGACAGGCTGGCGGCCGACACCGCCCAGGCCGTCGGCCGCCTTACGGATCTCCAGGTCCAGCTGATCGCGCTGATCGATCTGCTGGACCCCGGAAGGGAACGCTTCCCCCAGTTCAGGCTGGCCTACAGCCCGCGCGCCCGGCCCCGGAGCTGACCGCTCCGCCCCTCCGGCCCATGCGTGCGGGGGCGGCGTGGTGCGCTTGACACTAAAATCGAACATCCATTCTCATGGGATTCCGGCCGGGTTTTCCCGGGCCCGACCGCGGAGTTTTCCACAGGCCGGGAGGACGTCGAGGCCCATTGTCAGTGGCAGGGGTTAGCGTCTTTGACGTGAAGCGATCGACTCAAGCAAATCGGGTGGAACCCATGGCAGGAACCGACCGCGAGAAGGCGCTGGACGCCGCACTCGCACAGATTGAACGGCAATTCGGCAAGGGCGCGGTGATGCGCCTCGGCGAGCGGCCGAACGAGCCCATCGAGGTGATTCCCACCGGGTCCACCGCGCTCGACGTCGCGCTGGGCGTCGGCGGTCTGCCGCGCGGCCGTGTGGTGGAGGTGTACGGACCGGAGTCCTCCGGTAAGACGACGCTGACGCTGCACGCCGTGGCGAACGCGCAGAAGCTCGGCGGCTCGGTGGCCTTCATCGACGCGGAGCACGCCCTCGACCCGGAGTACGCGAAGAAGCTCGGCGTCGACATCGACAACCTCATCCTGTCCCAGCCGGACAACGGTGAGCAGGCTCTTGAGATCGTGGACATGCTGGTCCGCTCGGGCGCCCTCGACCTCATCGTCATCGACTCCGTCGCGGCCCTGGTGCCGCGCGCGGAGATCGAGGGCGAGATGGGTGACTCGCACGTGGGTCTCCAGGCCCGCCTGATGAGCCAGGCGCTCCGGAAGATCACCAGCGCGCTCAACCAGTCCAAGACCACCGCGATCTTCATCAACCAGCTCCGCGAGAAGATCGGTGTGATGTTCGGCTCGCCGGAGACCACCACCGGGGGCCGGGCGCTCAAGTTCTACGCCTCGGTGCGTCTCGACATCCGCCGGATCGAGACGCTCAAGGACGGCACCGACGCGGTCGGCAATCGCACCCGCGTCAAGATCGTCAAGAACAAGGTCGCGCCGCCCTTCAAGCAGGCGGAGTTCGACATCCTCTACGGCCAGGGCATCAGCCGCGAGGGCGGCCTGATCGACATGGGCGTGGAGCACGGCTTCGTCCGCAAGGCCGGTGCCTGGTACACGTACGAGGGCGACCAGCTCGGCCAGGGCAAGGAGAACGCGCGCAACTTCCTCAAGGACAACCCCGACCTCGCCAACGAGATCGAGAAGAAGATCCTGGTGAAGCTGGGCGTCGGGGTCCGGCCCGAGGACGCCGCGGAGTCCGGTGCGGACGCGGCGGGCGCGGCGGCTCCGGCCGAGGCCGCGGCGAAGCCGGCGGCGACGGCGGCGGCCGGCAAGACCAAGCCGGCCAAGGCGGCCGCGGCCAAGAGCTGATCCGTGACGCGTCGTACTGAGTGGCCGGCCGGCGCCGTCGACCCCGGCGCGGCCTCCGGATCCGGTGAGGGAGCGGGACGGCGTTCCCGCTCCCGGTCCAGTGACAGCGGTTCCCCCTCCTCGTCGAGGGCCGAGAAGGGGGAACCGCGCGACCCGGTCGAGCAGGCCCGCAACATCTGCCTGCGCCTGCTCACCGGCACACCGCGCACCCGCAAGCAGCTCGCGGACGCTCTCCGCAAGCGGGAGATCCCGGACGAGGCGGCCGAAGAGGTGCTGTCCCGCTTCGAGGACGTCGGGCTGATCGATGACGCCGCCTTCGCCGACGCCTGGGTGGAGTCCCGGCACCACGGCCGAGGGCTCGCTCGCCGGGCGCTGGTCCGTGAGCTGCGGACCAAGGGGGTGGACGCCGCCGTGATCGATGAAGCCGTGGGGCAGCTCGACTCCGAGCAGGAGGAGGAGACGGCGCGCGAGCTCGTCGCCCGCAAGCTCCGGTCCACCCGGGGACTGGACCGCGACAAACGCCTGCGCCGCCTCGCGGGCATGCTCGCCCGCAAGGGATACGGCGAGGGGATGGCCCTGCGCGTGGTGCGCCGGGCGCTGGAGGAGGAGGGGGAGGACACGGAAGGGCTGGACGAGCCCTTCTGAGCCGTCTGCCACTACTGGCCGGCGCGGGCCGCGCGGCTGATGGTGGCGTCGACCAGCGCGAGGGCGTCCTCGGCAGTGCGCCCCGGGTAGCGGTTCCAGGGACCGATCAGCCCGGTCCAGCCCTGGGAGCGAAGCTCCGCGATGAGCCACGCCCCGGCGCGGTCGACCGTCTCCGCCGAGCCGTAGCCCAGACGGTGCGCGGTCAGCATGGCACCGCAGACGCAGCGGGCGCCCCGCATGTTGCGGAGCCGGTACGGGGTGTTCTGCCAGCCCCACTCGGTCAGGATCCGCCTGGCGTGGGCGAGATGGACGGACGGCCGCACATCGGGCTGCCCGACGCGCCGCCACGCGTGGAGACGGTCGGGCAGGATCGCACCGATGCGCCCGGGAAGCGGACGCTCGCCCGGTGCGGCGGGGGGAAGTGCCCGGACGCTGTCGGCGATCAGCCGTTCCACCGGTACGGAGAGCAGGGCGCGCCAGTCGTCAGCGGGGGCCGGCGCGGGCGGGGCGGTGCTCACGGGACCCGGGGAGGGCACCGGGGCGGTCAGGTCCCAGCCGGTGACGATCTGCCGCCAGGCGTCCGTGTCATGGAGGCGTGCGGCCTGGGCATCGAGTTCGTCGGGGGTGAGGGCGGTGGTCGGCATCGGTGCGTGCTCCCCGTCGTAGCGGCGTACCGGCGCCCTGACGGCGTTCCGGCAGACGGGCAGCCGGAGTGGCCGCACCCGCCGTGAGCCGAATGTCCGTCCCCCTCCCGGGCCGCTCCACCCGAGCGACGCCAAACGGGTGTGTCACGGGGGCATTCCGGTGGTGGCCCACGGACGGGCCCGCCCGCGTGGGGCGACGAGGAGTACCGCACCCGGGCCCGACGAAGCGCCGGTGCCCGCCCGGCGGCGCCCCGCTCCTCCCGGCCCCGCGCCCCGGCGAGCCGCACCGCCGCCGCCCCGCCGCGCGGAGCCGGTCCGGGTCTGGCGGTGAGGGCCCACCCCGATCTCCGCGAGGCCGCGCGCCCCCGCCCCCGGAGCCGTAAGCCCAGGGGGGACAACCCCCCTACGGAGACGCCGGGATGCTCCAGTGCACAGGTATCTGTGCACAGAGCAGTGTGTGACACATGCCAGAGAAGCCCGGTGGTACCGAGATCACGGAGTTGGCCGCCCTCAAAGCGCTTGCCCAGCCGCGGCGCCAGCAGATTCTTCAGCACCTCACCCTGCACGGCCCCGCGACCTCCGCGATCCTCGCCCGCGCGCTGGGGCTGAACACCGGGGCGACCAGCTATCACCTGCGTGAACTGGCCCGCTACGGGTTCGTGGCGGACACCGCGCCGCAGCAGCCGGACGGGCGCCGGGGCCGGTGGTGGCGGGCCGTTCCCGGGGACCGGCGCTTCCCGGCACCGTCCCGGCGGACGCCCGAACTGCGCCTCGTCATCGAGGAGCTGAACCGTCACGCGTACGCGGCCGACCTCGCCCTCTTCGAACGGCTCCAGCGCGAGAGCGCGGACGCGCCGGACGAGTGGGCGGACGCCTTCGCCTACTCGCGGGGCGCGCTGAGCCTCACCCTCCCCGAACTCCGCGCGTTCTTCGAGGAGTACATCGCCCTGATGAACCGCTACAGGCGCCCCGGCGCCGACACCGCACCTGGCGCGCGGACGGTCCACACCCGCCTGCTCGCCTTTCCGGACCTCGATCGATCAGAGACGGATGCCTCATGATGCTGCGCTATGCCCTGCGGACGATCCGGCACCGCAAGGCGGGATTCCTCGGGGCGTTCCTCGCCCTCATGTGTGCCGCCGCACTTGTCACCGCCTGCGGCACCCTGCTGGAGACCGGCCTGCGCGGCCGGATCGCGACCGAGCGGTACGCGGCTACCGCGCTGATCGTCTCGGCCGACCAGAACGTCCACCGCACGACCGTGAAGCACAAGGGCAACGGCAAGACGAAGATCAAGCACAAGGCGAAGCCCGTCGCCGAACGGGCCTGGCTTCCCGCCGCGACCGCTGACCGGCTGCGCCGGCTGCCGGGCGTCCGCGCGGTCGTCCCCGAACTCACCTTCCTCGCCCAGCCGCTGGGGCTCCCCGCCCGGGCAGCGGACGACGACGTCCCCTTCCACGGGCACGCCTGGTCGTCCGCCCCGCTGACCCCCTTCGCGCTCACCGCCGGCCGGGCCCCGGCGTCCGCCGACGACGTGGTGATCGACCGGACCCTCGCCGCACGCGCGGGCCTCGCGACCGGCGACCGGATCACCGTGCAGTCGACCCGCGCCCCGCGCACGTACCGGGTCAGCGGCATCGCCTCGCCCCGGGGGCGGGGCGAACTCCGGCAGCAGCGCTCGCTGTTCTTCTCCACCGCGGAGGCCCGACGGCTCGCGGACCGTGCGGGCCGGGTCAGCGCGATCGGCGTCCTGCCCGAGCCGGGCACGGACACCGGCACGCTGAAGGAGCGGGTCACCGCCGCACTCAAGGGCACCACCGCCCAGGTGGCGACGGGTGACGGACGCGGACCGGTCGAATTCCTCGACGCGGCGGGGGCCCGCGTCAAGCTGGTCTCGATGGGCGGGGCCATGGGCGGCACCTCGCTGCTGGTCGCGGTGCTCGTCGTCGTCGGGACGTTCGCCCTCTCCATCCAGCAGCGCCACCGCGAGCTGGCCCTGCTCCGTACCATCGCCGCCACCTCGCGGCAGGTCCGCAGGCTGCTCGGCCGGGAGGCCCTGGTCGTCGGGGCCCTCGCCGGAATCCTGGGCGCGCTCGCCGGACTGCCGCTCGCCGCCTGGCTGCACGGCCGGTTCACCGGCATGGGAGTGATCCCGCCGACGCTGGAACGTACGGCCGGAGTCCTCCCCGCACTGGCCGCCGTCGCGGTCACCCTGCTCGGTGCCTGGGCCGCCGCCCGGATCTCCGGCCGCCGGATCGCCGGTCTCCGTCCGGCCGAGGCCATGGCCGAGTCCGCGGTCGAGCGCGGCCGCCCGGCGCGGGGCCGCCTCCTCGCGGGGCTGCTCCTCCTCGCCGGCGGCGGTGCGCTGGTCGGTGTCCTGAGCGTGCTGCGCACCGAGGCCGCCTCGACCCCCGTGACCTTCCTGGCCGTAGTCGTGCTGGCCACGGCCCTCTCGCTGCTTGGGCCCCTCCTCGTACGGGCGGCTGCCTTCCTGCTGGCGGGCGTGCTCCGGCGGACCGGGCCGATGAGCGCGCTGGCCACCGCGAACGTCCGGGGAAACTCCACCCGGATGGCCTCCGTCGTCACCCCGCTCACCCTGCTCATCGGCATGACGTGCACCGTCCTCTTCCTCCAGCCGACCGTCGGCGACGCCGCGCGCGCCCAGGCCAGGGAGGGCATCCGCGCCACCTGGGTGCTCGGAGCGCAGGGGCCGGGCGTGCCGTCGGCGGCCACCGAGGCGGTCCGCGCGACGCCCGGGGTCACTGCCGCCACGGAGGTCGTACGGACCACCGTGCGCGTGGGTCTGGAGAAGTACGCCGCACAGGGCGTCACCGGTCCTGGGCTCACCCGCACCTGGGACCCCGGCGTGACGAGCGGTTCCCTCGCCGCGTTCGCCGCCAACGGGCGGACCGCCGCGATCAGCGAACTCGCCGCCGAGCGGCTCGGGCTGCACGTCGGCAGCGAACTCGCCCTGCACCTCGGGGACGGCACCCCCGCCACCCTCACCGTCGCCGCCGTCTACCGGCGGGGCCTCGGCTTCGGGGACCTCACCCTGCCGCACGAGCTGGTCGCACGGCACATGGACAACCCGCTCGCCGCGACGGTGCTGGTGGCCGGGGAGGCGTCCGGGGGCGAACTGACCGCCGCCGTGCGGAAGTTCCCCGGCGTCGAGGTCGTCACCCCGGCGGTGGCCGACCGACTCCAGGCCGACCGGGGGCAGGAGAACGCCGAGGTCAACCTCCTCGCCATGGGGCTGGTTCTCGCCTTCACGGCCATCGCCGTCGTCAACACGCTGGCCATGTCGGTGTCGGAACGGTTCAGGGAGTTCGCCCTCCTGCGCCTCGCGGGCGCCACACGCCGCCAGGTGCTGCGGATGCTCCGTACCGAGACGCTGTCGGTCCTGGTGATCTCCACGGCCCTCGGCACCGGTATCGCGCTCGCCGTACTGACCGCGTTCAGCATCGGCATGACGGGGAGCGCGGCGCCCGGTGTGCTGCCCCTGGTGTACGGGGCAGTGGTCGGCACCGCCGCGCTGCTGGCCCTGGCCGCGACGGCACTGCCCGGCCGGTTCGCGCTCCGGACCCGCCCGGTGGAGGTGGCCGCGGGCCGGTGACGAGGGGGGCATGAGGGGGCGGCCCGGGCGGGCCGCCCCCTCGTCTCACGTCTCGACCGGAAGGCCCGCCGCGCGCCACGCCTGGAAGCCGCCCACCAGGTCCGTTGCCCGGTACAGGCCGAGCCGGTGCAGCGAATCGGCCGCCAGGCTCGACGCGTAACCCTCGTTGCAGATCACCACCACCCGCAGACCGTGGTCCACCGCCTCCGGGACCCGGTGGCTTCCCCGCGGGTCCAGCCGCCATTCCAGTTCGTTGCGTTCGATGACCAGGGCCCCCGGGATGAGCCCGTCCCGCTCTCGCAGCTCCGCGTAGCGGATGTCCACGAGCAGGGCGCCCTCGGCGGCCGCCGCCCATGCTTCCTGCGGGCCGAGCCGTGCGTATCCGGCCCTGACGCGCTCCAGCAGCTCATCGATCCCGAGGGCCTCGTCGCTCAATTCCAGTCCTCCGGTCCCTCGGTCTGCTCCAGGCGGAGCACCGCGCCGGTGCGGCTGTAGCGGCGGATGCGCGGCAGCGGCGGGTAGTACGCGTGGACGGAGACGGCGTGCTCCGTGCCGGACTCGTTCAGCACCTCGTGGACGTGGTGGCGGCCGAAGGCCCTGCCCCGGCCGGGGGTCAGCTCCCGGGTGCGGTCGATGTCCTCGTTCAGTTCCAGGGTCTTCCAGCCGTCGGTGGGCAGCCGGGCCGCGAGCGAGTGCTCCCTGAGCGTGCCGGCCGCGGTGAGGAAGGCGCCGACCGAGTCGGCGTGGTCGTGCCAGCCGGTGCCGGTGCCCGGCGGCCAGCCGATCAGCCAGGCCTCGCTGCCACCGGGTCCGTCGAGCCGGATCCAGGTCCGGCCCTCCGGGTCGAGGGGGAGGGAGGCGACGAGCGCGGTGTCCGCGGCGGTGCGGCGGACGAAGTCGAGCAGTTCCGCGGCGGTCGGAGCCGGAGCGGATGTGCGTGTGGGCACGGGGGCAGGGGGGAAGGGAGAGGCAGACACGGAGACCGTCCTGAGAGTTCGCGAGGACGCCCCGCCGTACGGCACAGCGCACGGCGAAGGCAGGTGAGGGCGATTCAGCAGGACGGGCGACACACGCAGCCCGCGTAGCGGAGCAGGTCCATATGGACCCTCCGCCACAGGCGCACATCGGTGTCGGTCATGACCGGGAGTAGACCATGCGCGCCCGTGAGGGTCAATTGACGTCCGCGGTCCTGTCGGCACGCACCGACGTCCCGGCAGCGCCGCCGCGCGCCGCGTCCGCCGCCGCGAACAGCTCGGCCGGACGCACCCCGCCGAACGCCTGCACGAGATGCCCGTCCGGCCTGACCAGCAGGACCGTGTGCGCGGAGGCTCCCGGATAGCTCTCGGCCACCAGCAGTTCGGCCTTTACCGGCAGGGCCTCGACGGCCTCCGCCAGCCGGGGCATCACTCCGGCGCGCATCCAGTGGCGCCGGTCCCATACTCCGGTTCCGGGCGCCACCAGCACCACGAGCAACTGCCCCTGCCCCAGCCGCTCGCGCAGCCGCACCGGAGTGCCGTCGGGCGCCGTGACCCGAACATCGGCCACCGGCGCACCGGGGGGCGTGCCCACCGAGGCGTGCGCCTCGCTGCGCGCGGGCGCAAGGGGGGACAGGGCGTAGGAAGGGGGCGCACCGAGGGGGCCGCAGCCCAGATGCCCGTCCATCAGCAGGGCGTCATGCCCCCGTGCGCTCCCCGGTACGAGCGTCCGCAGACCTCCGCCGCCCCGCAGTATCGGCAGCGACTGGTCGGCGGCGCGCAGCCGTGCGGCGACGGCGGCCCGGCGTTCGGCCTGATAGCTGTCGAGGAGCGCGTCGGACGCCCCGTGGTGCCAGGCCAGGGCCAGCTTCCAGGCCAGGTTCTCCGCGTCCCGCAGCCCCTCGTCGAGCCCCTGGGTGCCGAGGGCACCGAGCAGATGGGCGGCGTCCCCGGCCAGGAAGGAACGCTTCACCCGCCACCGCCGGGCCAGCCGGTGGTGCAGCGTGTAGACCCCGGTGTCCAGCAGCTCGTACGGGGGAGTCTCGCCGCACCAGCCGGCGAGCGTGTCCCGGACCCGGGTGACGAGCGCGTCCGGCGTGACCAGTTCGCCGCGCGCGGGCAGGAGCCAGTCCAGCCGCCACACGTCGTCGGGCAGCGGGCGCGCCGTGACCTCGGCGCCGCCGGTGCGCCAGGGCGGCGACCGGTGCAGCACGGCCTCACCGGGCCGGGGCAGCTCGGCGCGCAGGGCGGCCACGGCGTGCCGTTCCACCGCCGTACGCCCGGGAAACCGGATGTCGAGGAGTTTGCGCACGGTGGACCGGGCCCCGTCGCAGCCGACCAGGTAACTCCCTCGCCACCAGGTCGATCCGGGCTCCCTCGTGTGCACGGTGACCCCCGCCGGGTCCTGCTCCAGAGTGTCGATCCGGCTGGGCCCTGCCGTCTGCACCAGCTCCTGTGCGGCCACCGCGTCCCGCAGGCCCCGTACGAGCGCGTGCTGCGGTACGTGCACGGGGGCGGCCGGCACCCCGCTGCCCGGGGCCGCGTCCTCGCCGAGCGGCAGCTCGCGCACCAGCTGCCTGCGCCGCACCGAACGCCAGCCGGACCAGCGCAGTCCCTCGTCCCGCAGCGCCTTGCAGCCCAGCCGCTCCAGGAAGGCCGCGGTGTCCTCGCGCAGCACGACCGTACGGGCGGGGCGTGTCTCGTCGTTGTCGGGGTCCTCGTCGAGCAGCACGGACGGCACGCCCTGCGCGGCGAGGGCCAGCGAGAGCGCCAGACCCACCGGCCCGGCACCGACGACGATCACCGGGTCCACGGCGCGTCCCCCGTCGGAAGTGCGGTGAAACCGAACGTCCCGGTGAAGCGGAACGGACGGTGCGCGGGCGTCGGAGGGGGTGCTGCGGCGTCGGGGACTCGGTGCGCGATCACAGAACGTATGCAACCTACTGCCGGTGCTTGCGTCAAGCGACGCCGGAACGCGGCGAGGGGCGGTGGCAGGTGTGCCACCGCCCCTCGCGGGCGTCGTACGACGAGCCGTCAGGCGGCGCTTCCATCGTCAGGCCTGAGCGACGGCGCACCGATCGTCTCCAGTTCGCCCCCCGGCCCGGTGCCCACGACCGCGCCCGTGCTCTTCTTGCCGCGCCGGAGCCACCGCTCCAGCCAGCTCGCGAAGGACGTCAGGACGAAGTTCAGGGCGAGATAGATCACCGCGATGATCGTGAAGCACGCGATGGTGTTCGACCCGTAGTTCGCGGACATCGGACGGACCGAGGCCAGCAGCTCCGGGTAGCTGAGCACCGCGCCGCCCAGGGCGGTGTCCTTCACGATCACCACGAGCTGGCTGACGATGGCCGGCAGCATGGCGGTGACCGCCTGCGGCAGCAGCACGAAGATCATCGTCTGGCCCTTGCGCATACCGATCGCCTTGGCCGCGTCCGTCTGCCCGCGGGGGAGCGTCAGGATGCCCGCTCGTACGATCTCGGCGAGTACCGAGGCGTTGTAGAGCACCAGGCCCGTCACCACGGCGTACAGCAGACGCGTGTCCGGTTCGAGGTCGGTGTACTCGGAGTATGCCGCGTTGGCGATGATCATCAGGAGCAGCACGGGGATGGCGCGGAAGAACTCCACGACCACGCCGCCCGGCGCGCGCACCCAGCGGTGGTCCGAAAGCCGCCCGATCCCGAACAGCGCGCCCAGCGGCAGCGCGATGAGCAGTGAGAAGAACGCTGCCTTGATCGTGTTCTGGAAGCCCGGCCAGATGTAGGTCTCCCAGGGCAGGGAGCTGGTGAAGAACGGCTTCCACTTGATCCAGTCGAGCTGGTGCTTCTCGGCGAGGCCGTCGTACACCCACCACACCACGGCCGCGGCGGCCAGCACGAAGAGGACGGTGTACAGGATGTTGCGCCGCTTGGCGCGGGGCCCCTGCGCGTCGTACAGGACGGAGCTCATCGCTTCACCGCCACCTTCTTGGCGACCCAGCCGAGGATGAGACCGGTCGGGAGGGTCAGGATGACGAATCCGAGGACGAACACACCGGAGATCAGCAGCAGCTGGGCCTCGTTCTCGATCATTTCCTTCATCAGGTACGAGGCCTCCGCGACGCCGATCGCCGCCGCGACGGTGGTGTTCTTCGTCAACGCGATGAGCACGTTGGACAGCGGATTGACCACCGAACGGAACGCCTGCGGGAGCACGATCAGCCGCAGCACCTGGCCGAAGCTGAGCCCGAGCGCCCGGGCCGCCTCCGCCTGGCCCACCGGCACCGTGTTGATGCCCGAACGCAGGGCCTCGCTCACGAACGACGCGGTGTAGACGACGAAGGCGAGCACCGCGAGCCGGAAGTTGATGACCTTGAAGTCGCCACCGCCTCCGAGCGTGATCTGAAGGGTCTGGAAGAGGCCCAGCGAGGCGAAGACGATGATCACGGTCAGCGGAATGTTCCGGACCACGTTCACGTAAACGGTCGCGAACCCGCGCATCAGGGGGACCGGGCTGACCCTCATGCCGGCCAGCAGCGTTCCCCATATGAGGGAGCCGAGGGCGGAGAACACGGTGAGCTTCACCGTGACCCAGAAGGCCCCCAACAGGTCATAACCATCAAGAAAGTCGAACACGATCTCCCGTGCTTCCGCGTGTAGGAGGGCGCGGCGCGCCGCCGTTCAGCGGCGGCGCGCCCGGTCAGCCCTGCTTCACTTGACGACGTTGCCGATCTTCGGAGCTTCCTCGTTCTTGTAGCCGGCGGGACCGAAGTTCGCGTCCACGGCCTTCTGCCACGAGCCGTCCGAGACCATCTTGGTCAGCGCGTCGTTGATCTTCTTCTTGAGGTCGGCGTCGCCCTTCTTCAGGCCGATGCCGTAGTTCTCGTTGGTCATCTTGAAGCCGGCCAGCTTGAACTTGCCCTTGTTGACGTCCTGCGAGGCGTAGCCGGCCAGGATGCTGTCGTCCGTGGTCAGCGCGTCGACGGCCTTGTTCTCCAGCCCGGTCAGGCACTCCGAGTAGCCGCCGTACTCCTGCAGCTGCGCCTTCGGGGCCAGCTTGTCCTTGACGTTCTGCGCCGAGGTCGAGCCGGTGACCGAGCAGAGCTTCTTGTTGTTCAGGTCCTCGGGCGACTTGATCGTGTTGTCGTCCGCGCGGACCAGGATGTCCTGGTGGGCCAGCAGGTACGGACCGGCGAAGTCGACCTTCTGCAGGCGCTCGTCGTTGATCGAGTACGAGGCGACGATGAACTTGACGTCACCGCGCGAGATCGCCGTCTCGCGGTCGGCGCTCTTCGTCTCCTTGAACTCGATGTTCTTGGCGTCGTAGCCGAGCTCCTTGGCGACGTACGTGGCGACGTCGACGTCGAAGCCGGTGTACTTGCCGTCCGGGGTCTTCAGGCCGATACCCGGCTGGTCGATCTTGATGCCGATGGTGATCTTCTTGCCGCCGCCCGAACCGGCCGAGTCGTCCTTGTCGTCGGAACCACAGGCGGTGGCGGTGAGGGCGAGGGCGAGCACGGCGGCCGAGGCGGCGGTGACCTTACGAAGCTGCATGGTGAAATTCCCTAGAGTTGACGCGAAGTGAGTGATCAGCGGATACGGGAGCCGGTACGGCGGGCTCCGTCAGTGGTGAAGGATCTTCGACAGGAAGTCCTTCGCCCGGTCACTGCGCGGGTTGCTGAAGAACTGGTCGGGCGTGGCCTCTTCGACGATCTTTCCGTCCGCCATGAAGACGACCCGGTTCGCCGCCGAGCGCGCGAAGCCCATCTCGTGGGTGACGACGACCATCGTCATTCCCTCGCGGGCGAGCTGCTGCATGACCTCAAGGACCTCGTTGATCATCTCCGGGTCGAGGGCCGAGGTCGGCTCGTCGAAGAGCATGACCTTCGGGTCCATCGCCAGGGCCCGGGCGATCGCGACGCGCTGCTGCTGACCGCCGGACAGCTGGGAGGGGTACTTGTCGGCCTGGGTTCCGACGCCCACCCGGTCGAGCAGCGAACGCGCCTTGTCCTCGGCCGCCTTCTTGTCCGTCTTGCGGACCTTCAGCTGGCCGAGCATCACGTTCTCGAGGACCGTCTTGTGGGCGAAGAGGTTGAACGACTGGAAGACCATGCCGACGTCGGCACGCAGCCGCGCCAGCTCCTTGCCCTCCGCGGGCAGCGGCTTCCCATCGATCGTGATCGCGCCCGAGTCGATCGTCTCCAAGCGGTTGATCGTGCGGCACAGCGTGGACTTACCGGACCCGGACGGCCCGATGACGACCACGACCTCGCCGCGGGCGATCGTCAGGTCGATGTCCTGGAGCACATGCAGCGCGCCGAAGTGCTTGTTGACGTTGCTCAGCACAACCAGATCGCCGGCGGGCGCGGGTGCAGCGTCCTCGGCGCCCTTGGTCACTGAAACTCCGCTCATCGGCTTCTTGCTCCGTCCTCCTCGGTTGGGAAGGACCCTAGTGACGCAGTGCTACGAACGTCATTACATCTGAGCGGAAATTGAGCATAACGATCCGGCGGCAACCGGACACTCCGCGTGAACGGGACGTCACGCCGGTCGTACCGGCCGTACCGGGTGCATAACGGAAACCCGGATACATCGGGCAGGCCCTTGACTGTCCACCCTCGATCGGCGTGGATTCCCTGGTACACCCCTACGTGAAACACCCCGGAACGGGGAAGTGACCGGGGGCGTACACGACCGTACGGACCGACCGCCGAGACACACGCCACTGCCAGAGGGGGGCCATGAGACTGCTGCTCGTCGAGGACGACAACCACGTCGCCGCCGCCCTGTCCGCGATCCTCGCCCGGCACGGCTTCCAGGTCGTCCACGCCCGCAGCGGCGACGAGGCCCTGCAGGCGCTCCTGCCCACCGACACCGAGCCCTTCGGCGTCGTCCTCCTCGACCTCGGCCTTCCCGACCAGGACGGCTACGAGGTGTGCGGGAAGATCCGCAAGCGCAGTTCCGTGCCGGTGATCATGGTCACCGCCCGGGCCGACGTACGCTCCCGCATCCACGGACTCAACCTCGGCGCCGACGACTACGTGACCAAGCCGTACGACACCGGCGAGCTGCTGGCCCGTATCCACGCCGTCAGCCGGCGGAACGCGAGCAGCGAGGACACCGTGTCCACGCCGGTCGCGGCTCTGCGCCTGGGACACGTCAGCATCGAGCTGCCCACCCGCCGGGTCAGCGTCGACGGGACGGAAGTGCAGCTCACCCGCAAGGAGTTCGACCTGCTCGCGCTGCTCGCCCAGCGGCCCGGTGTGGTCTTCCGCCGCGAACAGATCATCAGCGAGGTGTGGCGCACCAGCTGGGAGGGAACGGGCCGCACACTGGAGGTGCACGTCGCCTCGCTCCGTTCCAAGCTGCGGCTGCCCGCCCTGATCGAGACGGTGCGCGGGGTCGGCTACCGCCTCGTCTCCCCGCCCGCGTAAAGGCCTACGTCCCCGGTGCGTACCCGGCTGCTCCCGCTGCTCATCATCCTGATGGCGAGCGTCCTGCTCGCCCTCGGCTTCCCGCTCGCCGTCAGCGTGGCCGCCGCCGAACAGCAGCGCGTCGTGATCGACCGCATCGACGACACGGCACGCTTCGCCGCACTCGCCCAGTTCATCACCGAGCGCACCCGCGGATACGACGAACGGCGCCGTACCCTCCAGGCCGAGCTGGAGACGTACAACTCGGTGTACGGCATCCGCGCCGGTGTCTTCTACCGCGACGACTCCGCCATGGCGAAGGCCCCGGACGCGTGGCGGCTGCCCGTCGAGGGGGAGGGGCGCGCCGCCTTCAGCGAGGCGCTGCTCGGCCGCCGCAGCCACGACCCGCCCCAGGTCTGGCCCTGGCAGAACGGGCGCGTGGTCGTCGCCTCGCCCGTGGTGCGCGACGGAGACGTCATCGCCGTCGTCGTCATCGACTCGCCCACCGGCCAGATGCGCGGCGACACGATCCGCGGCTGGCTGCTGATCGCGGCGGGCGAGGCGGTCGCGATGCTGGTCGCCGTCGGCGCGGCGATCCGGCTCACGGGCTGGGTCCTGCTGCCCGTCAAGACCCTGGACGCCGCGGCCCACGACATCGCCAGCGGCCGGATGCGCTCCCGGGTCGCCGCATCGGGCGGGCCCCCGGAACTCAGGCGGCTGGCCCGCTCGTTCAACGAGATGGCCGACAACGTCGAGGACGTGCTGGAGCAGCAGCGCGCCTTCGTCGCCGACGCCTCCCACCAGTTGCGCAACCCGCTGGCCGCCCTGCTCCTGCGCATCGAACTGCTCGCCCTCGAACTGCCGGAGGGCAACGAGGAGATCGCCTCCGTGCGCACCGAGGGCCGCCGCCTCGGCCAGGTCCTCGACGACCTCCTCGACCTCGCGCTCGCCGAGCACGCCGAGAGCGACCTCCAGCTCACGGATATCGGTGCCCTCACCGCCGAACGCGTCGCGTCCTGGCGGCCGGTGGCCGAGGAGAAGGGCGTACGGCTCCGCGCCGACGGACCGCCCGCCGTCACGGCCTGGGCGGACCCCATCGCCCTGTCCAGCGCGCTCGACGCCATCATCGACAACGCCCTCAAATTCACGCCCGCCGACGAGGAGGTCCGCGTCACCGTCGCCTCCGGCGGCCAGGACGTCACGGTGGTCGTCGCGGACGGCGGTCCAGGCCTCACCGACCAGGAGCTGGAACGCGTCGGCGACCGCTTCTGGCGCAGCCCCCAGCACCAGAACGTCCGGGGCTCGGGCCTCGGCCTCTCCATCTCCCAGGCGCTCCTCGCGGCGGGCGGCGGCTCGCTCTCGTACGCGCGCAGGGAGCCGTACGGGCTCAGCGTGACGGTCTCCGTGCCGCGCCACGATCCCAAGGGCTGAAGGCCCTACGGCTTGACCGAGCGGTAGTAGCGCTTCGCCCCTTCGTGCAGCGGGAGCGGGTCGGTGTAGATGGCCGTGCGCAGGTCCACCAGTTGCGCCGCGTGCACCTCGCGCCCGATGCGGTCGCGGCTGTCGATCACGGTCCTTGTGAACGCCTCGGTCATCGCCGCGTCGGTGCGGTCCGTGGTGACCAGCACATTGGCGACCGCCACCGTGGGCACGGCCTGGCCCTGCTGCGCGTTGCGGTACGCGTCGGCGGGCATCACGGCCGACCGGTAGTAGCGGGTGGAACCGCCCGCCGCCTGGAGCTCCTTGATCAGCGGTTCCTCCAGCGGGACCAGCCGGATCGGGAACCGGTCCGACAGGTCGGTCACCGCGGTCGTGGGCAGCCCGCCCGACCAGAAGAACGCGTCGATCCGGCCCTCCTCCAGCAGCTTGGGCATCGTGTCGATGCCCACCGGCAGCGGCGTCACGTCGTTGACCGGGTCGAGACCGGCGGCCGTCATCAGCCGGTCCGCGACCAGCTTCACCCCGGAGCCCGACTGCCCCACGGCGACCCTGCGGCCGCGCAGATCCGCCACGCTGTCGATGTCCGAGTCCCGCTTCACGATCAGCTGTATGTAGTCGTCGTACAGCCGGACGCAGCCGCGCAGCCGTTCGTAGCCGGGCTTGCGGGCCCGCAGATAGGTGGCGACGGCGTCGGTGGTGGCGATGGTGAAGTCCGCATCGCCCGCCGCGACCCTGGCCAGGTTCTGCTGGGAGCCCTCGCTCGTCTGAAGATTTATCGACACATCGGGCAGGTCCTTGGCCAGGGCCCCCTTCAGCCGTTCCCCGTAGCGCTGGTAGACACCGCTGCGCACCCCCGTACTGAACGACAGGGAGCCGGTGGGCGCCGGGTCGCCGAGCGGGAGCAGCCACCAGAGCAGCAGCCCGAGCACGACTGCGAGGGCGGCGCCCGCCCGCAGGGCGCGACGCCGGCCGATTCGGGACAGGGCCTGGAGCATGCCGGGGATCCTGCCAGGTCGCTCCGGGCCGTGGCCAGGGGCGTCGTCGGATCGCCCGCCCGAGGCGGAGCGATCCCGGACACCACCTACCCTTGTCCCATGAGCAGCGGCAACCGGAGCGAAGCAGTGGACGTCAGAAAAAGCTATGAGGTGCGCACCTACGGGTGCCAGATGAACGTCCACGACTCCGAGCGCTTGTCGGGGCTCCTGGAGGACGCCGGCTACGTGCGCGCGCCCGAGGGCTCCGACGGCGACGCCGACGTCGTTGTCTTCAACACCTGCGCGGTCCGTGAGAACGCCGACAACAAGCTCTACGGCAACCTCGGCCGGCTCGCCCCGATGAAGACCAAGCGTCCCGGCATGCAGATCGCCGTCGGCGGCTGCCTCGCCCAGAAGGACCGGGACACCATCGTCCAGCGGGCGCCCTGGGTCGACGTCGTCTTCGGCACGCACAACATCGGCAAGCTCCCCGTACTGCTGGAGCGCGCCCGCGTCCAGGAGGAGGCGCAGGTCGAGATCGCCGAATCCCTGGAGGCCTTCCCCTCCACGCTGCCCACCCGCCGCGAGTCCGCGTACGCCGCCTGGGTCTCGATTTCCGTCGGCTGCAACAACACGTGCACGTTCTGCATCGTTCCGGCCCTGCGCGGCAAGGAGAAGGACCGCCGCACCGGCGACATCCTCGCCGAGATCGAGGCCCTGGTCGCCGAGGGCGTCTCCGAGATCACCCTGCTCGGCCAGAACGTCAACGCGTACGGCTCCGACATCGGCGACCGCGAGGCGTTCTCCAAGCTGCTGCGCGCCTGCGGGAAGATCGAGGGCCTGGAGCGCGTCCGCTTCACCTCGCCGCACCCGCGCGACTTCACGGACGACGTCATCGCCGCGATGGCCGATACGCCGAACGTCATGCCGCAGCTGCACATGCCGATGCAGTCCGGTTCGGACCGGGTCCTGAAGGCGATGCGCCGCTCCTACCGGCAGGAACGCTTCCTCGGGATCATCGAGAAGGTACGCGCCGCGATGCCCGACGCCGCGATCTCCACCGACATCATCGTCGGCTTCCCCGGCGAGACCGAGGAGGACTTCGAGCAGACGATGCACGCGGTCCGCGAGGCGCGCTTCGCGAACGCCTTCACCTTCCAGTACTCCAAGCGGCCCGGCACACCCGCCGCCGACATGGAGGGCCAGATCCCCAAGGAGGTCGTCCAGGAGCGCTACATGCGCCTGTCCGCCCTCCAGGAGGACATCTCCTGGGAGGAGAACAAGAAGCAGGTCGGCCGCACCCTGGAGGTCATGGTCGCCGAGGGCGAGGGCCGCAAGGACGGCGCCACCCACCGGCTGTCCGGCCGCGCCCCCGACAACCGCCTGGTCCACTTCACCAAGCCGGACGAGGACGTCCGCCCCGGTGACGTGGTGACCGTCGGGATCACCTACGCCGCCCCGCACCACCTGCTCGCCGAGGGCACCCCGGTCGCCGTGCGCCGGACCCGCTCCGGCGACGCCTGGGAGAAGCGGAACGCCGCCCCGGCCGACAAGCCGGCCGGCGTGATGCTGGGCCTGCCGGGCATCGGCGCCCCGGCGCCCCTGCCCGCGACGGCGGCCCCGGGCTGCGGCTGCGACTGAGGTACGGGGGCGGGGGCGCCCGGGCCGGAAGCGCCGCCCGCCCGGGCCGCTCCGTCGGCCCGGGGCAGGGACCGCAGTACGCTGCCGGTCATGCTTGTCGCCGCCGCTGTATGCCCCTGCCCGCCGCTGCTCGTCCCCGATGTCGCCGCCGGCGCCGCACCCGAGCTGGACGACGCCAGGACCGCGTGCACCGACGCCCTGGGCGTCCTCGCCGCCTCCCGGCCCGACCTCCTCGTGGTGATCGGCCCGGCCGGGCCCGCCGGGCGCGGCACCCACCCCGAGGGCGCCGTCGGCGGTTTCCGGGAATTCGGCGTCGACCTGGAGGTCCGGCTCGGCCGGGACCGGGGAACGCGCGACGCCCGCCCCCTCCCGCCCTCGCTCGCGGTGGGGGCCTGGCTCCTCGCCCGTACGGGATGGGCCCAGGCCCCCGTCGAGGGCCTGGGCGTGGGCGAGCCGCTGGAGACCGCGCGCTGCACGGAGACCGGGCGGGAGCTGGCCCGCCGGGCGGACCGGGTCGCGCTGCTGGTGATGGGCGACGGCAGCGCCTGCCGCACCGTGAAGGCCCCGGGCTATCTGGACGAGCGCGCGGCAGCGTTCGACGCGGAGGCCGCGCGGGCCCTGGGGGCCGCCGACGCGGAGGCGCTGACCGCTCTGGACGAGGCACTCGCGTACGAGCTCAAGGCCGCGGGGCGCGCCCCCTGGCAGGTGCTGGCGGGCGCGGCCGAGGGCGCCGGTCCGGCCGGCCGGCTGCTGTACGAGGGCGCGCCGTACGGCGTGGGCTACCTGGTCGCCACCTGGTCCTGACGGCCGGCGAACGCGTGGAGGGCCCTGCGGCGGGCATCGCCGCAGGGCCCTCCACGCGCGCTGTCAGGCCGCGGGCGGGGGCGGCGGCGGTGTGCCGCCGTCCTTGTTCGCCAGCTTGTCCACCGCGTCCTTGGCCTTCTGCCGGCCCGTCACGATCTTGTCGCTGTACTTGCCCTTGGTCTTCTCGTCCACCGTCCGGGCCGCCTTCTCAAGCCCCTGGTCGATCTTGTCCCCGTGCTGCTGCGCGAGGTCGCTGACCTTCTCCTTCGCCGGGGCCAGCTTCGCCTTCACACTGTCCATGAAGCCCATCGGGCACCTTCTCCGCTCGGAAACTGTGAGAAATAACCCATATGTACAACCACTGTACGGGGGAGACCGCACTGTCGCGTCACCTTCCCCGCCCGCGCTTCCCTCATTCGGGATACGCGGCGCAGGTTTGAGGGAGACTGAGCCGGTGACAAGCTCAGCTCCCACACCTCGGGTCATCACCGTCGTCGGTCCCACCGCAGCAGGAAAGTCCGACCTGGGCGTGTACCTCGCCCAGCGGCTCGGCGGCGAAGTGATCAACGCCGACTCCATGCAGTTGTACCGGGGGATGGACATCGGCACCGCCAAGCTGACGCTCGCCGAACGCGCCGACGTACCGCACCGGCTGCTGGACATCTGGGACGTCACCGAAACCGCCAGCGTCGCCGAGTACCAGCGCCTCGCCCGCGCCGAGATCGACCGGCTCCTCGCCGAGGGCCGCACCCCGATCCTGGTCGGCGGCTCCGGCCTGTACGTGAAGGGCGCGATCGACGCCCTGGAGTTCCCCGGAACGGACCCCGGCGTCCGGGCCGCGCTGGAGGCCGAGCTGGACCGGCACGGCTCCGGAGCACTGCACGCACGGCTCGCCGCGGCCGACCCCGAGGCGGGCCGCGCGATCCTGCCGAGCAACGGCCGCCGCATCGTCCGCGCCCTGGAGGTCATCGAGATCACCGGCAAGCCGTTCACCGCGAATCTCCCCGGCGACGACGCGGTCTACGACGCCGTCCAGATCGGCGTCGACGTGGACCGCCCCGAACTGGACGAGCGCATCGCCCTGCGCGTCGACCGCATGTGGGAGGCGGGTCTCGTGGACGAGGTGCGCGCCCTGGAGGCGCAGGGGCTGCGTGAGGGGCGTACCGCCTCGCGGGCCCTCGGCTACCAGCAGGTGCTGTCCGCCCTCGCCGGCGAGTGCACCGAGGACGAGGCGCGCGCCGAGACCGTGCGCGCCACCAAACGCTTCGCGCGCCGTCAGGACTCCTGGTTCCGCCGCGACCCGCGCGTCCAATGGCTCAGTGGTGCCGTAGAACACCGCGGGGAACTCCCCAGCCAGGCGCTGGCGTTGGTCGAACGAGCGGTTACAGCCTGATCACGTGATGGCATCGGGACGCTCCGCCCGTCATTTCGGCGACCGCGGCCGTGCCATCATCGAGCATCGATCGACTGGAGTCCGAGTTGGGAGGGCGCGTGGCGATGGAGGCCGGCCCTCGCGACACGGAACAAGACGCACCGGAACACGGCGCACCGGGCGCCGGGCATGAGGCGGACAGCCTCAGCCCGGACGGGCCCGACGAGCTCGACGTGACCCCCGAGGTCGAGGTCGAGCTGCGGCCCGCCCGCCGGCTGCGCATCTGGCAGCTCGCGCCCATCGTCACGCTCGCCGCGGTGGGCTCACTGATGTTCGCCTTCCCCCTGGCCTTCGAGTTCGGCGACGGCGGCGCGGTCGTCGCCATGCTGGGCCTCCTGATCAGCTGCTGCGCCGCCGGCTGGTCCATGATGGCCGCCCGCCGCGTCGGCTACGCCTGGCCCGGACTGCCCTCCAGAGGGTCGTCGCAGCGCCCGGACTGGCGCGTGATCGCGCTCTACGCCGGGGTCTGCGCCGTGCTCGTCGCACTCGCCGTCTGGCGCGTGGCGCGACTGCGCTGACCAGCCCGGAGTTCCGGAGCAGGCGAGCGCCCCGGGGCCCGGTCCGCGCAGCGGACCGTTTTCCGGCTGTCGGTGCCGCCTCGTACAGTTGTCCCGTGACCACCTCGCAGATCGCCTTCCTCAAGGGCCACGGCACCGAGAACGACTTCGTGATCGTTCCCGACCCGGACAACGCCCTCGACCTGCCCGCTTCCGTCGTCGCCCGGCTCTGCGACCGCCGTGCGGGCATCGGCGGCGACGGCCTGCTGCACGTCGTGCGCTCCGCCGGGCACCCGGAGGCCAAGGCGATGGCCGAGGACGCCGAGTGGTTCATGGACTACCGCAACTCCGACGGCTCGGTCGCCGAGATGTGCGGCAACGGCGTCCGGGTCTTCGCCCGCTACCTCCAGCGCGCCGGTCTGGTCGAGGCGGGCGACCTCGCGGTCGCCACCCGGGGCGGCGTGAAGAAGGTCCACCTCGCCAAGAACGGCGACGTCACCGTCTCCATGGGACGCGCCCTGCTCCCCGCCGACGGCGTCACCGTCACCGTCGGCGACCGGGTCTGGGACGCCCGCAACGTCAACATGGGCAACCCCCACGCGGTCGCCTTCGTGGACGACCTGGCCCACGCCGGTGATCTGCTCACCGAGCCGTCCTTCGCCCCGGCCGCCGTCTACCCCGAGGGCGTCAACATCGAGTTCGTCGTGGACCGGGGACCCCGCCACGTCGCCATGCGGGTCCATGAGCGCGGCTCCGGAGAGACCCGCTCCTGCGGCACCGGCGCCTGCGCGGTCGCCGTCGCGGCCGCCCGCCGGGACCAGGCCGACCCCGCGGGGACCGGCGAGCCCGTCACGTACACCGTCGACCTCCCCGGCGGCAGCCTCGCCATCACGGAGCACCCGGACGGCGGGATCGACATGACCGGACCGGCCGTCATCGTCGCCGAGGGCATGATCGATCCGGCCTGGCTCGAAACGCCGAACGACTGACCCTTCGCTCGAATGGGTGATCCGTTTCACGCTGGGCGAGAGCGGGACTCCGCCACGTGGTGGGCTCGGTAGCATCAAGCACCGGCCCGGAGGCGCGCCGCGCCTCCCCACCGCCGGTCGACGTCGCCGGAGGTGCCCCCATGAGCGCAGAGGCCACCAGCCCAGGTGCTCCCATCCGCAGGCGGGGCCGTCCCCGGATCGACCTCCGCAGGCTCGGCAGAGCCGCGCTCTTCGGTCCGGTCTCCCGCGACCGGCTCCCCGACGCCATCGCGCACGTCGCCGAGGTGCACCGGGTCCACCATCCCGACGCCGACCTCTCGGTCCTGCAACGCGCCTATCTGCTCGCCGAGACCTCGCACCGGGGGCAGATGCGCAAGAGCGGTGAGCCCTTCATCACCCATCCGCTCGCCGTCACCCTCATCCTCGCCGAGCTGGGCGCCGAGACGACCACCCTGACCGCGTCCCTGCTCCACGACACGGTCGAGGACACCGAGGTGACCCTCGACCAGGTGCGGGAGGAGTTCGGCGAGGAGGTCTGCTACCTCGTCGACGGCGTCACCAAACTCGAAAAGGTCGACTACGGGGCCGCCGCCGAACCCGAGACCTTCCGCAAGATGCTGGTCGCCACCGGGGACGACGTCCGCGTCATGTCGATCAAGCTCGCCGACCGGCTGCACAACATGCGCACCCTCGGCGTGATGCGGCCCGAGAAGCAGGCGAGGATCGCCAAGGTCACCCGCGACGTGCTGATCCCGCTCGCCGAACGGCTCGGCGTCCAGGCGCTCAAGACCGAGCTGGAGGACCTGGTATTCGCCATCCTCCACCCCGAGGAGTACGCCCGCACCGACGCCCTGATCACCGAGGCGGCCGACGGCCCCGACCCGCTCGGTGCCATCGCGGGGAACGTGGCCTCGGTGCTCCGCGAAGCCGGCATCTCCGCGGAGGTCCTGGTCAGGCCCCGCCACTTCGTCTCCGTCCACCGGGTCCGCATCAAACGCGGCGAGCTGCGCGGCAGCGACTTCGGACGGGTCCTGGTGCTCGTCGGTGAGGACGCCGACTGTTACGCCGTCCTCGGAGAGCTGCACACCTGTTTCACCCCGGTGATCTCCGAGTTCAAGGACTTCATCGCCGCCCCCAAGTTCAACCTGTACCAGTCGCTGCACACCGCGGTGGCCGGGCCGGACGGCGAGGTGGCCGAGGTCCTCATCCGCACCCACCGCATGCACAAGGTCGCCGAGGCCGGTGTCGTCGCCCTCGGCAATCCTTACGCCTCCGAGGGCGCCTCCCAGACCGCCGAACCGGCCGACGGCGAACGCGCCGACCCCACCCGCCCCGGCTGGCTCTCCCGCCTCCTCCAGTGGCAGCAGTCCGCGCCCGACCCCGACACCTTCTGGACCACCCTGCGCGCCGACCTCGCCCAGGACCGCGAGATCACCGTCTTCCGCACGGACGGCGGCACGCTCGGCCTGCCCGCCGGCGCCAGCTGCGTCGACGCGGCCTACGCCCAGCACGGCGACGCCGCCCACGCCTGTATCGGGGCCCGGGTGAACGGCCGGCTGGCCACGCTGAGCACCGTGCTGAAGGACGGCGACACCGTGCAGCCGCTGCTGGCCGAGGACGCCGCGTCCGGCCCCTCGCCGGACTGGCTCGACCACGCGCGCACGCCCGCCGCCCGGATCGCCATCACCGGCTGGCTCGACGCCCACCCGCAGAGCGCGGAGACCGGACAGCCCGGCATGCCCGCCCACCCCGACCCGCAGCCGGTGCCGCCCTCGGTGCCCAGGACCGCCCGCGCCCGCACCGCGACCGCGGTGGCCGAGCGGCCGGACGCCGCGGTACGGCTCGCCGGATGCTGCACGCCCGTGCCCCCCGACGAGGTCACCGGCATCCCCGTACGCGGCGGCGCCGCCGTCACCGTGCACCGGATGGAGTGCCCCGCCGTGGCCCGCATGGAGGCGGCCGGGCGGACACCGGTAGCGGTGAGCTGGGGCGACGAGCAGGCGTGCCGGGTGACGCTGATCGCTGAATCGTTCGGCCGCCCCCGACTGCTCGCCGACCTCACGGAGGCGATCGCGGGAGCCGACGCCGCGGTGATCTCCGCCACCGTCGAGCCCCCGAGCGAACAGCGCGTGCGGCACACCTACACGCTGCGGCTCCCGGACGCGGCCGGGCTGCCCGCGCTGATGCGCGCCATGCGCGAAGTACCCGGCGTGTACGACGTGAGCCGCGCCTAGGGCGTGTCCGAAAGTCCCGCCTGTCCGGCGGGCGGACGGCGCTACTTCCGAAACACGCCCATGGGCCTGTCTGACAGGCCCAAGGGCCGGGGCGCTCCGGCGCGGCGGACCGTCAACCGCGTTCTCATTCGGGTGGCGCGGCGCGCGCCGCGCCCGTCCGGCGGGGCGGCGCTGATAGCCGTAGTGCATGCCGTTCCTCTCCCGCCGTTCGCGGGCCGCTGTGCTGGCCGCCGCCTCGGCCGCTCTCGTCGCCGCCACCCTGCCCGCCGACCCGGTGCCCCTCGGCATCGGCGACCCGCTCTTCCCGCACCTCGGCAACCCCGGGTACGACGTGCTCGCGTACGACATCGGCCTCACCTACAAGGGCCGCAACGACGAGCCGCTGGACGCCGTCACCACCATCGACGCACGCACGACCGAGCCGCTGGACCGGATCAACCTCGACTTCACCCGGGGCACCGTGCGCTCCGTCGCCGTCAACGGGCTGCGCGCCGGCTTCGAGACCGCCGGCGAGGACCTGGTCGTACGGCCGGCGGGCCGCATCCCGGCCGGCGTGCCCCTGCGCGTCACCGTCCGGCACACCAGCGACCCCACAGGCGAACAGGACAGCGGCGGCTGGGTGCGCACCGCCGACGGACTCGCCATGGCCAACCAGGCGGACGCGGGGCACCGGGTCTTCCCCAGCAACGACCACCCCGCCGACAAGGCGTACTTCACCTTCCGCGTCACCGCGCCGAACGACCTGACCGTCGTCGCCAACGGCGTGCCCACCGGGCGCAGCCGCAACGGCGGCGACACCACCTGGACCTACCGCACCGAGCACCCCATGGCGACCGAACTCGCCCAGGTCAGCATCGGCGGAAACACCGTCGTGCGACGGACCGGGCCGCACGGACTGCCGGTGCGCGACGTCGTACCGACGGCGGACCGCGACCGCGCGGAGACCTACCTGAAGAGGACCCCCGCTCAGCTGGACTGGATGGAGCGGCAGGTCGGGCCGTACCCGTTCGAGAACTACGGAATCCTCGTCGCCGACACCGAGACCGGATTCGAGCTGGAGACCCAGACGCTCTCCCTCTTCGAGAAGCGGCTGTTCACCGACACGCGCTTCCCCGCGTGGTACGTCGAGTCGGTCATGGTCCACGAACTGGCCCACCAGTGGTTCGGCGACAGCGTCTCCCCGCGGTCCTGGTCCGACCTCTGGCTGAACGAGGGGCACGCCACCTGGTACGAGGCGCGGTACACCGAGGACCACATGGACGCGCCGCTGGAGGCGCGCATGCGGAACGCCTACATCCGGTCGGACACCTGGCGTGCCGCCGGAGGACCGCCCGCCCGGCCCGCCGCGCCGAAGCCGGGCCAGAAGATCAGCCTGTTCCGGCCCGTCGTCTACGACGGCAGCGCCCTCGTCCTGTACGCGCTGCGCCAGGAGATCGGGCACGACGCCTTCGACCGGCTGGAACGGCGATGGGTCCGCAAGCACCGCGACTCCAACGCGGCCACGGAGGACTTCGTCCGGCTCGCCTCGCAGGTGGCCGGACGCGACCTGACCGACTTCTTCGAGGGCTGGCTGTACGGGACGAGGACACCGCCCATGCCGGGGCACCCGGACTGGCGGAGCACGGCGCCGGCCGCCTCGTAAACCCGCGTGACGCCCCGCCCCGGCCGTGCCACTATCGACGGGTCGCCGAGACGGCCGGAGCGGAGGATTTCCCCCTCGGGAATCTTCCGCACAGGTCACGCGTTGTGACTGATGCAACCACTTCTATCGACGTAAGGATCCAATGACCTCCTCTTCTTCCCTTCCCCAGGACGCGCGCAACGCGCAGAGTGCCACGGAGAACGCGACCGAGAGCCTCACCGAGGGCCTGCGGGCCGACGCCCTGATGGAAGAGGACGTCGCCTGGAGCTTCGAGATCGACGGCGAGCGGGACGGCGACCAGCTGGACCGCTCGGAGCGTGCGGCGCTGCGGCGCGTGGCCGGCCTCTCCACCGAGCTGGAGGACGTCACCGAGGTCGAGTACCGACAGCTGCGCCTGGAGCGCGTGGTGCTCGTCGGTGTCTGGACCTCGGGCACGGTGCAGGACGCGGAGAATTCGCTCGCCGAGCTGGCGGCCCTCGCCGAGACGGCGGGCGCCCTGGTGCTCGACGCCGTGTTCCAGCGCCGTGACAAGCCCGACCCCGCCACATACATCGGTTCCGGCAAGGCGCTCGAACTGCGAGACCTCGTGGTGGAGACCGGGGCCGACACCGTCGTCTGTGACGGTGAGCTGTCCCCGGGCCAGCTGATCCACCTCGAAGACGTCGTCAAGGTCAAGGTGGTCGACCGGACCGCCCTGATCCTCGACATCTTCGCCCAGCACGCCAAGTCCCGGGAGGGCAAGGCGCAGGTCTCCCTGGCGCAGATGCAGTACATGCTGCCCAGGCTCCGCGGCTGGGGTCAGTCGCTGTCCCGTCAGATGGGCGGTGGCGGTACCAGCGGCGGTGGCGGTATGGCGACCCGTGGTCCCGGTGAGACCAAGATCGAGACCGACCGGCGCCGTATCCGCGAGAAGATGGCGAAGATGCGCCGGGAGATCGCGGAGATGAAGACCGGCCGTGACCTCAAGCGCCAGGAACGCCGGCGCAACAAGGTTCCCTCGGTCGCCATCGCCGGCTACACCAACGCCGGGAAGTCCTCGCTGCTCAACCGTCTGACCGGGGCGGGAGTGCTGGTGGAGAACGCCCTGTTCGCCACCCTCGACCCGACCGTGCGCCGGGCCGAGACCCCGAGCGGCCGGGTCTACACGCTCGCCGACACCGTCGGGTTCGTACGGCATCTGCCGCACCACCTGGTCGAGGCGTTCCGCTCCACCATGGAGGAGGTCGGCGACTCCGATCTGATCCTGCACGTGGTGGACGGCGCGCACCCGGTGCCTGAGGAGCAGCTCGCCGCGGTGCGCGAGGTGATCCGCGAGGTCGGCGCGACGGACGTGCCCGAGATCGTCGTGATCAACAAGGCGGACGCGGCGGACCCGCTGGTCCTCCAGCGCCTCCTGCGCAACGAGAAGCACGCCATCGCAGTCTCCGCCCGCACCGGAGCCGGCATCGACGAGCTGCTCGCGCTGATCGACAGCGAGCTGCCCCGTCCGTCGGTCGCCGTCGAGGCACTCGTGCCGTACACCCAGGGCGGACTCGTCTCCCGGGTGCACGCCGAGGGCGAAGTGGTCTCCGAGGAACACACCTCGGAGGGCACGCTGATCAAGGCGCGGGTCAACGAGGAGCTGGCCGCGGAGCTCGCCTCGTTCATCCCCGCCGTGCACTGAGCCGCACGGCACCCGGACAACCGGAAGGCCCGTCCCCTCGCGAGGGGACGGGCCTTCCGGCCGTCATAGGGACGCTGCCGCTACTGGGCGCCGTACTTCTCGCTCATCATCGTGAAGATCTGCTCGGCGCCCTCGCCGAGGTGCGGTCCGGCCAGCCAGCCCGACGTGACCGGGCCGATGGACGTGTTGGAGACCAGCGCCAGCTTCCCGTCGCTGCCCTCGCTGAACCATCCGCCACCGGACGAACCGCCGGTCATGGTGCAACCGATGCGGTACATCGTGGGCGTGGCCGGGCTGATCGAGAGCCGGCCCGGACGGTCGACGCACTTGTGCATGATCAGACCGTCGTACGGCGGAGCTGCCGGGTAGCCCCAGGCGCCCATCGCGCCGATCCGCGCGACCTCGGGCGCGTCGAAGTTCACCGGAAGGGCGTTGCCCACGGTCTCCTCAAGGGACTTGGTTCCGCGTTCCGGCTTCACGTGCAGCACCGCGTAGTCGTACGGGGCGCCCCCGCCGCCGGTCGGGCCGCCGTCCTTGATCCACTCGCCGGAGGTGCTGGCCCAGTCGGCCCAGTACGCGCCGTACGGGGCGATCTCCTGCGGCTGCGCGTTCTCCAGCGCCGCGGCGCTCTTGCCCTGGTCGTTGTACGCGGGCACGAAGACGATGTTGCGGTACCAGCCGCCCGAGGCTCCGGCGTGGACGCAGTGGCCGGCGGTCCACACCAGGTTGGACTTCCCGGGATTCTTCGGGTCCTTGACGACCGTGCCCGAGCAGACCATGTGGCCCTTGGGGGAGTCGAAGAAGACCTTCCCGACCGGGGCCGCGTAGTTGTGGTACGGCGTCTTCTCGCGCTCGGCGGTGACCGGCTCGGGCTCCGGGTCGGTGACGCCCTGGTCGCCGGAGAGGTCACCGGCTGCCATGGTCTTGGCCGGGTCCTTCGCCGACTTCATCCGGTCCGGCTTCCACAGCCCCTCGATGACCGGGTTGACGAAGTCCTTGGCTTCACGGAGCCACTTGTCCTTGTCCCAGTTCTTCCACTCGCCGTCGCGCCACTTGTCCGGGTCGATCCCGTGCTTCTTGAGCTTGTCGGCCAGCCCGGCGGGAAGGCCGCCGCCGTTCTCCGCACCACCGGAGGCCGAGGCCGAGGTGGTGGCGGCCGGCTTGTCGGCGCCCTCGTCCCCGGTGGGGCCGCAGGCCGTGGCCGTCAGCGCGAGCGCGGCGACCAGACCGGTCGTGGCGAGCAGCGGACGTATGGATCGCATGAAAAGAATTCCCCCTGAAATCTGCACACTTGCTGTCCGTGTGCCAGGGGCCTCCGGAGCGGACTCTCCCGCTCCGGAGGCCCCTGGGCTCCTGTCGTACGCGCCCGTGCGGGCGCGGTCCTGCTGGTTACTTGTCCGCGTACTTGTCGCTGACCGCGTCGTAGACGCCCTTGGCCTCCGGGCCGAGGCGCGGTCCGGCGAGCCAGCCCGCCGTCACCGGGCCGATGGAGGTGTTCGAGACCAGCGCGGGCTTGCCGTCCTGGCCCTTGGCGACCCAGCCGCCGCCGGAGGAACCGCCCGTCATCGAGCAGCCGATGCGGTACATCGTCGGGTCGTCCTGCGCGAGCGACAGGCGGCCCGGCTTGTCCTTGCACTGGAACATCTTCTGGCCGTCGTACGGTGCCGCGGCCGGGAAGCCGGTGGCCGTCATGTCGGTGATCTTGGGCACCGCCGGGGCGTTGAACTCGACCGGCAGGGCGGAACCGACCGTCTCCTCCAGAGACTTGCCGCCGGAGCCCTCCTCGGGCGTGACGTGCAGCACGGCGAAGTCGTAGGGGGCGCCGAGGCCGCCGACCGAGGCGCCCTGGTCGATCCACTGCTGGGACGTCTGCGCCCAGGTGCCCCACCAGATGCCGTAGGGGGCGACCTTCTCCTTCGGCGGGTTGTTCCGCAGCTCGGCCGTCGACAGCCCGCTGTTGTTGTACGAGGGAACGAAGGCGATGTTGCGGTACCAGCCGCCCTTCTTGCCCGCGTGCACACAGTGGCCTGCGGTCCACACCATGTTGGACTTGCCGGGGTGGGCCGGGTCCTTCACCACGGTCGCCGAGCAGACCATCGAGCCCTCGGGGCCGTCGAAGAACAGCTTGCCCGACTCCGGTGCGTTGTCGTGGTACTGCGTCTGCACGCCAGCGGCGCGGACCGGTGCGGGTGTCGGGTCCGTCACGCCCTCGTCGCCCGAGATGTCGTTGTCGACCGGCTTCTCGGGCGGCTTGTCGGCGTCCTGCATGCGGTCGGGGTCCCAGAGGCCCGCGATGATCGGGTTGATGTAGTCCTGGGCCTCACGGAGCCACTTGTCCTTGTCCCAGTTCTTCCACTCGCCGTCGCGCCACTTGTCGATGTCGATCCCGTGCTCCTTGAGCCGGTCCTTCAGATCGTCCGGGATGGAGATCTTGCCGTCCGACGTCGCACCGGCCGAGCTGCTGCTGCTCGGCTCGGAGTCGGCGTCGTCCTCGGTCGGCCCGCAGGCGGTGGCCGTCAGCGCGAGGACGGCGGTGAACGCGGCGGTGACGAGCACGGGGGAGGAGGCGCGACGCGCACTCCTGCCGCGACGTGCGGTGGTTCCTGGTCGAACGAGACGCATCTGCTGATCCCCCTGGGACTTCGTAACTCAATGCTTCCGTAATGCACTTGTGTCCGGCGCGCCGCATGGCCCGCCGAACGGGCAGGGAGCAGCGCGGTCTTCGGGGCGTGCCCGAGCCCGGCGCGGCCCCCACTATGCCGGTGCCGCTGTCGGCGGTGCGCGGCAGGGTTGCGCTCCGCAAGGATCTTCGGATTCAGCCGTGATCCTTTGCCCCCTCGGTCGTTGGTACGCGTGGGGGGCACGGAGACAGCGTTCACCCTCGCAGGCCGTCCTTGCGAAATCGTACTGACGTGCAACGCAACTGTTACAGCGGGAGGATCAAGAGCCGTGGCCGTGACCGAACCAGCTCCGGCGCCACCCCTGGCGGCCCACGAAGGCATCCTGCGCCGTCAGTCGCTGCGTGAATCGGCCGCCCGCACGTACGCCAGATCGCTGCCGATCGTGCCGGTGCGGGCCCGGGGACTGACCATCGAGGGCGCCGATGGGCGGCGGTATCTCGACTGCCTGTCCGGGGCGGGGACGCTGGCCCTCGGCCACAACCACCCGGTCGTCCTGGAGGCGATCAAGAAGGTCCTCGACTCGGGAGCCCCGCTGCACGTCCTCGACCTGGCAACGCCGGTCAAGGACGCGTTCGTCACGGAGCTCTTCAGCACCCTTCCGCGGGAGTTCGCCGACAACGCCCGGGTCCAGTTCTGCGGACCCGCCGGTACGGACGCGGTCGAGGCGGCCTTCAAGCTCGTCCGCGCCGCCACCGGCCGCAGCGGCCTGCTGGCCTTCACCGGCGCCTACCACGGCATGACGGCGGGCGCCCTCGCGGCTTCCGGCGGCGCCGAGGACGTACGAGTGACCAGGCTGCCCTTCCCGCAGGACTACCGCTGCCCCTTCGGCATCGGCGGAGAGGCCGGCGCGCGGACCGCCGCCCACTGGACCGAGAGCCTGCTGGACGACCCCAAGAGCGGGACGCCCGCCCCCGCCGGGATGATCCTCGAACCGGTCCAGGGCGAGGGCGGGGTCAACCCCGCGCCCGACGGCTGGATGCGCCGGATGCGCGAGATCACCGAGACCAGGTCCATCCCGCTGATCGCCGACGAGGTCCAGACCGGCGTGGGCCGGACCGGCGCCTTCTGGGCCGTCGGGCACAGCGGCATCGTGCCCGACGTCATGGTGCTGTCCAAGGCCATCGGCGGCTCCCTCCCGCTCGCCGTGATTGTCTACCGCTCGGAGCTCGACACCTGGCAGCCCGGCGCCCACGCCGGCACCTTCCGCGGCAACCAGCTCGCCATGGCGGCCGGTACGGCCACCCTCGCGTACGTCCGCGAGAACGGCCTCGCCGAACGGGCCGGGGTCCTCGGCGCCCGCATGCTGGCAGGCCTCAGGTCGCTCGCCGCCGACCACCCGTGCGTCGGCGACGTCCGGGGGAGGGGCCTGATGATCGGCGTCGAGATCGTGGACCCCGAATCCCGCCCGCAGGGCACCGGCACCGAACCGCCGCCGGACCCGGTCCTCGCCGCCGCCGTCCAGCAGGAGTGCCTGAGCCGCGGACTCATCGTCGAACTCGGCGGCCGCCACTCCACCGTCGTACGCCTGCTGCCGCCCCTCACGCTCACCGACGAACAGGCGACAGCGGTGGTCGACCGCCTCGCCGACGCCCTGGCAGCCGCGGAACGCTCACCGCACCGCCGCCTGCCGACCGGATCGCTCCGCTGACCACGGACACCAGCACAGGAAGACCGCCGTGAACCCCACCCCCGCGCCCGAGGCCGACGGCCCTCCCCCCAGCCACCTCCCCGAATCGGACGCCCCCGGCGGGGTCGCCGTCGAGGCGACGACCGTGCCACGCCAGAAGGAGACCCCGCACGACCTGTGGCGCGCCTCGCGGCCCGCTTCCCCGCCGCGGACCGCGGTACGCCGGCAGGACCAGGCGGCAGCCGCACCGGACGACCCGGCCGCCGACCCGCTCGGCCATCCCGACCCGCTCCGCGCCGCCGACGCGGCCGGCGTCGAGAACCTGCTGCGCTGCTGGGTGCGCGAGAACGACCTGCCCCGGCCGGCCGGGGAGACCCTGCGCGTCCCGCTCCCCGCGAGCGGCACCGCCCTGCTCGTCCCCGTCCGCCACTGGTCCGCCACCGGCTGGCACCGCTTCGGGCCCCCCGTCCTGGAGCAGGCACCCGCCGACGCGCCCCCCGCCGACGCGGTCACCGTGGCCGCCCTGCTCGGCCGGGAGGCCGGACACCACGACGGCGCCGACATGGCCGGCCGGGTCGCCGACTCGGTACGGCGCACCGCCTCGTTCATCGAGGACCGGCGCCGCCGCCCCGCCGCACCCGACGAGGCCGACCTCTTCCTCACCGCGGAACAGTCCCTCCTCCTCGGCCACCCCCTGCACCCTTCGCCCAAGAGCAGGGAAGGGCTCACCGACGCCGAGGCGCGCCTCTACTCACCCGAGCTGCACGGCTCCTTCCCGCTCCACTGGATGGCCGTCGACCGTTCCGTGCTGGCCACGGACTCCGCCTGGACCGACCAGGGCCGCCCGGTGCCCGCCGCCGACCTCGTCGTCCGGCACGCCCCGGGCCTGGCCTTCCCCGAACACACCGCGCCCCTTCCCCTCCACCCCTGGCAGGCCCGCGAGCTGCGGAGCCGGCCCGAGGTCGCCGCCCTGCTCGACGCCGGCCTCCTGCACGACCTCGGCCCGTACGGTGGCGCATGGCACCCCACCTCGTCGGTCCGCACCGTGCACCGGCCGGGAACCGATCTGATGCTCAAGCTCTCCCTCGGCGTCCGGATCACCAACTCCCGCCGGGAGAACCTCCGCAAGGAGCTCCACCGAGGCGTCGAGGTCCACCGGCTGCTCCGTACCGGACTCGCCCGCGAGTGGCGCGCGGCGCACCCCGGCTTCGACATCGTGCGCGACCCCGCCTGGCTTGCCGTCGACACCCCGGACGGCGCGCCCGTGCACGGCCTCGACGTCATGCTCCGGCACAACCCCTTCAGCCGGCACGACGACGCCGTCTGCATCGCCGGGCTCACCGCACCCCGTCCCTGGCCGGGCCGTACGGGGCTGCACTCACGCCTCGCCGACGTGGTCCACCGCCTCGCCGCGGCCACCGGACGGACGACGACCGCGGTGGCCGCCGAGTGGTTCCTGCGCTACCTGGAGCGCGTCGTCCACCCGGTGCTGTGGCTCGACGCCCACGCCGGGGTCGCGCTCGAAGCCCACCAGCAGAACACCCTCGTCCTGCTGGACGCGAACGGCTGGCCCACCGGGGGCCGTTACCGTGACAATCAGGGCTACTACTTCCGGGAATCGCACCGCACCGCGCTCGACCACAGGCTCCCCGGCATCGGATCGGTCAGCGACACCTTCGTCTCCGACGCCGTCACCGACGAACGCTTCGCCTACTACCTCGGCATCAACAACGTATTCGGACTGATCGGGGCGTTCGGCTCCCAAGGGCTCGCCGACGAGCAGATGCTCCTCGACGCCTTCCGGCGCTTCCTGAAGTCGGCATGCGAACTGGGTTCGCCGTTCCCCGCCCACCTGCTCGACAACCCGCGCCTGCGCTGCAAGGCCAACATGCTGACCCGCCTGCACGGACTCGACGAACTCGTCGGCCCCGTCGACACCCAGTCCGTCTACGTCACCATCACCAACCCCCTGCACGGCTGAGGCCGGGCCGCGCACCCGGGGCCGGAAGCCCATCGCCGAGATCATCGCCGAGAGCTGAGAGAGGAGCGCCGCCCGTGTCTCCCCCCGACGCGCCCGCCGGTCCCGTCCTCCGGGCGGAATGGGCCCCCGTCCCCACACCGGCCGGGGAGTTCCAGCTCGTCCCCGTCCGCCCGGAGCGCGATCTTCCGACCCTCACCCGGTGGATGAACGACCCCGTCGTCGCCGCCTTCTGGGAGCTCGCCGGCGACGCGAGCGTCACCGCCCGGCACCTCGCCCCCCAGCTCGCCGTCGACAGCCACAGCACCCCGTGCGTCGGGGTGCTGTCGGGCACGCCCATGAGCTACTGGGAGCTGTACCGCGCCGACCTGGACCCGCTCGCCCGCCACTACCAGGCCCGGCCGCACGACATCGGCGTCCACCTCCTCATCGGGGAGGGCCGCCACCGGGGCCGGGGTACCGGCACGACGCTGCTGCGTGCCGTGACCGGTCTCGTGCTCGACCACGTCCCCCTCTGCACGCGGGTCGTCGCCGAGCCCGACGTCCGCAACGCACCCTCCGTCTCCGCGTTCCTGAGCGCCGGATTCCGCCTCTCCGCCGAGATCGAACTCCCGGAGAAGCGGGCCGCGCTGATGGTCCGCGACCGAGCCCACCGCACCCGGCCATGAACGCATCCCCGACCCGTCCGCACCGCTCGAACCCCATCGGTTCCCACCCGAGGAGTCCCCGTGCCCACATACCCCGCGCACCACGACGCAACGGAGCCGCCCGCACCGCTCACCACCCCGGAACTCAACCGGGACGCCTGGGACCGGGCCGCCTCCCGGATGCTCGCGAAGATGCTCGGTGAATTCGCCTACGAGGAAGTCATCGAGCCGGCTCCGCGAACCGCCGGCGGCAGCACGTACACCCTCCCCCTGGACGACGGCGGCAGCCTCTCCTTCACCGCCCGGCGCGGTGTGTACGGGAGCTGGCGCGTCGACCCCGGATCGATCCGCGCGGCGGGCCCCGACCCCGCGGCGGGCAACGTCCCGTTCCACGACCCGCTCCTCTTCGTGACCCGGGCCCGCCGCCTCCTCGGCCTCGACGGCGCCACGCTCGGCCACCTCCTCCGCGAGCTGACGACCACACTCGCCGCGGACGCCCGCCTCGACCACACCGCGCTCACCGCCGCCGAACTCGCCGCCCTCGGCTACGCGGAGCTGGAGGGCCACCAGACCGGGCACCCCTGGATCGTCGCCAACAAGGGCCGGCTCGGCTTCTCCGCCACCGACGCGGCCCGCTACTCCCCGGAGGCCCGCGAGCCCGTCCGGCTGCCCTGGCTCGCCGTCTCCCACGGGATCGCCGAGTACCGGGGCGTGCCCGCCCTTTCCACCCCGGACAGGCTTTACACCCAGGAGCTCGACCCGGCCGTCCGCGCGTCCTTCGCCGACAGCCTGCGCGCACGCGGCCTGGACCCGGACGGCTATCACTACCTCCCGGTCCACCCCTGGCAGTGGGACGAGTGGATCCTGCCCCTGTTCGCGCCGGCCATCGCCGCCGGAGACATCGTGCCCCTGCCCGCCGACCCGGACGTACGGCTGCCGCAGCAGTCCATCCGTACCTTCGCCAACCTCGCGCGGCCCGACCGGCACACGGTCAAGCTGCCGCTGTCCGTCCTCAACACCCTGGTCTGGCGCGGCCTGCCCACCGAGCGCACCATCGCCGCGCCCGCCGTCACCGGCTGGGTGCTGGGGCTGCGCGACAACGATCCGTTCCTGCGTGACACCTGCGGCGTGATCCTCCTCGGCGAGGTCGCCTCGGTCACCGTCGAGCACCCGCTGTACGACCACCTTCCCGAGGCGCCGTACCAGTTCAAGGAGATCCTCGGGGCGATCTGGCGCGAGCCGCTGCCACCGCGCCTGGCACCTGGGGAGCGGGCCCGTACCCTCGCCTCCCTGCTCCACACCGACCCCGGGGGGCGCGCCTTCACCGCCGAGCTGGTCGCCCGCTCCGGACTGCCGCCCACCGTCTGGCTGACCCGCCTCTTCGCCGCCCTGCTGCCGCCCCTGCTGCACTTCCTCTACCGGTACGGCACCGTCTTCTCCCCGCACGGCGAGAACGCGATCGTCGTCTTCGACGGGCAGGACGTGCCCGTACGCCTCGCGATCAAGGACTTCGTGGACGACGTGAACGTGAGCGCGCAGCCGCTGCCCGAGCACGACACCATGCCGGAGGACGTGCGCCGCGTCCTGCTGACCGAGGAACCCGCGTTCCTCACCCAGTTCATCCACTCCGGCTTGTTCACCGGGGTCTTCAGGTTTCTCTCCCCGCTCTGCGAGGAACAGCTCGGCGTCCCCGAGGGCGAATTCTGGTCACTCGTCCGGGCGGAGATCCTGCGCTACCACGCCCGCTTCCCGGAGCTGAAGGAGCGGTTCGAGATGTTCGACATGCTCACCCCGCGCATCGACCGCCTCTGTCTGAACCGGAACCGCCTGCATCTCGACGGCTACCGCGACCGGCCCGTACGCCCGCACGCGGCGGTCCACGGCAGTGTCGCCAACCCGCTCCACCTCGTCGAGTGAGGCCGGGAGTGCCCGTCGATGTCAGCGGCGCCCCGTAGGCTGGCCGGGCTATGACGAAGCCATCCCTCCCCGAGCTCCTGCACGCCGCCGTGACCGCCGTCGGCGGTACGGAGAGGCCCGGCCAGGCCGCCATGGCCGCCGCCGTCGCCGAGGCCGTAGACGACCAATCCCACCTGCTCGTCCAGGCCGGCACGGGTACGGGCAAGTCGCTCGGCTACCTGGTGCCGGCCCTGGCGCACGGCGAGCGCGTCGTCGTGGCGACGGCGACGCTGGCCCTCCAGCGCCAGCTCGTGGAGCGCGATCTGCCGCGTACGGTCGACGCGCTGCATCCGCTGCTGCGCCGCCGTCCCCAGTTCGCGATGCTCAAGGGCCGGTCGAACTACCTCTGTCTGCACCGGCTCCACGAGGGCGTGCCCCAGGACGAGGAGGAGGGGCTGTTCGACCAGTTCGAGGCCGCGGCCCCGTCCAGCAAGCTCGGCCAGGACCTGCTGCGCATGCGCGACTGGGCCGACGAGACCGAGACGGGTGACCGGGACGACCTCACGCCCGGCGTCTCGGACCGGGCCTGGGCCCAGATCTCGGTCTCCTCGCGGGAGTGCCTGGGCGCGAGCAAGTGCGCGTACGGCGCGGAGTGCTTCGCCGAGCAGGCCAGGGAGCGGGCCAAGCTCGCCGATGTGGTCGTCACCAACCACGCGCTCCTGGCGATCGACGCCATCGAGGGCGCCCCGGTGCTCCCACAGCACGAGGTGCTGATCGTGGACGAGGCCCACGAGCTGGTCTCCCGGGTGACCGGTGTGGCCACCGGCGAGCTCACCCCCGGCCAGGTCAACCGGGCGGTGCGCCGCGCCGCGAAGCTGGTCAACGAGAAGGCGGCCGACGCGCTGCAGACCGCCTCCGAGGGCTTCGAACGGGTCATGGAGCTGGCACTCCCCGGCCGCCTGGAGGAGGTGCCGGAGGACCTGGGGTACGCGCTGATGGCCCTGCGGGACGCCGCGCGTACGGTGATCTCCGCGATCGGCGCCACGCGCGACAAGTCCGTCCAGGACGAGGACGCGGTCCGCAAGCAGGCGCTGGCCTCGGTGGAGTCCGTCCACGCCGTCGCCGAGCGCATCACGCAGGGCTCCGAGTACGACGTCGTCTGGTACGAGCGCCACGACCGCTTCGGCGCCTCGGTGCGCGTCGCCCCGCTCTCCGTCTCCGGGCTGCTGCGCGAGAAGCTGTTCGCAGAGCGCTCCGTCGTGCTCACCTCCGCCACGCTCAAGCTGGGCGGCGACTTCAACGGCGTGGGGGCCTCCCTGGGGCTCGCCCCGGAGGGCACGGCGGGGGAGGACGTCCCGCAGTGGAAGGGCCTGGACGTCGGCTCCCCGTTCGACTATCCGAAGCAGGGCATCCTGTACGTCGCGCGGCATCTGGCGACCCCCGGCCGCGAGGGCTCCCGCACGGACATGCTGGACGAGCTGTCCGAGCTCATCGAGGCGGCCGGCGGGCGCACGCTGGGGCTGTTCTCCTCCATGCGGGGGGCCAAGGCGGCGGCCGAGGAGCTGCGCGGCCGGCTGGACAAGCCGATCCTGCTCCAGGGCGAGGAGACCCTGGGCGAGCTGATCAAGAATTTCGCCGCCGACCCGGAGACCTGTCTCTTCGGCACCCTGTCGCTGTGGCAGGGCGTGGACGTCCCGGGGGCGAGCTGTCAGCTGGTGGTCATGGACCGGATCCCGTTCCCCCGGCCCGACGACCCCCTGATGAGCGCGCGCCAGAAGGCGGTCGAGGAGGCCGGGGGCAACGGCTTCATGGCGGTGGCGGCCACGCATGCCGCGCTGCTGATGGCTCAGGGCGCCGGCCGTCTCGTACGGGCCACGGGCGACAAGGGGGTCGTCGCGGTGCTCGACCCGCGCCTGGCCAACGCACGCTACGGCAGCTATCTGCGGGCCTCGCTCCCCGATTTCTGGTACACCACCGACCGCAACCAGGCCCGTCGCTCGCTCGCCGCGATCGACGCGGCGGCCAAGGCGGACGGGCGGTAGCCCTTGGGGACGTACACGAGAAGGGCCCCGGTACCGGCACGAAGCCGGACCCGGGGCCCTTCTCCCAGAGAGCGTGAGGTGCGGGTCTCAGACCCTGCGCAGCACGGCGACCACCTTGCCGAGGATCGTCGCCTCGTCGCCCGGGATCGGCTGGTACGCCGCGTTGTGCGGGAGGAGCCAGACGTGGCCGTCCTCGCGCTTGAAGCGCTTCACCGTGGCCTCGCCGTCCAGCATGGCGGCCACGATGTCGCCGTTCTCCGCGACGGGCTGGCGGCGGACGGTGACCCAGTCGCCGTCACAGATCGCCGCCTCGATCATCGAGTCACCCACGACCTTGAGGACGAAGAGCTCGCCGTCGCCCACCAGCTGGCGGGGGAGCGGAAAGACGTCCTCGACGGACTCCTCGGCGAGGATCGGCCCACCGGCGGCGATCCGGCCCACCAGCGGCACGTACGAGGCGGCGGGCTTGCCCGTGGTGTCCGTCGGCTGCGTGCTCGGCTGGTCCGAGCCGCGTACCTCGTAGGCCCGGGGGCGGTGGGGGTCGCGGCGCAGGAAGCCCTTGCGTTCCAGGGCCATCAGCTGATGGGCGACGGAGGAGGTGCTGGAGAGGCCCACCGCCTGACCGATCTCCCGCATCGACGGCGGATAGCCCCGCCGCTGCACGGAATCCCGGATGACCTCGATCACCCGCCGCTGCCGGTCCGTGAGCCCCGAGCTGTCCGCCCGGATCCCGGGAGGTCGTCCGGGGAGCGAGCGCGCTGGGCGCCCGGGCTCCGGCCCCTCCGTGTTCGTGACTGAGTCATTCATGGCATGCACCGGCTCGAGTCGGCTCTGGGAGCGGTCCTGGGCAGTGATGATGGCACTGTCTGCGGTGGTGGTCACGTCGGCGGCCCCTCTCGAATGGTCTCCCTGGCTGCACAACGGTAGTAGCTTTCGAAAGGTTGCGCCAAACACACGTTCGAGTGAAAAACGAATAAAAGACTGTCGGGGTTCCACCGGCAGGTGTATGAGGCTGCCTACGGTGCGCGACGGGCGGGCTCCTCCTGGTGTGTCGCCGGTCGGCTCGGCGGGCCGTCGCGGCCGGCCCCCGGACCGTATCGCGGCGCCCTGCGCGGGCCCTGTGCGAGGGGGCCTCCCGGTCGTCCGTCGTCCGGGTGCTTCCCGTACCCTCTTGGTCGGCCTTACGCTGCCTTCCGGCCGCCCTCGGGCGCGACACGCGCTTAGGGCCAAATGCGCGGCCGGACCCAAGATCTAGTGGTTGGATACTTCCGACCGCCCCGAATGTAGTGGTCCCCCGTCCGACGGGGGTGCGGTCATCGCCTATGCTTGAGACCGCTTCGAGGGCCCCCGGCCGGGCCTGAAGAGGCTATTCAGTCGTGCTGTGAAGGAGGGTTGGGAGCCATGCACTGCCCCTTCTGCAGGCACCCCGACAGCCGGGTCGTCGACAGTCGCACCACCGACGACGGGACCTCGATCCGCCGGCGCCGCCAGTGTCCCGACTGCTCCCGCCGCTTTACCACGGTGGAGACGTGTTCACTCATGGTGGTCAAGCGCAGCGGGGTCACCGAGCCCTTCAGCCGCACCAAGGTCATCTCGGGTGTGCGCAAGGCGTGCCAGGGGCGGCCCGTCACCGAGGACGCCCTCGCCAAGCTGGGCCAGCGGGTCGAGGAGGCGGTGCGCGCGACCGGCAGCGCCGAGCTGACCACGCACGACGTGGGCCTGGCCATCCTGGGGCCCCTGCAGGAACTCGACCTCGTCGCCTACCTGCGCTTCGCGTCCGTGTACCGGGCGTTCGACAGCCTCGAAGACTTCGAGGCCGCCATCACGGAACTCCGTGAGCGGCGGCCCCGCGCGGAATCACGCGGGAGCGGCGAGACCCTTGAGGTCCCCGCGCCCGCCGTCGCCGCCGACTGAGCGGCAGCCGCCGGCCGCGCCGATCCGGGGATCGGGCGGGCCGGCACCTGGACCTTGCTCCGGGCGACGTATGACGAATGCGGCGGCCGAAGCATCAGACACACACTGTGCCGGGGAAGTTCTCGGCACTTCAGGGCGTTTTTGCCCACATATGGGAGGCGGCATGACAGAGACGGCGAGCGGCCCGGCACGGGGTTCCCGCAACAAGGGGACCAAGTCGACTGCGTCCAAGCAGGGCCTGCGTATCGAGCGCATCCACACCACTCCCGGCGTGCATCCGTACGACGAGGTGTCCTGGGAGCGCCGTGACGTCGTCATGACCAACTGGCGCGACGGCTCGATCAACTTCGAGCAGCGTGGCGTCGAGTTCCCCGACTTCTGGTCGGTGAACGCGGTCAACATCGTCACCAGCAAGTACTTCCGGGGCGCCGTGGGCACCCCGCAGCGCGAGACCGGTCTGCGGCAGCTGATCGACCGGATCGTCAAGACGTACCGGAAGGCCGGAGAGGACTACCAGTACTTCGCCTCCCCCGCCGACGCGGAGATCTTCGAGCACGAGCTGGCGTACGCCCTTCTGCACCAGATCTTCAGCTTCAACTCCCCGGTGTGGTTCAACGTCGGCACGCCCCAGCCGCAGCAGGTCTCCGCCTGCTTCATCCTGGCCGTCGACGACTCCATGGAGTCGATCCTCGACTGGTACAAGGAAGAGGGCATGATCTTCAAGGGCGGCTCCGGAGCCGGCCTGAACCTCTCCCGTATCCGTTCCTCCAAGGAACTCCTCTCCTCCGGCGGTAACGCCTCCGGTCCCGTCTCCTTCATGCGGGGCGCCGACGCCTCCGCCGGAACGATCAAGTCCGGTGGCGCCACCCGCCGTGCGGCGAAGATGGTCATCCTCGACGTCGACCACCCCGACATCGAGAACTTCATCGAGACCAAGGTGAAGGAGGAGGAGAAGATCCGCGCCCTGCGCGACGCGGGCTTCGACATGGACCTGGGCGGCGACGACATCACGTCCGTCCAGTACCAGAACGCCAACAACTCGGTCCGCGTGAACGACGAGTTCATGAAGGCCGTCGAGTCCGGCGGCAAGTTCGGGCTGCGCGCCCGGATGACCGGCGACGTCATCGAAGAGGTCGAGGCCAAGTCCCTCTTCCGCAAGATGGCCGAAGCCGCCTGGGCCTGCGCCGACCCGGGCATCCAGTACGACGACACGATCAACCACTGGCACACCTGCCCCGAGTCCGGCCGGATCAACGGCTCGAACCCGTGCAGCGAGTACATGCACCTGGACAACACCTCGTGCAACCTCGCCTCGCTGAACCTGATGAAGTTCCTCAAGGACGACGGCAAGGGCAACCAGTCCTTCGAGTCCGAGCGCTTCGCCAAGGTGGTCGAGCTGGTCATCACGGCGATGGACATCTCCATCTGCTTCGCCGACTTCCCGACCGAGAAGATCGGCGAGAACACCCGCGCCTTCCGCCAGCTCGGCATCGGCTACGCCAACCTCGGCGCCCTGCTGATGGCGACCGGCCACGCGTACGACAGCGACGGCGGCCGCGCGCTCGCCGGCGCCATCACCTCGCTGATGACCGGCACCTCGTACAAGCGCTCCGCCGAGCTGGCCGCCGTGGTCGGCCCGTACGACGGCTACGCCCGCAACGCCGAGCCGCACCAGCGCGTCATGAAGCAGCACGCCGACGCCAACGCCGTGGCCGTCCACGCCGACGACCTGGACAACCCGATCTGGGCCGCCGCGACGGAGGCCTGGCAGGACGTGATCCGGCTCGGCGCGAAGAACGGCTTCCGTAACGCGCAGGCCTCGGTCATCGCGCCCACCGGCACCATCGGTCTGGCGATGTCCTGCGACACCACCGGCCTCGAGCCCGACCTCGCCCTGGTCAAGTTCAAGAAGCTGGTCGGCGGCGGCTCGATGCAGATCGTGAACGGCACCGTCCCGCAGGCCCTGCGCCGCCTGGGTTACCAGGAGGAGCAGATCGAGGCGATCGTCGCCCACATCGCCGAGAACGGCAATGTGATCGACGCGCCCGGCCTGAAGACCGAGCACTACGAGGTCTTCGACTGCGCGATGGGCGAGCGTTCCATCTCCGCGATGGGCCACGTCCGCATGATGGCGGCCATCCAGCCGTGGATCTCGGGCGCGCTCTCCAAGACGGTGAACCTGCCGGAGACGGCCACCGTCGAGGACGTCGAGGAGGTCTACTTCGAGGCGTGGAAGATGGGCGTCAAGGCGCTCGCGATCTACCGCGACAACTGCAAGGTCGGCCAGCCCCTCTCCGCCAAGACCAAGGAGAAGGAGAAGGAGGCCGTCACGGCCAAGGCCGAGGACACCATCCGTACCGCGGTCGAGAAGGTCGTCGAGTACCGCCCGGTCCGCAAGCGTCTGCCCAAGGGTCGGCCCGGCATCACCACCTCGTTCACGGTGGGCGGCGCCGAGGGCTACATGACGGCCAACTCCTACCCGGACGACGGCCTGGGCGAGGTCTTCCTGAAGATGTCCAAGCAGGGCTCGACCCTCGCGGGGATGATGGACGCCTTCTCCATCGCGGTCTCGGTCGGCCTGCAGTACGGCGTCCCGTTGGAGACGTACGTCTCGAAGTTCACCAACATGCGCTTCGAGCCGGCCGGCATGACGGACGACCCGGACGTGCGGATGGCGCAGTCGATCGTGGACTACATCTTCCGCCGCCTGGCGCTCGACTTCCTGCCCTTCGAGACCCGCTCGGCCCTCGGCATCCACTCCGCCGAGGAGCGTCAGCGCCACCTCGACACCGGCTCCTACGAGCCGACGTTCGAGGAGGAGCAGCTGGAGGCCGAGACCCTGGCCCAGACCGCGCCGGTGCGGACGGAGACGCTGAAGGCGGTCGCCCCGGTCCAGGAGACCGAGAAGGCCGCGCCGAGGACGGCGCACACCTCGGCCGAGCTGGTCGAGATGCAGCTCGGCATCAGCGCGGACGCCCCGCTCTGCTTCTCCTGCGGTACGAAGATGCAGCGCGCCGGCTCCTGCTACATCTGCGAGGGCTGCGGCTCCACCAGCGGCTGCAGCTGACCGGTGAACAGTGAGTGAGGGCAGGTCTTCCCCGGAAGACCTGCCCTCACTCACGCACGCGGCGCCTACGCGCCGAACGCACGGCCGCCCATCGCCGCGGCGAACTCCTCGGGGTCGCCGTCGAAGCCCCGGACGGTGCCGTGGAAGTGCCAGCCGCCGGATTCGTCCCGTACGAATTCGGCCACGACGGCCGCGGTGGCGCCCCCGACCGCGGAGAAGTCGTCCTCCGCCAGTGTCGTGTAGCCCTCGCGGACCTGGACCGCGGTGTTCTCTATGGCGCCGAACGTCTTGCGACCGTCGCGCTGCTGGATGGCGACACCGACGACGACGCGGACGTAGGCGTCGGACAGCCGGTCCAGTTCCAGCGTCATCACCTCGTCGAAGCCGAGCCCCTGACCCGTCCTGCTGTCCCGGTCGAGCGTGATCGTGCCGTCGGGCGCGCGGCTGTCGAAGTGGACGAGGTACGCCGGACTGCCGTACGGCTCGTCCGCCGGGTAGGTCGCCGCGATGATGTCGAGGTCGTTGGGGGCCTCACCCTGGTCGCTGGGATCCCACTTGACCCGCACCTCGACCTTGTCGAAATCCTTGTTCGGAGTGCTCAACGGACTTCCCTCCTGCACGTGGGGACGACGCTCCGGTTCCCTCCCCCGATCATGTCCGCAACGCGCCCCGGAACCAACCGGCTTGGGGGCGAGCGGCTGAAACGGGCCAGGATCGGGCGGGAGACGACCGGTTCCGGCGGACTCCTCGGGAGCGTGACCCACGCCACGTCCGACAGCCGTACGATGGCGCAGTGCTGGTCAAGTGGATTCGCTGCAGTGTGTCGGACCGTCGGGGATTCGAACAGGGGCAGCGGAAGTGGGCGGGGCTGCTGGGTGAGCCGGGCTTCAGGGGGCAGGGCGGCGGCTGGAGCCGCATCCGGCCGGAGGTGGCGCATGTCTTCGCCTTCTGGGAGAACCGGGTCTTCTACGACTCCTTCATGGCGCGTGCCCACGACGCCCTGGCCGCGGCGCAGTCCGGCACGTACCAGGACCTCCGGGTCAAGCTCTTCGAGTACCGCTCCGACGTGAAGACCGGATTCGAACCCCGCTTCACGGACGCGGATGTGCTCAGGGTGGCCCACAGCCGGGTCCACGAGGACCGGGTCGAGCACTTCGCGCTGATGCAGCAGCGGGTGTGGAACCCGGCGATGGCGGGATCACCAGGCATGCTGCGGGGGGTGTTCGGCGAGGCGCCCGGGCATGAGTTCCTGGTCCTGTCGATGTGGCAGTCCAGCGCGGAACGCGGAAAGTACCGTCCGGGCAGCGTGGACCGGCTCTCGCAGCGCGCGGGTACGGAAGAGGACGTGGCGGCGCTCGACGGGGACGTGGTGCGACTCGAACCGTCCTGGACGGTGTGACGGCCCCGGGCGACGGGTACGGCCGCGACATGCACCGGCGATTTCCGGACAGGTGCTCGAACGGCGACGACTCGATCTAGTGTCGTTGTATGGCACGACCGCAACGAATCGTTCTTGTCCGGCACGGTGAGTCCGAGGGCAACGCCGACGACACCGTGTACGAGCGCGAACCCGACCACGCGCTGAGGCTCACCCCCGCCGGACTGCGCCAGGCCCGCGAGGCGGGGGAGCGGTTGCGCAGGCTGTTCGGGGAGGAGCGGGTCAGCGTGTACGTCTCCCCCTACCGGCGCACCCACGAGACGTTCGCCTCCCTCGGTCTGAACGCCGGGCGGGTACGGGTCCGCGAGGAGCCCCGGCTGCGCGAGCAGGACTGGGGAAACTGGCAGGACCGCGACGACGTCAGGCTGCAGAAGGCTTACCGGGACGCCTACGGGCACTTCTTCTACCGCTTCGCACAGGGCGAGTCCGGGGCGGACGTGTACGACCGGGTCGGCGCCTTCCTGGAGAGCCTGCACCGCAGCTTCGAGGATCCCGACCACCCGCCGAACGTCCTGCTGGTCACCCACGGTCTGACCATGCGCCTCTTCTGTATGCGCTGGTTCCACTGGACCGTGGCCGAATTCGAGTCGCTCTCCAACCCGGGGAACGGGGAATCGCGGACGCTGGTGCTCGGCGAGGACGGGCGGTACACGCTCGACCGGCCCTTCGTGCGCTGGCGTACTCCTGAGCCCTACGGCATCTCCGGATAGAGTGGAAGCGATGACCGAATCCGCTTCCGACCAGCGTCTCGAACGCGCCCTGGCCAGCCTGCGCGGCCTGTCCGTGGGAGACGCCCTGGGCTCCCAGTTCTTCGTGCCCGCCAACTACCCGCTCCTGAAGGACCGCGCCCTGCCGGGCGGGCCCTGGCAGTGGACCGACGACACGGAGATGGCCTGCTCCGTCGTGGCCGTACTCCAAAAGCACGGCCGCGTCGACCAAGACGCCCTGGCGCTGTCCTTCGCACACCACCACGACTTCGACCGGGGCTACGGCCCTGCCGTGAACCGCATGCTGCGGCTGGTCCGCGAAGGCGGCGACTGGCGGGAGCTCGCCTCCTCCCTGTTCAACGGACAGGGCTCCTGGGGCAACGGCTCCTCGATGCGCATCGCACCGCTCGGCGCCTGGTACGCGGACGACCCCGAGCAGGCCACGCACCAGGCGGAGATCTCCTCGTACACCACGCACCAGCACCGGGAGGCCGTCGTCGGCGCGATGGCCGTCGCGGCGGCCGCGGCGCTCGTCGCCTCACCGTCCGGGCCGCCCGCTCCGGAGGCGCTGCTGGACGGTGTGGTCGCTCTCGTCCCGCGCAGCGCGGTCGGCGCCGGGCTGCGGCGGGCCCGGGACATGCTCGACTACAAGGACGCGGGCACCGTCGCGGCGGTCCTCGGCAACGGACGCCGCACCAGCGCGCACGACACCGTTCCCTTCGCCCTGTGGTCGGCGGCCCGGAGCCTCGGCGACTTCGAGGAGGCCTTCTGGGTGACGGCCCAGGCCGGAGGCGATGTCGACACGACCTGCGCGATCGTCGGCGGCGTGCTCGCGGCAAGCACCGCAGGTGCTCCTCCGGCCCACTGGACGGCCCGGACGGAACCCCTGCCGGACTGGACGCCTCGCTGGACCGTGCCGGGACTTTCCGGACACTCCTGAGCGAGCGCGGCAGGCAGCCGCAGACCGGGCTCCGCGCTCCAACTGTCACGGTCCTGCCACAGCACGTCCCCTCACGGCCGGTGGCCGTGACACGGGGTTACTCTTTCGGCCACGCCGCCCTCGGTGATCATGACGACGGGTGCGCACCGAATGAGACGCCGGGGGGCCGCGCGCAGCCCAGGGCTCGCGTGAGCGGACCCCGGTGGGGAGGGGTCCCGTGTCCGAAACACCGCCAGAACCACCCCGGCCCGAGCCCGCGCCGGACGAGCCCGTCTCACCCCGGCCCACAGCGGACGAGGGACTGTCCGAGGAGGCCGGCACCGGTCGGGCCGAGCCGAAGCGGGGCGTCCCCGGTCAGGGCACTCCTGAGCGCGCTGAGCCGGAGCAGGCCGGCACCGGTCGGGCCGTGCCCGGAACCGCCGCGGTGGGGGCGCGGCGCGAGCAGACGGCCGGACCGGCCGCCGCCCCCGGTCCGGTACCAGGAGGCGGGGCCGGAGGCGGTACGCCGTCGGGGCCCGAACCACCCAGGGTCCCCGCCTACGCGGCGCGGCGACCCGGAGGGCAGGGACAGCCGAGCCCCTGGGGCAAGCCACCCCCCTCCGTGATGACGCGGCTCCGGGCCATGAAGCCGGGCCCCGTCCCCACCGGCACCCTCTGGGCGACCCTGGCGACGGCCCTGCTCAGCATGGCCCTGCTGGGCGACGGCATCGGGCTGAACCTGCTCATCGTGGCGCTGCCAGCCTCGGCCGGTGCGTACATCGCCGCCAGGGCGGCAGGCCGCACGCTCCGCCCCTGGACCGCCGTGTGGGCCGTCGGCGGCCTGGCGCTCCTGGCGGTTCCCGCCCTCCGGGATGCCGGCTGGCCCACCTTCCTCGCGATGGTGTCCGCTCTCGCGCTCGGCTCGCTGGCGCTGCACGGCAGCCGGAGCTGGCTCGGCGTGTTCCTCGGTTCCCTGGGCGTGTTCACCTCCGTGTTCGAATCGCTGGGCTGGGGTGTCCGCGGTGTGCGCGAGCGCATGTCGGGGTCCCGGGGCCGGTTCGGCGTGGTGTTCCGGTCCGTGGCCGTGGCCGTCGTACTGGTCGTCGTGTTCGGCGCGCTCTTCGCGAGTGCCGACGCCGCCTTCGCGGACCTGCTGGGCAACCTGACCCCGGACGTGTCGGTCGGTGACGGTCCATGGCGGTTCTTCCTGGGCCTCCTCGGCCTGGTCGGCGCCCTCGCCGCCGCCTACACCGCCGCCGCCCCGGTCCGCTGGGATGGGGTGACCGTACGACCGGGCAAGGCGCGCGGGCGGCTGGAATGGGCTCTCCCGCTGATCGTACTGAACCTCCTCTTCGCGGCGTTCCTCACCATCCAGCTCACGGTGCTGCTCGGCGGGTACGACAAGGTGATGGCCGAGACCGATCTCAGCTACTCCGAGTACGCCCGCCAGGGCTTCTGGCAACTGCTCTGGGCCACGGTGCTCACGCTCGGCGTCATCGCGCTCGCCCTTCGCTGGGCCCCGCGCGGCGGTACCCGCGAGCGCACCCTCGTCCGCGGTGTGCTCGGCACCCTGTGCTTCCTCACGCTTGTCGTGGTCGCCTCGGCCCTGCGTCGCATGGACCTCTACGTCGACGCGTACGGCCTGACCAGGCTCCGGATCTCCGTGGCCGCCGTGGAACTCTGGCTCGGTGTGATCCTCGTGCTGATCATGGCGGCCGGCGTGTTCGGACCCCGCCTGCTGCCGCGTGCGGTCGCGGCGAGCGCGGCCGTCGCCGTACTGGCCTTCGGCCTCATCTCGCCCGACGGACTCATCGCCGAGCAGAACGTCCAGCGGTACCGCAACGACCACTCGATCGACATCGAATACCTCAAGGGCCTGTCGGCCGACGCCGTACCCGCTCTCGACACCTTGCCCGAACCACTGCGCTCCTGCGCGCTGCAAGAGATCCAGCGCACACTCCGCAACTCCGACGAACCTTGGTACGCCACGAGTTGGGGCGAAGCGCGGGCCCGGGACATCCTCGGCGACTGGGACCCGGGCTACCGCTCACTGGACTGCCGGGGACTGAGCACGGGCGACAACGGCGACGAGCGCGGCGGCGGGACGGGCGACGTCTACGACCCGTACGACCCTTACTGATCAACCCGCGAGTGAGTGCCGTGGGCGGTTCCGGTGACGGTGACCAGGAGGGACAGGCCCAGCGAGCCGCCCACTCGCCGGCTCGCGTTGAGCAGGCCGGAAGCCGCGCCGGACTCGGGCCACATCCGCGACGGCCTCTACGAGTTGTGCCGGGGTATGCGTGACGCGATGCGGTCCATCTCCGGCTCGGCGCTCCCGCTCGGGCCGTGCCGTTCTTCCGCTCCGGTCCCTACTGGAGGCCCTGCCCGCAGCCGTGTGTCGCGCGCCGTCCGGCGCGCGACCGCCGGTACGAGCCCGGGAGGGGTGCCCCGGGGTGTTCCTGGCGACCCCTTCGGCGTACGCTGACAGACGCCATGCCGTACGAACCACCCACGCACACCGTCGAGCGCTCACTGCGCGCCACCACCGGTGCCAAGATCATTGCCGGTGTCGACGAGGTCGGTCGCGGAGCGTGGGCGGGACCTGTCACGGTGTGCGCCGCGGTCACCGGTCTCCGCAGGCCCCCCGCCGGACTCACCGACTCCAAGCTCATCAGCCCCAAGCGCCGTGCGGAACTCGCTCCGCTGCTGGAGAGCTGGGTCACCGCGTACGCCCTCGGTGACGCCTCGCCTCAGGAGATCGATGCACTCGGCATGACCGCGGCGCTGCGGCTCGCGGCCGTACGTGCCCTGGAGGCCCTGCCGGTCCGCCCCGACGCGGTGATCCTGGACGGCAAGCACGACTACCTGGGCAGCCCCTGGCAGGTGCGTACCGTCATCAAGGGGGACCAGTCCTGCGTCGCGGTGGCTGCGGCCTCGGTGATCGCGAAGGTCCGCCGGGACGCGATGATGGCCGAACTCGGCGCACAGAACGAGGAGTACGCGGACTTCGGGTTCGAGGCCAACGCCGGCTACCCGTCCCCCGTGCACAGGGCCGCACTTGAGGAGCGTGGGCCCACCGCCCACCATCGTCTTTCGTGGTCCTACCTTGACGCGCTGCCCCGGTGGCAGCACCTGAAGAAGATCCGTTTCTCCGCCGAGGCGGCCGCACTGGAAAGCGGGGGCCAGCTCGGCTTCGACTTCTGATCGCGCACATGTGCCCACCCGCCGACGCCCCCGGTGTCGGCGTTTGATAGACAACCACCCATGCCTCTCATCCCCGAGGAGCCTCAGATTCACGAGAGCGCCCAGGGTCCCCGCGCCACCCCGGCCACCGGCCGCGCCGCGTCGACCCCTCGTCCCGTACCCGGTCCGCGTACAGCGGCCATGCCGCGCCCCGGTCGCCCGGTGCCCGGCCCGCGGCCTGCGCCCCCCGCGCAGCGCCGGCAGTCCACCTCCGGCAGCCCCCAGGCGGTGCCGTCGGAGAATCGTTCCGCACCGCAGCTCCAGGTCATCCCCGCATCGGCCGACGGGGCGCTCGACGCCGCCGACGAGGCGGTGGATCTGCTGCTCGACTCGGGTCGCGCACCCGGCGACATCCTGGTGCTGACCACGGGCGGACAGCACCCGTGGGCGACCCACGAGCTCACCTTCGGTGAGACCGCCTACTGGGCCCAGCAGGAAGCGGGCGACGACGTCTTCTTCGCCGCGGCCGCGGCGGCGGACCGGGTCAAGCCCCGGCCCGTGGTGATCGTCGCGGTCAACGGCCCGGCCGACGACGCGGCCGCGCGGGCACTGGCCGACGCACGGGAGTCCGCCGGTGTGCTGCTGATCGCCTGCGGCGACCCGCAGAGGATCAACGCCGCGCTCGGCGCCGGCGTCTGAGGCCCGGCGCCGGCGTCTGAGGCCCGGCGCCGGCGGGGCCGCGGCCGGTTCCGGCCCGGTACGACCCGGCGGCTTCGGTGGTCCGGCAGTCCGTGAGGGCTGCCGGACCACCGAAGCGTGCTCCGTCAGCGTGCGGCGGAACGGTGCAATGCCTGCGCGGCGCCACCACCGGTCCGCGACGGCACCTGCTCGGAAGCCAGGGTGGTGTCGGCGAGGGCCGAAGGCTGCGACAAGGAGTTCGGACGGCGGCCGCCCCGGCCCTCGCCCAGCACCTGCCAGCCGCCCCGGGTCAGCGTGATGTACGCGCCGCACCGCAGCCCGTGCAGTGTGCAGGCGTCCCGCAGCCCCCACATCCACGCTCCGTCCTCCTCCGTCCAACGCTCGTCCCCTTCGCGGCAGTAGAGGAGTACCGCGGTGCGGACGGGCGTACGGCGGCGCAGATCATGCGGGATGACGCGGCGCAGGTGCGCCAGCAGGGAGTTCCGGAACTCCCAGCCGTCGGCCGTCACCGAGCGGCGGGCGAACGAGGCGCTTGCCGTCAGGCGTTCCTCGTGGTCCAGGACGGCGACCACAGCGGTGGCCGGCGTCGGCCGGTGCCTGGCGTGCAGACCGCTGACCACCTCACGCGGGCTGCGCAGAAGAGGTATTCCGGCCGCTGCCCACTCGGCCGGTTCGAGCATTCTGGCAAGGCGGTTGGCCGAGTCGGCGGCTGCCGACATCGAAGTGGCTGCGGACGGAGCGAATCCGAAGGTCACGGTCCTCCCTTCGCATACGCGCCCACGATGCGGGCAGGGTCGGGTGAGGGCGCGCCGCGGCACAGCCCTTTCGGGCCCGCGAGAGGACCGTGCGGGGAGCGAGTCCAATTCTTCCTGGCGTATCGGCAGGCGGCAACGAGCAATTGGTGAGGCTGACGGTATTCAGCCGGAATGACACGGATATCCCTGCCCAGTCCGGCCCCGCCCGACGCCTCCTGTCACGCCTGAACAGCGAGGACCAGCGGAAACACCGCTTCCGCCCCGGCCCGACGTAGCAAGCGGGCTGCCACGGCGAGCGTCCAGCCGGTGTCGGAGAGATCGTCGACGAGCAGAATCGGTCCGTCCGCGGCCGCCAGGGCTTCCGCGAGGTCGGATGCGACGACCAGCCTCTCGTGCAGAGCTCGGACCCGCTGCGCACTGTTGGTCTGCGATATCAGGACCGCGTCGGCGTCCGGAGCCAGGCTCACACCTCCCAGCAGGGGCATCCGTCCCACTCCGGCGATGTGCCTGCCGAGCGATTCGATGAGCTGAGGTCTGCGGTACGAGGCCATGGTGACGACACCGACCGGGCGGGGTACGGCGTTGACGGCCCCGGGAGCCCAGCCACCGGGGCCCCTGGCCCAGTCGGTCAGCACGGTCACCACGGCATCGGCCACATCACCCGGCACCGGAGCGTCGGGTGCCTGGGCCGCCAGTATCGGGCGCAGTCTGTTGCCCCACCCGATGTCGGTGAGTCTGCCCAGCGCCCGGCCGGTGCCCGCGAGCTCCGTCGCCGGAATCCTGCCCTTGAGATCGACTCCCACCGATGCGAGCCCGGTCGGCCACATCTTGCGGGGCTCCACCTCCACACCGGCTCTGCGGAGCTCACCCTTCGCCGTGTCCAGAGCGGCATCGGAGACTCCTGCCCCGAACCGGGGCCCGGCACAGTTGTCGCAACGCCCGCACGCGGTCGCCGACTCGTCGTCGAGCTGACGGCGCAGGAACTCCATCCGGCAGCCGTCCGTCGTGGCGTAGTCGCGCATGGCCTGCTGCTCGGCGGCGCGCTGACGGGCCACCCACGCATAGCGTTCGGCGTCGTAGACCCACGGCTCTCCCGTCGAGGTCCAGCCGCCCTTCACCCGCCGGACCGCCCCGTCGACGTCGAGGACCTTGAGCATGCTCTCCAGCCGTGCGCGACGCAGGTCGACCAGCGGTTCAAGGGCGGGCAGCGAGAGCGGCCGCCCGGCCTGGCCCAGCGCGTCGAGGGTGCGCCGGACCTGTTCCTCCGGCGGAAAGCCGACCGACGCGAAGTACTGCCAGATCGCTTCGTCCTCTTTGCCCGGCAGGAGCAGTACCTCGGCATGTTCGACACCGCGTCCCGCGCGGCCCACCTGCTGGTAGTAGGCGATGGGGGAGGACGGTGACCCGAGGTGCACGACGAAGCCGAGGTCGGGCTTGTCGAAGCCCATGCCGAGAGCGGAGGTCGCCACCAGCGCCTTCAGCCGGTTGGCCAGCAGGTCGTCCTCTGCCTGCTGCCGCTCCGCGTTCTCGGTGCGGCCGGTGTAGGAGGCGACAGTGTGCCCGCACTGGCGGAGATAGGCGGTGACTTCCTCGGCGGCCGCGACCGTCAGTGTGTAAATGATGCCCGAGCCCGGAAGCTCCTTGAGGTGGTCCCCGAGCCATGCCAGCCGGTGGGCCGCGTTCGGCAGTCGCAGCACGCCGAGGCTCAGACTCTCGCGGTCCAGCGAGCCCCTCAGCACGAGCGCGTCCGCGCCGGCACCGGTACCGAGCTGCTCCGCGACGTCAGCGGTGACCCGGGCGTTCGCCGTGGCGGTGGTGGCGAGCACCGGGACACCCGGCGGGAGATCGGCGAGCATCGTCCGCAGCCGGCGGTAGTCGGGGCGGAAGTCGTGGCCCCAGTCGGAGATGCAGTGTGCCTCGTCCACGACGAGCAGACCGGTTTCCGCGGCGAGCCGGGGCAGAACCTGGTCGCGGAAATCTGGATTGTTGAGGCGCTCGGGGCTGACCAGCAGGACGTCGACCTCACCTGCGGCCACCTCGGCCTGCACGGTGTCCCACTCCTCCGTGTTGGACGAATTGATCGTCCGCGCGCTGATGCCGGCGCGGGCCGCCGCCGCGACCTGGTTGCGCATCAGCGCCAGCAGCGGCGAGACGATGACCGTCGGCCCCGCGCCTTGGGCGCGCAAAAGCGAGGTGGCGACGAAGTACACCGCGGACTTCCCCCAGCCGGTGCGCTGGACGACCAGTGCTCGGCGCTTGTCCGCGACAAGTGCCTCGATGGCCCGCCACTGGTCCTCACGCAGCCGAGCGGCCCCCGAGGTGTCGCCGACGAGTCGGGCCAGGATGGAATCGGCCGAAGCCCTGAGATCTGCGCGGTCTGCGATGGTCATGCCTCCCATGCAACCCGATGGATCCGACAACCGCGAACAGTCGATCACTCCCTGTGGACAAGTTATCCACAGGGAGTAGCGAAAGTTTGTGGTCCGCGAGATGGTCTGGCCATGAACAAGCACCCCGAATCAACCGGTCCCTCCGAGGAACAGCAGATCACCCTGCGAGGCCCGGCCGAGCTGGCCGACGCTCTTCCCTATCTCATGGGCTTTCACCCGAGCGACAGTGTGGTCATGGTCGCTCTGCATGGTGGCCGAGGCCGGTTCGGATCCAGGCTCAGGCTCGGCATCCCGCAGTCCCCGCTGGAATGGCCGACGGTCGCCGACCAGCTCGCCGAGTGTCTGATCAAGGGAAGCGAGCGGCGTGAGGCCCGGCCCGACGCCATCGTCGTCTTCCTCTGTCAGGATCCGGTGGACGGCGAGACGGGCAATCAGACCATGGAGCGCCTGCGGCCGTTGGCTCAGCGGTTGCGTACGGCGTGCGGAGCGCTGGACGTACCCGTCCTCGAAGTGCTGTGCATCTCAGGCAACCGCTTCTGGTCCTATGTCTGCCCCGATGCCCGCTGCTGCCCGGCAGAAGGCAACCTGCTGGCTATGCCCGGCACCTCGGTGATGGCGGCGGCGGCCACCTATGCGGGCATTCAGGTGCGGGGATCCTTGCGCGAGATGGAGGCGAGGCTCACACCGCTCACTCGCGCATCGGCCGGCGCCCAACTGCGTGCCCTGGATGCTGCGGGCAGTGCGATGGTGCCGTTGCTGCTCGACCAGGAACGTCGCCAGGAGCTGGGCGGTGAAACGCTGAAGCTCGCCGGCCGCCTGATCGACCGCCTCGGGAAGGCGCCCGTGACGGCACCGTCCCTCGCGGACATCAACGACGACAGACTGATCAGCGACGAGGAGGCCGCGTCGATGATCCTCGGTCTCCAGGACAGGGAGGCCCGCGACAGGGCGGCGGAGTGGATGGAAGGGCCGAAGGCGCATGCCGCCCTGAGGCTCTGGCGGGCGCTGGCCCGTCGCTGCGTCGCCCCGTACGAAGAGCACGCCGCGGCTCCTCTCACCCTTGCGGGCTGGGTCTCCTGGTCGACCGGCGACGAACCGGCTGCGCGCGTCGCGCTGGGGCTCGCCCTGCGCCTCGATCCGCATTACACCTTCGCGCAACTGCTGCACGAGGCGTGCAACCAGGGGCTCGACCCGGAAACCCTGCGGCGCTGTCTGCGCGGCGAGCGCAGCGCGCGGGCAGCCCGGCATGGCCGCCGTGCGGAACGGGTCGCGGGGGCCCGTCCCGCACGGGTGAGGCCGGCCGGGCGCGCCAGGACGCGTTCTGGTTCCACTAGGCCCGGCCCCGGCCCCGGCCCGGCGGACAGGCGGCGGCCTGCCCGGCCCGGGGCGCAAGGTCGTCGCGGGACCAGGACCGGACGACGTTGAGACCGCTGCGACGCCGGGGCCCCGGCGCTGCACGCGAGGCCCCGGCGTAGGCCGCGCGTCGACATGGGATGGGCGGCGCGCGGTCTTTCAGGCGCCGGGGGAGTGGCTCCGGAGGCTGATGAAGAGTCATCAGGAAGGGAGTGTTTATCGTCAGGAAGACGACTATGATCACGGCATGCCGCCCTACGACCCGTCGACTTTTCCGCCGTTCGCCGTCACCGTCGACCTGGTGGTGCTCACGGTGCGTCGGCACGCCCTCTGTGCGCTGGTGGTACGCCGGGGTGAGACCCCGTTCCAGAGCAGGTGGGCCCTGCCGGGCGGTTTCGTCAGGGCCGATGAGGATCTCGGCGCCGCAGCGGCCCGTGAGCTTGTCGAGGAGACGGGCCTGTGCGCACAGGATTCGGCCGCCCCGGCCGTAGGCAACGGCGCTCACCTGGAACAGCTCGCCACGTACGGGGACCCCGCCCGGGACCCGAGGATGAGGGTTGTCAGCGTCGCCCATCTCGCGTTGGCCCCTGATCTGCCCGCTCCCAGGGCGGGCGGCGACGCGAACAGCGCACGATGGGCGCCCGTCGAGGACCTGCTCGGACCCGAGGGCGGCTACGCACCCGACGGCGAGCACCAGGCGCCGTTGGCCTTCGATCACGCGAGGATCCTCGCCGACGGGGTCGAGCGGGCCCGGTCCAAGATCGAGTACTCCTCGCTGGCCACTGCCTTCTGCCCGCCCGCCTTCACGGTCGGTGAGCTGCGCCGGGTGTACGAGGCGGTGTGGGGCGTGGTGCTGGACCCGAGGAATTTCCACCGCAAGGTGACGGGTACACCGGGCTTCCTGGTGCCGACCGGGGGGACGACCACCAGGCAGGGGGGCCGCCCGGCCCAGTTGTTCCGGTCGGGCACGGCGACGGTGCTCAACCCGCCGATGCTGAGGCCCGAGGTCTAGGGTCCTGCATTTGAGTCGTGGCGGGCCGGCGGACTGATCCAGAAGAAGGGCCCCGGCCTTTCCCGCCGGTAGAGGCGCCGGGCGCGGCGCGGCCCGCCTTGCGTAAAAAGTCCGATATGTCGGGTTATCGTGCTGCGGTACTCACTCGCCGCCGGGCGGCTCCGCCTTCGCCGTCCCCGTTCCTGCGAGAGAAGCGATGCTCCAGGCCATCGGACTCACCAGCACCCCCTCCCGTGGACAAGCCCCCGCCGTGCACGACCTCACCTTCGACGCGGAGCCGGGATGTGTCACCGCCCTGCTGGGGGCGCCGGGTTCCGGAAAGACCGCGGCCTTGCGGCTGATGCTCGAACTGGAGCCAGGGCGTGGAGTGGCCTACTTCCGAGGCCGGCCGCTGCATCGCGTTCCGAACCCGGCCGGTGAGGTGGGTGTGGTGCTGGGTGACGTCCCGGGGCACCCCGCACGCACCGTTCGAGGGCAACTCCGCATGCTCTGCGCCGCGGCAGGCGTGCCCGTATCCAGGGCCGACGAACTGCTCGACGCGGTGGGCCTCGCCGGCCTGAGGGACCAGCGCATCGCCACGCTCTCCCTGGGCATGGATCGTCGGCTGGCGCTCGCCTGCGCGTTGCTCGGGGACCCGCACACGCTCCTTCTTGACGATCCGGTGGAAGGGCTGGCGCCGAAGGAGGCCGACTGGATGCACGGGATGCTGCGCACCCACGCCGAGCGCGGCGGAACAGTGCTGTTCGCGACCAGGGACCCCAGGGAGGCCGCACGCTCTGCAGGCCATGTGGTCACCCTCGACGGTGGGCGCGTGGTCGCCGACCAGGACGGGGCGGCCTTTTCCCGCACCCGCCTGCGGCCTCGTGTGGCGGTCCGCTCCCCGCAGGCCGCCCGCCTCGCCGTGATCGTCAGCCGGGAAGCGCGTGCTGCGCGGCGGTCCGTAGAGGTCGTCACCGAGGGGGCGGGCAACCGGCTCTCCGTATACGGCAGCAACTGCGCGGAAGTGGGTGACGCCGCCTTCCGGCACGGGCTTCCCGTGCACCAGCTCGCTGACGAAGTGGGCGACATGCGGTCCGTGGGCGTGACCGATGCCCCTGCCGGCCACCGCACCGTCGATGACCGCTCCGGCACCTGCTCCCACCCCGTGCGGCCCGCCGCGCGGTGCGAGGTCCCGCCGTCGATCAGGCGGCGCCCGGCCCGGGGGCCGCTGAGGCCGGTGCGGTACGAACTGCGCCGCCTGTTCGGTGTGCGGACGACAGCCGTGATCCTGGCCGCCGTCCTGGTCGTTTCCGCAGGTCTCTCCGTACTGCTGGCCCGCGACGGCCGCGCCCCGCTCGTCCATGTGATCGCCGCCTGGCCCTCGCTGCTGCCGCTTCCGCCCGCCGCACTCGGGGCCGGGCTCCTCGGGGCGCTCTCCTTCGGTGACGAGTTCCGCTATCCGGCGCTCGCCGCGGGGCGGGGGAGTGTGCCGCGCAGACTCGGGCTGCTCCTCGCCAAGCTGGTGGTGTCCGGGGGAGTCGCCCTCCTGCTCGCGCTGCTCGTCGTGCTCGGCTCGGCTGCGTCTCTGCGTGTCGTGTACGGCGGGAGCATGCTCGACGTCCCCTCGAACGTGGTGCCGCTGGCGGTGAGCTGGTCCGCCCTGACCGTGGGTTGCGCCTGGGCGGGGCTGCTGGCCGCCGGTGTCTTCCGGGTGACGACTGCGGGCATCGCCGCCGTGCTCGCCGTACCCGTGGTGCTGGTGCCGCTCGTCGAGCGGATGCCGAAGGTGGCGAGCGCGCGTTCGATGACTGGGCTTCCGGATCGGCTGCGGGACCTGGCCTGGCTTCAGTGGCCGGGGGAGGTGGACCGGTGGATGTTGGCCGGTGCGCGGATCGTGGCGCATCCCGTGGGAGTAGCCCTGGCGCTGTCCCTCTCCGCTCTGACCTGTGCGTTTCTTCTCACCAGCCTTCGGGCGCGGGTGCGTTGGTGAGTACGCGGCGGGGTGGGGGGCGGCCTCTCCGCAGCCCGGACTGCGAAACATCCGGTTTATACCAGTAAGGCGTCAATTGAGGGGCGGGTGCCGATCACCCTTTCGTGTGCTTTTCAGCAAAGACCTCAAGGGGCGGATGGGACCCGCCGACAAAGGATGCGTGAGTACCCTTGCGCACACCATGATGACCACCGCCCGCTCCGCCGATTCCGGCCTCGCCGGCCCGGGTGAACTCGACCGTTACTCGTACGCGGAGGCGCCGGCCGGCGAGCGCGCCGCCGCGCGCTCCTGGGACGGGGCCGAAGCCGAACTCGGCCGGGTGGGCCGACGGGGGTCGGCCAGCCGTGGCCGCGGACTCCATGGCCAACTTGTTCAGCAGCTCGGGCAGATGATCGTCTCCGGCGACCTCGGTGCGGACCGCCCCCTGGTGCCCGAGGAGATCGGCCAGCGTTTCGAGGTCTCCCGGACCGTCGTGCGGGAATCGCTGCGCGTACTGGAGGCGAAGGGGCTGGTCAGTGCCCGCCCCAATGTCGGTACCCGGGTGCGGCCGGTCAGTGACTGGAATCTGCTCGACGCCGACATCATCGAATGGCGCGCCTTCGGCCCGCAGCGTGATGACCAGCGTCGCGAGCTGGGTGATCTCAGGTGGACGATCGAGCCACTTGCCGCGCGCCTCGCCGCAGGCCATGGGCGCGAGGATCTTCAGCAGCGACTTGTCGACATGGTCGAGATCATGGGGCACGCGCTCGGACAGGGCGACATGATCACGTGCGCCCGCGCCGACGCCGAGTTCCACTCCCTGCTCATCCAGGCCGCGGGCAACCGCATGCTGGAGCACCTTTCCGGGATCGTCTCCGCGGCGCTGCAGGTGTCCGGCGGTCCGGCCACCGCGTGTGACCGGCCCAGCGAGGCGTCGCTCGCCCTGCACGCGCGCATTGTGGACGCTCTCGCGTCCGGCGACTCGGCGGGCGCCGAGGCGGCCATGCGCCAGTTGCTGGTCGGGCACCATGAGGCGGAACGCGTGGTTCCCGCGCCGCGCGAGCACTGACTGCGGCGCGGGCAGCGTGGACGCGCCCTGTGCCGTCGGGCCCCGGCGGCGCAGGGCGGAGAGATGTCGCCTTGGTCGCGTTCATCGCAAATGGGGTGTGACTCGGGCCACGCGGAACGGCCGTAACACTCCTTGAAACAGCGCGATGACTTAAGAGGTGACCGTCGCAGAAGGAATACAGCAGCCGCCCAGGGCGCTGTGCAGTTCTGAGGCCAAGCCCGCGCCGTCGGTGCATTCCCCGCCCGTCGGTCGTCGGTTCCAGCCCTCTCCGGGCCGGACCGGAAGCCGTTTCCATCGTTCCGAGAGGTTGTTCGTGTCGGCCAGCACATCCCGTACGCTCCCGCCGGAGATCGCCGAGTCCGAATCTGTGATGGCGCTCATTGAGCGGGGAAAGGCTGATGGGCAGATCGCCGGCGATGACGTGCGTCGGGCCTTCGAGGCTGACCAGATTCCGCCAACCCAGTGGAAGAACGTTCTGCGCAGCCTCAACCAGATCCTCGAGGAAGAGGGTGTGACGCTGATGGTCAGTGCCGCGGAGCCGTCGAAGCGCGCCCGCAAGAGCGTTGCAGCGAAGAGCCCGGCCAAGCGCACCGCCACCAAGACCGTCGCGGCCAAGACGACGGTGACGCGGACTGTGGCGGCGCCCGCCGCACCCTCCGCCGAGCCCGCGGACCCGGCTGCCGAGGAGGCTCCCGCGGCCGCGCCCGCGAAGAAGGCCGCAGCCAAGAAGACGGCAGCCAAGAAGACCGCCGTGAAGAAGACGGCGGCCAAGAAGACGGCCTCCAAGAAGGCCGGCAAGCAGGACGAGGAGATTCTCGACGGCGACGACGTCGTCGAGGAGGTCAAGGCCGGCAAGGGCGAGGAAGAGGAGGGCGAGGGCGAGAACAAGGGCTTCGTCCTCTCCGACGACGACGAGGACGACGCGCCCGCGCAGCAGGTCGCCGTCGCCGGTGCCACCGCCGACCCCGTCAAGGACTACCTCAAGCAGATCGGTAAGGTCCCGCTCCTCAACGCCGAGCAGGAGGTCGAGCTCGCCAAGCGCATTGAGGCGGGTCTGTTCGCCGAGGACAAGCTGGCGAACTCCGACAAGCTCGCCCCCAAGCTCAAGCGCGAGCTGGAGATCATCGCCGAGGACGGTCGTCGCGCCAAGAACCACCTGCTGGAGGCCAACCTCCGTCTCGTGGTGTCGCTGGCCAAGCGCTACACCGGTCGCGGCATGCTCTTCCTGGACCTGATCCAGGAGGGCAACCTCGGCCTGATCCGCGCCGTGGAGAAGTTCGACTACACCAAGGGCTACAAGTTCTCCACGTACGCCACCTGGTGGATCCGTCAGGCGATCACCCGCGCCATGGCCGACCAGGCACGCACCATCCGTATTCCGGTGCACATGGTCGAGGTCATCAACAAGCTCGCACGTGTCCAGCGTCAGATGCTCCAGGACCTGGGCCGCGAGCCCACCCCGGAGGAGCTGGCCAAGGAACTCGACATGACCCCCGAGAAGGTCATCGAGGTCCAGAAGTACGGCCGCGAGCCGATCTCCCTCCACACCCCGCTGGGTGAGGACGGGGACAGCGAGTTCGGTGACCTGATCGAGGACTCCGAGGCGGTCGTCCCGGCCGACGCGGTGAGCTTCACGCTCCTCCAGGAGCAGCTCCACTCGGTGCTGGACACCCTCTCCGAGCGTGAGGCGGGCGTGGTCTCCATGCGCTTCGGCCTCACCGACGGACAGCCGAAGACGCTGGACGAGATCGGCAAGGTCTACGGAGTGACGCGCGAGCGCATCCGTCAGATCGAGTCCAAGACCATGTCGAAGCTTCGCCACCCGTCGCGCTCGCAGGTTCTGCGGGACTACCTCGACTAGGCCGTATCGGCGTCACGACGCGGCGAGGGCCCGGATCCCATGGGATCCGGGCCCTCGCCGCGTCGCACCCCGCACCTCCGCCGGGGTTGGAGGCGGAGGTGCGCATCAGTGTCGCTGGAATGACTCTGGGTAGGCATGGTCCATCACAGAGTCAGGAGTACGCATGTCCCGCACTGTCGTCCGCGCCTTGACCGGGGCGCTCGCCCTTGCCGCTACCACGGCCGTGATACCGCTCGCTTCCCCCGCTCCGGCGGCCGCCGACAGCATCATCATCGGAGGCCGGCCCGCCCACGTGGCGGACAGCCCCTGGGTGGTGGCGCTGTCCAGCCGTGACCGGTTCGGGGGTACCCGGGCCGGTCAGTTCTGCGGCGGTGTCGTGGTCGAGCCGAAGAAGGTCCTCACCGCCGCCCACTGCCTGAGCAAGGAGGCGCTGGGCACTGACGTGAGCCGCGTGAGCGATCTGCGGATCATCTCCGGCCGGGACGAGCTGAACGGCACGGGGGGCAAGGAGATCCCGGTGAGCGGGACGTGGGTGAACCCCGGGTTCGACGCCGCCACCAACAGCGGCGACGTCGCGGTGCTCACCCTTTCCGAGGCGCTCCCCCAAGGGGACACGATCCCCCTGGCCGAAACCGGTGACTCGGCGTACCGGGCAGGGACTCCCGCCGTCGTCTACGGGTGGGGTGACACCACCGGGTACGGCGACTACGCGTCGTCACTCAGGTCCGCCCAGGTGGACATCCTGCCCGACAGCTCTTGCCGGCAGGCGTACCCGGGCGGCAGCACGGGGACGTACGACGCCTCGTCGATGCTCTGCGCCGGCGAACCCGAGGGCGGGTACGACGCCTGCCAGGGAGACAGCGGAGGCCCTCTGGTGGCGCAGGGCCGCCTCGTGGGGCTGGTGTCGTGGGGGAACGGTTGCGGGCGTGCTGGGAGCCCCGGTGTCTACACGCGGATCTCCGCCGCCATCGGTTGGATGGCGAACGCCGACTGAAGGCGCGGACTCCGCAGGTACGAGAACGGGCGGCTTCCCTCATGGGAGGCCGCCCGTCGGCCGGTCCGGGACCGGCCCCTGGCTCGTCGTGGATGCAGAGGTGTCAGTGTTCCTCTTCGGCGGCTTGGGCCTGCACGGCCGTCAGTCGGTCCGTCTCATCCTGTATTTCCGCGGCGATCTTCTTGAGTTCCGGCTCGAACTTGCGACCGTGGTGGGCGCAGAAGAGCAGTTCACCGCCACTGATGAGGACGACGCGCAGGTAGGCCTGGGCGCCGCAACGGTCACAGCGGTCTGCTGCGGTCAGCGGGCTCGCGGGGGTCAGAACAGTAGTCACGTCGCCTCTTCTCTAGCTCGACGAGCTGTCGTACCAGGGTCAACATCCAACCAGGCCGAAAACGTTCCCGCTCGTGGCTTTTCTTCGAAACTTCTTCTCGGGATGGCTGTCTGTTGCCGGTTCGCGGCGAATGTGCCGTATTGCGTGGCGCTACGGGTTTCGCGTTGCTTTGGCTTGGGTCGGTCCGGGCCGGCTGGCTTGCCGGTTGTTCATGAGGACGTGCCCGGAGCCTAAATGGTTCATGCCTGGAAGGGAACGTGATGTGCACGTCACCCCTGCGAGGGGATCGAACGTGCATGCGATTCTGGTTTAGGGTGAGGTTCTTCTAGGGTGGCGTTTCACCCGCTCTACCAGGCATCGGTACCCTCACAGCGGCACCGAAGCCGAGCCCGTGACCCACAGGGCCCCAAATGAAATTCAGCGAGGAGCGAACCGCGTGACCGCCGATACGTCCGTGCCGTCCACTGCGCTGCTGACCGGAGCAGACCGAGACGGTTCCAACTACACCGCGCGGCACCTGCTCGTACTCGAGGGGCTCGAAGCGGTTCGCAAGCGCCCGGGTATGTACATCGGGTCCACCGACAGCCGCGGTCTCATGCACTGCCTCTGGGAGATCATCGACAACTCCGTCGACGAAGCCCTCGGTGGCTACTGCGATCACATCGAGGTCGTACTCCACGACGACAACTCCGTCGAGGTCCAGGACAACGGCCGCGGCATCCCGATCGATGTCGAGCCCAAGACGGGTCTTTCCGGCGTCGAGGTCGTCATGACCAAGCTGCACGCCGGAGGCAAGTTCGGTGGCGGCTCCTACGCCGCGTCCGGCGGCCTGCACGGTGTGGGCGCCTCCGTGGTCAATGCCCTCTCCGCCAGGCTCGACGTCGAGGTCGACCGCAACAGCGCGACCCACTCGATCAGCTTCCGGCGCGGTGTCCCCGGGATCTTCACCGAGCAGGGCCCGGACAGCCCGTTCGATCCGGCCAACGGACTGCGCAAGGGCAAGCGTGTCCCGAAGACGCGCACCGGGACACGGGTGCGGTACTGGTCCGACCGGCAGATCTTCCTCAAGGACGCCAAGCTCAATCTGGAGACGCTTCACCAGCGGGCCCGCCAGACGGCCTTCCTCGTCCCCGGCCTGACCATCGTCGTGCGCGACGAGCGTGGCCTGGACGGAGCGGGCAAGACGGAAGAGACCTTCCGCTTCGACGGAGGCATCAGCGAGTTCTGCGACTACCTGGCCCAGGACAAGGCTGTCTGCGACGTCCTGCGCCTGTCCGGCCAGGGCACGTTCAAGGAGACCGTCCCGGTCCTGGACGATCGCGGACACATGACGCCCACCGAGGTCACCCGCGAACTGGGCGTGGACATCGCGCTGCGCTGGGGCACCGGGTACGAGACCAACGTGAAGTCCTTCGTCAACATCATCGCCACCCCCAAGGGCGGCACCCACGTGACCGGGTTCGAGCGCTCCGTCACGAAGACCGTCAACGAGGTGCTGCGCTCCGCGAAGCTGCTGCGCGTGGCGGAGGACGACATCGTCAAGGACGACGCCCTGGAGGGCCTCACCGCGGTCGTGACCGTACGCCTGGCAGAGCCGCAGTTCGAGGGCCAGACGAAGGAAGTGCTCGGCACCTCGGCGGCCAACCGGATCGTCGCCAACGTCGTGGCCAAGGAGCTCAAGGCGTTCCTGACTTCCACCAAGCGGGACGCGAAAGCCCAGGCCAGGGCCGTCCTCGACAAGGCGGTGGCGGCCGCTCGCACCCGGATCGCGGCCCGCCAGCACAAGGACGCGCAGCGCCGCAAGACGGCGCTGGAGTCGTCCTCCCTGCCGGCCAAGCTCGCTGACTGCCGCAGCGATGACGTCGAGCGCAGCGAGCTGTTCATCGTGGAGGGCGACTCCGCGCTCGGTACGGCGAAGCTCGCCCGGAACAGCGAGTTCCAGGCACTCCTGCCGATTCGTGGCAAGATCCTCAACGTTCAGAAGGCGTCGGTTTCCGACATGCTGAAGAACGCCGAGTGCGGTGCGATCATCCAGGTCATAGGAGCCGGTTCCGGGCGCACCTTCGACATCGACGCTGCCCGGTACGGCAAGATCGTCCTGCTGGTCGACGCCGATGTCGACGGCGCCCACATCCGGATCCTGCTGCTGACGCTCTTCCAGCGGTACATGCGGCCGATGGTCGAGGCGGGCCGGGTGTTCGCCGCAGTGCCGCCGCTTCACCGGATCGAACTGGTCCAGCCCAAGAAGGGCCAGGACAAGTACATCTACACCTACTCGGACAACGAGCTGCGCCAGCGCCTGCTGGAGCTCCAGCGCAAGAACATCCGCTACAAGGACTCGATCCAGCGCTACAAGGGGCTGGGCGAGATGGACGCGGACCAGCTGGCGGAGACGACGATGGACCCCCGGCACCGCACGTTGCGGCGGATCAACATCGGTGACCTGGAGTCCAGCGAGAAGGTCTTCGACCTGCTGATGGGCAACGAAGTGGCACCGCGCAAGGAGTTCATCACCAGCTCGGCGGCGACGCTGGACCGCTCGCGCATCGACGTCTGAGCTTCGCCACGGGCCCGGGCCGGTGTCCGGATGTCGTCTCCACCCGTGGGTGGAGACGACATCTCCACCCGTGATCCACCCGGGAGCCGATCCGCTGGGGCGGGCTCTTCCGTAGCTTCGGAGGCGCAGAACTTCTCGCGTCTCGGAGGCGCCCATGGCCGGGCTCGTCAACGCCCTGGTGATCATCGCGGTCATCGTCCTCGTCGTGGTCCGTCAGTGCACGGCGCAACGGATCTCAGGCGATCGGCGCTGGTGGGTGCTGCCCGGCGTGCTGTTTCTCGTGGCCCTGCGGGAGCCCGGACTCCTCGACCCGCACCATCGGACAGCCTCGGCCGTCGTCCTGGGCGCCGAGCTCGTCGTCGGGCTGGTCACGGGTGCCGGATGGGCGTGGACCTCCCGTGTCTGGCGTGCTGAGGACGGCTCCCTGTGGAGCAAGGGTTCCAGGGCCACGGCTCTGGTCTGGGCGGGCGGGCTGAGCCTGCGGGCGGCTCTGTACGGCGTCGCGGTGATGCTGGACGTGCATCAGGGCAGCCCCGCCTTGATGGCGGCCCTCGCGGCGGCTCTGCTGATACGGGAGGGACTGCTGGCGCGCCGGGCCGCGGCGATATCCGGACCGCACGGTGGGCCCGTCGTCGGCGCCGCGGTGCGGCAGGAGCGGAAGGACCGCGTGTGACACCCGAGGCCTGGACGAGCTGGCCGTCGAGGGAGGCGCTCGCCCGGGACACCCGCACCCGCCCGCGCAGCGTGATCGCCTGGTCCGTGCGGGCCGGCCTGCTCACTCTGATGCTGTGGGGGACCTTCACCAGCGGGCTGTTCGGGCCCTGGGAGATCGTCGTCGGGCTGATCGGGGTGGTCGTCTGCGCGCTGCTCGCCTTCGCTTTCTTCCGGACAACTCGTGGCAACCGCCTGTGGCCGTCGCTCGGTCTGCTCGGAATGCTCGTGCTGGCCGGATTCTGGGCAGGGCGGGCGGGGGCCACGGTGCCTGCTGCGGTGCTCTGGTGCGCGTGCGCCGTCACCGCTCTGGAACGGCTCCCCCTGGTGGCGGGAGTTCCGGCCACAGCGGTGGCTCTCGGTGCCTACGTGGTGGTCGACACCGACGACTGGCTGACCACCGCGGTGACCACGGGCGGTCTCTGCCTCGCCGGGTATGTGCTCCGGCTGGACGCCGAGGCCCGTGGCAGCGCGCGACGGCTGCTCGCCCAGGAACGGGCGGCCCGGGTCGCGGAGGCGGAGCGGGCCGCGCTGGACGAGCGTTCCAGGATCGCCCGGGAGATTCACGATGTGCTGGCCCACAGCCTGTCCGCGCAGTTGGTGCACCTGGAGGCCGCACGCCTGCTGATCGAGAGAGAACCCGCCGGGGAGTTCCGGGACCAGGTCCTGCAACGGGTGGTCGCGGCCCGGTCGATGGCCCGCGAGGGCCTCTCCGAGACGCGTCAGGCGCTCTCCGCGCTACGGGGCGAGGTGTCACCGGTGGAGGACTTCCTGAGGCAGCTGGTGACGGCTGAGCCGGCCGAGGTCAGGGTCGAGGGGGAGCGGCGCACACTGACCGCCCAGGCGTCCCAGGCGGTCCGGCGGGTGGCCCAGGAGGCCCTGACCAATGTGCGCAAACACGCGCCCGGAGCCCGGGTGCAGCTCCGGCTGGAGTACCAGCCCGACTTCGTCGTGCTGGAGGTCAAGGACTCGGGAGGACGGAGTCCGGAAGGGGGCCTGGCTGTCAGCGGTTCCGGATACGGTCTGCTCGGGATGCGGGAGCGTGCCGAGTTGCTGGGCGGCACGCTGGAGGCAGGCCCGGGCAAGGAGGGGTTCGTGGTGAGTCTGCGGGTGCCCGCATGACGGCGCGGGTGGTGGTGGCCGACGACCAGGCGGTGGTACGGGAGGGCATCGTCATGCTGCTCGGCCTGCTGCCAGGCATCGAGGTCGTCGGATCGGCGAAGGACGGGGAGGAAGCGGTCGCGCAGGTGGCCGAGCACGCGCCGGACGTGGTGCTGATGGACCTGCGGATGCCCCGCTGCGACGGGGTGGAGGCGACCCGGCGCATCCGTGAGGAGTTCCCCGGCACGCAGGTCGTGGTGCTCACGACCTTCGCGGACGACGACTCCCTGTTCCCCGCGCTCAGGGCCGGGGCGCGGGGCTACCTCACCAAGGACGCCGGGGGCGACGAGATCGTGAGGGCCGTCCACGCCGTCCTCTCGGGCGAGGCGGGTCTCTCGCCGACGGTGCAGCGCCGGCTCCTGGAGCGGGTGACCGAGGGGCCTGACGGGACCGGTGGCGGCGGTGAGCCGGAGCCGCCGGACGGGATGACTCCCCGGGAGGCCGAGGTGCTGGTCCTGATCGCCGAGGGCATGTCCAACGCGGACATCGCCCGCGCCCTCCACATCTCGCAGGCCACGGTGAAGAGCCACATCAACAACCTCTTCGCCAAGGCGGGCCTGCGCGACCGGGCTCAGGCGGTGCGCTATGCGTACATGCGGGGGATGGTGCGCCCGCCCGGGAGAACCTTCACCTGAAGAGGTGAAGTCTCGCGAATGAAGTGCCCTGGATCTTCCCGATCTGCCCATTCTTGGATACACGGCCGAAGTGGCTCGTGGACAAGGGGAGTTGTTCGGTGGAGAAGGAAGCAGGGCGGGAGTCCGCAGCGATGCGGCTCGACGACCCGTGGGACGACACGCTGACCTCCGGGTGGGGCGAGCCGGACGGCGCGGTCGGCTCCACGCCCGCCGTGGTGCCCGGACCGGCCGCACAGCGCGGTGGCCGCAGCGCGGCCGACATCTATCTGGAGGTGCAGCGCAGCGAGGCGTTCCAGGAGGTGCGCCGTCGCTACCGGCGTTTCGTCGTGCCCGCCACCACGGCCTTCTTCGTCTGGTACCTCGCCTATGTCGTCACGGCGGTGACCGCACCCGGGCTGATGGCGCGTCCGGTCGCCGGGGCGGTCAATGTGGCGATGGTCGTGGGGATCGGCCAGTTCCTGACGACGTTCCTGCTCACCGGGGCGTACGCACGGCACGCGCGGCTGCGCAGGGACCGGGCCGCGCTCGATCTGCGGTGGGAGACGCAGGAGATGACGCGGGGGGCCGGGCGTTGAGCGGTGACCACCAGACCCTGGCGCTGCTGTTGTTCAGCGCCTTCATCGCGGTCACTCTGGGCATCACCACGTGGGTGAGCCGCAACAGGCACGGCTCGGCGGAGGAGTTCTACGCGGGTGGCCGACTGTTCTCGCCCATGGAGAACGGTTTCGCCATCGCGGGCGACTACATGTCCGCCGCGTCCTTCCTGGGCATCTCCGGGCTCATCGCCCTCTTCGGCTACGACGGCATGCTGTATTCGGTCGGCTTCCTGGTCGCCTGGCTCGTGGTCCTGCTGCTCGTCGCCGAACTCGTGCGCAACTGCGGTCGGTTCACCCTCGCCGACGTGGTCGCGGCCCGGATGGCGGAGCGCCCGGTCCGCATCGCCGCGGGGACGTCCTCCGTCACCGTGTCGGTGCTCTATCTGGTGGCGCAGATGGTCGGTGCCGGCAGTCTGGTCGCGCTGCTTCTCGGCGGCACGAGCGGCGCCGCCCGCTCCTGGACCGTCGTCGGCGTCGGGGCGCTCATGGTGGTGTACGTCTCGCTCGGCGGGATGCGCGCCACCACCTGGATCCAGATCGTCAAGGCCGTCCTGCTGATGGCCGGCACCGTAGTACTCACCGTGCTCGTGCTGGTCCATTTCCACGGCAACTTCAACGCGTTGCTCAACTCCGCCGCCGACCGCAGCGGCTACGGCAAGGACTTCCTGTCGCCCGGTCTCCGGTACGGCGGGAGCTGGACGGCGCGCATCGACTTCATCAGCCTCGGCCTCGCCCTGGTGCTGGGCACGGCGGGGCTCCCGCACATCCTGTCCCGCTTCTACACCGTCCCCACCGCCCGCGCCGCCCGCCGGTCCGTCGTCTGGTCCATCGGCCTCATCGGCAGCTTCTACCTGATGACCATCGTGCTCGGGTTCGGGGCCGCCGCGCTGGTCGGCTCGGCCGACGTACGGGAGTCGAATGCCGCGGGGAACACGGCTGTGCCGTTGCTGGCCATGGTGCTGGGTGGGGGTGAGGGCTCCACCGGGGGGACGATCCTCTTCGCCGTGGTCGCCGCCGTCGCCTTCGCGACCATCCTCGCCGTCGTCGCCGGGATCACCCTCGCCTCGTCGGCATCCGTCGCCCACGATCTCTACGCGTCGCTCAAGCGGCCCGGCGCCAAGCAGCGCAGCGAGGTGGCCGTCGCGCGGGTGGCGGCGGCAGGCATCGGCGTCGCCGCCATCGGGCTGGGCCTGCTCGCCCAGGATCTCAACGTGGCGTTTCTGGTGGGGCTCGCGTTCGCCGTCGCCGCGTCGGCGAATCTTCCGGTCCTGCTCTACTCGCTGTTCTGGCGGAACTTCACCACGCGCGGGGCGGTCTGGTCCGTCTACGGCGGGCTGATCCCCGCCGTGCTGCTCGTGGCGCTTTCCCCGGTCGTTTCCGGCAGCCCCAGCTCGCTCTTCCCCGGCGTCGACTTCCAGGTCTTCCCCCTGGAGAACCCCGGCCTGGTCTCCATTCCGCTGGGCTTCCTCGCCGGCTGGATCGGGACGGTCACCGCGAACGAGCCGCCGGACGCCGCCAAGCACGCGGAGATCGAGGTGCGTGCGATGACCGGCGCCGGGGCAGTCTGAGCGTTGGCGTCCCCGCGGTCAGACTCCGTCCGTGCAGAACACGCACTCCTCCCAGAACGGCAGCCCGTTCAGGACGCGGTGACGTGCGCAGGAGGCCATGGCGGCCTCCTGCGGGCCGGGCAGGACGTTCTCACCCGCCTTCGCGGTGGCGGGGTCGAAGTCCTCGACCATCGCCCGGTAGGTGCGCAAGTAGCCCTCGACCCGGGGCGGCTCGTACGTCAGCTCGTCCCATCGGTGGTGGGTCAGGGCCAGATCGAGGACGCGCAGCAGGAAGTCCTTGGCAGCGGCGGCCTCCTGCGGTGAGTCGCCCCAGTCGAGCTCTTCCAGATCGAAGCCGACCACACCGCGCCCCATCACGTTCTGGTTCTGCAGTGTCAGCAGGGCGGCGAAGCGGAAATCCCAGGGTTCCCTGGCCAGCTCCGAGACCGCGAACGTGAGCACGTCCACGAACACCGCTGTACCGCCGTTGGTCAGGGACAGGTGCCGGCCGTCGGCTCCCTCGAACTCGTTCATGCCTCCGAGAGTAGGGGCACTTCGACTCCTGTCCCGAGGGGTGCCCGGGCCGGGCGACGGCGGGTACGGTGGCGCCGGTGAGGGAGCGGAGAGCGTGCCCACCGGGAGTTGCTGAAATTCGTCTCTGATCCCGACCCCACGCAATCTACTTGCGTTTCTTGCGCTAATCTTGCGCGTATGACGCGACGACTTGCTCAGGTGGCACAGAAGGTTGGAGTCAGCGAGGCCACGGTCAGCCGGGTGCTCAACGGCAAGCCGGGCGTTTCCGACGCCACGCGGCAGGCTGTCCTCTCCGCGCTGGACGTCCTCGGTTACGAGCGCCCGACCCAGTTGCGCGGTGAACGGGCCCGCCTGGTCGGCCTCGTCCTGCCCGAACTGCAGAACCCGATCTTCCCCGCCTTCGCCGAGGTCGTCGGCGGCGCGCTCGCACAGCAGGGCCTCACTCCGGTCCTCTGTACCCAGACCAAGGGGGGCGTCTCCGAGGCGGACTACGTCGAACTGCTTCTGCAGCAGCAGGTCTCGGGCGTGGTCTTCGCCGGTGGTCTCTACGCCCAGGCCGACGCCCCTCACGACCACTACAAGGTGCTGGCCGACCGCAAGATCCCCGTCGTCCTGATCAACGCGGCCATCGCCCACCTCGGCTTCCCCTGCGTCTCCTGCGACGACTCCGTGGCCGTCGAGCAGGCGTGGCGCCATCTGGTGTCGCTGGGCCACGAGCGCATCGGTCTGGTGCTCGGCCCCTCGGACCACATGCCCTCGCAGCGCAAGCTGGCCGCCGCCCGCGTGCTGGCGGAGGAATCCGGCACGACCATTCCGGACGAGTGGGTGACCCGGGCGATGTTCTCGCTGGAGGGCGGGCAGGCCGCCGCCTCGCGACTGCTGGACGAGGGCGTTACCGGCTTCATCTGCGCCAGCGACCCGCTGGCCCTCGGGGCCGTGCGCGCGGCGAGGCGGCGGGGGCTGTCGGTGCCCGACGACGTGTCCGTCGTGGGGTACGACGACTCGGCCTTCATGAACTGCACCGAGCCCCCGCTCACCACGGTCCGCCAGCCGATCGAGGCGATGGGGCGAGCCGCGGTGGAGCTGCTTTCCGTGCAGATCGGCGGTCGCGCCGTGCCGTCGGACGAGCTTCTCTTCGAACCGGAACTGGTCGTCCGGGGTTCCACGGCCCAGCCTCCGCGCACAGCTTCCCGCTGACCGTCGTGATTTTGCACCCCCGGAGCTGCCAATTGCGCGCTTACGGGGACGGGAGGGGCTGGGGCGGCCGGGGCCCCGTGTAGTGCCCGCTGGGGCGCATTCGCAGGGGGCGTTCCTCGTACTCCTCCAGCGCGTGCGCGATCCAGCCCGCCGTACGGGAGATCGCGAACACCGTCTCTCCCGCTTCCGCGGGCATGCCCGAAGCAACCGAGAGCACGGCCAGCGCCAGGTCGACGTTGGCGTGCAGAGGCACGTCCCGGGCGGTGGTGGCCACCACGTCGCGGGCGGCGGCCAGGGCCGGTCCGGCCTTCGGGATGCGTTCGAGCAGGCCGAACAGCGTACGGGCGCGGGGGTCCTCGCCCGTGTACAGCCGGTGTCCGAGCCCCGGCACCCGGCGCCCGGCCCGCAGATGGTCCGCCACCACCGGCGCGGCGCCGCCACGCTCCAGGACCTCGGCCAGCATGCGGTGGGCCAGCCCGCTCGCCGCCCCGTGCAAGGGGCCTTCCAGCACGCCGAGCCCCGCCGACACCACCGCGTACGGATGGGCCCGGGCCGATGCGGCGACCCTGGCCGCCAGCGTCGAAGCGGCCAGGTCGTGATCGATGAGCAGCGCAAGCGCGGTGTCCAGCGCGGCGAGTGACGGCTCGTCGGGGCGACGGGCGGTGAGTTTCGGCCACAGTTGGGCCGCCAGACCGGCGGGTGCGCCCGGCCCCGGGGTGCGGTGCTCGCCATCAGCCATCGTCGGCAGCGCCGCGACCAGCGCCGGGATCAAGCTGCGCGCGCCGCCGAGCACCGTCTCGCGCGACAGGTCGAAGCGCAGCGGATCGGCGGCAGCGGCGGCCACCACCGCCAGCCGGAGCCGGTCCGTGGACCCGCAGTGAACGGGCAGCGCGTCGACGGCTCGCCGGGCTGCGGCCACCGCCTGCTCCGGAGCCGTGAAGCGGATGCCCGGCCGCAGCTCGCCGGTCCACAGCCACTCGGCGACCTCCTCGTACGCATGGCGCGTGGCCAGCTCCGTCGCGTCCACGCCCCGGAAGTAGTAGCGGTCGTCGCAGATGAGGGTGATGCCGGTACGGACGGCCGGTTCGCCCGGGGCAGGGGCCGCCTCCCTGCGCCCCGTACGCCGGGCCAGTGCGTCCACCTCCGCCGCGTCGAACGTGCTGCCGCGACCGCCCGGCGCGCGGCTGCTGCTCAGCTGGCCCCGGCTGACGTACGCGTACACCGTCTCGGGCTTCACCCCCAGACGCTGCGCTGTCTCCCGCGTCGTGAGCCGCTGCCCGTCCGCCTCTGATCGCTCCGTCATGTCGACACCGTATCCATATGCCGTCCCCGGTATCCATGCCTATACATTGATTCAATCAACATTGACAGAAATCCAGTCATGCATGGACAGTCGAATCAATATCAAGGAGTCACCCGACTGTCCACGGAGGAAGCAATGACGACCATGACCGGCGGAACACCGCTCGACGTCCCCCGAGGTCTCGCGGGTGTCGTCGTGACCGATACGGCGCTCGGGGACGTGCGGGGCCGTGAGGGCTTCTACCACTACCGCCAGTACTCGGCGGTCGAGCTGGCGCAGGCCCGTGGCTTCGAGGACGTCTGGTACCTCATGACGGAGGGCGAGTTGCCCGGCCCTGAAGCTCGCGCCGACTTCGTCGCCCGCACCGCCGCCCTGCGCGTCCTGCCCGACGCCGTACGCGAGGCCCTGCCCGCCATAGCGCGTGCGAGCGCGGTGTCGGGCCCGCTGTCCGGGCTGCGTACCGCGCTCTCCCTGCTCGGCGCGTCGGCCGGATTCCGGCCGGTGTACGACATCGACGCGGACCGGCGCCGGGCCGACGCCCTGGCCGTCTGCGCCGCCGTCCCCACCGTGCTGACCGCCCTCCATCGCCTCGGCCAGGGCCTCGAACCCGTCGAGCCGCGCGCCGACCTGCCGCACGCGGCCAACTACCTGTACATGCTCACCGGTTCCGTTCCGGACGAGGACCGGGCCAGGGCGGTCGAGCAGTATCTGATCTCCACCGTGGACCACGGCTTCAACGCCTCGACGTTCACCGGACGGGTCGTCGCCTCGACGGGGGCGGACGTCGCAGCCTGCCTGGTGGCCGCCGTCGGAGCGCTCTCCGGCCCCCTGCACGGCGGCGCGCCCAGCCGTGCCCTGGACACGCTCGACGCGATCGGCACCCCCGACCGCATCGACGGCTGGATCCGTGAACGGGTCCTCGCCGGGGACCGCATCATGGGCTTCGGCCACCCGGTCTACCGCACCGAGGACCCCCGCTCGCGCATGCTCCGGTCCATCGCCCAGGGCTTCGGAGGCCCGCTCGTCGACTTCGCCGTCGAGGTGGAGCGCCAGGTCGAGGCGATCCTCGCCGAGCTCAAACCGGGACGCGAGCTGCACACCAACGTGGAGTTCTATGCCGGAGTGGTCATGGAGCTGTGCGGGCTGCCGCGTGAGATGTTCACGCCGACCTTCTGCACGGCGCGGGTCGTGGGCTGGAGCGCCAATATCCTGGAACAGGCGGAGGACTCCAAGATCATCCGCCCGGCGGCCCGTTACGTCGGCCCGCCCCCGCCGCAGCCGGTCCCGGCTGTCTGACCCCGCAGGAAGGCACCCGTTGAGCTCGTCGTCGCCCCCTCGCCCCCGTATCCCCGTCGTCGTCCTCGCGGGTTTCCTGGGATCCGGCAAGACGACGCTGCTCAATCACCTCCTGCTCCACCGCGCGGGCAACCGGATCGGCGTGATCGTCAATGACTTCGGGGCCATCGAGATCGACGCCATGACGGTCTCCGGACAGGTCGGGTCCACCGTGTCGCTGGGCGGCGGCTGCCTGTGCTGCGCGGTCGACGCGAGCGAACTCGACACCTATCTGGAGACCCTGACCCGGCCCTCCGCCCGGCTCGACGTCATCGTCATCGAGGCGAGCGGCCTCGCCGAGCCGCAGGAACTCGTCCGCATGATCCTCGCCAGCGACAACCCGCACATCGTGTACGGGGGACTGGTCGAGGTGGTCGACGCCGCCGAGTTCGAGGCGACCCGGGAGCGCCATCCGGAGATCGGCCGCCATCTCGCCGTGGCCGATCTCGTCGTGCTCAACAAGACGGACCGGGCCGGTGACGAGGAGTGCGCCCGCATCCGGAAGGCCGTCGCGGAGACCGGAAGTACTGCGGCGGTCATCCCGGCCACCTACGGGCGCATCGACCCCGAACTGCTCTTCGACCCGGCGCTGCGCCCCGACGGCGAGGAGAAGGCCCGCCAGCTCACCTTCGAGGACCTCTACCTGGAGGAGCGCGCGGCGGAGGACGGCGACGGGCACGGCGGCCATGCCCACACCGCGTACGAGAGCGTCGACTTCGACTCCGACGTGCCGATGGACCCCCGCAGGCTGATGCGGTTCCTCGACTCACGGCCCGAGGGGCTGTACCGCATCAAGGGGTACGTCGATTTTGGTGCGGGCGACCCCGCCAACGCGTACGGGGTGCACGCCGTAGGCAGGTTCCTGCGGTTCACCCCCAGGCCCTGGGGGTGCGGCGAACCGAAGCGGACCCAGCTCGTCCTGATCGGCTCCGGCATCGACGTACCGGCCCTGCGCGAGGAACTGGCATCCAGCGCGGTTACGGACGACCCGGCCGGGGAAACGCCGCAGGACGCCGCACACGAGCGAGCCATGTGGGGCGTCCTGCGTTACGTACAACAGCCCGGCGACGACGACGCGTAGGGGCGCCGCTCCGCCGCCGGGCCGGACGGCCTACGCCGGGCCGGCGATCACCGCGACCGGGCTCTCCAGCGGCGTCCCGGAACCGTCGCGCCGCGGGTCGGGCTCGGGCAGCGACGCCGGGGCGCCGTTCTTCTGCGCCGCCCTGGCCGGCAGCGCGCCCGCCCAGGCGAACACCAGCACGTCCTCGCCCTTCAGGAATCGCTGGCAGCGCACCCCACCGGTCGCCCGGCCCTTGCGCGGATACTGGTCGAAGGGCGTGAGCTTGCAGGTCAGGACCGAGTCGTCCAGGGTGCCGTGCGAACCGGCGACCGTGAACACCGCGGCGTCCGCCGCCGGGTCCACCGCCGCGAACGACAGCACCCTGGCCCCCGCCGCCAGCTTGACGCCTGCCATACCGCCGGCCGGCCGCCCCTGCGGACGCACCTGCGCCGCCGGGTAGCGCAGGAGCTGCGCGTCCGACGTGATGAAGACCAGGTCCTCCTCGCCCGTCCGCAGCTCCACCGCGCCGACGATCCGGTCACCGTCCTTGAGGGTGATGACCTCCAGCTCGTCCTTGTTGGCCGGGTAGTCCGGCACCACCCGCTTGACGACGCCCTGCAGCGTGCCGATGGCGAGACCCGGTGACGCCTCGTCGAGCGTGGTGAGGCAGACGACGTCCTCGTCCGCCTCCAGGGTCAGGAACTCGCCGACCGTCGCCCCGCCCGACAGATTGGGCGCCGCGTGCGTGTCCGGCAGCTGGGGCAGATCGATCACCGGGAGCCGCAGCAGCCGCCCGCCGGACGTCACCACGCCGACGTCCCCACGAGCCGTCGCCACCACCGACGAGACGATCACATCGTGCTTCGACCGCTTGGCGCCCTCGGCCGTGACGACCGGTTCGTCGTTGGCCGTACGCGCCAGCAGGCCCGTGGAGGACAACAGCACCCGGCACGGGTCGTCCGCCACCTCCAGCGGCACCGACGCGACCTGCGAACCGGCCGACTCCAGCAGCACCGTACGCCGGGCCGTGCCGAACTTCTTCGCGACAGCGGCCAGTTCCGCGGAGACCAGCTTGCGCAGCTCGGCGTCCGATTCCAGGATCGTCGTCAGCTCAGCGATCTCGGCGTCCAGCCGGTCCCGCTCGCTCTCCAGCTCGATCCGGTCGAAGCGGGTGAGCCGGCGCAGCGGCGTGTCCAGGATGTACTGCGTCTGGATCTCGCTCAGCGAGAAGCGCTCCATGAGCCGCTCCTTCGCCTGCGCCGAATTGTCGCTGGACCGGATGAGCCGGATGACCTCGTCGATGTCGACCAGTGCGACGAGCAGGCCCTCGACCAGATGCAGCCGGTTGCGGCGCTTGGTCCGGCGGAACTCGCTGCGCCGGCGCACCACGTCGAAGCGGTGGTCGAGATAGACCTCCAGCAGCTCCTTCAGGCCCAGCGTGAGCGGCTGGCCGTCGACCAGCGCCACGTTGTTGATACCGAAGGACTCCTCCATCGGCGTCAGCTTGTAGAGCTGCTCCAGCACCGCCTCCGGCACGAAGCCGTTCTTGATCTCGATGACCAGACGCAGGCCGTGCGAGCGGTCCGTGAGGTCCTTGACGTCCGCGATGCCCTGGAGCTTCTTCGCCGAGACCAGGTCCTTGATCTTGGAGATGACCTTCTCGGGGCCGACGGTGAAGGGCAGTTCGGTGACGACGAGGCCCTTGCGGCGCGGCGTGACGTTCTCCACGGTGGCCGTGGCACGGATCTTGAACGTGCCGCGGCCGTTGGCGTAGGCGTCCTTGATGCCGCCGAGGCCCACGATCCGCCCGCCCGTCGGCAGGTCGGGACCGGGGACGTACCGCATCAGCGTCTCCAGGTCCGCGCCCGGATGCTTGATCAGATGCCGGGCCGCGGCGATGACCTCGCCCAGGTTGTGCGGCGGCATGTTGGTCGCCATGCCGACCGCGATCCCGGTCGTGCCGTTGACCAGGAGGTTGGGGTAGGCCGCCGGGAGGACGACCGGCTCCTGCTCCTGACCGTCGTAGTTCGACTGGAAGGCGACCGTCTCCTCGTCGATCGACTCCGTCATCAGCGAGGTCGCGTCGGCCATCCGGCACTCGGTGTACCGCATGGCGGCCGGCGGGTCGTCGTTGCCCAGGGAGCCGAAGTTCCCGTGCCCGTCGACAAGGGGGAGGCGCATGGAGAACGGCTGGGCCATGCGCACCAGCGCGTCGTAGATCGACGCGTCGCCGTGCGGGTGCAGCTTGCCCATGACCTCGCCGACGACCCGGGCGCACTTCACGAAGCCGCGGTCCGGGCGCAGGCCCATCTCGTTCATCTGGTACACGATGCGGCGGTGCACCGGCTTCATGCCGTCACGGGCGTCCGGGAGGGCGCGTGAGTAGATCACCGAGTACGCGTACTCGAGGAAGGAGCCCTGCATTTCGTCGACGACGTCGATGTCGAGGATCTTCTCCTCGAAGTCGACCGGCGGCGGGGTCTTCGTGCTGCGGCGGGCCATCGCTGCTGCGACTCCTTCACGGATTTCGAGCGGGCAACCTCAGGTTCCCTCAGGTTCTGACGCGGTCCATTGTGGACCGCCGCACTGACAACCCCGACCTCGACCCGTCCCAAAGGGCCCGCGCCGACCGTCCCGAGGCGGCGGAGGACCACCTTCCGGGGAATTTCGCTCGCAGCTTCGCCGCACGGGAACTTCGGCAGGTGCCGGTTCGCTTGCATACAGTGGCGGGTGTCTTGAAGCAACCTTTCGAAGCAGCCTCCCGCAGCGGCTTCTTCATATGGACATCCAGTAGCGCGATCGAAGGGACGTACATGCCCATGGGTCACACGGCCACAGCCCAGGCCGGTTCCGGCGGCTTGACAGCGACCGAGCACCGTCTGGCCAACGGCCTGCGCGTGGTGCTCTCCGAGGACCATCTGACCCCGGTCGCGGCGGTGTGCCTCTGGTACGACGTCGGCTCACGCCACGAGGTCAAGGGCCGTACCGGCCTGGCCCACCTCTTCGAGCACCTGATGTTCCAGGGCTCCGGCCAGGTCAAGGGGAACGGACACTTCGAGCTGGTGCAGAGCGCCGGTGGCTCGCTGAACGGCACCACCAGTTTCGAGCGGACCAACTACTTCGAGACCATGCCCACGCACCAGCTGGAGCTGGCCCTGTGGCTGGAGGCCGACCGGATGGGCTCGCTGCTCTCCGCGCTCGACGAGGAGTCCATGGAGAACCAGCGCGACGTCGTCAAGAACGAGCGCCGACAGCGCTACGACAACGTCCCGTACGGCACCGCGTTCGAGCGGCTGACCGCGCTGGCCTACCCCGAGGGCCACCCGTACCACCACACCCCGATCGGCTCCATGGCCGACCTGGACGCGGCGACCCTGGAGGACGCCCGCGCCTTCTTCCGTACGTACTACGCGCCGAACAACGCGGTGCTGTCGGTCGTCGGCGACATCGACCCCGAGCAGACCCTCGCCTGGATCGAGAAGTACTTCGGCTCCATCCCCTCCCACGACGGCAAGCAGCCGCCGCGCGACGGCTCGCTGCCCACGATCATGGGCGGCCAGCTGCGTGAGGAGGTACGCGAGGAGGTGCCCGCCCGCGCCCTGATGGCCGCGTACCGGCTGCCCCACGACGGCACCCGCGAGTGCGACGCCGCGGACCTCGCCCTGACCGTGCTCGGCGGCGGTGAGTCGTCCCGGCTGCACAACCGCCTGGTCCGCCGCGACCGTACGGCCGTGGCCGCCGGGTTCGGACTGCTCCGGCTCGCCGGAGCGCCCTCCCTGGGCTGGCTGGATGTCAAGACGTCCGGCGGCGTGGAGGTGGCGGAGATCGAGGCCGCGGTCGACGAGGAGCTGGCCCGGTTCGCCGAGGAAGGCCCCACGGCCGAGGAGATGGAGCGCGCCCAGGCCCAGTTGGAGCGCGAATGGCTGGACCGCCTCGGTACGGTCGCGGGCCGCGCCGACGAACTGTGCCGGTACGCCGTGCTGTTCGGCGACCCGCAGCTCGCGCTGTCCGCCGTGAACCGGGTCCTCGACGTCACGGCCGAGGAGGTCAAGGCAGCCGCTCAGGCGCAGCTGCGGCCCGACAACCGGGCGGTTCTCGTCTACGAACCGGTCGAGGCCGCCGAGGCCGCCGAAGAGGCCGACACCGACACCGACGCGCACGAAGGGGCGGACCAGTGACCGACGCTGCCGCGACTGAAGTTCCGATGCAGATCCACCCCCAGCCCGCCCCCGGCGTGGCCCGGCCGTGGGCCTTCCCCGCGCCCGAGCGGGGGTCGCTGCCCAACGGTCTCACCGTCCTGCGCTGCCACCGCCCCGGCCAGCAGGTCGTCGCCGTCGAGATCTTCCTCGCCGCCCCCCTGGACGCCGAGCCCGAGGGCCTGGACGGCGTGGCCACGATCATGTCGCGCGCCCTGTCCGAGGGCACCGACAAGCAGAGCGCCGAGGAGTTCGCCGCCGAGCTGGAGCGGTGCGGTGCCACCCTCGACGCCCACGCCGACCACCCCGGGGTCCGGGTCTCCCTGGAGGTCCCGGCCTCCCGCCTGGCCAAGGCATTGGGCCTGGTCGCCGAGGCGCTGCGGGTGCCGGCCTTCGCCGACAGCGAGATCGAGCGCCTGGTGCGCAACCGGCTGGACGAGATTCCGCACGAGCAGGCCAATCCGGCCCGCCGCGCGGCCAAGCAGCTCTCCAAGGAGCTGTTCCCGGCGACGGCCCGCATGTCGCGCCCGCGCCTGGGCACCGAGGAGACCATCGAGCGGATCGACGCCGCGGCCGTGCGCGCCTTCTACGACGCGCACATCCGTCCTTCCACCGCGACCGCCGTGGTCGTCGGCGACCTCACCGGCATCGACCTGGACGCGCTGCTCGCCGAGACCCTCGGCGACTGGTCCGGGAACGCCGCCGAGCCCCGCCCCGTCCCGCCGATCACGGCCGACGACACCGGCCGGGTGATCATCGTGGACCGCCCCGGCGCGGTGCAGACCCAGCTGCTGATCGGCCGCATCGGCGCCGACCGGCACGACAGCGTGTGGCCCGCCCAGGTCCTCGGCACCTACTGCCTGGGCGGCACGCTGACCTCCCGGCTCGACCGGGTGCTGCGCGAGGAGAAGGGCTACACCTACGGCGTGCGGGCCTTCGCCCAGGTGCTCCGCTCCGGTGCCGCCGACTCCGTCTCGGGTGCGACGGGCGCCGCGATGCTCGCCATCAGCGGTTCCGTGGACACCGAGTCCACCGGACCGGCGCTGGACGACCTGTGGAAGGTCCTGCGGACGCTGGCCGCCGAGGGCCTGACGGACGCCGAGCGCGAGACGGCCGTGCAGAACCTCGTGGGCGTCGCGCCCCTGAAGTTCGAGACGGCGGCCTCCGTCGCGAGCACGCTCGCCGACCAGGTGGAACAGCACCTCCCGGACGACTACCAGGCGACGCTGTACGCCCGCCTCGCCGAGACCGGCACGGTGGAGGCGACCGCGGCCGTGGTCAGCGCCTTCCCGGTGGACCGGCTGGTCACGGTCCTGGTCGGTGACGCCTCGCGCATCGAGGAGCCGGTCAGGGCACTCGGCATCGGAGAGGTATCGGTCGTCACCGGCTGACCCCCGCTCAGCCCGCTCCACGGGTGGGGGAGGGTCCGGCAGGCGATCGCGCTGGACCCTCCCCCCACCACACTTGGTCACTTTTCATTCCTTCTGCCCCTTTTGCGAGGTAAGGGGTGGCTCGCCCTGTGGGATGTGCTACAAAACCCCGTGTCCGTTTGGTGGCGTGAAGTCCGTCCGCTTAGCGTCGGGTCCGCTGTCCGCCACTCGTACGCGCATCCGTGACGTACCGGGCAGCCATCGCCGAGTCCCCGTCAGGCGCGAGCCTGGGGAGCCGGGGACCCACGAAGTCCCTGGGGTGAATCGGATGCCCGCGCTCCACCAGGGGCGAGGCGTCCGTAGGAGACCTTCCTGCTCCGAACCCTCCCCCAAGGCCTCAAGGGCCAGGGGGCGCCCCCTGCTGACCCGGTAGGAGAGAAGGAAGGAAAGGACCAGCCACCCCATGGCGTTCACCCGTGCCACCGGGAAGCACCGTGCCCCGAGCCGCCTGACCCGCGCCGGTGCCAAGGCCGTCGGCGTCGCGACGCTCGCCGCAGGCGGTGTCATCGGCTCGCTGGCCTCCCCGGCCCTCGCCGCCGACACCGGGACGGCCCCCGCCGCCACCGAGACCGGCCTCTCCCAGCTCCTCGCCATCGAGAACACCCTCGCCGACCGGATCGACGCCCAGGCCGCGGCGCAGCAGCACCGGGCCGAGGCCGCCGAGAAGAAGGCGGCGGCCAAGGCGAAGGCGGCGGCCAAGAAGAAGGCCGAGGCCGCGAAGAAGAAGGCCGCCGAGAAGGCCGCCAAGGCCGAGGAAGCGGCCAAGGCGAAGGCCAGGGCCGCCCGCGAGGCGTCCGCCCGCGCCGACCGCTCCACCTCCCGCACCGCACTGGGCTCCTCCTACCAGCTGCCCGTCGCCGGCTCGTACGTGACCACCGGCTACAAGTCCAGCGGCTCGCTCTGGTCGTCCGGCAGCCACTCCGGCATCGACTTCCACGCCGCGTCCGGCAGCTCCGTCGTCGCTGTCGGCGCCGGCACGGTCGTGGAAGCCGGTTGGGGCGGGGCGTACGGCAACAACATCGTGCTCCGGATGACGGACGGCACGTACACCCAGTACGGCCACCTCTCCTCGATCGGCGTCTCCGTCGGCCAGAGCGTCGCGGCCGGTCAGCAGATCGGACTCTCCGGCTCGACCGGCAACTCCACCGGACCGCACCTCCACTTCGAGGCCCGTACCACGCCCTCCTACGGCTCCGACATGGACCCGGTCGCCTATCTGCGCGCCCACGGCGTCAGCGTCTGACCGGTCGCGGACTCCGCACCGAAGACCCCGGCACCCCGCCGGGACCTTCGCCGTTCCCGCACCCCGGGCGCGTGCCTCCCGCGCACCTCCCGCCGCTCGGCAGCGGCCAAAAGATATTCATGAATTCCCGCCCGGCATCGGAAATGCGAGCGCATTGCAATAGAGTCACGCCAGAGGTGTCGATCGGCCGCTGTTCGCGGGGATTGAGGCGGAGGTTCGGACATGCGTGTTCCGGCGCATTCGGTATGCACGGCAATCCGTGACGACATCGTCTCCGGTGTCTTCGAACGCGGCAGCCGACTCACCGAGGAGGTGCTCGCACGGCGTTACGGGGTGTCCCGGGTCCCGGTACGGGAAGCGCTGCGCACTCTGGAGTCGGAGGGCTTCGTCGTCACCCGGAGACACGCCGGAGCCTGCGTCGCCGAGCCCTCGGAGCAGGAGGCCGCCGACCTCCTGGAGGTCCGCATGCTGCTGGAACCGCTGAGCGCCGCCCGTGCGGCCCAGCGCCGGACGGAGGCCCACCTCAAGGTGTTGCGCGGCCTGGTCAGGCTCGGTCAGGAACGCGCCCGCCGGGGCGAGGGCGAGGATCTGCGCTCCCTGGCCGGCTGGTTCCACGAGACGCTGGCCCAGGCCTCGGGCAGCCCCGGCCTCATCGCCCTGCTCACCCAGCTCCGCCACAAGATCGCCTGGATGTACGCGGTCGAGCAGCCGGCCCGCCCGGCCGAAGCCTGGGCCGAGCACGGCGCCCTCGTGGACGCCGTGGCGCGCGGGGACGCGGAGCGGGCCAGGACCCTGGCCGCGCAGCTCGCCGAACGCCATGGCGCCGCGCACCGGCTCCGCCGCACCGCCCGCCCCGCCACCGTGCCTCGGGCCGGCCGTGTGAGGGCTTCGCAACGTCCCGTAAACACCGCGAGCGGCCGGAATTAACAAAGGGCGCGTACAAATAAAGAAAGGCCCGTGCAAAAAAATCGGAAAAGGCGTCGTCTGTCTATTCGGTCCGGGCTGCCATGGCTTGAGCCCGTGCATGCAAAAGCCGCGGCGCCCCATGCAGGGGGCCGCGGCTTTCCCACGGGAATTCCGGCAGTGCCGGCCGCTCGGGCTCAGACGGTCTCCGGAAGCTCCTCAAGACCCTCGGCGACCAGCTTCGCCAGGCGGTCCAGGGCGGCCTCGGCGTTGTCCGCGTCGGACGCGAGCACGATCTCCTCGCCGCCCTGGGCACCGAGGCCGAGCACCGCGAGCATCGAGGCCGCGTTGACGGGGTTGCCGTCCGCCTTGGCGATGGTGACGGGGACGCCGGAGGCCGTGGCGGCACGGACGAAGATGGAAGCGGGGCGGGCGTGCAGGCCCTCGGCCCAACCGACGTTTACGCGGCGCTCAGCCATGGTTCTGCCCTTCAAGAATCAACGGTTGTCTAGACCAGTGTCTCATGTGGTGCGCGATGCTCCGGGCAGACCCGCGGGCCCTCCCGGCGCCGCGCCCACGGTCTTCCGGAGACCTCAGACTGCCCCGGCCCCGGCACCCCCGCGACCCGTGCGACAGCCGTAGGCTTTCCTCATGCAGCCCTCTCCGGAGCAGAGTCCGCATCACGCCTACCCCGATCACTGGGAGGCGGACGTGGTGCTCCGCGACGGCGGCACCGCGCGGATCAGGCCGATCACCACGGACGACGCCGAGCGGCTGGTCAGCTTCTACGAGCAGGTTTCCGACGAGTCGAAGTACTACCGCTTCTTCGCGCCCTACCCCCGGCTCTCCGCCAAGGACGTCCACCGCTTCACCCATCACGACTACGTCGACAGGGTGGGACTGGCCGTCACGGTGGGCGGCGAGTTCATCGCCACCGTCCGCTACGACCGGATCGACGCGACCGGCCGCCCCGCCTCGGCCCCCGCCGACGAGGCCGAGGTCGCCTTCCTCGTCCAGGACGCCCACCAGGGCCGGGGCGTGGCCTCGACCCTGCTCGAACACATCGCGGCCGTCGCCCGCGAGCGGGGCATCCGGCGCTTCGCCGCGGAAGTGCTGCCCGCCAACACCAAGATGATCAAGGTGTTCCGGGACGCCGGCTACACCCAGCAGCGCAGCTTCGAGGACGGCTCCGTCCACCTCACTCTGGACCTCGAACCGACCGCCGAATCCCTCGCCGTCCAGCGCGCCCGCGAACAGCGCGCCGAGGCCAAGTCCGTGCAGCGGCTGCTCGCCCCCGGCTCCGTCGCCGTCATCGGCGTCGGCCGCACCCCCGGCGGCGTCGGCCGCACGGTCCTGCGCAACCTGCTCGGCGCGGGCTTCACCGGCCGCGTCCACGCGGTGAACAGCGCGTTCTCCGCGGACCAGGGCACCATCGACGGGGTCCCCGCGCACCGCTCCCTGGCGGAGATCGGCGAGCCGGTCGACCTCGCGGTGGTCGCTGTGCCCGCCGACCGGGTCCCGGAAGCCGTCGCGGACTGCGGCGAGCACGGCGTCCAGGGGCTGGTGGTCCTCTCCGCCGGTTACGCCGAGTGGGGCGCCGAGGGCCGCGAGCGCCAGCGGGAACTGGTGCGCCAGGCCCGTTCGTACGGCATGCGGATCATCGGGCCCAACGCGTTCGGCATCATCAACAACTCCGAGGCGGTCCGGCTCAACGCCTCGCTCGCCCCGGACCGGCCCGCCTCCGGGCGCATCGGCCTGTTCACCCAGTCCGGCGCGATCGGCATCGCCCTGCTCTCCGGGCTCTACCGGCGCGGCGCGGGGCTCTCCACCTTCATCTCGGCCGGCAACCGGGCCGACATCTCCGGCAACGACTTCCTCCAGTACTGGTACGAGGACCCGGACACCGATGTCGCCCTGCTCTACCTGGAATCACTGGGCAACCCGCGCAAGTTCACCCGCCTCGCCCGCCGTACCGCCGCCGTGAAGCCGGTCGTCGTGGTCAAGGGCGCCCGGCACAGCGGCTCCACCCCGCCCGGCCACGCCGTCCCCGTCAGCCGCATCCCCGACTCCACGGTCTCCGCGCTGATGCGGCAGGCGGGCGTCATCCGCGTCGACACGGTCACCGAGATGGTCGACGCCGGACTCCTCCTCGCCGACCAGCCGCTCCCGGCGGGCGGACGCGTCGCGATCCTCGGCAACTCGGAGTCCCTGGGGCTGCTCACGTACGACGTGTGCCTGGCCGAGGGGCTGCGCCCGCGCCCGCCCATCGACCTCACCACCTCCGCCACTCCGCAGGACTTCCGGGACGCGCTTTCGGCGGCGCTGGCCGACGGGGCGTGCGACGCCGTGATCGTGACGGCGATCCCGTGGGTCGGCGAGGACGGCGAGGCGGAGTCGGGCGACGGCGAGGTCCTGGCCACCGCTCTGCACGCGGCGGCCGCCGCCGGACCGGCCAAGCCGGTCGCCGTGGTGCACGTCGAGATCGGCGGCCTGGCGGAGGCGCTGGCCGCCGCCACCAGCACGGTGGCGCAGCCGCGGCCGGCCACCCAGCCGTTCACGGCGGTGCAACAGGCGCCGGGGGCCGTCGCGCCGGGCGCTCCCACCGCCCCGCCGAGCGCCACAACCACCGGCACCCCGGCCCCCGCGCCATCCGCCGCCGGCGCCCCTCAGACACCCCGGGCCCCGCAGACACCCCTAGCCCCCCAGGCTCCCGCATCCCCCGGCACCGCCCAGGACGCCCCCCGCATCGGCCGTATCCCCGCCTACCCCGCCGCCGAGCGCGCCGTGCGGGCGCTCGCCGAGGCGGTGCGGTACGCGCAGTGGCGCCGCCAGGCAGCGACGCCCGGCAAGGTGCCGGACTTCCTCGACGAGACCATCGACGCCCAGGGTGCCGCCGCCCGCATCGACGCGCTCCTCGGCGAGGACCCCGACCCGCGCGGCCGGCCGCTCGGCCACGAGGAGGCCCGCGAACTGCTCGCCTGTTACGGCATCGCCGTACGTCCCGCGCTGCCCGCCCCCGGCCCGGAGGAGGCGGTGGCCGCGGCCGCCCGGCTCGGTTATCCGGTGGCGCTCAAGACGACCGCGCCCCATCTGCGGCACCGGGCCGACCTCGGCGGCGTACGCCTGGACCTCGACAGCGAGGCGGCCCTGCGCCGCGCGTACGGCGATCTCACCGACCTGCTCGGCAAGCCGGCGGAGCTCCGGCCGGTCGTCCAGGCCATGGCGCCGCGCGGCGTCGACACCGTCGTGCGGGCCGCCATCGACCCGGCGGCCGGCGCCGTGCTCTCCTTCGGCCTTGCCGGGGCGCCCTCCGAACTGCTCGGCGACACCGCCCACCGCCTGGTCCCGGCCACCGACCGCGACGCCGCCGAGCTGATCCGGTCCATCCGCGCCGCCCCCGTCCTGTTCGGCTGGCGTGGCGCGGCGCCGGTGGACACCGCCGCACTGGAGGAGCTGTTGCTGCGGGTCTCCCGGCTGGTGGACGACCATCCCGAGGTGGTCTCCATCGCCCTGGAACCGGTCGTGGTCGCCCCGCAGGGCCTCTCGGTGCTCGGGGCGAGCGTCCGCCTGTCGCCGCCCCCGGCCCGGAACGACCTCGGCCCGCGCCGCCTGTCCAACTACTGACGCGGCCCCGCTCGCGTCCCCCTGGACCGGCCGGGGCAGGGCTCCGGCGGCGTCCCCGGCAGCCATCCGGCCCCCGTAGGATGGTTCTCATGGCTAAGACCGGTACGACGACCCAGGGGCTGCGCGCGGCGATCGAGCGCAGCGGCTACTACCCGGCCCTCGTGGCCGAGGCGGTGGAGGCCGCCGTGGGCGGTGAGCCGGTCGTTTCGTACCTGGTGCACCAGGAGACGACCTTCGACTCCAACGAGGTGCGCCGGCACGTCACGGTGCTGGTGCTCACGGACACCCGCTTCATCGTCAGCCACACCGACGAGCAGAACGCGGACACCAGCTCCCCGTCGCCGTACGCCACCACCTCGACGGAGTCGGTCAAGCTGGACCGGATCTCCTCGGTCGTGGTCAGCCGCGTCGTCGCCAACCCGGAGAAGTACGTTCCCGGCACCCTGCCCCGCGAGGTCGTCCTGACCATCGGCTGGGGCGCGGTCTCCCGGATCGACCTGGAACCGGCCGCCTGCGGTGACCCGAACTGCGAGGCGGACCACGGCTATACCGGCAGCACCACCGCGGACGACCTGAGCCTGCGGGTCAGCGAGGCCGGCGACGGCCCGGACACCGTGCGCCAGACCCTCGCCTTCGCCCAGGCGCTCTCCGAGGCCACGGCCGCGACCCCCGCGGCCGGCCGCTGATGGCCCAGCCGGCCTGGCAGGACGACTTCGTCCCGCTGTCCGTCGAGTCCGCGCCCGTCCCGGAGTACGGCAGCGGCTCGCTCGCCGATCTGCTGCCCACGCTGCTCGCGGGCCAGGAAGTGCCCGGCTTCGACGCGTCCATCGGCGAACTCGCTCCCGCCGACCGGAACTGCGTCTTCCTGATCGACGGCCTCGGCTGGGAGCAGATAAAGGCCCACCCCGACGAGGCCCCGTTCCTGCACTCGCTGCTGCCGACCTCGCGCGGCGGCTCCGGCCGCCCGATCACGGCCGGCTTCCCGGCCACCACGGCGACGTCGCTGGCCTCCGTGGGCACCGGCCTGCCCCCCGGCGAGCACGGTCTTCCCGGTTACACGGTCCGTAACCCCGAGACCGGCGAGCTGATGAACCAGCTCCGGTGGAACCCGTGGACCCCGCCGAAGGCGTGGCAGCCCCACCCCACCCTCTTCCAGCTCGCCGACGCCGCCGGAGTGCGTACCGCCCAGGTCTCCGCCCCGGCCTTCGAGCAGACCCCGCTGACCAAGGTCGCGCTGAGCGGCGGCTCCTTCCTCGGCCGGCTCAGCGGCGAGGAGCGGATGGACACCGCCGCCGAACGGCTGGCCGCCGGAGACCGCTCGCTCGTCTATACGTACTACAGCGAGGTCGACGGCAAGGGGCACCGCTTCGGCACCGACTCCGACGCGTGGCGCGGGCAGCTGATGTACGTCGACGGGTTGGCCCGGCGCCTGGCCGAGCAGCTTCCGCCGCGCTCGGCGCTCTACATCACCGCCGACCACGGCATGATCGACATCCCCTTCGACGAGCAGTCCCGGATCGACTTCGACGAGGACTGGGAGCTGAGCGCCGGCGTCGCGCTGCTCGGCGGCGAGGGCCGGGCGCGGCATGTGTACGCCGTCCCGGGTGCCGCGTCCGACGTGCTGGCCGTCTGGCGAGAGGTGCTGGGCGAGCAGTTCTGGGTCGCGAGCCGGGACGAGGCCGTCGCGGCGGGCTGGTTCGGCCCCCGCGTCGACGAGCGCGTCCACGGCAGGATCGGCGACGTGGTCGCCGCCGCCCACGACGACGTGGTGATCATCGCCTCGCGCAACGAGCCGCACGAGTCGGCCATGGTCGGCATGCACGGCTCCATGACCCCCGTCGAGCAGTTCGTCCCGCTCCTCGAAGTACGCTCCTAGCCGTTCCGCCGCTTGCTCTTCCCCTTCCGAAAGGTGCTCAACCCGTCATGCCCGAGCTTGTGTTCTTCTCCGGAACGATGGACTGCGGAAAGAGCACCCTGGCCCTCCAGATCGGCCACAACCGATCGGCGAGGGGCTTGCAGGGCGTGATCTTCACCCGGGACGACCGGGCGGGGGAGGGGAAGCTCTCGTCCCGCCTCGGCCTGGTCACGGAGGCCGTCGAGGCCGACGAGGACATGGACCTGTACGCGTATCTCGTCGCCCAGCTGTCCCAGGGCGGCAGGGTCGACTACGTGATCGTGGACGAGGCGCAGTTCCTGGCCCCGGCTCAGATCGACCAGCTGGCCCGGGTCGTGGACGACCTGGAGATGGACGTCTTCGCCTTCGGTATCACGACGGACTTCCGCACCCGGCTCTTCCCCGGCTCGCAACGGCTGGTCGAGCTCGCCGACCGCATGGAACAGCTCCAGGTCGAAGCCCTCTGCTGGTGCGGCGCCCGCGCCACGCACAACGCCCGGACCGTGGACGGCGAAATGGTCGTGGAGGGGGCCCAGGTCGTCGTCGGCGATGTGAACCGCCAGGCGGGCGAGGTCGGTTACGAGGTCCTGTGCCGCCGCCACCACCGACGCCGCGCGACGGCGGCCTCCGCGCAGGCGGCCGCGCTCTCCCCGGACGTCCTGCCGGTGAGCTCCGCCTGACGCTCAGCCCGCCGTTCGCAGCGGGCAGCCCGTGCCGGCGCGCGCGATGAGGTCGGCCCGCAGCGCGGTGAGCTGGGCCATGCGGGCGTCGATCGCCGCGATCTTCTCCTCGAACAGGGCGGACAGTGCCTCCGCGCTGTCCGGTGCGCCGCGCAGTTCCTCGCCGGTGCGTGCGATCTCGGCCAGCGAGAAGCCGAGCGCCTGGGCGGTGCGCACGTAGGCGAGCCAGGGGACCGTCTCCGGTGGAAAGTCGCGGTAGCCGTTGGGCAGCCGCTGCCCGGAGACCAGCCCGGTTCTCTCATAGAAGCGGATGGTGTCCCTGCTCAGCCCCGTCTGGGCGGCCAGTTCCCCGATACGCACGGCTCTCCCGCCTTCCGGGTTCGCGGACTTGACCTTGGACAGTACTCCAGTGTTTACGGTCGGGGGAGTCCGTGAAGGAAGCCGTCAGGAGCCCCGCCTTGTTCCGTACCGTCACGCCCTCCCACCCCGCCTATCCGCGTTTCGTGCGCGCGAGCGCGTGGTACGACCTCGTCGTCACCGCGGGGTTCGCCACCCCGTGGACGTACGGGTTGGTGCACAAAGCGCTGTCCCGGCTCGGGGAGGCGATCGGGGCGGGCGCTCTGCCCGCCCTCGACCCGATCGGAACCCTCTACGCCAACCTCATGGGGTCGGTGGTGGTCGTCTGGGCGCTCCTGCGCCTCGTCCGCCCGCTGCCGGTGCACGGTCTGTACGACGGCCTCGCGCGCACGCTGTTCGCCTTGTGGCAGGCGTACGCGCTCGCCCACGGGGCCCCGTACTGGCTGGGGTTGTTCCTGATGGCCGAGGTGGCGTTCGGCGTCGTCCAGCTCGGCCCCTGGCGGCTCGTGCGCGGCGCGGTCAGCGCGCCGCCGAGCGCTGGATCGTGAAGACCGCGCCCTCCGGGTCCGCGACCGTCGCGACCCTGCCGCTCGGGCCCTCCCTCGGCGGGCTCAGGACCTGCCCGCCGAGCTCCGCCACCTGTTGCGCGGCCTCGTCCGTGTCGGTCACCTCGAAGTACGTCATCCAGTGCGGTCCCCGGTCGCGCAGCAGGGCGTGGCCGACGCCGTGCAGCGAGGCGACCGGGCGGCCCTGAAGGTGCAGCGTCTGGTAGTCGAAGTCCGCCGAGACGACGGCCTTGGCCTCGTAGCCGAAGACCGCCTGGTAGAACTTGGCGACCGTCGCCGTCTCCCTGGTCACCAGCTCGTTCCAGACCGGGGTGCCGGGCGCCCCGGCCAGCGCGGTGCCGACGTGTGCGGCGGCCTGCCAGATGCCGAAGACGGCGCCGCCCGGGTCGGAGGCGATGGCCATTCGGCCCGCCTCGCCCGCGTCGAGCGGCCCGACGCCGACCGTGCCGCCGCAGGCCCGGATGGTCTCCGCCGTCTGATCGGCGTCGTCGGTGGCCAGGTAGGTCGTCCAAGCGATCGGGAGATGCCGCTCCGGCGGCAGCTGGCCGATGCCCGCGACCTCCTTCCCGTCGATCAGCGCCCGTACGTACGGGCCGAGCTGCTCGGGGCCGGGGCCGAACTCCCAGCCGAACAGCTCGGCGTAGAAGTTCTGGGTCGTGCGCAGGCCGTGCACGATCAGGCTCACCCAGCAAGGTGTTCCGGGTGTACGCCGAGCGGCAGCCTCGGTCATCGTCACTCTCCTCGGACCATCGTGGTGGCCGTACGGGAATACGGGGCCGGCGCGCCGTGGTGCGGTGCGAGTCGTGTGCGCCCCGTGCAGATGCTTGCACCACCGGGCGTGGGATGCGCTCCGGCCGCGCCGTCGTGTCCGGGATCTCGTCCCAGCCGGACCGGTTTGTCCTGGTATAGCCGCTTGGTCGTTGTTACGGCCAGGCGGGCGCTTGCGCGAGGATGGCACGCATGAAGCCCATCATCTCCGCATCCGAATGCGCGAGCGAACTGGCGGGGCCGCGTCCGCCGCTGCTCCTGGACGTACGTTGGCAGCTGGGCGGCCCGCACGGCCGGCCCGACTACGAGGCCGGGCACATCCCCGGCGCGGTCTTCGTGGACCTCGACGCGGAGCTCGCAGGTCCCGCGGGCACGGGCGGCCGCCATCCGCTGCCCGACCCGGCGGAATTCGGCGCCGCGATGCGCCGGGCCGGGGTCCGTCAGGGCGGCCCGGTCGTCGTCTACGACGGCGGTCAGGGCTGGGCGGCCGCCCGGGCCTGGTGGCTGCTGCGCTGGGCGGGGCATTCCGACGTACGGGTGCTGGACGGCGGCCTCGCGGCCTGGACGGGGGAGCTGTCGAAGGAGACCCCGGACCCGGCCGAGGGCGACTTCGTGCCCGCCCCGGGGGCGCTGCCGCTGCTCGACGCGGACGGCGCCGCGGCCCTGGCCCGCTCGGGTGTCCTGCTCGACGCGCGGGCGGCCGAGCGCTACCGGGGTGACGTGGAACCCATCGACCGGGTCGGCGGCCACATCCCCGGCGCGCTCTCGGCGCCGACCGGCGAGAACGTGGACGCCGACGGCCGATTCCTGAGCCCCGAGCGCCTGGCCGCCCGGTTCGCCGGGCTGGGCGTCGCCGGGGAGGACGCGGCGGTCGGGGTCTACTGCGGCTCGGGCGTCTCCGGGGCCCAGCAGGTGCTGGCGCTGGAGCTCGCCGGGCACCGGGCCGCCCTCTACGCGGGCTCCTGGTCGCACTGGTCCGCCGACGGGTCGCGCCCGGTCGCCACGGGGCCCCAGCCCGGCTAACGGGACGCCGTCGCGCGAGGACGACGCGCGAGGGCCCGTACGCGCTCGCGTACGGGCCCTCGGCATACCGTCTAGTCCTGCTTCTTGCGGCGGGTGCCGAAGACGATCTCGTCCCAGCTGGGCACCGCGGCTCTGCGCCCGGGCCGGACCCCGTCCGCCTCGGCCTGCCGGTCCGTCGTGCCCGTCAGCCTGTCGCGGTGACCGGCGACCGCACGCGGCATCAGGACGTCCGCGTAGGCGGAGCCCGCTCCGGCCGAAGCGGCCGGAGGCTCCTCGGCCTCCGGCTCCCGCTCCGGCGGCTCGATCGCCGGGGGCTCGGGCGGCGCGGGCCGCTCCGGTACGACCATGTCACCGCGGAAGCTGGGCACCGCCTCCAGCAGGCTGGTGAGGGAATCCCGCTCGCTCGCGGTCACCCCGGCGATCCGCTCCTCCGGCTCCGGGGGCGGCGGCGGGGCCGGACGCTCGATCTGCCGGTCGAGCGCGCGGTCCAGCGGCCGGTCGCGCGGCAGCCGGGCGATCCGGGGCACGAACGGGAAGCTGGGCTCGGGCGCCGCGACCTCGTCCGTCTCGCCGATCAGCGAACGGGCCTCGTCGTCCACGGCCTGGACCAGCCGGCGCGGCGGGTCGTACGTCCAGCTCGCCGAGTGCGGCTCACCCGCGACCCGGTAGACGAGGAGGACCTCCCAGGTGCCGTCGTCGCGGCGCCAGGAGTCCCACTGGACGGTCTCCCTGTCGGCGCCGCGCAGCAGCAGCCGCTCCTGCACCGCCTCACCGAGCTGGGGTCCGGTGTTCTCGCCGGGACGGCGCACGGGAGTCTTCCGGGCCCGCTCGGCCATGAAGGCGCGCTCCGCGAGCACGGGGCCCTCGAAGCGGCGGACACGGTCGACGGGGATCCCGGCGAACTGGGCGACCTCCTCGGCGGAGGCGCCGGCTCGTATCCGTGCCTGGATGTCGCGCGGGCGGAGGTGGCTCTCCACCTCGATCTCGATCTGGCCGAGCCGGGCGCGGTCGTTGCGCACGGCGGCTCGCAGCCGCTCGTCGATCGGAAGCGTGTACTCCGTACTGTCGGCAGCCTTGAGCACCAGTCGTGTGCCGTCGTTGGAGACGGCCACGACACGCAGTTCGGGCATGGGGACCTCCCGGGTGGTGCCTGCCGACGTCACGTGCGTCGCTGCTTCCGCTAGTCGAGTGTGGCCTGCCCGGGTGCAGCCTGCCACAACATTGCCGTGTTGCCCGGCGTGTCGGGCGTGAGCCCTTGATCGCCGGTATGCCACGGTAGCCCTTGCGCAACGCAAAGTGACCGATGGTCACTCCGTGTAGCAGGCCGCCGTGCGATGCCGTGCGCCGCCGGATCGAGTGCCTCCTTCGGCCCCCTCCCGAAGGTTCCGGACGCCCGCGCGGGTGTCCGGCCCCAGGGCTCGCCACAGTACTCCATTCGGGCCATGTGGGTGGACCGCCGCGCCGTCGAACTTCTCGTGAGGTGCGGGGGTTGGCCTACCCCTCCAGACGCCTCCCGCTCATGATCCGTGTCGTGCTTCACATAATCCACGCAACCGGAACTTTCGGCTTCGCTCACGTGTCCCTAGTTGGTGCATGGTGGGAGAGATGTCAATCAAGGGCTGGAAATGGTGCAGAAGCCGGAAAGCGACATAGAACCCAAGGAGAGGCGGATCGACCTGAGCCTGCCCCAGGTGGCGGGCAGCGCGGTGGCCGCGGTGGCGGCGGCCGTGGCGGCTTCCCAGCTCGGTGTGTACGGAACCATCGCGGGCGCCGGAGTCATGAGCGTCGTGGCGACCTGCGGCGGCTCGGTCTTCCAGCACTTCTTCCGTCGTACGGGAGAGCAGATCCGCGTGGTCACGGTCCAGGTGAAGCACCCGGACCGCGAGGTGACCGTTCACACCCGCGAGACCGGTGCGCGGCGGCCGGAGTCGGAGTCCTCGCCGCAGGAGACCGTCCTGCTGGGCGCGGTGGACGACGCCACGAGGGTCCTGCGCCGTACGGACCCGCGGCCGGACGAGACGATGCTCCTGCGCCGGGGAAACGCGGACGAGACGATGCTCCTGCGCCCTGCGGACCCCGACGAGACGACGCTCCTGCGCCGCGTGGGGCCCGACGCGGCGGCCGTACCGCGCGGCGTCGGCGCCGGGCCGGACGAGGAGTTCTCCGAGGCCACCACGCACGGCACCCGGCTGCGGGGGTGGAAGCGGTCGGCCATCGGCGCGGCCGTGGTGTTCGCGGTCTCGATGGCCGGCATCACCACGTACGAACTGATCTCCGGCGACGACCTGAGCGGCGGGCACGGGACGACCGTGGGCTCCGTCGTACGCGGTGGGCACGGCAGCGGGCCTTCCACGCCCGAGCCGGCCGAAACCAGCGGCCCCGGTCAGGACGGGACGAACCCCGGCCGGCAGGACGAGGACGGCACGGCGACGCCCGGCACCGGCGGCCGGAACGAGGACGGCACCGCCCCGCAGCCGGACCGGAGCGGCGCTCCCACCGGAGAGGCGACGCCCTCGCCGACCCCCTCGGCCCCGGCGGGCGGCGGCGTCGAGCCCACGCCCACGCCCACCCCGAGCGCCACGGACGGCGGCGAGAGCACGACGCCCGACCCGGCGGCCACGGACGGCGCCCCGGTGCCCGAGGGCACCGGAGCGGGGGAGTGAGCCCGGGTCAGTCGCCCAGCACCCGGCGCAGGTAGTCGTTGCCGAACAGCCGGTCCGGGTCCAGCCGGTCCCGCACGGCCGTGAACTCCCCGAAACGGGGATACACCCCGGAGAGGTAAGCGGCGTCCCTGGTGTTGATCTTGCCCCAGTGCGGGCGGCCGCCGTGCGCGGTCATGATGCGCTCCACCGCCGTGAAGTACGCCTGGTAGGGCGTGCCCCGGTACATGTGGACGGCGATGTACGCGGTCTCCCGGCCCGACGCCGTGGAGAGCGCGATGTCGTCGGCCGGCGCGGTGCGCACCTCCACCGGGAAGCTGATCCGCAGCGGCGAGCGGTCCACCATCGCCCGGACCTCCCGCAGCGCCTCGACGGCGGCCTCACGCGGCAGCGCGTACTCCATCTCCACGAACCGCACCCGGCGCGGGCTGGTGAACACCTTGTACGGGATGTCGGTGTACGTACGCGCCGAGAGGGCCCGGCTGGAGATCCTGGCGATCGAGGGGATCGTGGCGGGAACGGCCCGGCCGAGCGCGCAGGCGACCTGGAAGACGCCGTTGGACAGCAGCTCGTCCTCGACCCAGCCGCTGACCTTGCCGGGCGGAGCGGCGGGACCGGCGCTGCGGTTGTTGCGCTTGGTGTTGCAGTTCCCGGTGTGCGGGAACCAGTAGAACTCGAAGTGCTCGTTCTCGGACGCGAGCTGATCGAAGTCGGTCGTCACCCGGTCGAAGGCCATCGGCTCCTCGCGGGCGGTCAGCAGGAAGACCGGCTCCACGGCGAAGGTGATCGCGGTGATGACGCCCAGCGCGCCGAGCCCGATCCGCGCCACAGCGAACACGTCGGCGTTCTCGGTCTCCGAACAGGTCAGCACCGTGCCGTCCGCGGTGACCAGCTCCAGGGCGCGTATCTGCGCGGATATCGACGCCGAGTCACGGCCGGTGCCGTGCGTGCCGGTGGAGGTGGCTCCGGCGACCGTCTGCTCCATGATGTCGCCCATGTTGGTGAGCGAGAGGCCCTCGCGGGCCAGCGCGGTATTCAGGCGCTTCAGCGGGGTGCCCGCCTCGACCGTCACCGTCATCGCCTTGCGGTCGATCTCGCGGATGCCGGTCAGCAGATCGGGCCGGATCAGCAGCCCGTCGGTGGCCGCGGTCGAGGTGAACGAGTGCCCGGTGCCGACCGGCTTCACCCGGAGCCCGTCCTCGGCGGCCCTGCGCAGCGCCTCGGCCAGCTCGTCAACGGAGGCGGGGGACACGGTCCGGGCGGGCCGCGCGGTGACGGTCCCCGCCCAGTTGCGCCACGGGCTCGCCGTCCGTGCGTAGGTCTCGGTCATCTTCCCCGCGCCCTTCCCTAGGCACCGGCCCACCCAGCCGGCGCTTCCGACGGCCGTGAACCATGGGTTACCGGCCGGTTGGAGGGGGATCATACTCACGGTTCCCGCACATCCATCCACCCCTCCCGCCGCCTGGTGCGGGGGCCGGAAGCGCCCGCTCCGGACGTCGGTGCCACCCCGCCCGGGCGCGGGTGGCAGGATCGACGGCATGTCCGATCTGCGCGATCCCGCCCCCTACGACGCCCTGTTGCTGCTCTCCTTCGGCGGCCCCGAAGGCCCGGACGACGTGGTTCCGTTCCTCGCGAACGTGACCCGCGGCCGGGGCATCCCCGAGGAACGGCTCAAGGAGGTCGGCAAGCACTACTTCCTGTTCGGGGGCGTCAGCCCGATCAACGCCCAGAACAGGGCACTGCTCGACGCACTGCGCGAGGACTTCTCCGAGCACGGGCTGGACCTGCCCGTGTACTGGGGCAACCGCAACTGGGCCCCGTACCTCACCGACACCCTGCGCGAGATGGTCGAGGACGGCCACCGCCGCATCGCGGTCCTGGCGACCAGCGCCTACGCCTCGTACTCCGGCTGCCGGCAGTACCGCGAGAACCTCGCCGAGTCACTGGCCGCCCTGGAGACCGAGGGCCTTCCCGTGCCTCGCGTGGACAAACTCCGGCACTACTTCAATCACCCCGGCTTCGTGGAGCCCATGGTCGAGGGCGTCCTGGCCTCGCTGGCCGACCTGCCCGACGAGGTGCGTCCCGGCGCGCACCTGGCCTTCACCACGCACTCCATCCCGACCTCGGCGGCCGACACCTCGGGGCCCGTGGAAGCGCACGGGGACGGCGGCGCCTATGTCGCCGAGCACCTCGACGTGGCCCGGCTGATCGTGGACGCGGTGCGCGAGCGGACCGGTACGGCCCACCCCTGGCGGCTCGTCTACCAGTCGCGCAGCGGCGCGCCGCACATCCCGTGGCTGGAGCCCGACATCTGCGACCACCTCGAAGCGCTCCACGGCGACGGGGTCCCCGCCGTCGTGATGGCCCCCATCGGCTTCGTCTCGGACCACATGGAGGTCCTGTACGACCTCGACACCGAGGCCACCGCCAAGGCCGCCGAGCTGGGCCTGCCGGTACGCCGCTCCGCGACGGTCGGTGCCGACCCCCGGTTCGCCGCCGCCGTGCGCGATCTCGTCCTTGAACGGGCCGCCGCCGAGCGGGGCGGCGAACCGCGGCGGTGCGCCCTCGGGACGCTCGGCGCGAGCCATGACCTCTGCCCGGTGGGCTGCTGCCCGGCCCGGGCGCCCAAGCCCGCCGCCGCGGGCGCCGACAGCCCCTACGCGTAAGCCCTCGCCCTTCCCCGTCCGCCGCCCTCTCAACCTCTTAGGGAACGCCGTGACCCAAGTCGAACACTCAGTGGAGACCCTGCTCGAACTCGCCCGGGAGGCCGCGGAACTCGCCGGCCGGCTGCTGCGCGACGGGCGTCCGGCGGGACTGGGCGTGGCCGCGACCAAGTCCAGCCCGGTCGACGTCGTGACCGAGATGGACATCGCCGCCGAGAAGCTGATCACCGAGTACCTGATCGACAACCGTCCCCTCGACGGCTACCTCGGTGAGGAGGGCGGCACGACCGCCGAGGGCGTCAGCGGCGTGCGCTGGGTGATCGACCCGCTCGACGGCACCGTGAACTACCTCTACGGACTTCCGTCCTGGGCCGTCTCCATCGGCGTCGAGATGTACGGCGAGCGGGTCGCCGGTGTGGTGGAGGTTCCGATGCGCGGCGAGACGTACTTCGCGCGGCGCGGCCACGGGGCCTTCGTCACGGGCGGCTCGTACGGCAACAAGGACGTCCGGCTGCGGTGCCGGGAGACCGCCCCGCTCGCCGAGGCGCTGGTGGCCACCGGCTTCAACTACGTCGCCGAGGTCCGGGCCCACCAGGCCGAGGTGGCGCGCGACCTCGTTCCGCAGGTCCGGGACATCCGGCGCGGCGGTTCCGCCGCGATCGACCTCTGCGACGTGGCCGCCGGCCGCCTCGACGGCTACTACGAGCGCGGGCTGCACCCCTGGGACCTGGCCGCGGGCGACCTCATCGCCCGGGAGGCCGGCGCCCTCACCGGCGGGCGTCCGGGCAGGCCGGCCGACGGCGAGCTGACCGTCGCCGCGTCCCCCGGGGTCTTCGAACCGCTCCAGGCCCTCCTGGACGAGCTGGGCGCCTGGCACGACTGACCCGGGGCCGCCGAGCCGTACCAGGGCAGCAGAAAGGCCCCGAGGCCGCCGTACGGCGGCCTCGGGGCCTTTCGCCCATTGCGACGGTCAGGCGTTCGTCGTCGTGCTGATCCGCACACCGTGCTCGGCGGCGAGACGACGGAGGTCGTCCAGCTCGCTCTGCTCGACGTCCGCGAGGAAGTCGTCGCCCGTCTCGCGGGCCTTCGTGAGGTCGTCCTCGGTCGTCTTGATGCGGTGCAGCAGACCTGCGGTGAAAGCGTCCATGAAGCGCCCCCTCATCGTGGGTCGGTGGCACGGGGGTGTGCCCGGGTTTCCCTCCGCCGAGGCGGTAGGGCGGGTGATCACGCACTCTCCGGGGGACGGAGGGGCCTGTGACAACGCCACATGGGAAGACGTGATCGCGGGTGTGAATGCGTACTCCCCCGCCCGAAGCTCAGAGAAACCTCAACTGGCCCGGAAATCCCGTTGCTTCCCCGAAGTCCCAGGTGGGGGCGGGACGTCTTACCGCCGGTTTATGCGGGTTGCGGGCAGGATGGAGCCGCACAAGTGTGCCGGGGCGGTGCCCGCGGCGCGGACGGCCGGGCCGTCCCGGACGCCCGGAGCCCCGGGGTGCAGACCGCTTGCGAAGTTCTAGGGAAGGAAGCGCCGTGCGCGTACTCGTCGTGGAGGACGAGCAGCTGCTCGCCGATGCGGTGGCCACCGGATTGCGCCGTGAGGCCATGGCCGTCGATGTCGTGTACGACGGGGCCGCGGCCGTGGAGCGCATCGAGGTCAACGACTACGACGTCGTGGTGCTCGACCGCGACCTCCCCCTGGTCCACGGCGACGACGTCTGCCGCCGGATCGTGGAGCTCGGCATGCCCACCAGGGTGCTCATGCTCACCGCGTCCGGGGACGTCAGCGACCGGGTGGAGGGCCTGGAGCTCGGCGCGGACGACTATCTGCCCAAGCCCTTCGCGTTCAGCGAGCTCACCGCCCGGGTACGGGCTCTCGGCCGGCGTACGACCGTCGCCCTGCCGCCCGTCCTGGAGCGGGCCGGCATCAAGCTGGACCCCAACCGCCGGGAGGTGTTCCGGGGCGGCCAGGAGGTTCAGCTCGCGCCCAAGGAGTTCGCCGTCCTGGAGGTCCTGATGCGCAGCGAGGGCGCCGTCGTCTCGGCGGAGCAGCTGCTGGAGAAGGCGTGGGACGAGAACACCGACCCGTTCACCAACGTCGTCCGGGTGACCGTCATGACCCTGCGCCGCAAGCTCGGCGAGCCGCCCGTGATCGTCACGGTGCCCGGCTCCGGCTACCGGATCTGACGCCGGTGCCCGCCGTGCCGCCCCCAGCCGGGGCGCCCCCGAAACCCACCTGGGAGCCCAAACAGCAGGAGCCGCCCTACCCGTGGCTGCGCCCGACCATCCGGATACGGCTCACGCTGCTGTACGGCGGCATGTTCCTGATCGCGGGCATCCTGCTGCTCTCGATCATCTACATGCTGGCCGCCCAGGCCATGCACGTGGGCAGTGAGCTGCCGTTCAAGGTCGTGAGCGGAAAGGTGACCAGCGATGTCTGCAATCTGCCCGAGCAGGCGTCGCCGGACGACTTCAACGCCGCGATGAACGCCTGTGTGAACCACCAGCGCCAGCAGGCGCTGGACACGCTGCTCAACCGGTCGCTGCTGGCCCTGGTGGGGCTCAGCATCATCGCGTTCGCCTTCGGCTACGGCATGGCGGGCCGGGTGCTCTCGCCGCTGGGCCGGATCACCCGCATCGCCCGCACCGTGGCCGGGACCGACCTGTCCAGGCGCATCGAGCTGGACGGGCCGGACGACGAGCTCAAGGAGCTGTCCGACACCTTTGACGACATGCTGGACCGGCTGGAGCGGGCCTTCACCGCGCAGCAGCGGTTCGTCGGGAACGCCTCGCACGAGCTGCGCACGCCGCTCGCCATCAACCGCACGCTGCTGGAGGTCCACCTCTCCGACCCGAAGGCCCCGCCCGAGCTCCAGCAGCTGGGCAAGACGCTGCTGGCCACCAACGAGCGCAGCGAGCAGCTCGTGGAGGGCCTGCTGCTGCTGGCCCGCAGCGACAACCAGATCATCGAGCGCAAACCCGTCGACCTCGCCGAGGTCGCCTCGCGCGCCGTGGACCAGGCGCGCGGCGAGGCCGAGGGCAAGGGCGTGGACATGCGCGTGGAGCTGGCCGAAGCCGTCGTCCAGGGCAACGGCGTCCTGCTGGAGCGCATCGCGCTGAACCTCGTACAGAACGCCGTCCGCTACAACGTCCCGGGCGACGGCTGGGTGGAGGTGAGCACGGCACTGCTGCCCGGCGAGGCGGTGCTCGTCGTCTCGAACACGGGCCCCGTGGTCCCGGCGTACGAGATCGACAACCTCTTCGAGCCGTTCAGACGGCTGCGTACGGAGCGGACGGGCAGCGACAAGGGGGTCGGGCTCGGTCTGTCGATCGCGAGGTCCGTCGCCCGCGCCCACGGCGGCCGTATCATCGCCGAGCCCCGCGAAGGCGGTGGTCTTGTGATGCGCGTCTCACTGCCGGTCTGACCGGCGCGTGAGGAGCTTTGCGCACCGATTATTTTTTGTTCGCTTTGAGCGGAATTTTCGGGACCTGATCTCGAAGAGACCGTGTGTGATCGATCACAGGAGCGAATATCTCCCTGTCCACGCTCCGTGACCAGGGAACTCACCGGAAACCCGGCGAATCACCGGGTTTTCGGGGACAGGCATGACGGGAAGTACACGGGGTGGCACCTGCGAAGGGTGCCGCCGGGACCGTGTACGGTCCCCATCGCCACCCAAGCCGATCACTCCCGAGCGGTCCTTTTGGGTGTCGATTGAGTAACAGACCTTGATGTGAGGCAAAATCTCCGCCTCAGGTCGGGCACAAGTCCGGCCTCTCACGCGTTACGAGCGCTGAGACACCGCAGACACCCAGAGGGGGAGAGCGACATGGCAACGGATTACGACACCCCACGCAAGACCGACGACGACGTCGATCAGGACAGCCTTGAAGAGCTGAAGGCGCGCCGGAGCGACAAGACGGCGTCCGCCGTCGACGTCGACGAGTTCGACGCGGCCGAGGGACTTGAGCTGCCCGGCGCAGACCTGTCCAACGAGGAGCTGGCCGTACGGGTCCTGCCCAAGCAGGCCGACGAGTTCACCTGCATGAGCTGCTTCCTCGTGCACCACCGCAGCCAGCTGGCCCGCGAGAAGAACGGTCAGCCGATCTGCCGCGACTGCGACTGAGATCCGGTCGGCCGTGGCAGGGGACACACCGTTCCGCAAGCGGCGCCCCTGGGGCAGAAGGCCACCGGAGGCGCACCAGGGCGGTACAGGCCCGGCAGAAGACGCCCAGGCGTCTGCCGAGCGGTCCGCCCTGCCACCCTCGCCGGACGGACAGGACGACGAGCGGGGCCTGCAGGCGGCCTCGCTCGAAGCAGCCGAAGTAGCGGTACGCGCAGCCCGTGAGGCTGTCGGAGTCGACACGGCCGATGGGGCCGGACAGGTCGGCAGGACGGAGCCCGTGACCGGGGCAGGCCGTCTGAGTTCAGTGAAACGGGGTGTACGCAAGGGCGGGGAGAGCGCCAAGGAAGCGATCGGTCAAATCGCGGACCTGATCATCCACATCGCTCCCCGCGTCCCTGTGCGTGACCTCGCCACCCTGCGCAAGCACTTTCCCGGCCTCGGGCCGGAGGAGATCGCGGACCGGCTCGTCGTGGGCGCGAGCCGCGCGACCGCCACCGTCGGTGCCGGAATCGGCGCCGCGGCCATGATGCCCGTGCCGCCCGCGATGCTCGCCGAGCTGGCCACCGAGGTCACCGGCGTCGCCGCCATCGAGATGAAGCTCGTCGCCGAACTGCACGAGGTCTACGGACGCCGTCCCCCGGGCGGCGTCGGCCGGCGTTCCACCGCCTACCTCTCCGCCTGGACCGAGGAACGCGGCATCGAGGTCACCCGGCCCGCCTCGGTCGACGCGGCACTGAGCGGCCGGATGAAGCGCGAGCTGCGCCGCCAGATCATGAAGCGCACCGCGCGCAACCTGCCGAGCCTGATCCCGTTCATGATCGGCGCCGCGGTCGGCGCTTCCATGAACCGGCGCGACACCAGGAAGCTCGCCGAACGGGTCAGGAAGGACCTGCGCGGGAAACAGATCCCCTGGGACCGCCTCCCGGATCAGCCCCCGCTGCGACCGGAGGCCTGAGCCCGGACCGCCGCGTCCAGCGCCGCCACGAGGGCCTTCGGCTCGCGCGTCGAGAGATAGACGTACGGGGTCGGGTCCTCCGGGTCGGTGACCTCGATCCGGACCGCCGTGGGGATGTAGCTGCGCAGCAGCATGAACGCCCGGACGTCCGCCTTGTGCGTGCGCCAGGCGCGCGCCTCCTCGGCGTCCAACACCTCGGCATCCCCGAGCGCCGAGACCGGGATCCGCGCGTCCCCGGCGACCAGCGCGCCGGCCACCACGCGGATGCGGGCGGAGCCGTACGAACTGACCGCGACGGCCGACAGGACCGTGCCGCCGGCCAGGCCGGCGAGGAGCGGCAGAGTGCCCAGCGGCAGCAGCATCAGCGCGCACGCGATGCCGATCAGGACGGCGATCAGCCACCACGAACGGGGTGCGGTGAGGCGCTCGTCGTAGGGCGGGGTCGAAGGCTGCATGGCTCCAGCTTGGCACGGCGCGACCGGCGGGTACCCGCGCGGGTAAGGTCTGCGCCTGTGAGTGGAACATCTGCGGCTCTGACGCCCCCGGCCGACGCGGTGAAACCGGTCCGGCACCCCGACGCCCCGGCCCCCGGCGAGCTCCTGGGCGCGCACTACGAGCACTGCTTCGGCTGCGGCTCCGGCCAGCCTCACGGGCTGCACCTCCAGGCGCGGGCCGGCGAGGGCGTCCGGGTGACCGCCGAGTTCACCGTGAAGGCGGCCCACCAGGGCGCCCCGGGCCTGGCGCACGGCGGGGTGCTGGCCACCGCGCTGGACGAGACGCTGGGGTCGCTGAACTGGCTGCTGCGGGTCATCGCGGTCACCGGACGGCTGGAGACCGACTTCGTGCGGCCCGTCCCCGTCGACACCGTCCTGTTCCTCGACGCCGAGGTCACCGCCGTGCACGGCCGGAAGATCTACTCCCGGGCCACCGGCCGGATCGGCGGCCCGGACGGGCCGGTCGCGGTGCGTGCCGACGCACTGTTCATCGAGGTCAAGGTCGACCACTTCATCGAGAACGGCCGCCCCGCCGAGATCCAGGCGGCCATGGCCGACCCCGACCAGGTCAGGCGCGCCCGAGCCTTCGAGGTGAACCCGTGATGCGTCACCCCGTCGACGTCCTGATCCGCCGGGTCGACCCGGACGTGCCGCTTCCGTCCTACGGGCACCCCGGCGACGCCGGCGCGGACCTCGTGACGACCGAGGCCGCCGAGCTCGCGCCGGGGGAGCGGGCCGTACTGCCCACCGGGGTTTCGATCGCCCTGCCCGACGGGTACGCCGCGTTCGTGCACCCACGATCCGGCCTCGCCGCCCGCTGCGGAGTCGCCCTGGTGAATGCCCCGGGGACGGTCGATGCCGGGTACCGTGGAGAGATCAAAGTGATCGTCATCAATCTCGACCCGCGCGAGTCCGTGCGGTTCGAGCGGTTCGACCGGATTGCCCAACTGGTCGTGCAGCAGGTCGAGAAGGTGCGCTTCCACGAAGTGTCGGAGCTTCCCGGCTCGGCGCGGGCCGAAGGGGGCTTCGGGTCCACCGGCGGCCATGCCGCCGTTGATGTTGATGGCGTCCGGGGCGGGGTTCCCCAGGGCGGGAACAGCTACGCTTCGGTCGAATCCGACCGGGAAGGACAGTGACGTGTTCGGACGTCGCAAGAACAGTGGTGCCGCCGATGACACGGCGGACGAGGCGCGCGAGGCCGAGCAGGTCGTCGACGAGCAGGATGACGCCGAGGGCGAGACCCGCCGGACGAACCTTCCGCCGGCGCCGCGCCCGGACGGTCCGTGGGACATCAGCGAGGTGTCCCAGCCCGGTGACGGCCGGGTCGACCTGGGCGGCATCCTCGTGCCCGGCGTCGAGGGCATGGAGCTGCGCGTGGAGGTCGCCGGTGACGCGATCGTCGCCGCCACCGTCGTGATGCGCGACAGCGCCATCCAGCTCCAGGCCTTCGCCGCCCCCAAGAAGGAGGGCATCTGGGGCGAGGTCCGCGAGGAGATCGCCACGGGCATCACCCAGCAGGGCGGCATCATCGACGAGGTCGAGGGCCCGCTGGGCTGGGAGCTGCGCGCTCAGGTCCCCGTACAGCTTCCCGACGGGGCGAACGGCGTGCAGCTGGTGCGCTTCGTCGGCGTCGACGGCCCGCGCTGGTTCCTGCGCGGTGTGATCTCCGGCCAGGGCGCCGTGCAGCCGGAGGCCGCCGGGCTCCTGGAGTCGGTCTTCCGGGACACCGTGGTCGTCCGCGGCGAGGGCCCGATGGCCCCGCGCGACCCGATCGTCCTCAAGCTCCCCAACGACGCCCAGATGGTTCCCGAGGGCGTGCAGCAGGAGGAGCAGGAGGGCTCGAAGTTCTCCGGTGGCATGGCGGGCCTCCAGCGCGGTCCCGAGATCACCGAGGTGCGCTGACCGCACCCGCGGACACCGGCCGGTGGGCCGTACCCCTTCCCCGGGGTGCGGCCCACCGGTGCGTACGGGGGCGACACCTCGTACGGGCGCGTCCGACGGACGATGCGAGGGATGACGGGAGGGGCATTGCCCGGTCCCGTGCCACCTGCACATACTGGCGGCCGACAGGACCGAGGACCCACGGGGGAACACCATGACCGAGAACACCGCCGACACCAGCACCGGCGGAGGCGCCGGCACCGCCGTCGCCGACGGCCCCATGGTCCGCGTCGAGGACCTGCACCGCTCCTACGGCTCCGGTGCGGGAGCGGTGCACGCGCTGCGCGGCGTCTCCTTCGACGTGCCGCGCGGCGAGCTCGTCGCCCTCAAGGGACGCTCCGGCTCCGGCAAGACGACCCTGCTCAACCTCGTCGGCGGCCTCGACGCCCCGGACGGCGGCCGGATCACCGTCGACGGCACCGACCTCTCCTCGCTCGGCGAGAACGGGCTCCTGGAGCTGCGCCGGGACCGGATCGGATTCATCTTCCAGTCCTTCGGCCTGATCCCGATCCTCACCGCCGCCGAGAACGTGGGCGTGCCCCTGCGGCTGCGCAAGGCCGACCCCAAGGAGCGCGAGGAGCGGGTGTCGCTGCTGCTCTCCCTGGTCGGCCTCGCCGACCACGCCGCACAGCGCCCCGGCGAGCTCTCCGGCGGCCAGCAGCAGCGCGTGGCCATCGCCCGCGCGCTCGCCAACCGGCCCGCCCTGCTGATCGCCGACGAGCCGACCGGACAGCTCGACGCGGAGACCGGGCTCGCGGTGATGGAGCTGCTGCGCGCCGTCGTGCGCAGCGAGGGCGTCACCGCGCTCGTCGCCACCCACGACGCACAGCTCCTCGGCCTCGCCGACCGGGTCCTCGAACTCAGCGACGGCCACATCATCGAGCACTGATCACCGGCCGGGGGAGCGGTATCAGGGTTGCGTCAAATCCTGCCGATCCCCCACCCCTGTCCGAAATGCCAGAAATTCACCAGGTACTTTCGAACCATGGCTGCCACAGCGGCAGCCGCCTGTTCCGGAAGACAATGGACCCATGGCGCGCGGCAAACTTCGGATCTACCTCGGTGCGGCACCCGGCGTCGGCAAGACGTACGCGATGCTCGCCGAGGCGCACCGCCGCGTCGAACGCGGCACCGACTGCGTCGTCGGCTTCGTCGAGCACCACGACCGGCCGCGCACCGAAACCCTGCTGCACGGCCTCGAAGTGGTCCCGCGCCGCGAGATCGAGCACCGTTCGGCCGTCTTCACGGAGATGGACATCGACGGCGTCCTGGAGCGCGCCCCTGCCGTCGCCCTGGTGGACGAACTGGCCCACAGCAACGTGCCGGGCTCCCGCAACGCCAAGCGCTGGCAGGACGTCGAGGAACTGCTCCAGGCCGGCATCGACGTCGTCTCGACCGTCAACATCCAGCACCTGGAATCCCTCGGCGACGTGGTCGAGTCCATAACCGGCGTCCGCCAGCGCGAGACCGTGCCCGACGAGGTCGTCCGCCGGGCCGACCAGCTCGAACTGGTCGACATGTCGCCGCAGGCCCTGCGCCGCCGCATGGCCCACGGCAACATCTACAAGCCCGACCGGATCGACGCCTCCCTCTCCAACTACTTCCGCCCCGGCAACCTCACCGCCCTGCGCGAGCTGGCCCTCCTCTGGGTCGCCGACCGGGTGGACGAATACCTCCAGCAGTACCGGGGCGAGCACAACATCCGCACCACCTGGCAGGCCCGCGAACGCATCGTCGTCGGCCTCACCGGAGGCCCCGAGGGCCGCACCCTCATCCGCCGCGCCGCCCGGATGGCCGCCAAGGGCTCCGGAAGCGAGATCCTGGCCGTCTACATCGCCCGCAGCGACGGGCTGACGTCCGCCTCGCCCAAGGAGCTGGCCGTCCAGCGCACCCTCGTGGAGGACCTGGGCGGCACCTTCCACCACGTCATCGGCGACGACATACCCTCGGCGCTCCTGGAGTTCGCCCGGGGCGTCAACGCCACCCAGATCGTCCTGGGCTCCAGCCGGCGCAAGACCTGGCAGTACATCTACGGCCCCGGGGTCGGCGCCACCGTCGCCCGCGAGTCCGGCACCGACCTCGACGTCCACATCGTCACCCACGACGAGGTCGCCAAGGGCCGGGGCCTGCCCATCGCCCGGGGCGCCCGCCTCGGCCGGGCCCGCATCATCTGGGGCTGGGTGGCCGGCGTCGGCGGACCGGTCCTCCTCGCCGTGCTCCTCAAGGCCCTGGAGTCCGGTCCCGGGCTCGCCAACGACGTCCTGCTCTTCCTCTTCATGACCGTCGCCGCCGCCCTGATCGGCGGACTGCTGCCCGCCCTCGCCGCGGCCGCCGGGGGTTCCCTGCTCCTGAACTACTGGTTCACGCCGCCCACCCACACGCTCACCGTCCAGGACCCGGAGAACTTCGTCGCCATCGTGATCTTCTTCGCGGTGGCCGTCGCGGTGGCCTCCGTGGTGGACCTCGCGGCCCGCCGCACCCATCAGGCCGCCAGGCTGCGCGCGGAGTCCGAGATCCTGTCGTTCCTGGCCGGCAGCGTGCTGCGCGGCGAGACCACGCTCGCCGCCCTCCTGGACCGGGTCCGGGAGACCTTCGGCATGGGCTCCGTCGCCCTGCTGGAACGGCGCAGCGACGTCGACCCCTGGACCTGCGCGGGCAGCGTCGGCCCGGTCCCGGCCGCCCGGCCCGAGGACGCCGACGTGGACATGCCCGTCGGGGACCACATGGCCCTGGCCCTGACCGGCCGGGTGCTGCCCGCCGAGGACCGCCGGGTGCTCGGCGCGTTCGCCGCCCAGGCCGCCGTCGTCCTGGACCGCCAGCGCCTGGTGGACGAGGCCGAGGAGGCCCGCAGACTCGCCGAGGGCAACCGCATCAGGACCGCCCTCCTGGCGGCCGTCAGCCACGACCTGCGCACCCCGCTCGCCGCGATCAAGGCCGCCGTCTCGTCCCTGCGCTCGGACGACGTCGCCTGGTCCGACGACGACGAGGCGGAACTCCTGGAGGGCATCGAGGCCGGTGCCGACCGCCTCGACCACCTCGTGGGCAACCTCCTGGACATGTCCCGCCTCCAGACCGGCACGGTCACCCCGCTCATCCGCGAGATCGACCTGGACGAGGTGGTGCCCATGGCCCTCGGCGGCGTCCCCGAGGACAGCGTCGACCTGGACATACCCGAGACGCTGCCCATGGTCGCCGTCGACCCCGGCCTCCTGGAGCGGGCCGTCGCCAACATCGTGGAGAACGCCGTGAAGTACAGCCCCGACGGCGACCGCGTCACCGTGGCGGCCAGCGCGCTCGGCGCCCGCGTCGAACTCCGGGTGACCGACCGCGGCCGGGGCGTCCCCGACGAGGGCAAGGAGCGCATCTTCGAGCCCTTCCAGCGTTACGGGGACGCCCCGCGCGGCGCCGGGGTCGGCCTCGGCCTCGCGGTGGCCCGGGGCTTCGCCGAGTCCATGGGCGGCACGCTCGACGCCGAGGACACCCCGGGCGGCGGCCTCACCATGGTCCTGACCCTCAGAGTCGCCCCCGGCCACGCCCCGGCCGCCCCCGGCCTCCCCGCGCGGATCACCTCATGAACCGCCCGGACCTCCCCGTACCGACGCACGCCCCGCAGAAAGGCAGGACCCCGATGACCCGGGTGCTTGTGGTGGACGACGAGCCGCAGATCGTACGCGCCCTCGTGATCAACCTGAAGGCGCGCAAGTACGAGGTGGACGCCGCGCCCGACGGGGCCACCGCCCTCCAGCTCGCCGCCACCCGCCACCCGGACGTCGTCGTCCTCGACCTCGGGCTCCCCGACATGGACGGCGTCGACGTGATCCGGGGCCTGCGCGGCTGGACCCGGGTCCCGATCCTGGTCCTCTCGGCCCGCCACACCTCCGACGAGAAGGTCGAGGCGCTGGACGCGGGGGCCGACGACTACGTGACCAAGCCCTTCGGCATGGACGAGCTCCTGGCCCGGCTGCGGGCCGCGGTGCGGCGGGCCGAGCCGGTCGGCCAGGACGGCGGCGACCAGGTCGTCGTCGTGGAGACCGAGGGCTTCACCGTCGACCTCGCCGCGAAGAAGGTCCACCGCGACGGCCGCGACGTACGGCTCACGCCCACCGAGTGGCACCTCCTGGAGGTCCTGGTCCGCAACGGCGGCCGGCTCGTCAGCCAGCGCCAGCTGCTCCAGGAGGTCTGGGGGCCCTCGTACGGCACCGAGACCAACTACCTGCGCGTCTACATGGCCCAGCTCAGGCGCAAGCTGGAGGCCGACCCCTCCCACCCCCGCCACTTCGTCACCGAACCCGGCATGGGCTACCGCTTCGAGCGCGCCTGAGACCGGCGGACGGGCGCGTACGCGTCCTCCGTACGGGTGAGACCGCGGCCACCCGCCATGGCCTCGCGGGACCGGTACCCTTCGGGTATGAGTGCTGTTCCCCGATTCGAGAAGGCCCACAAGGGCGACCGCCCGTCCGGGCGCTTCCGGCGGATGCTCGACCGGCTTTCGAGCTCCCAGGAGGACCTGGAGTGCGAGGAGCTGGAGGAGGACTCGCAGGCCTCGGGGTGCACCCGGATCTCCGAATGCGGCGACCGCCAGATCGTGAAGGTCACTGGTACCTTGCGGACGGTCACCCTGCGGCCGCGCGCCGGAGTGCCCGCCCTGGAGGCGGAGCTCTTCGACGGCACCGCACCGCTCGACGTGGTCTGGCTCGGCCGTCGCTCCATCCAGGGCATTGAACCGGGCCGCAAGCTCATCGCCTCCGGCCGGATCGCCATGAGCCACGGCCGCCGGGTGCTGTTCAACCCCAAATACGAACTCCGACCGCTCGGCAAGGAGTAGCCGGTGACGTCTCTCGACAAGCCGACGTCCGACACGGACCGCACCACCGACCAGCAGGAGGCCGACAGCAGGGCGGTCACCGAGGCCGCGCTCTTCGAGGCCTTCGGCGGCGTGAGGGGCATGGTGGAGACGGTCCTGCCGGGGCTGCTCTTCGTCACGATCTTCACCATCAACAAGAACCTCACCTACTCGGCCGTCGCGGCCCTGGCGGTGTCGCTCGCGCTCGTGGTCGTCCGGCTGATCCGCAAGGACACCGTCAAGCACGCCTTCAGCGGCGTCTTCGGTGTGGCCTTCGGTGTGGTCTTCGCCAAGATGACGGGCAACGCCAAGGACTTCTACCTCCCGGGCATGCTCTACACCCTGGGCCTCGCCCTGGCCTACCTGGTCACCGCGGTCGCCGGCCTGCCGCTGATCGGCCTGATCCTGGGCCCGGTGTTCAAGGAGAACCTCTCCTGGCGCACCCGCAACCCCGGCCGCAAGAAGGCGTACACCAAGGCCAGCTACGCCTGGGGGCTGATCCTGCTCGCCAAGTGCGCGATCCTCTTCCCGCTCTACTGGTGGGCCGACACCACCCAGCTCGGCTGGGTCCTGGTCGCGCTGAAGATCCCGCCGTTCCTGCTCGCGGTCTACCTGACCTGGGTCTTCCTCGCGAAGGCACCGCCGCCGATCGACGTCTTCGCCGAGATGGAGGCGGAGGAGGAGGCCGAGAAGGCCCGCAAGACGGCCGCCGCCGAAGCGGCCAGGAGCCAGGAGTTCTGAGACGTACGAGAGGGGCCCGTCACCGGCCGGTGACGGGCCCCTCTCGTACGCGCTACGCCTCCAAGTCGCCCCGGCGCACCGACAGCAGGTCCTCCAGCTGCTCCTCGCGCGCCTGCGCGGCCACGAACAGCAGCTCGTCACCGGCCTCCAGGCTCTCCTCCGGGCTCGGGGTCAGCACCCGCTGGCCCCGGATGATCGTCACCAGCGAGGTGTCCTCCGGCCAGGCGACCTCGCCGACCTGGGTCCCCGCCAGCGCCGACTCCGGCGGCAGCGTCAGCTCCACCAGGTTCGCGTCGCCGTGGCTGAAGCGCAGCAGCCGGACCAGATCGCCGACGCTCACCGCCTCCTCCACCAGCGCCGACATCAGACGCGGCGTGGACACCGCTACGTCGACGCCCCACGACTCGTTGAACAGCCACTCGTTCTTCGGGTTGTTCACCCGGGCGACGACCCTCGGCACGCCGTACTCGGTCTTGGCCAGCAGCGAGACGACCAGATTCACCTTGTCGTCGCCCGTCGCCGCGATGACGACGTTGCAGCGCTGGAGCGCCGCCTCGTCCAGCGACGTGATCTCGCAGGCATCCGCGAGCAGCCACTCGGCCATCGGCACCCGCTCCACCGAGATGGCGGTCGGCGCCTTGTCCACGAGCAGCACCTCGTGCCCGTTCTCCAGCAGCTCGCCCGCGATGGAACGACCCACCGCACCGGCCCCGGCAATCGCGACACGCATCAGTGACCGCCCTCCTCGGGGCCCTCGGCGAAGGCCGCCTCGACCTTCGCGATCTCGTCCGTACGCATCATCACGTGGACGAGGTCGCCCTCCTGGAGCACCGTCTGCGACGACGGCAGTATGGCCTCGCCCAACCGGGTGAGGAACGCGACGCGCACGCCCGTCTCCTCCTGGAGCGTGCTGATCTTGTGCCCGATCCAGGCCGGCGTCGTGTGCACCTCGGCGAGCTGCACACCGCCGCTCGGGTCGCGCCACAGCGGTTCCGCGCCCGACGGCAGCAGCCGGCGCAGCATCTGGTCCGCCGTCCAGCGCACGGTCGCGACCGTCGGGATGCCCAGGCGCTGGTACACCTCGGCGCGCCGGGGGTCGTAGATCCGGGCCGCGACGTTCTCGATGCCGAACATCTCGCGCGCCACCCGGGCCGCGATGATGTTGGAGTTGTCGCCGGAGCTCACCGCCGCGAACGCGCCGGCTTCCTCGATCCCCGCCTCGCGCAGCGTGTCCTGGTCGAAACCGACCCCGGTGACGCGACGGCCGCCGAACCCGGAGCCGAGGCGCCGGAACGCCGTGGGGTCCTGGTCGATGACGGCGACCGTGTGCCCCTGCTGCTCCAGGGTCTGCGCGAGAGCGGCTCCCACTCGCCCGCAGCCCATGATGACGATGTGCACCTTGCGCCTACCTCGCAGTCCTGGTCGTCCGGCTGACCTGCGAAAACACCCTGCTCACACTCTTTCCTCGGCTGGCCGGGCAAACAACGGGGCAACGGTCTGTCCCGTCGCCCGCTTACGAGCTTATGCGGCGCCGTTCGCGTCGCCTCATCCGAGTGTGCGCATCGCGGCGCGCGTGTGGCAAAGACGACGTGCCCGGGGCGCTTCGGGGTGGTGCCGCGCAAGGATTGCGTTAAGGATTCCGTGGCGTTTCCGGCCGAGTGCAGGACATTGGCGGGCCACGCCGTCCCAGCGGGGGCGGGCCCCATACGGAACCCTTACGATCCTCTGCGTGTCCAAACTGACCGACGTGCCCAAACGGATCCTGATCGGACGGGCCCTGCGCAGCGACAAGCTGGGGGAGACGCTCCTCCCCAAGCGCATCGCACTTCCCGTCTTCGCATCCGACCCGCTGTCCTCGGTGGCGTACGCACCCGGAGAAGTCCTCCTCGTGCTGTCCATCGCGGGTGTGTCGGCGTACCACTTCAGTCCCTGGATCGCGGTCGCGGTCGTGGTCCTGATGTTCACGGTCGTCGCCTCCTACCGCCAGAACGTCCACGCCTACCCGAGCGGCGGCGGCGACTACGAGGTCGCCACCACCAACCTCGGCCCCAAGGCCGGGCTGACCGTCGCCAGCGCGCTACTGGTCGACTACGTCCTGACCGTTGCCGTGTCGATCGCCTCGGGAGTGGAGAACCTGGGCTCCGCCATCCCCTACGTGGTCGAGCACAAGACGGCGTGCGCGGTCGCCGCCATCATCCTGCTGACCCTGATGAACCTGCGCGGCGTCAAGGAGTCCGGGAAGCTCTTCGCCATCCCCACGTACCTCTTCGTGGCCGGCGTCTTCATCATGATCATCTGGGGTGCCTTCCGCGGACTGGTCCTCGGCGACACCATGCACGCCCCGACCTCCGGTTACACGATCAAGGCCGAGCACCAGGGGCTGGCCGGTTTCGCGCTCGTCTTCCTGCTGCTGCGCGCCTTCTCCTCCGGCTGCGCGGCGCTCACCGGCGTCGAGGCGATCAGCAACGGTGTTCCCGCGTTCCGCAAGCCGAAGAGCAAGAACGCCGCGACCACGCTCGCGATGATGGGCCTGCTCGCCGTCACCATGTTCTGCGGCATCATCGGACTGGCCATGGCCACCGACGTCAAGATGGCGGAGAACCCGGCGAAGGACCTGATCAGCAACGGCCGCCCGGTCGGCTCCGGCTTCACCCAGGACCCGGTCATCTCGCAGGTCGCGGCCGCCGTCTTCGGCGACGGCACGTTCTTCTTCGTGATCCTCGCCGCCGCCACCGCGCTCGTCCTCTTCCTGGCCGCGAACACCGCGTACAACGGCTTCCCGCTGCTCGGCTCGATCCTGGCCCAGGACCGCTATCTGCCCCGCCAGCTGCACACCCGCGGCGACCGGCTCGCCTTCTCCAACGGCATCGTGCTGCTGGCCGGTGCCGCGATCCTGCTGGTCGTGATCTACGGGGCGGACTCGACCCGGCTCATCCAGCTGTACATCGTCGGCGTGTTCGTCTCCTTCACCCTCAGCCAGACCGGCATGGTCCGGCACTGGAACCGGCACCTGGCGGTCGAGAAGGACCAGGCCAAGCGCCGCCACATGATCCGCTCCCGGGCGATCAACACCTTCGGCGCCTTCTTCACCGGTCTGGTGCTCGTCGTCGTCCTCGCCACGAAGTTCACCCACGGTGCCTGGGTGGCGCTGCTCGGCATGGTCATCTTCTTCGGCACGATGACCGCGATCCGCAAGCACTACGACCGGGTCGCCGAGGAGATCGCCGCCGACGAGACCGCCCCGGACGAGTCGATCCGCCCCTCCCGGGTCCACTCGATCGTCCTGGTCTCCAAGCTCCACCGCCCCACCCTGCGCGCCCTCGCCTACGCCAAGCTGATCCGCACGGACCACCTGGAGGCGCTCTCCATCAGCGTGGACCCGGCCGAGACGAAGGCCCTCAGGGAGGACTGGGAGCGGCGCGGCATCAACGTACCGCTGAAGATCCTCGACTCCCCGTACCGCGAGGTGACCCGCCCCGTCATCGAGTACGTCAAGAGCCTGCGCCGGGAGAGCCCGCGCGACGTCGTGAGCGTCTACATCCCGGAGTACGTCGTCGGCCACTGGTACGAGCACCTGCTGCACAACCAGAGCGCCCTGAGGCTCAAGGGCCGGCTGCTTTTCACGCCCGGTGTGATGGTCACCTCGGTCCCGTACCAGCTGGAATCCTCCGAGGCCGCGAAGAAGCGCGCCCGCAAGCGGGCCGACTGGAGCGCGCCCGGCTCGGTGCGCCGGGGACCGGTGGAGCGCAAGCAGAAGGAACCGACGCCGAAGGGCTGAGGCGGCTGACCGCCGGGTGGTCGGCGGCCGGACGACACGCACGTAGACTCGTAGGTTGTTGTCGTCCGGCCGCGGGCCGTCCCCCTTCCCTCTCTGGAGCCACCCCCTCATGCAGAACGAATCCACGTCGCCGCAGACCGGGGAGACGCAGCCGGAGTCGCTGGTCGGGCGGGAGTACGAGGTCGAGGTCGGCCCGGTCGCGCACGGCGGCCACTGCATCGCCCGCACGGACGAGGGCCGGGTGCTGTTCGTACGCCACACCCTGCCGGGCGAGAAGGTCGTCGCGCGGATCACCGACGGTGCCGAGGACTCCCGCTTCCTGCGCGCGGACGCGGTGGAGATCATCGAGGCGTCCAAGGACCGGGTGCCCGCCCCCTGCCCCTTCGCCGGTCCCGGCAAGTGCGGCGGCTGCGACTGGCAGCACGCCAAGCCGGGCGCCCAGCGCCGCCTCAAGGGCGAGGTCATCGCCGAACAGCTCCAGCGCCTCGCGGGCCTCACGCCGGAGGAGGCGGGCTGGGACGGCACGGTCATGCCGGCCGAGGGCGACAAGCTCCCCGCGGGCGAGGTGCCGGCCTGGCGGACCCGGGTCCAGTACGCGATCGACGAGGACGGCCGCGTCGGCCTGCGCAAGCACCGCTCGCACGACATCGAGATCATCGACCACTGCATGATCGCCGCGCCCGGAGTCTCCGAGCTGGGCGTCGAGCAGCAGGACTGGCCCCAGATGGCCACGGTGGAGGCCATCGCCGCCACCGGTTCCCACGACCGCCAGGTCATCCTGACCCCCCGCCCGGGCGGCCGCCTGCCCCTGGTGGAGCTCGACAAGCCGGTCTCCGTCCTCCGCGTGGACGAACGCGACGGCGGCGTGCACCGGGTCCACGGACGCGGCTTCGTCCGCGAGCGCGCCGACGACCGCACGTACCGCGTCGGCTCCGGCGGCTTCTGGCAGGTCCACCCGCAGGCCGCCAACACCTTGGTCCGCGCGGTCATGCAGGGCCTGCTGCCCCGTAAGAACGACACGGCCCTCGACCTCTACTGCGGCGTCGGCCTCTTCGCCGGCGCCATCGGCCAGCGCATCGGCGAGAAGGGCGCGGTCCTCGGCATCGAGTCCGGCAAGCGAGCGGTCGAGGACGCCCGCCACAACCTGGCGGACCTGGACCGCGTCCGCATCGAACACGGCAAGGTCGACCAGGTCCTGCCCCGCACGGGCATCACCGAGTGCGACCTCATCGTCCTGGACCCGCCCCGCGCGGGCGCCGGCCGCGCCACGGTGAAGCACCTGGTGGGCCTCGGCGCGCGCCGCATCGCGTACGTGGCCTGCGACCCGGCGGCGCTGGCGCGCGACATCTCGTACTTCGCGGAGGGCGGGTACCGGGTGCGGACGCTGCGGGCGTTCGATCTGTTTCCGATGACGCATCATGTGGAGTGCGTGGCGATCCTTGAGCCTGCCGCAAAGGGCGTCTGACCTGCGGTTTCACCGAGTGTGCGTTATGTGCGCTGTGGGCGTTACGGGCGATATCTTGACGCATATTCGACGCACGATGGGCCCTTCTGACGCACGTTTGACGCACGTTCTGATGAGGCGCCAGATGCCCGTTTCTGCAGGTGACGGTGTGTCGAGTACGGCTTGAGGGGGCTCCCTCTTCACCTCCTCTTGGTGAAACGGTGCTCGATATCGCCTGATTTAAGGGTCAGTAGGAACGGGGTCCGTAAGGGCTCCAGTGGCCGAGGAAAGGCTTGAGGTCGTCGCCGCTGGGCTTGGATGGGGTGGGCAGCTTCGGCGCTGCGGCGGACTCGGTGAGGTGCTGGAGCCGGGCGTTCGTGAAGGCGAGCCACGCCTCGATTTCTGTTCTTTCCTGTCCGGGTGGCGGCGATGTGGCGTGGTCGCGTACTGCTGTGACGTACTCGGTCAGGCGCTTGGTCTGGTGCCAGGCGTCTGCTTGTTCTTCGAGGTGCTTGACGCGATAGGCGTATGCGGTGCGCGCGTTCTCCATGGCGGTTTCCCCGCGCCTCTGCTGGGCTTCCCCTGGCTTGCCGGTCTGCGAGTGTTGCGCGCGGTGTATCGGCAGGTGGTTGCTGCGGTGGTGCTTTCCCATCCTTCCCCGGGATCCGGAAAATCGCCTGCCCAGCGACGGTCACCCGGTGATCGCCAGATGACACTTTGCCCCTGCTCTTCTCGTGGTTCAGGACCTCGATCCGGCCCGAGGCTGGTGAGGGCGGCGCCATTTCCTGCATGGCGTCCGCGTGGGGGAGGGGAGGTGCGTACGCCGACAAGGGAGGGCGATCGGCCATGGGCCGCTGTCCTGGTAACGGGCTGGTCCGCAGCGACCCCGTCACCCTTGCGCCGACGGGGATCAGAAGACTGATAGTTGTCCAGGAGCTATGCCGAGTGCCGCTTCGTGGCATCGAAGACGGCAGAACTATGCACGCGCAGCGAACCGGCGTCTGAGGAGACGTCTGTTCGGGCCGCAGCTAACGTGGCTGCGGCCCGAACAGGTTGTGGGCAGGAGAGGCCGTCAGCTGCCCTGCTCCCTCTGTGCGTGGTCAGGTCATTCGGTCATATTGCCCATTCTCCAGACGGTCATGGACTTGATGACGCTGCCGTCGCCGAACAGGCGCAGGCCCTGCGAGTCCTGGCGGAAGGGGTAAGCGCGCGTGGTGATGGACTTGTGCGAGTTGGCGTATGCCTCGACCATCGAGCGGTCGAGGAACACGTCGAGGGTCAGGTTTCCGCTGGAGAGCGTGAGCGGGCCCTTCTGGACGCCGAGGTCGCCTTCGGCGCTCGAGTTGTTCCCGGACCGTGTGCGGTCGACGCCCAGTTGTCCTGCGGGGGCGTCGTAGAACAGGCGGGTGCGTTCTTCGTCTCCGGGGCTGCGCAGTACGTCCAGCCCGAAGGTGCCGGCGGTGCCTTGCTCCATGGTCAGTTTGACGTGGAGCATGTCTCCCTTGATGCCGGCCAGGCGTGAGTTGGCGTCGTTGACGGAGGTCGGTTCGCTGATGTCCAGGAGCGGCGCGCCGGTGTGGAGTCGGGAGACTTCCTGCACGGGGCTGAAGCCGAGGTCTCCGTCAGGGAGCATGGACAGTTCGATGGGGAGGCCGGCGTTGTGGGCCCAGCCGGCGTCGTAGTGGGCCCGTTCGGTACGCCGGTCCTGGGCGATGCTGAAGACGAGGGACCGTCCCTTGTCGTCGACGGTTCCGCTCGGGCCGGTGAAGTGGTCGCCGTAGTCCATGAGCTTGGGCTCGGTCGTGTCGGGTGTCCAGCGGCGGGCCCCGGCGTCCCAGGTGCCGACCCAGTAGTAGACGTACTTGCTGCTGTACTCGCCGGGACCGGCGGGGAAGGCCGGGTTGACGAGAAGTGCCCGGCGCTGGCGGCCCTGGGCGTCCTTGCCGATGGGCAGAAAGGTGGGCAGTTCCCAGACCTGGCCCGTCTTGGGATGAGCAGCGACGTCACCGACCATCAGAGGGCCCGAGTAAGACCAGTCGGTGAGGTTCGTGGAGGTGTACAGGAGAGCGGTGCCGCCAACGTCGGTGCCGGACGTGGTCTGGACACCTGAGCCCATCAGCTGGAACCAGGTGTCCCCCTCCTTCCAGACGAATGGGTCACGGAAGTCGCCGAAGCGGACCTTCCGTCCGTCACCGACGTTCAGATCGGCCTTCTGGCTGGTGACCAGGGTCGGGTGCATCTTCCACTCGACCAGGTCGGGGTCGCTGGGATCGACAGGGCGTGCGAGCCCGGTGGCCTGATTGGGGCGCTGGGAGTCGTTGCCTGCCGTGAACAGCAGGACGGGGACGCCGTTCTCGTCGAGCGTCGAGTCACCGGACCAGACACCGTCGGGCGCCACACTGTCGGCGGTGGGGGCGAGGGCGACGGGCAGGTCCCGCCAGTGGACCAGGTCCTCACTGATCGCGTGCCCCCAGCCGATGTTGTGCCAGTAGGGGCCGTGGGGGTTGTGCTGGTAGAAGAGGTGGTACTTGCCGTTGACCTGGATGGGGGCGTGCGGTTCGTTCATCCAGTGGTTGGGAGCGGTGAAGTGATAGCCGGGACGGTAGCGGTCACCGTCATAGCGCGAGCGGTCCATGGCCATACGCGCCTCCGGGATGCTGCCGCCGCTGAATGTCTGGAGGTCCTGCTGATGGCTCGTGGCGACCGCGGCGGCGGTGAGCGGGCCGGTGTGGACCTTCACCTCGTCGACGAGACCGTTGAACATGTTCACGGCGAAGGTGCCGTTGATGATGGTGGGCTGGTTGTGGCGCCCGATGATCAACGGGACGTCCGCCTTGGCCATCCGGGCACTCGTGGGGATGGCGGTCTGGGCGACCTGCTCTCCATTCAGGTACAGCCTGATGGCGCCTTCGCCAGGTGCGAATACCGCGGCAAGGTGGGCCCACTTCCCAGCGGCCAGAGCTGCGGACTTGGGTACCTTTGTCTCATACCAGGCATCCCCGGTGCCCACGCCGAACTCCCATACTCCGTGCCGGCCGACGCCCAGGGAGAAGCCGCGGCGCGCGGCCTTGTCCTGCTGATTGACAACGGCGGAGGGCTTGCCGTCGTCGCCCCATTCGAAGGCCCGCGGTGCGACCCACCCCTCGACGGTCATGCCGTCGGCGGGGATCTGCGTTTGTGAGGCGGCCCGGGTGACCCAGGTCGAGTATCCGTCGAATAGGAGAGCGCCCGACAGGACGCCTTCCTCCTGGCGTCCGGTGCGCCACAGGGGGTCGCTGTCCGGCTTGTACACCGCGTCGTTGAAGACGTAGCTGATGGGGTCCGCGGCCTGGCTGATCCGTTCCGTGGTCGTCGTTCCCCGGCCCTCGGCGAAGTCCCAGTAGGCGGCAAGCCCTTCCTCGGCAGGGGTGGGTGCCTTGTCGATTCCGACGCGCACGTCGTCTAGGTTGATGTGGCCCCAGCCCCCGGTGGCCTGGTCGATCGCGGTGATGCGCAGTTGCTCGCCGAGGTGGTCGCGGGCGTCCCAGGTAACACGGTGGTACGTCTCGTCGTCCGTGCCGGTGGCTTTGTGGAGGACGGTTCCGTCCAGGGTGGTCAGTGCGACGTACAGCTGGGCTTCATTACGGCCGCCGGAGACCAGGGCGCTGATCATTCCCGTACCGGTCACGGTAAAGGGTTGGGACGTGACGGTGCCGGTGGCGTCGTCGCCGCCGGCGGCGAATCCCCACAGGTGGTGGGTGCCTTCCTGGTTGAAGCAGCATCCCCACCCCCAACCCGGCTCGTCAGTGACGGCCCCGCTGAAGGCTGTTCCGGTGGTGGTCCAGCCGCTGAGGTCGCCGGTTTCGAAGCCGGGGTTGGACAGGGCGGTCTCGCGTGCGCTGGCGGGCTCCGACATCAGGGGTGATGTCAGACCGAGACAGATTGTGAGCGCGAGCAGCAGGCGTAGCACGTTGCTTCTGCCCGTTGTCGCAGGTTTCCCTGGGAAGCGGGTTCGCATACGAACCTCCGGTGGTGTGGGGTTGGGGTGAGCGGGTGGAACGGGGCGCCGACCCCGGACGCGACACGGTCCGTGGGCAGCGCGTAAGCGGCGGGGAGTTACAGGTATCGCCGGGGGTGCCGGCATCGGCGACGGTGCTGCGTCTTCGGCCATGGCCGTGTTGTGTGCACGGGAGGTGCGAACGTGTGACCGACCGTCACCTGACGGTTCGCCAATTCGATTTAGGTCATGGGTCGGCATGGTTCGTGCGCCGCAGCCGCTAAAGCAAGAGCTAACGCAGACGGAACTCGATTTCTCACCCCTTGTAGGCACCTAAAACGGCACATAAGGCCGTCGTTATGTAGGTGAGATGTCCGGGGTGTTGACAGCGCATGACGGGTGGAGCAATCTCGGCACACCTTGCTAATCCGATTTAGCTGAACGGGGCTGATCCTCTGATGTCCGAACGTCGCGTGACCATGGCCGACGTTGCCCGCAAAGCGGGCGTCTCGCCGACGACCGCGTCGTTCGCCCTCTCCGGCCGGACCGACATGCGTATCTCCGATGCCTCCCGCGAGCGCGTCCTGGCGGCTGCCCGGGATCTGGGCTATCGCCCGAACGTCACGGCGCGCAGTCTGCGGACGAAGTCCACCCAGACGATCGGGCTCGTTTCGGACCGGATCACCACGACACCGTTCGCCGGCGAAGTGATCCGCGGGGCCATGGAGGCTGCTCGGGAGCGGGAGCACCTGTTGTTCATCACCGAGGCGGGCGGTGATCGTGCCGCCGAGTCGTCTCTGGTCCACGCCCTGCTGGACCGGCAGGTCGACGCTGTCGTCTACGCGTCCATGTTCACCCGGTACGTGACCCCTCCCAAGGAGCTGTTCGGGCGCCGCGTGGTCCTGCTGAACTGTTTGGCCCCCGACTTCGACGCACCCTCCGTCGTCCCGGACGAGTTCGAGGCCGGGCGGGATGCGGCCCGGGCGCTGCTCGCGGCTGGTCACAGTGAGGGCATCTGGGCGATCGGCGGCCACCAGGCTGTTCCGGCCACCCCTGAGGGAATCATCGCCGGTAACGAGCGCATGCGCGGTCTGGAGGAGGTTCTGCGCGAGGGCGGGGAGCGGCTGGAAGGCGTCGTCGAGTGCGACTGGGACACACTCGACGGACACCGTGAGGTGTCCGCCCTGCTGGCAGCGGGCCACCGGCCCCGAGCCTTGGTGTGCCTGGCCGATCGGGTGTCCTTCGGCGCCTACCAGGCGCTCGGCGAGGCAGGTCTGTCGGTGCCCGGTGATGTGTCGGTCATCTCTTTCGACGACCAGGACATCGCCTCCGTGCTGCGTCCGGCGCTCACCACGCTACGGCTGCCGCACTATCGGCTCGGACACCTCGCGATGGAGCTGATTCTCCGCCCCGGCCCGCTCGAACCAGTGGTGCACCGCGTGCCCATGCCGCTGCAGAGCCGCGCCTCCCTCGCCGCACCCACCCGTGGCTGATGCCGGCACCGAAGACAGTCGTCCCGCCGCCCGCACCGATGAGTCCGGGCGGGTGGCGGGACGGCCACCAAGAACAGCGACCGTCGTAACCGGTCGCCGAGGGCGGGTCCTGCAAGACCCGTCTCAGTGAGATGGAGGAACCTCATGTTGTTCAGAACACGACGCCTCGCTGCTGCCAGTGTAGCCGTCACAGCGGCGACCGCACTGGTCGCCGGATGCACCTCCGGCGGCGCAAGCACGTCCGGTGCCAGTGGTGACACGCTCACCCTCTGGACGCACAACGCCGGCAACTCGGTGGAACTCGATGTCGTGAAGAAGATCATCAAGGACTTCAACGGCTCCCAGGACAAGTACAAGGTCAAACTGCAGGCGTTCCCGCAGAGCGACTACAACAACTCGGTCGTCGCGGCGGCCTCTGCCCATAAGCTGCCCTGCTTGCTCGACGTGGACGGCCCCAATGTGGCGAACTGGGCGTGGGGCGGCTATCTGGACCCGATCGACGTCTCCGGCAGCGAAGTGCCCGTCCTCGGCCAACTGGACAGCACCGTCGGACGGTACAACGACGAGCTCTACGCGTTCGGCTTCTACGACGTCTCGCTTGCCTTTTTCGCCCGCAAGTCCGTACTGAACGCGAACGGCGTCCGTGTCCCCACCATGGACAGGCCCTGGACCAAGGACGAGTTCGACGCGGCGCTCGCCAAGCTCAAGAAAAGCGGAAAGTTCGACTACCCGCTGGAGATGGGCACAGGCGGCACCGGCGAGTGGTGGTCCTACGGCTACTCCCCGCAGTTGCAGAGCTTCGGTGGGGACCTGATCGACCGGGGCGACTACAAGACTGCCTCGGGGACGCTCGATGGTGAGAAGGCCGTGGAGTGGGCGACCTGGTTCCATTCTCTGGTGGCCAAGGGCTACATGGCGAAGAAGTCCGGAGCCGACCCCAACAAGGACTTCCTTGCCGGCAAGAGCGCCATTCAGTGGGACGGCAGCTGGAATGCCGCGAAGAACGCCGAGAAGCTCGGCGACGACCTGGCGATTATCCCGCCGGTGGACTTCGGTGACGGGCCCAAGATCGGTGGCGCGTCCTGGCAGTGGGGGATGAGCTCCACCTGCTCCAACAAGGCCGGCGCGCAGGCGTGGCTGAAGTTCTCCCGCCAGACGAAGTACTTCGTCGACTACGCCAAGGCCACCAGCACCATCCCCGCCACCGACGCCGCCGCGCAGCAGATCGCGGACTACCAGCCGGGCGGCAAGTTCGACGTGCTCGTCGACTTCGCGCGCAAGTACGCCATGGTGCGCCCCGCGACCCCGGCCTATCCCTACATATCCACCGAGTTCGAGAAGGCGACCAAGGACATCTTGGCCGGCGCCGACCCGAAGGACGCTCTCGGCCAGACCGCGAAGAGCATCGACAACAACCTGAAGACGAACAACTACTACTCCAACTGACCCGTCCGGTCCGGTTCGGGCGCCACTGCGCCGTCCGAACCGGGCCGACCCCCTGGAGATACCGTGCCCACCATGTTCGCAGCCCACGAGCGGCTGCGTCCGGTCCGGCGAACCCGAACGACCAACGCCCGCCGCCGCGAGAGCCTCACCGCCTTCGGCATGGCCACCCCGGCCGTCGTGCTACTGATCGTCTTCCTCGTCGTACCGGTCGCTCTGGCCTTCACCCTGGCGTTCACCGACGCGAAACTCGTCTCACCCACTCCGGCCCGCTTCGTGGGCCTGAGGAACTTCACCCTGCTCTTCCAGGACCCGACCTTCTACAAGTCCTTGCGCAACACGGCCTACTTCGCCGCCGTTGTCGTCCCCCTCCAGGCCGGGCTCGCCCTGGTGCTGGCCCTGCTGGTCAACGCCAAGGTCCGGGGCGTCAACTTCTTCCGCACCGTGTACTTCCTGCCGGTCGTGACTTCCATGGTCGTAGTGTCGCTCCTGTGGACCTTCCTGTACCGGGAGGACGGACTGGTCAACCACGTCCTCTCCACGCTCACCATCGGCCATGTCCAGGGGCCGGACTGGCTGGGCGACCCGGCCACCGCGATGCCCGCCATCATCCTGATGTCGGTGTGGCAGGGCGTCGGCTTCCACATGATCATCTGGCTGGCCGGGCTGCAGACCATCCCCGCCGAGTTGTACGAGGCGGCGGATCTCGACGGAGCCACCCGCTGGCACCGCTTCCTCCACGTCACCTGGCCTGGCCTGCGCGCCACCCGCACGTTCGTGCTCGTCACCATCACGATCGCGGCGCTCAGTCTCTTCACCCAGATCAGGGTGATGACGCAGGGCGGCCCCCTCGACTCCACCACCACCGTCGTCTACCAGGCGGTGCACAGCGGCTACGACCAGCAGCAGACCGCCTACGCGGCGGCTGTCTCGCTGATCTTCTTCGTGCTCGTACTGAGCGTGTCCCTCGTCCAGCGTTTCCTGACCCGGGAGAAGGACTGACATGACTTCCTTCCTCAAGTACCTCGGCGGTCACACCAGCCGCATCGTCCTGGCCCTGGTCTTCGCACTGCCACTCGTCTTCATGTTCGTCTCGTCGTTCAAGCCGGACGACCAGATCTTCGGAGACCTGGACTCCCTGCGCGCCTTCCTGCCGGTCGGGGCACTGTCGCTGGACAACTACACAGCCGTGTTCGAGCGGGTCCCGGCAGCACGGTTCCTGCTGAACTCCGTGCTGATCTCCTCGATCACCGTGGTGTGCGGCATCGTCGTCAACAGCTTGGCCGCCTTCGCCCTGTCACGGATGCGGTGGCCCGGCCGCAAGCTCGTCCTGACCGCGATCATCGCCACTCTCATCGTGCCGTTCGAGACCTTCGCACTGCCGCTGGTGTGGTGGGTCAACCAGCTTCCGTTGCTGAACGTCAACGGATTCCACCTGGAGTGGAGCACCGGCTGGATGGACACCTACCAGGTGCAGATCCTGCCGTTCGTCGCCAACGCATTCTCCGTCTTCTTCTTCCACCAGTACTTCCAGAGCATCCCCAAGGAACTGGACGAGGCCGCCATCGTGGACGGCGCCGGCTGGTTCACCATCTACCGCCGCATCGTCATGCCGCTGTCCGGGCCGGCCGTCGCCACCGTGGCGATCCTGACCTTCCTGCCGGCCTGGAACTCCTACCTCTGGCCGCTGATGGTCGTGCAGAGCGAGGAACTGCGGCCGGTGATGGTGGGTATCTCCTACTTCTTCCAGCTGAACGTGGGATGGGGCCAGATCATGGCGTACTCCTCCATGATCACCGTGCCGATCCTGGCGCTCTTCGTGGCCTTCCAGCGTTCCTTCGTCAACAGCATCGCCTCCAGCGGCGTCAAGGGCTGATCCGCGGCATGACCAAGCCGCTCGCCCTCTACCCGACGACTTCCGTGTGCTCTGCACACCCCGAGAAAGGCCCTGCGTGTCCGCGTCGCCTTCCGACCCCCACCTCCCGGCCGTACATCTGCGACCGCCCCGCAACTGGATCAACGATCCCAACGGGCTGGTCTTCCATAACGGTCAGTATCACGTGTTCTTCCAGTACAACCCGCACGGACCAGACCACTCGAACGTGCACTGGGGCCACTTCCGAAGCCCCGATCTGATCAACTGGGAGCCCCTCCCGGTCGCCCTCGCACCCACGCCCGACGGTTACGACGCCGACGGCTGCTTCTCGGGCAACGCCGTCTCCGTCGACGACCGCATGGTGGCCTTCTACTCAGCCCATCGAAACGACCGCTGGTGGCAGCCCATCACCACCGCCGAGTCACAGGACGACGGCCACACCTGGGTCAAACGCCCCCAACTCCTCATCCCTCAGCCTCCTGCCGGCACCACCATGTACCGGGACCCCTACGTCTGGCGGCAGGGTGACCGCTGGCGGATGCTGGTCGGCTCCGCCCTCGACGACGGCCGCGCCGCGGCGTTGCTGTACGAGTCGGACGACCTGGAGAACTGGGCGTACCTCGGCCCCTTCCACACCGGCGACCCCGCGGCCGGCACCGGCCCGATCGGCTGGGAGTGCCCGCAGTACGCGACGTTCGGCGACCGCAATGCTTTGATCGTCAGCGACTGGACCCCGCAGAACGGCCCCAGTCACACCACCGTCCACACCGGTTGCGAGAAGGACGGTCACTTCGCGGCGGATTCGCCCCCTGTCCCTCTGGACCACGGCCCTGACTTCTACGCCCCCGCGTTGCTCAGGGCCCCCGGGGACGACCGGTGGTTGCTGTGGGCGTGGGTGTGGGAGGCTCGCGATGATGCCTGGGCGCGTGAGGCGGGCTGGGCCGGTGTTCTCACCCTTCCCCGTGAGGTGAGTTTCACGAGGAAGGGAACGGTCGCCCAACGCCCCGCTCGCGAAGTGCTTGCTCTGCGAGGTGCGCGCGCGCTTCATCGAACGGGACACGTCACGCACTCCGAGGCGGTCGAGCTCGGTCAGGTCAGCCCTGCCTTCGACCTGACCGCCGCCTTTGTTCCCGACGCCACGGGGACGAGCGGGCTGCGGCTGATCACGTCCGCCGACGGCTCCGAGTACCTCGATATCCGTCTCGACCCCGCGGTCGGACACCTCACCGTCGACCGCAGCCACGCGTCGCTCGACACACGAGCCCGGGGAGGCTCGTACACCCTGCCCTTCCCGGCGATGAAGTGCCCCGGCAATCCCGTTGAACTGCGCGTGATCGTGGACCACTCGATAGCCGAGATCTACTTGGCCGACGGGCAGGTCCTCACTCTGCGCTTCTACCCACTGGGTGAAGGGCCGTGGCGGCTCCAGGTGCGTACGACGGGCACGCTGCGCAGTGAATTCGCGGTCGAAGCCTGGGACCTGACCCAGACGGGCGCCCTGGGAGAGCCGACCCTCACGGGCCGGGGGCGGGCGCCGATCGACTGAGTCCCTGCCTGACAGGGCACGCCTGACCGGATTTCTTCACCGCAGTCCCGCCCTGTCTCAGCGTGCGACGCTGCGACAGCCACGACGCGGATCACAGACGTGGAGGGAATCCGGGTGGACAGGCGTGCCGGCCCGCACCGTCTCTGTCCTCCTGTGCCTACGAGGCCGTGAGCTCTCCCGAGCCTCGGACGATCAGCCGGGTGGGGACAGTGATGGTGCGGGCGCGGGAACGGTCGCCGTCCAGCCGTGCCAGGGCGGTCTCCGCCGCCTTGCGGCCGATCTCTTCAGGGTCTTGGGCCACGACGGTCAGGGCGGGTTCGAGGGCCTCGGCGAGTGGCACGTCGTCGAAGGCAACCACGGCGACATCCTTCCGCTTGAGGCGGGCCAGCTCGGCGACCACTCCCAGCGCGACGATGTTGTTGCCGGCGAACAGAGCGGTGGGGGGACTCTCCAGCTCCAGCAGGCGGGAGGTGCAGACAGAGGCGCTGTTCTGGTCGTGGGCGTTGATGACCAGGGAGCGGTCTTGGTGGAGGCCGGCTTCCGCCAGGGCCGAGCGGTATCCGGCGAGGCGTTCACGGCGGGTGTAGAGGTGGGTGGGGAGGTCACCGACGAAGCCGATGCGGCGGTGGCCGTGGGCGATCAGGTGCGCGACACCCTCGTGTGCCCCCGCGAGGTTGGAACTCACGACGCTGTCCGTGGTCAGCCCGGCTCCCGGCCGGTCGATGAAGACGACGGGCAGCCCCGTGCTCCGATGGCTCCGCAGGTGGGAGTGGTCGGAGCCGACGGAAGGGATGACCATCAGGATGCTGATGCGCCGGGCGAGGAACGTGTCGGTCAGCCCCCTTTCACGCGTGGGTTCGTCCGCGGACGACCCCATGAGCAGGGTCAGGCCGCGGTCCCGCACGACGTCCTCGATGCCACCGGCCACTGCGCCGAAAAAAGGGTTCCCTAGGTCGGGAACGACCAGCCCGATGGTCGTGTCGGGTCCTCCGACACGGATATTCCGGGCCATGAGGTTCGGCTGGAAGCCGAGTTTGGCCACAGCGGCCAGAACCTGTTCCCTGGTCCGGGCCGAGGCGGGGCCGTCCTCGTTGAGCACCCGGGAAACCGTCTTGGCGCTGACGCCTACTTCACGGGCGACGTCGGCCAGGGTGGGGCGGCGGTTCGCTGCCATGAAGCGGGAGTCTCCCTGCGCTCGTCGGTTCCGGCCGCGGCCTCGGCCGGAACCCGTGAGTGATTCTTCGCGTGTCAGGTGGCCTGGACCCCTGCCGCCTCGGCGGCCTCGGAATCCGCTACGACAGTACCTCCAGCCTCATCGAGGACCAGCGCGCCGGTCATAATGGCGACGACCTCGGCCATGGTGTGGTCGGAGGGCTTGATCACGGCGGCGCGACGGCCCAGCCGGTGGACGTGGATCCGGTCGGCGATCTCGAAGACGTGTGGCATGTTGTGGCTGATCAGGATGACGGGCATGCCCTTGTCGCGGACGCGGCGGATCAGGTCGAGGACCTGCCCCGATTCCTTGACGCCGAGGGCAGCGGTGGGCTCGTCCATGACGACGACGCTGCGCGCCCAGGCGACGGAACGTGCGACGGCCACGGCTTGCCGCTGCCCGCCGGAAAGGGTTTCGACCGCCTGTGTCAGCGACCGCAGTCCGATCTTGAGGTCGGCCATGTGCTCTGCGGCCTGTTGGCGCATGCGCTTCTTGTCCAGCATGCGGAAGGCGCTGCCGAGGACCCCGGGCCTGCGCAGTTCACGCCCCAGGAACATGTTCGAGGCGATGTCCATCGAAGCGGCCACCGCCAGGTCCTGGTAGACGGTCTCGATGCCGTGGGCACGAGCGCTCTGCGGCCCTGTGAACCGGATGACTTCGCCGTTGAGACGAATTTCGCCCGCGTCCGGTGTCACCGCGCCGGTGAGCGCCTTGATCAGGCTGGTCTTGCCGGCCCCGTTGTCGCCGATGACCGCGAGGACCTCGCCGGGCATCAGGTCGAAGTCGGCGCCGTCGATGGCGGTGACCTGTCCGTAGCGCTTGACCAGACCGCGGGCCTGGAGAACAGGGGTGGGAGTGGTCGTGCTCATCGGGTCTTCCTCCGGGACATCTGGTCGACGGTCACCGCGAGGATCACGAGGATCCCGGTGATCAGGGTCTGGTAGATCGAGGCCACACCCATCAACTGGAGGCCGTTGCGGAAGACACCGACGATGAGGACACCGATGAAGGTGCCCAGGACCGAACCGCGCCCACCGAAGAGACTGGTCCCACCGAGGACCACAGCGGTGATGCTGTCGAGGTTCTCGGTCTGTCCCGCCTGAGGGTCGCCCACCCCGGTGCGCGAGATGAGCAGCAGGGCGGCGAGACCGTACAGGACGCCGGCGACGGTGTAGATGCCGATGGTCAGACGGGAGGTGCGGATGCCGTTGAGGCGTGCGGCCTCCTGGCTGTTGCCCAGGGCGTACACATGCCGGCCCCATCCGGTGCTGCTGAGGGCATAGGCCAGAAGCAGGAAGAGGGCGATGGTGAGCAGCGAGCCGTAGGTGATGTCCGTGCCGCCGAGCGGGAAGGTCTCTCCCAGCGCGGTCAGCGGGCCGGGCAGGCTGGTGACGGTCTGCTCTTCGGAGTAGATGTGCGTCAGGGCGAACGCCACGTTGAGCATGCCGAGCGTCACGATGAACGGCGGCAGCGGGATCTTCTGGACCAGGAGCCCGTTGAGAAGGCCGAAGCCGCCGCAGACGACGAGACCCGCGGTGATGGCGAGCAATGGGGGCAGGGTGCCTTCGGCTGCCATCTTGGCGATCACGATGCTGCCGAAGGCCATCACGGCACCGCACGACAGGTCGATGCCGGCCGTGAGGATGATCAGGGTCTGGCCGATGGCGAGGGTGCCGACGACCATGACCTGCTGCACGACCAGCGAGAAGTTTCCGCCCGTGAGGAACTGGTCCGTCGACAGGGAGAAGAACACACAGGCGAGAAGGAGCGCGGCCAGAGGGCCGGTGGTCGGTGCGGTGAGGAGTCTGCGGGTCGTGCTCGGCGTGTCGAGATCGGCGTACGGCGCGGTTGTGGCTGTCATGCGAAGTCCTTGTCGGAAAAGCAGAGGTCCTCGGGGGAGGACATACGGGGGCGGCCGTCCCCGGCCGGAGCAGGGCCGGCCACCTCGCCCATGGGGTTCGGCGGCGGCTGCCTGGTAGGCGGGCGACTCATCCCCAGCAGTTGGCCAGGCCGTACTCGGTGTCCTTCGACGCGACCCCCGCCTGCGCCTTGTCGGTGATCAGGCTGACGCCGGTGTCGGTGTAGCCGCTGGCCTTCTTGCCGTCCTTGGCATACTTCACGACGGCCCCGACGCCTTCGGCCGCCATCTTCAGCGGGTACTGCTGGGAGGTCGCGGCGATCTTGCCGTCCTTGACCGCCTGCGTCCCGGTGCAGCCACCGTCGACGGAGACGATCAGGACGTCCTTGTCCCGGCCCTTTGCCTTCAGCGCGGTGTACGCGCCGAGGGCGGCCGGCTCGTTGATGGTGTAGACGACGTTGATGCCGGGCGCCTTTTGCAGGCAGTTCTCCATCGCGGTCTGGCCCTTGGCCTGGTCGCCTCCGGTGTCCTGGGAGCAGACGATGGCGGGGTCCTTCTCGCCGATGCCGAAGCCCTTGAGGAAGCCGTTGTGCCGCTGGACACCGACGGCGACGCCCGGAGCCAGGTCGAGGGTGGCGATCTTGGCCGTCCTGCCCTTCATGGAGGCTTTGGCGTAGGAGCCGATCAGTTCCCCGGCCCTGAGGTTGTCGGTGGCGAAGAGGGCGTCGACCGCGCTCTGGGGGTCGGTCGGGGAGTCGAGGGCGATGACCAGAATCCCCTTGGCACGGGCCTTCTCAAGGGCAGGCACGATGGCCTTGGAGTCGCTGGGGGTGATCAGGATGCCCTTCACCCCGGCGGCGACCATGTTCTCGATCGCGGTGACCTGTCCAGCGTTGTCCCCGTCGAACTTGCCCGCTGAGGTGATCAGTTGCGCACCGCTATCCTTGGCGGCCTTCTCTGCCCCCTCCTTCATCTTCACGAAGAACGGGTTGGTGTCGGTCTTGGTGATCAGGCCGACCTTGACGCTGCCCGAGCCGGAGCCGGCGGAATCCGATCCGGAACCGGATCCGCAGGCCGTCAGGGTGAGGGCCGCGATGCCCAGGCATGCGGCGGCTCTGATCAGGGAGAGGGTCGGACGAGTGGTGCGAGACATGAAGGGCTCCTGCGGAATCGCGTGCGGGCTTGCTGGCAACGAAGCGTGCCGTCCGCGGTGTCATCGTTGACTTATGTCATCGTTGACACTGCTTGCCGAGGATGATGGACTCCGTCTCCCGGGCACGTCAATGCCTTGCCGCTGTTACAAATCGGCAACGTCCCCGGCCCGTCGGTCACCCGCGGCCGCAACGTCCGTGTCGCGGCGTACCTGGCTTGCCCGTCCGTTCGTCAGAGAAGAGCAGTCCATGAGCCCGCGTCAGATCACCGTCCTGGGTGAATGCGTCGCAGACGCGTTCACCCGGCCCGCAAGCGCTCCGAACGAGCTGGACCTGCACGTACTGCCTGGTGGTGGACCGGCGAACACGGCCGTGGCCCTGGCGCGGCTGGGTACTCCGTCCCGTTTCCTCGCGCGGCTGTCCGGGGATGTCTTCGGCCGGCTGTTCCGTGCTCACCTGGAGGCTTCAGGGGTGGATCTGTCGCAGGCCGTCGTGGCGTCGGAGCCGAGCACATTGGCGGTGGCGGAGCTGGACGCCCAGGGGCAGGCCATGTATGCGTTCCACGCGCAAGGCACGGCTGACTGGCAGTGGTCGAGCGCTGAACTGGCCGGTGTGGACCTGTCTTCCACCGCCTGTCTGCACGCGGGTTCGCTCGCTCTGATCCGGGAGCCCGGGGCGGCGGCGGTGGAGGAGTTCCTGGCGACTGCCTCGACCCAAGCCACCATCAGCATTGATCCCAACGTCCGGCCGCTGCTGGTGCGTCCCGAGTCCTACCGCGTGAAACTGCGGCAGTGGTGCGACCTCGCGGACATATTGCGGCTGAGCGAGGAAGACCTCGGGCTCCTTCTGCCAGAAACGCCCCTGGAGCAGGCGTGCGACGTCTGGCACGCTGCCGGAGCACGGCTTGTCGTGGTCACGCGTGGCGCAGATGGTGCTCTTGTCTCGCTGGACGGCGAGCGGATGCATGTGCCGGGCGTGGCGACGCGGGTCGTCGACACGATCGGGGCGGGTGACTCCTTCACTGCGGGTCTGCTGCACCATCTGGGCGCACGTGGACTCCTCGGGGGGCGGCTGGCCGATCTCCGTCTGGGCGCGGTGGCGGAAGCCTGTCGGTTCGCCGCCCATGTCGCGGCCTTGACCTGCTCAGTCGCCGGTCCGAACCCTCCGTGGCTGAGCCAACTGCCGCAGCGCGCCTCGCAGATCATCGCGTGACAGGCGGTCCGTTCGAGCGACGGAAAGGCGTCCCGGCCGTTGACGCGTCGGCCGGAATGTGTCCATCATCGGCCGCACCAGACGTCATCGCTGACATAAGTCAACGATGACACTCGCCGACGCGCTGTCACAGCGTCGGCAGTACTCCCTTTCGTTCCCTCCCCGCGCCGGAAACCTCCCGGCCGCGGAAAGGGCCGCAGCCCAGGAGACACCATGACCTCAAGACGCGTACCCCGGCATGCCCGCACACGGATGATCGCCGCGACGGCGACCGTCTGCGCCGTGTCCGCCGCCCTGTTGGCGCCTCAGGCCGTCGCCGCCGGAACCCGGCCGTTCACCGAGACCTACCGGCCGCAGTTCCACTACACGCCGCAGAAGAACTGGATGAACGACCCCAACGGACTGGTGTACTACAAGGGCGAGTACCACCTCTTCTACCAGTACAACCCCAGCGGCAACTCCTGGGGCGACATGTCCTGGGGACACGCGGTGAGCACCGACCTCATGCACTGGGAGGAGCTGCCGCTCGCCCTGGCCCACGACGACAAGGAGATGGTGTTCTCCGGCAGTGCGGTCATCGACTGGAACAACACCACCGGCTTCGGAACGAAGAAGAACCCGCCCATGGTGGCGATCTACACCAGCTACGACAAGAGCACCGGCACCCAGGCCCAGTCGCTCGCCTACAGCAACGACCGCGGACGTACGTTCACCAAGTACGACGGCAATCCCGTCATCGACATCGGCTCCAAGGAATTCCGCGACCCCAAGGTCCAGTGGTACGCCCCGACCAAGACCTGGTTGATGACGGTGTCCCTCTCCACCGAGCACAAGGTGCAGTTCTACTCCTCGAAGAATCTCAAGAACTGGGACCTGCTCAGCGAGTTCGGGCCGGCCGGTGCGACGGGCGGCGTATGGGAATGCCCCGACCTGTTCCCCCTCGCGGTCGACGGGAACAAAAAGAAGATCAAATGGGTCCTCGTCGTCAACATCAACCCCGGCGGCATCGCCGGCGGCTCGGGCGCCCAGTACTTCGTCGGTGATTTCGACGGCACGAAGTTCACCGCCGACGACAAGGGCTCCTATACCCCGCCCACCGGCACCGTCATGCAGGACTTCGAGAACCCTGACTTCGGTACATGGACAGCCACCGGCAACGCATTCGGCCAGGGACCCACGGCCGGGGCGCTGACCGGGCAGGGACCCGTCAGTGGCTTCGAGGGCAAGAGCTTCGCCAACAGCTTCCACGCGGGCGACGCCGGCACCGGCATCCTGTCCTCCCCGCCCTTCACCGTCGACAGCCCGTACCTCAACTTCAAGGTCGCCGGTGGACGCCATCCCCACCAGGCGGGCACCGTGCAGGAACGGGGGCCCGTGCCGGAGGGAACGATCCTCACCGACTTCGAAGACGGCACCTACGAGAACTGGACGGTCACGGGCGACGCCTTCGGAACCGCCCCGGCCACCGGCAGCCACGCCGGCCAGCAGGAGGTCACCGGCTTTCTCGGCAGTGGTCTGGCCAACTCGTTCTTCAACGGCGACGGCTCGACCGGCAGCCTCACCTCGCCGGAATTCACGATCGACAAGGACTACGTCAACTTCCTCATCGGCGGCGGCAACCATCCTGCGAGCCAGGCCGCGCCCACCGCCGTCGAACTCCTCGTCGACGGCAAGGCGGTGCGCAGCGCCACCGGACACGACGGCGAGGCACTCAACTGGGTCGCCTGGGATGTCCGCGAACTCATCGGCAAGCAGGCGCAGATCAAGATCGTCGACGAGAACACCAGCGGTTGGGGCCACATCAACGTCGACCACATCGTGCTCTCCGACACCCGGGCCCAGCCCATCTCCCGGGAGACGGCGGTCAACCTGGTCGTCGACGGCAAGGTCGTCGGCAGCGCCACCGGCTCCAACAGAGAGACGCTGGACTGGGCCTCCATCGACATGCGCCCGTACGCCGGCAAGAGGGCACAGATCCAGATCGTCGACATGAACACCAGCGGCTGGGGCCAGATCATGGCCGACCAGTTCACCACCGCGTCAGCACCCGCCAAGTCCACCGTGCAGCGCGCCGACTGGGCCGACTACGGCAAGGACTACTACGCGGCCGTGTCCTGGGAGAACGCACCGGGCGACAAGCGGAACATGATCGGCTGGATGAACAACTGGGACTACAGCAGTTCCCTTCCCACCTCCCCCTGGCGCGGTGCGCAGAGCATCCCCCGCCAGATGGCCCTGCACACCGTGGACGGCCGGATCAAGCTGACCAGTGAGCCGGTGAGGAGCTTGACCTCCCTGCGAGAGGGGCGTCCGGCAGTGTCGGCCGACACCACGGTGACCAGCACGTCACAGCCCCTGGTCCGCGGCGCGGCCAGGGGCAAAGCCCTCGACATCGAGGCGGCCTTCTCCCTCAAGGACGCCGAACGGTTCGGCATCAAGGTGCGCACCGGCGCCGGCGGAGAGGAGACCGCCATCGGATACGACACCACGACGCAGGAGCTGTACGTCGACCGGACCCGATCCGGCGCCGTGGACTTCAGCGACACCTTCGCCGGCGTCCAGCGGGCGCCCCTGGGCGCCGTGAACGGCAAGGTGAAGCTGCGGATCGTCGTCGACTGGTCATCCGTCGAGGTCTTCGGCGGCAACGGCGAAGCGGTGATCACGGACCAGATCTTCCCCGACCCCTCCAGCCAGGGTGTGGAGGTCTTCGCAGAGAACGGCTCAGTGAAGCTGGACCACGCCCGCGTCTGGCACCTCGAATCCTCTCGGAAGTGACGCGAGTGACCCCGACCGCAAAGGCCCGCACGTGAAGAAGACCCTGCTCGCCGAGTTCACTGCCTGCGAAGGAGCGGAGGACGAGGTCGCACACCTCTTGCGGGACTACGCCCGGACAGTGTGCAAGGAGGTCGGCAACCTGTCCTTCGATGTCTACACCAACGCCTCCAGCCCACGTGCCTACCTCATCTTCGAGACGTATCAGGACGAGGCCGCCTTCCAACGCCACCTCACGGCTCAGTACGCCGACCCGTTCAACGCGGCCCTCGCCCCCCTGATCGAGGAGACTGCCTCGGGCCTGACCTTCCTCGTTCCCGAGTCGTGACGACATGATTTCTCTCGGCCTGTGACGCGAACCCAGCCCTCGCACCGCCATGGATCGGGACCCGCGGGATATGGGCCGCACGTGGCCCCCATCGGGTGAGAGAGCACCCCTGCCCGCAGGGTGACGGGTTGGTCCACGCATTTGTTCGCCGGACGTCGAACCCTTGCGCCCGTGGACGGTATGCCTGACGTCCGGCGAACAGCGTGCCAGCAGCGTGCGTCAGATGCGCGCACGTAACGCACCGCGGCAACTCGTTCAGACTTCCTCATGTGTGCCGCTGGCCTGCGACGACTTCCACATGCTTCTGTTCCACATGTGTCGCGAGGTTGAGGTGGAGGGAGAGGGAGAAGCCGGCGATATGGAGGCTGGCGTGGTGGTCCTGGACGCGCTGCTCGGTCACGGCATCAACAGCGTCCAGGGCCCGGACGGCTCAGGCGATGGCCTGGGCGGGATCTTCATAGAGGTCCGCCCGGTATTGGGCGAGTGAGCAACGGTGCGGCGGGTCGCCTGTGACGCCGATCTCCGGCCACAGCTTCAGGAGTTTCTGGCGGGCGGAGGCGGTGTCGCCCGTTCGGCCTTCGACGACGGCGTGACCGATGGCTTCCATGCTCGGGTCGGGGCCGGCTGGAACCCTAACGGCCGCTGGAGTGCTCTGGGCGGACTGGTTTCGTGGGGGTCTGCCTGGGGCCCAATTTTTGAATGGCAAGCTGGGTGCCTCGTGCGTCAAGAAGCCGCACGTAACGCACACAGCGCACGTAGCGCACGCGAGCGTTTTACCCAGAATGTAAGCCGTAGGGTGCTGAACTGCGGCTACTTCCACGCGTTTGCGCTCCACATGTTTCGCGATGACGCATCATGTGGAGTGCGTGGCGATTCTGGAGCCGGTGAAGAAGGACGCCTGACTGCGGGTCCGCGGGCCGGGGTGGGTTCTGCCACGGTCGTGGCTTCTTTCGGCGCGCCCCAGGCCCTGCGGCGGTGCCGAGGCGAGGTGCCGCGTACGGACCGGGCGCGACTGCAAGATCGCTCCTTCCGCTTCGCTCGTCGACACGCCATTGTCGGGCGCGGCCACACGCTGAGGTCCGGCACCCTCGCACCGCACCGGGCCCGTGTGCAAGTGATTCGCCGGGTGGCGCTCGGTCTGTCAAGTTCCGTCAAGCAGAACCCTGTTAGTCGAGCACCTTTGGTCCAGACCTATTGACGGGTCCTGGCCCCCCTTCTACGATCCCGTCGATCGCCGGAGTGCGTTTCTCCAGTTCATCGGGGCCGTGCTTCCGCGTCCCCTCCCGCACGCTCACGCCCGTGGCACGTCGCCAGAATGGAGCACCGCATGTTCCGTCGGAGGATTCGTACGCTGCCGGGGGCAGGTGACGGGTACTCGGCCGCCGTCCTGACCCGAACGGTCGCCGGGGTGAGCGCCGCCGCTCTGGTCGGCGCCTGCGTTGCACTGGTTGGTTCCGGTTCGGCCGGCGCCGCCGATGCCGCCAACCTGGTGGTCAACTCCGGTTTCGAGGACGGCCTTTCCGGCTGGAACTGCGCCAATGGTTCCGGTGCGGTCACCGGCAGCCCGGCGCACTCCGGCTCGTCCGCGTTGAAGGCCACGCCGTCCGGCCTCGGCAACGCCCAGTGCAGCCAGACGGTCAGTGTGCAGCCGAACTCGACGTACACGTTGAGCGCCTTCGTCCAGGGCAGTTACGTCTACCTCGGCGCCAGCGGTACGGGAGCCACCAGCGAGCCGCAGACCTGGACGCCCAGTTCCTCGTCGTACAGCAAGCTGAGCGTCGGCTTCACCACCGGTGCGAACACCACGTCGGTGACGGTCTACCTGCACGGGTGGTACGGGACGCCCGCGTACCTCGCGGACGACGTGTCGCTCACCGGCCCCGGTGGCACGACGCCCCCGCCGACCACGCCGCCGCCCACCGATCCGCCGACCACGCCGCCGCCCACCGATCCGCCGACCACGCCGCCGCCCACCGATCCGCCGGGTGACGCCACCTGTGCCACGAAGCCCAAGCCGGCCGGCAAGGTGCTCCAGGGGTACTGGGAGAACTGGGACGGCGCGTCGAACGGCGTGCACCCCGGCATGGGCTGGGTCCCCATCACCGACAGCCGGATCGCCCAGCACGGCTACAACGTCATCAACGCCGCCTTCCCGGTGATCCTCTCGGACGGGACCGTCCTCTGGGAGGACGGCATGGACGCGGGTGTGAAGGTCTCGACTCCGGCGGAGATGTGTGAGGCCAAGGCGAACGGGGCCACCCTCCTGATGTCCATCGGCGGCGCGGCCGCGGGCATCGACCTGTCGTCGAGCAAGGTCGCCGACCGCTTCGTGGAGACGGTCGTCCCGATCCTCAAGAAGTACAACTTCGACGGGATCGACATCGACATCGAAACCGGTCTGTCCGGCAGCGGGAACATCAACACGCTGTCCGCCTCCCAGTCCAACCTGATCCGCATCATCGACGGCGTCCTGGCCAAGATGCCGGCGGGCTTCGGCCTGACGATGGCGCCCGAGACCGCGTACGTCACCGGCGGCAGCGTCACCTACGGGTCCATCTGGGGCGCCTACCTGCCGATCATCAAGAAGTATGCCGACAACGGCCGGCTGTGGTGGCTCAACATGCAGTACTACAACGGCAGCATGTACGGCTGCTCCGGCGACTCGTACTCCGCCGGTACCGTGGAGGGCTTCGCGGCTCAGACCACCTGCCTCAACAACGGCCTGACCATCCAGGGCACCACGATCAAGGTGCCGTACGACAAGCAGGTGCCCGGTCTGCCGGCCCAGCCCGGCGCGGGTGGCGGCTACATGACGCCCAGTCAGGTCGGCCAGGCGTGGAACACATTCAACGGCTCGCTCAAGGGCCTGATGACGTGGTCCCTCAACTGGGACGGCTCCAAGGGCTGGTCCTTCGGCGACAACGTCAAATCCCTGCAGCGCCGCTAGACCCGACGCGTCCGGCCCCGCGGGGCCGGACGCGTCACCCCCGCAGCCGCACCGGCAGCCTCCGCACGCTGTTGCCCACGAACGAGCGGTGGCGCGGCAGATCCGCCTCCGGAACCGCGAGGTCCAGGCTCGGGAAGCGGGTGAAGAGCTGTTCCAGGGCAGTGGTGGCCTCCAGGCGGGCCAGGGGCGCGCCCATGCAGTAGTGGGCGCCGTGGCCCAGGGAGAGGTGGCGCGGGCCGGTGCGGGTGATGTCGAAGTGGTCCGCGTCCGGGCCGTGGGCCTTCGTGTCGCGACCGGCGGCGGCGTAGCCCGCGAGGACCGGGGTGCCCCGGGGGATCACGGTGCCGTCCAGGGTGAGGTCGCGGGCCGGGTAGCGGAAGGGGAAGTAGCTGACCGGGCTGTCCCAGCGCAGGGTCTCCTCCACGACGTCGGCCCAGCTTGCCGCGCCGGAGAGCACCAGGTCGAGCTGGTCCCGGTGGGCGCACAGGGCGCGTACGGCGTTGGTGATCAGGTTCAGCGTCGTCTCGTGCCCCGCGACGATGGTCAGCATCAGCGTGCCGATCAGCTCCTGAGGGCTGAACCGGTCGCCGTCCTCCTCACGGGCCGCGATCATCGCACTGGTGAGGTCGTCCCCCGGAGCGGCGGCCTTGGCGGCTACGACCGCACTCAGGGTCTCCGCCGTCTCCCGGTTGGCCGCCATCACCTCGGCCGGGCCGATGTCCGTGGCCACGAGCTGGTTGGAGAGGTGGTGGAGCCGGTCTTGGTGGGCCTCGTCCACGCCCAGCAGTTCGCAAATGACGCCCATGGGCAGCGGCAGCGCGAAGTGGGTGCGCAGATCGACGGTCCCGTCGTCCGTGGCGGCCGCCTCCAGGCCGTCCAGCAGACGGGACGCCAGCTCCTCCACGTACGGACACAGTTCCTCCACCCGGCGGGCCGTGAACGCCTTGCCCATCAGCGACCGCAGCCGCCGGTGGTCGGCGCCGTCCGCGGTCGTCATCCCCTGCACCGTGGCGAACGTCTTCAGCGGCCAGCCGTCGGGGATCTCTCCGGCCTGGAGCGCCGTGAAGTGCTGGGCGCTCTTGGCGACGTCGGGGTGCGCGAGGAATTCCCTCAGCGCGTCGTGGCCCAGCACCGCCATCCCCCGTACTTCGCCGGGGAGGACCACCGGAGCGACCGCCCCCCGGGCCAGCAGCCGGGCGTTGGCCGCGTGCGGGCAGCCTCCGGCCGGGTCAGGGCGGTGCGGCCGATCGGCCTCGGGGTTCACCGGTGACGTGTTCAACGGGGCTCCAGGTCTCGGGCAGCACGGCGTACGGGCGGGCCAGTGTGGCCAGCCTCGACGCCCCTGCGCAAGAGCCGGGATGGGACCGCTCAGTCCTTGTGGTCCGGCGCGATCCGCTCCGCCAGGCGCAGCAGCGCGGCCCAGGCCAGGTCGTAGGCGTCGTGGTCCTCGAAGTGGGAGGAGGCGCCGCCCTCCGGCAGCATCGGCCACTTCGGTGGACGGGCCCTCGACCGTCGTGAAAGCCCTCCCGGCCGAACCGTCGGTGTCGCTTACCGCGTTCTCCTCCCGGTTCCTGGGCCGTGCCCACGCCCGGCCCGGTGCCGCCGATGGCCCGTGTCCGCGAGAACCGGGCGGCGCTCGCCGCAGCCGCCTACGGCACCCGGTGCGCATCCCTGGTCTGCCTTCAGGGTCATCCGTCCACCGCCGCCCTGACGCGGCGGGTTCCCTGGGCCCTGTACCGCGGCCGACTACCGCGCCGTCGTGCGGGCCCTGACCGCCGGCCGTGCCCTCACCGGGCATCTTCTTCAGCCGGGCCGGCATGGGGGGAGCCCCGTATGCGGCCGACACCGAGGCCGGTACGGCTGCGGGCGTTGGCCTCGGCGACGCGGGCGCTCAGCAACTCGGCGGGGCCGAGCGGGCGGACGCGGGTCGGGTCCGCCTGCCATTCGCGGCCACCACCGAGCGGGCGGAGCCGGGGGCGGGGGCCGTCGCGGCCCGTAACCAGGCGCACTCGGCCGCTCCCTGCATCGTGCACGGTCGTTCCTGCGCGGGGGACGCTGGCGTCGGTCACCCGGCCGCTCCCTTCCGGATCACCCCGGCGAGGGCGTGCGCCACGGGCGCGGAGCAGATGCCGAGGTGGACGAGCGCGTATTCGGCGGGCCGGGCGCGCTCTTCCGTGTCGCGCCACGGGGTGCGTACGTCCATCGCGGGCAGTTGAATGCCGGCGGCCTTCAGGGCGGCGGCCAGGTCGTCGCGGGCGTCGACGGCCTCCTGGAGCTTGGCCGTTGACGTGCTCTCCGCCTGGGGCGTCGTGCGGGGGAGGGACGGCTTCATGAGGGCTTTTCCTTCGGGTGTATTTTCGGGGTTCCTCTGTCCGGCCCCACGCCCGGTCATACGGTGCGTGCGGGGCTCGTTACGAGAATGACCCCGTCCGAGGCGTGACACACCGGGAGTGGAGGGTGCCTCCCCAGTGGGTGAGCCACGTTCCACACGTTCCACGGAGGGCGCGATGCCGACGAGGCGGGCGGTCACAGGCCGCAGCAGGGAACCACGGGCACGGTTCGCGGAGGAGTTGCGGCACCTGCGCACCGCACGCGGCGACAGCCTGCGCCAGCTCGGCGAACGACTGGGCTGGGACTGGTCATTGTTCGGGAAGATGGAGAAAGGCGAGACGGTTGGCGGCCCGGAGGTCGTGGAGGCGCTGGACCAGCACTACGGGACGCCGGGGCTGCTGCTGGCGCTGTGGGAACTGGCCATCAGTGATCAGACACAGTTCAAGGAGCGGTACCGGCGGTACATGGCCCTGGAGGCGGAGGCGACGAGCCTGTGGCACTTCGCGGTGAGCGTCGTGCCCGGTTTGCTGCAGACACCGGGTTACGCACGGGAGTTGCTCGTGGCCGGAGGACTGCGCGGTGACGCCCTGGAGCAACAGGTGGAGGCGCGGATGGGAAGGCAGCACCTGCTCACAGGGGACGACCCGCCGCCCTTCCGCACCATCCTTTCGGAGGCAGTGCTCCGGACGACTCTGCGTAGCGCCCAGGAGTGGCGAGCGCAGCTTGAGTACTTGGCCGAGGCGGGGGAGTGGCCGAACCTGACGCTGCAGATCCTGCCTCAAGAGGCCGGACTCCACGGCTTGTCGAGCACCGACGTCTGGTTTCTCCGGTTGCAGGACACTCGTACGGTCGCGTACACGGAGCATGGGTACGGCGGGGAGCTGCATGAGGAAAGCGTTACGGTCGAGCGTATGCAACGTGCGTACGATGCGATGCGCGACCTGGCACTTTCCCCGGCCGAGTCGCGAAAATTTATCTTGCGTATGTTGGAGGAACTGTCGTGCGATCCATCGACCTCGACCTGAGCGTCGCGACCTGGCGCAAGAGCAGCCACAGCAACCAGGACGGTGGGGCGTGCGTCGAGGTTTCCCACAGCTTCGCCGATGTCGTCCCGGTCCGTGACAGCAAGGACCTGGGTGGCCCCGCCCTCACCTTCCCCGTGAACGACTGGTCGTCCTTCGTGTCCGCCGTGAAGGACAAGACCATGGGCGTCTGATTCGCCCCACCGCGTGAGGCGCGGCCCCGTTGGCCGGTGATCCGTCAACGGGGCCGTCGGCGTTCCGGCGTGAATGCCCCTCGCCGCAGGGCGGCAGGACCGCTTACGGTGAGGGCCGGGTGGGCGAGTTCCCACGCGCCTCGCAAGCCCCTGACGGCCCTCTGCGTGGAACGATAGAGTGAACCTTCTGTGAAGGTATGACGCGCCCCGGCGAGAGCGGCGCGAAAGGGTGACGCGGAAAACATGAGTGAGGTGCCCACACACATCGGCCGGTACACGGTCGAGCGGGAGCTGGGCGCGGGGGGCATGGGGCAGGTCTACCTGGCCTACTCGCCGGGCGGCGACCCGGTCGCCGTGAAGGTGATCAGGAACGACCGGCTCGACCAGGCGACCCGGGCGCGCTTCGAGAAGGAGGCGCTGATCGCCCGGACGGTCGTCGGGACCAATCGCGTGGCCCGTTTCCTCGACGCCGATCCGTATGCCGACCAGCCGTGGATGGCCGTCGAGTACGTGCCCGGGCGTACCGTCCAGGAGCAGGTGGAGAGCGCGGGAACCCTGCCGGTTCCGCTGGTGGCCAGTCTCGGTGCGCTGCTCGCCGAGGGCCTGGAGGCGGTGCACGCCGTCGACCTGCTGCACCGCGACCTCAAGCCGCAGAACGTCATGCTCGGCGAGTACGGTCCGATCCTGATCGACTTCGGGCTCGGTGCCTTCATGGACGCCGGCAAGGACACGCTCACGCAGGAAGGCATGATCGTCGGCACGGTGCGCTGCATGGCGCCCGAGCAGGCGCTCGGCCGCTCCCGGGTGAAGGCCCCGGCCGACGTGTACGGCCTGGGCACGGTCCTGCTGTACGCGGCGACCGGCCACTACCCGTACGAGGGCAACGGCTGGCCCGCGATCGTCGCGAAGGTGACCGACGAGACCTGCCCGCCGGACCTCTCGGGACTGCCCGGGGCGCTCCGTCCGCTGGTCACGGCGATGTTCGCCCACGCTCCGGAGGACAGGCCCGGCCTCGCTGACGTCACCGCCCAGTGCGTGGGGCTGATCAAGGGCTCGGGTTCCACTCCGGTCGAGGCGCGGCACGCCCTGATCGACGTTTCGGCCCGCCCCGGGGAGCCCCGGCGAGGCCCTTCGCCGGACGTGTGGGAGCGCATCACCACTCAGCACGTGGACGCCCTCGACGTGCTCACCTCGATCGTGGACGAGGAAGGGCTCGACAGCCCCCTGGACCGCCTGGTCCCCACCGATCCCTCCGACGTCGCGGAGCAGCCGCCCCGTCCACCGGACCGGACGCCACCCGGGCCCCGCCCCAGACCCAAGCGGAGGCCGGCCTCGCAGAAGGTGGCCGAAGAGCTGAGGGCCAGGTACGCCATGCAGGCGGCCCTGTAGCGGTATCGAGCGGGCGGCACCGGTAGGGACCCGCATCGCCGTGCGGCACGGAGTGGGATGGCCCGGACCCGGCGTGGCCACGGCCCGCGCGGGCGAGAACGATGCGGAAGAAGCGGTGGGGAGCGGTATGCGGGACGTCAGGGACGACGAGGAAACGGAGCGGTTCGTGAGTGGTGCGGCGGCGGGCGGGGACACGGTTCCGGGGCAGGGCACCTTCGATGCGGCGTACCGGGACCAAGCCGCAGCGGAAGCGTCCGCCGACGCCCCCGCCGGTTCCGCGCCGCGTTCGCACCGCCCCAGGTTCGCCCCCGGCTCCCAGGTCCTGGTGCGCGACGAGCAGTGGCTGGTGAAGAAGGTCGCCGACACGACGCACGACGGCTGGATGGTCGAGGTCACCGGTGTCTCCTCCCTGGTGCGCGGCACGGACGCGGTCTTCTACGAGAAGCTCGACCACATCGAGCCGCTCGACCCGGACCGGACCCGCCTGGTCCCCGACTCGTCCCCGAACCACCGCAAGGCGCGCCTCTACCTGGAGGCCGTCATCCGCAAGACCGCCCTGCCGCAGACCGAGCAGGGCCTCGCGCTGGCCGACAACTTCCTCATGGACCAGCAGACGCACCAGCTCCGCCCCGCTCAGCTGGCCCTGTCCATGGAGAACCCGCAGCCCCGCGTGCTCGTGGCGGACGTGGTGGGCCTCGGCAAGACCCTGGAGATCGGCATCCTCCTCGCCGAGCTGATCCGCCGGGGCCGCGGTGAGCGCATCCTCGTGGTGACCCCGGCGCATGTCCTGGAGCAGTTCCAGCGCGAGCTGTGGACCCGTTTCTCCATTCCGCTCGTCCGCCTCGACTCCACCGGTATCCAGCGCATCCAGCAGGACATCCCGGCCGGCCGGAACCCGTTCGCCTACTTCAAGCGGGCGATCATCTCCGTGGACACCCTCAAGAGCGATGTCTACGCCCACCACCTGGAGAACACCGACTGGGACGCCGTCGTCATCGACGAATCCCACAACCTGGTCAACCGGGGGACGAAGAACAACGCCCTCGCCAGGCTCCTCGCCCGCCGCACCGACGCCCTCGTGCTGGCCTCCGCCACCCCGCACAACGGCGATGGGGAGTCCTTCGCCGAGCTGATCGGCATGCTCGACGAGGCGGCGATCGCCGACCCCACCGCGTACGACGTGAAGGACCTGGGGCACCTCTACATCCGGCGTACCAAGACCGACCCCGAGGTACGCGACTCCCTCAAGGGCGTGTGGGCGGACCGGGGCCCGTCCCGGCCGGTGATCGTCGAGGCCACCGCCAAGGAGCGGGCCGTCCTGGAGGAACTGGCCGCGCGCTGGATCCCGCGCGACCCGGCGGCCTCCTCGGTGTGCGCGGACCCGATGGTCGCGTACAACCTGCTGAAGGCGTTCCTCTCCTCCCACCGGGCCCTTCAGGATTCGGTCCAGGCACGGGCCAAGGCCCTCGACAAGCCCCTGAAGGGCCGCAGGAACCAGGACCCGGCCAAGCTGGAGGCCGCGCGACGGGTCGAGCGGGAAGCCATCCTCGACCTGGCCCGCGTCGCGGGCGACCTCGGCAGCGACGACTCGTCCAAGCTCGACGCCCTGGTCGAGGCGCTGAAGGAGATCGGTGTCGGCCCCGGTTCGGACACCCGCGTCGTGGTTTTCTCCGAGCGCGTCCCCACCCTCAAGTGGCTCGCCGAAACCGTACCGGCCCGGCTCGGATTCCCGGCGAAGCAACTGGAGCCGGGCGAGAAGAAGACGAAGCCGTGGAAGGCGTACGGCGGGGTCGTCGAGGTCATGCACGGCGACGCCACCGGTGAGGACGAGCAGAAGCGCATCGTCGAGGACTTCGGCCTGCGCACCGCGCCCGTCCGGCTCCTCTTCACCGGCGACGTCGCCTCCGAGGGCGTCAACCTGCACCAGGAGTGCCACCAGCTGATCCACTACGACCTGCCGTGGTCGCTGATCCGCATCGAGCAGCGCAACGGCCGCATCGACCGGTACGGGCAGGAGACGAAGCCCCAGTTCCGGGCCCTGGTGCTCACCAGCGACGTGGAGTGGCGCACCGACCCGGAGACCGGCGAACCCCTGCCGCTGGACGACCGGCTGGTCGGCGCCAAGCTCCTCGCCCGCGAGGAGGAAGCCCACCGCATCGAGGGCACCGCGGAGGCCGTCACCGGAATCTACCGGGCGAAGGAGGAGGACGACCGGCTGACCCGCGACCTCATCGCCGGGCGCACCGTCGAGCAGTCGATCAAGCAGTCGTCCGCGGGTGGCGGTGTCAAGGGCATGCTCGGCCGGCTGATGGGCAACGTCGGGGCGAAGAAGACGACGGACGACGTGCCGCGCGCCACCGTGCCCAGCCTGTTCGGTACCGGCGGCGGTACGGGCGCGACCTCCGGCTATTTCGACGAGGCGCTCCGCCAGGTCTGCCACCCCATCAGTCCGGACATCGCCCTCAAGCTGCGGCGTGAGGAGGACGGCACGATCGCCTTCGAGCCGCCGTCGGACCTCCTTCACCGGCTGAAGGCCCTGCCCAAGTCGTATCTCACCGAGCAGCAGATCCTCCCCACGGCGAACAAGGCCGGCCGCATCCGCCTCACCTTCGACAAGGGCCTCGCCGCCAAGCGCCTCAAGGTGGCCCGTGAGGACTCCGCCAGCCAGTGGCCCAACGTCAGTTACGTCTCCGACGTGCATCCCGTCCTGGACTGGGTCACCGACAAGGCGCTCGCGGCGCTCCGCCACGACGAGGCGTTCGTGCTCGCCTTCGACCCCGACAAGGAGAAGGCGGCCGACATCGATTCGGAGCTGGCCGCCGCCCTCGACGGCCCCGTCTACCTGCTCCAGGGCATCTACTCGAACACGGCCGGGCGTCCCACCGTGGTCGAGTGGATGGCCGTCAGCGGCCTGCCCGACGCCCCCCGCGTCCACCGGATCGACGACTCCTTCCTCGCCGCCTGCCGGGTCGGTCCCGGCATGCCCGGCCGGGCCACCCCGGTGGACCTCCCCCTCCTCCAGTCGCGCGTGCCGGATGCCGTCGCCGAGGCCCGGCGCTTCCTGACGGACCGCGAGGGCGCGTACGCGCAGGAAATCGACGCCGTACTCGCCCCGTACGAGAAGCGCGTCACGGAGTGGCGGCAGACGGCGCTGTTCACACCGGCCGCCCGCCGGTCGCACAAGGTCAAGCAGGACGTCGACCTCACAGCGAGCAGGCGCAAGACGCTGATCCGCTCCCTGCGGACCTCCGGCGCCCCGCTGCTGCGGCTGCTCGCCGTCCTCGAACCCCTCGCCGCCACCCCGGCACCGCGACCCACCGCCGTACCCGCCGAGACCGCCACGCCCGACGCCGGGGAGACGACCGCCCGATGAGCACCGACTTCGATTCCTTCTCCAACCGCGGCGAGTACCTGTCCGCCCACTACTTCGCCGAGCAGCTCGCCGACGGCCTGAAGAAGGGCGTCTTCGCGGCTTGGGCGGACCGCGAGTCCGACCAGAACGACGACCGCCCCACGCCCCGGGTCGCCCTGCGCGGCCTGCGGTCCGTCTACCTCGACGAGAAGTACCGCGGGTTCTTCGCGGAGCAGGCCAAGGCGGACGCCGAGGAGGACGAGCGCCCCGACGCAGTGGGCTACGAGAAGTTCTTCCACACCTACCAGGACGAGGAGTGGAGCGAACGCGTCGAGGACTGGCACCGCAAGGTGCTCGCCGCCCTCGGGTACGTACAGGCGGGTGCCGAGTCCGGTCCGCGCGAGCTGACCGTCCACCGGGCCGGGCGCGACCACACCGTCCCTGTCGCCTGGCACGGCGACGGCATCGTCGCCGTCGACTGCGGCTGGTCCGCGAGCAATGACACGGCCCTGGACGCCGACTCCTACGGCCGCCTGCTGCACCCGGTGCGGACGGTCGGCAGCGGCGAGACCTACGAGTCGGGGTACGCACTCGCCACCTGGCTGTTCCAAAGCGAGCTGGGAGGCGAGGGCGGCAGCGCTCCGCGCTTCGTCCTGCTGCTCTGCGGCGGCGTGATCGTCCTCGCCGACCGCCAGGCGTGGGGCGAGGGCCGCTACCTGGCCGCCAACCTCGATGCCGCCCTGGAGCGCAACGACCGCAGGCAGTCCGGCGAACTCGCCACCATCGCCGGCCTGTTCAGCCACGATGCGCTCGCTCCGGCCGAGGACGGCAAGGGCCCCGCCATCGACGCCCTCGTCAAAGCATCCCGCGACAACGCCGTCGGCGTCTCCGGCGAGCTGCGCCAGGGCCTCCAGAAGTCCGTCGAGATCATCGCCAACGAGGTCCTGGCCCGCCTGGAGGAGACGGGCCTCGAACCGCGCGACCTCGAAACGCCCGGCGACCCCTTCGCACGGCAGCTCACCCGCGAGTCCCTGCGCTACCTCTACCGCATCCTGTTCCTCCTGTACGCCGAGGCCCGCCCCGAACTCGGCATCCTCCCGGCCGACGACGGCACCTACGAGGCCGGCTACTCGGTGGCCCGCCTCCGCGATCTCGTCGAGCGGGACGCGCAGCTGACGGACGAGACCGCCCGTCGTGGCTTCCACCTGCACGCCTCGCTCGACCTGCTGTTCAACAAGGTCAACTACGGCCACCGGGAGTACGGCACCGAGCCCTGGGACGAGCGCCCCGGCGATGACGCGGAGACCCGCAAGAAGAAGGCCAAGCAGCGCAGCGAGGGCCGTGGCCTGCGCTTCGACCCCCTGCGCAGCGAACTCTTCGAACCGGCGTCGGTGAGGCTCATCGGCCTCGGCACCCGCGACCCGCGCCGCGACGAGGAGGGCCCCGAGGGACCGGCCTGGCTCGACCTGCGGCTCCGCAACAGCGCCCTGCACGAGGTGCTGCGCCTGCTCACCATGAAGAAGGCCAAGCGGCGCGGCGAACGCGGTGGCTTCATCTCGTACCGCAACCTCGGCATCAACCAGCTGGGAGCGGTCTACGAGGGCCTGATGTCGTACACCGGCATCATCGCCGAGGAGGAGCTGAGCGAGGTCGCCAAGGGCGGCGACCCGGAGAAGGGCTCCTGGCTGGTCCCCTCGCACCGGCTCAAGGAGTACCCCGAGAACACCTGGGTCGAGTACGACGAGCGGGACCGGGAGGAGAAGGGCCTGCGCGGGCCGAAGAAGTACCCGGCGGGCACCTTCGTCTACCGGCTCGCGGGACGCGACCGGGAGACCTCGGCGTCGTACTACACCCCTGAGTCACTGACCCAGGTCACCGTCGAACTGGCGCTCAAGCACCGCCTGGACCAGGAGAAGGACGCCGAGGGGAACGCCGTCAGGACGCGGGCCTCGGAGCTGCTGAAGTACCGCATCTGCGAACCCGCGCTCGGGTCCGGCGCCTTCCTCAACGAGGCGATCAACCAGGTCGCCGAGGAGTATCTGCGGCGGCGCCAGGACGAGTTGGGCACGTCGATTCCCACGTCCGAGGCGCTGACGGAGAAGCAGAAGGTCAAGGCGTACATCGCCCTGCACAACGCGTACGGCGTGGACCTCAACTCGACGGGCGTCGAGCTCGCCGAGGTGTCGCTGTGGCTCAACACGATGCATCCCGGGATGCGTGCGCCGTGGTTCGGGCTCCACCTGCGGCGGGGCAACTCGCTGATCGGCGGACGGCGTTCGGTGTACGAGGCGGAGGACGTCGCGCCGTGGAAGGGCAAGGCGCTCTGGCTGAACGCCAAGGGCACCCAGGCGCCGACGCCGCTGCCCTTCCGTAACAACGAGGCGGGCGGGGAGTGGCAGCCGCTGCCGGACGGGGCGGTGCACCAGTTCCTGCTGCCGACGCCCGGCTGGGCTGCGGTGACGGGTGCCAACGGCGACGCGAAGAAGCTGCTGGGGCAGCTGGCGGGGGACGGCGTCGACCAGCTCAAGGCGTGGAAGAAGGGCATCCTCCAGAAGCCGAAGCGACGGCTGAACGCCAAGACCGGCAAGCCGATCCTTGCGGGCAAGACGGGACGCGAGACGACCTCCCAGTACACGAAGTTGAGGGACGCGGCGCGGCGGGCGGAGTTCCTGTGGTCGCTCGTCGTCAAGCGGATGGAACTGTCGGAGCGGGAGATCGCCCGGACCGTCGACGTGTGGGGTGCGGATTCGGGGGAGGACGGGGAGTTCGCGTTCCTGCGCCGGGCTGCGGGCGACGCGGAGGGGGCCAGCGGTGCCACCCGTCTGTCGAAGGAGAAGGTGTACGCCGAGCTCTTCGAGGCCGTGGGGTCGCCGTACTGGCGGCTGAAGCAGGTCATGGACGCCTGGTGCGCGCTGTGGTTCTGGCCGACGGGCGAGGCCGCGCTGCTGGACGGGAGCGCGTCGGAGTACGACCCGAAGGAGGCGGTGAACGCCGCGGAGCTGCTGGGGGAGATGTTCGGGGCGGCCGGGGCGGTGGTCGGTGGGGAGCCGGAGTCCGGTGAGGTGGGGGAGCCGGTGCGCCTGGACGTCGTGCCGACGCCCCGCTTCACCGAGCAGACCACGCTGTTCGCGACCGAGTCCGGCGTTCAGGAGTCGCTGCTCTTCGCGGAGGCCGGGGGCGAGGCAGGGGAGGGTAAGCCCGCCCCGGCGAAGCGGAGGAAGGCTGCGGCGAAGCGGGCTCCGCGCGACTGGCGGGACGTCATTCCGCTGGTTGACCTGGACGACTGGATCGACTTCCTTGAGGCGATGCTCGGAACCGTCGAGATCGACGAGAACGACCTGCTCACGGATTTCGCCCACCTGGACGCGCTGAAGGACTTCGAGCTGAGCCTTCCGTACCTGCTGGGGATGGACGTCAAGGATCCGGAGGAGCGGTTCCCGTGGATGCGGGTCGTGAGGGACATCGCGGAGGAGCAGGGGTTCCTGCACTGGGAGTTGGACTTCGCGCTGGCGTTTGCGGAGGGCGGCGGGTTCGACCTTCAGGTGGGGAACCCGCCTTGGGTGCGGCCGGAGTGGAAGGAGAACTCCGTCATCGCGGAGTTCGAGCCGTGGTTGATGCTGACGGAGAAGCCTCCGGCGGCGGAGAAGCAGCGGCGGCTTACGGCTGAGCTGGCCAAGGCGGAGGTGGCGGCGTACGCGCTGGGGGAGGTGGCGGCCACAGTCACGTTGGCTGACTACCTGGCGGCGCCGCAGGTGTATCCCTTGGTTTCAGGCAGCCAGCCGGACCTGTACCGGGCCTTCATGTGCCAGGTGTGGGATCACACAGCGGCGTTCGGTAGCGCTGGGTTGGTCCACCCGGACACCCACTTCAATGGGGACAAGGAGGCCGCGCTCAGGGAGGCCGCCTACCGGAGGCTCCGGATGCATGGTGACTTCGTCAACGCGGGCAATCGCTTCTTCCCGCCGCCCGTCGGCAGGTCCAGCCACTTCGGTGTGCACATCTACGGCACGCTTGGGGAAATCGATTTCCAGCACCTGTCCTGGCTGTTCTCCGTTGAGGCGCTGCGGTTGTCTGCTGCGCACGATGGCGCGGGCGAGGCGCCGGGTGTGAAGTTTGAGGGTGACTGGGACGAACGACCGCACAGCAAGCGTGTCGTTCAGGTCACCACAAGCACCTTGGCGCGCTGGCAGAAGCTCTCCGGAGAGCAGGGTGTCCCCGTCGAGCAAGCGCGTCTGCTTACTCCGGTGAGCACGGCAGAGGACCCAGCTATCGGCGCGCTCGCGGGCTATCCACTGCGGCTTGGCAACCTTTCCCCGCAGATCAGTAGCGGTTTCCATGAGAGCGGAGCGAAGAAGTCCGTCTATGGTCCCGCCGAGGACACGCCTCTGATTGACTACAACAAGGATCTCGAGGACAGGGGCGATTTCCAGGCGAGCAGCTGGGAAGACGTTGTACTCAAGGGCCCCCAGATCGGTGTCGCCAACCCGTTCTTCAAGCAGCCCAGTCAGGGTGGCGGTGAAGTACGCGGGCTCAATCACCTGGAGCTTCAGTCGGATGCGATTCCGGAATCGGAGTACCGAAGGGTCGCGAACGAGGACACGTACCGGGACGAGCAGGACCGATGGGTGGACTACGCGGAGCTGAAGCGGCTGAGAGCTTCGGATGAGGGGATCCGGGCGGTGAAGGGGGCGGTTGCACGGGAGCTGGGGTGTCTGCCAAGGGAGGTTCCGTATGAGTCGGTGGACAAGGTCTTCGTGGCGCGCGCGACGAAGCCATACACGCGGTTCTACCGCGTGGCATGGCGCGAGATGATCGCCCCTGATACCGAGCGGAGCCTCTATCCGGCTCTGATCCCGCCAGGTGCAGCACACATTCATGCCGTGCGATCCGCCGAGGTCGGGAGTGGTTCCGGCACTACCTTGTTGGCGGGACTGTGGTCATCACTGCCTGTGGACTATTTCTTGCGCATCGCGGGGGTCGGGCACCTTGATGTTGCCCAGGCCCGACGCCTTCCCTGGCCGAACGAGTCCCACCCTCTGGCGTCAGCTCTCCTCCTCCGGACTCTCCGGCTCAACTGCCTTACCAGTGCCTACGCCGACCTCTGGAGAGAACTTCACGACTCCACTTGGTCGGCGTGCGAGCCTTGGGCTCTTCGTTGGCCACTGATGTCTACGCAACTCCACCAGACCACCTCGGCTTGGCAGCGCAACACCCCCCTCCGTACCGAGTACGCCCGCCGCGCCGCCCTCGTGGAGATTGACGCACTCGTGGCGGTGTGGCTCGGCATTGACGCCGACACACTCATCACCATGTACCGGGCCCGTTTCCCGATCATGCAGGACTTCGACCGGGTGACCTGGTTCGACGCTGCCGAGCGCAAGATCGCCGGTGACCGGTACACCTACGGCCACGGCCAGACGAAGGACCACTGGAAGCAGTTCGAGGCCTACATGGCCGACCCCGCCTTCGCAGCCCACCAGGCCGACCCCACCACCAACCCCGCCCCCCAGACCCCCGTCCCCGACGGCTACACCGCGCCCTTCTACAAGGCCGACCGTGAGACCGAGATGCGGGAGGCGCACGCCTACTTCCAGAAGCGTCTGGACGCAGCCGTGGCCGCCGGACAGTGGGACCCGGTCACCCAGGAGGTGCCCAAGCCGTGAGGCCCACGCTCGAAGCGGAAGGGCTCAAGGAGAGCCTGCTCCAGTACCTGTCCACCACCTACGCGCTCACCGACGAGGGCGCGCGGCAGGCGCTGCACCGGTTCCTCGGGGACGACAACTCCGGGATGTTCCGGGGGCCGTTCCTCCGGCTGCGTACCCCCTTCGTGGACGCGGACCCGTCCTGGGAGGAGTACCTGGACTGGCGGCGCACCGACGGCTGGAAGCCGTACGCGCACCAGGCCGCGGCCTTCGAGCGGCTGTCCTCGGCCGGCGGCCGTACGCCCCGACCGACGCTCGTCACCACCGGGACCGGGTCCGGCAAGACGGAGTCGTTCCTCTACCCCGTCCTCGACCACTGCGCGCGCGAGCGGGCGGCGGGGCGCGGCGGGGTGAAGGCCGTGCTCCTGTACCCGATGAACGCCCTCGCCACCGACCAGGCGCAGCGCATCAACGCCCTGCTCGGCGAGCATCCCGAACTGGGCAAGGTGCGGGCCGGGTTGTACATCGGCGACCGGGCGGCCACCCGGTACGGGCGGGTGTTCACCGACCGGTCCGACATGCAGGTGACGCCGCCGGACATCCTGATCACGAACTACAAGATGCTGGACCTGCTGCTCCAGCGTGCCGCCGACGCCCCGCTGTGGGCGGACGCCGACATCCGTTACGTGGTGGTGGACGAGTTCCACACGTACGACGGCGCGCAGGGCACCGACGTGGCGATGCTGCTCCGCCGGCTCGCCTCCGCCGTCGGGGCCTCGGAGGAGGGGCGTCCGCTGGGGCGCATCTGCCCGGTCGCCACGTCGGCGACCCTCGCCTCCGGGACGGACGCCGACGGCGTACGGCAGCTGCTCGACGTGGCGACCGAGGTGTTCGGGACCGAGTTCCTCGCGGACGCGGTCATCGGGGAACAGCGGCTGACCGTGGACGAGTTCGTGCCGCGCGCCGACTACGACCCGCTCGTCCCCACGCCCACACCGGACGAACTGGCGGCGCTGCCCGACCCCACGCTCGGCGAGGAGGAGTTCGCCGCGCTGGCCGAGGCCGTCACCGGCAGCCGGGACACCGACCCGCACGTGCTGGGCCAGGTCCTGAAGCGGCACCCGCTGACCTCGGCCGTGCTGCACGCACTGGACGGGCAGGTGCGTCCCGTGCCCGAGGTCCTCGACCTGATGTGGCGGAGCGGGGCGCAGTCCTGGGGCCGCACCATCACCCTGCGGCCCGAGCTGGCGGCCAAGGCGCTCGCCCGCTTCATCGCGCTGCTGTCGGTGGCCCGTGACCCGGCGTCGGCGCCCGAGAAGCCGCGCCCCTTCGTGCAGGTCGAGGTGCATCAGTGGGCCCGGTCGGTCTCCCGTCTCGTGCGGGGGGTGCTGCCGTGGCCGAAGGCCGAGTTCCAGTGGGACGCGGCCGGGGCCCCGGAGGCCTCCGAAGGGGGCGCGGCGCACACCGCGCCGGTGACCACGGCGACCGCGGGGCAGACCGCGAACCTCTTCCTGCCCGCGGTGTACTGCCGTGACTGCGGCCGCTCCGGCTGGGCGGTCTTCACCCCGGAATCCGACGACCTGGACGTCGAGGTCGATACGCACAAGATCCGGCGGGCCTCGGTCAGCCAGGACAAGATGCGGGTCCGCAACCTGATCGCCGCCACCGACGGGGAGGCGAAGGAGGGCTCCGGGGCCGCCCCCATGGAGGGCGCGGGCCGCGCCGCCGGACGGGCCGACGCGAACGCGCTCAGCGTGTCCGGGGCCGGTCAGCTCCGCGTCCTGGACGGCCCCAAGCGCAGGCTGCGGCTGCCCGACCCGGTCGCCGACTACGACCCGGAGACGGGCAGCCCCCGCCTCGCCGGATCCGACTCCGCGTTCGTTCTCGTGTACCTGGGGGAGACCGCGACCAGGGCCGCCGAGGACGACTGGTGCCCGGCCTGCGGCTCGCACAACACGATCCGCTTCCTCGGCACCGGCGCCGCAGCCCTCGCCGCCGCCTCCGTCACCCAGCTGTTCACCGGCGGCGAGCTCGACGCGGAGCAGGGCGAGACGAAGACTCTGATGTTCAACGATTCGGTGCAGGACGCCGCGCACCGGGCCGGCTTCGTGGCGAGCCGTTCGTACACCTTCTCGCTGCGGGCCCTGTTCAAGAGCCACCTGTCGGAGGACCGTCCGACCGCGCTGAACGACCTGATCGCGGACGTGGTCGCCGCGACCACCGACCGTAGGACGCTCGCCGCCGTCGTCCCCACCGACCTGCACGACTTCAAGGGCGTGAAGCGGCTGCTGTCCGGCGAGGGCCGGGGCGGTGACGAGAAGACGTGGAACCTGATCGGGGAGCGGTTCGCGTTCGAGGCGCTGATGGAGTTCGGGTTCCGGTCCCGCAACGGCCGCACCCTGGAACTCACCCGGACCGCCGCCGCCCAGGTGCGGATAGCCGATCCGGCCGCCGCCGTCGCACTCGTACGTACCGCGCACACCGCGCCGTACGGAAAGGGCGGCCAACTGCCCGTTCCCGAGCCGCTGGACGACGCGCGGTACCTCGGCTTCCTGCGGATCTTTCTGGAACGGCTGCGGACCCGGGGCGCCATCGGCCACCGCTGGCTGGACGGTTACCTGAAGGAGGCCGGGACCAGCCGTTACTACATCTGGGGCAAACGGCCCGCCGGCATGCGGGCCTTCCCCAAGGGCATCGCCGCCCCCGTGTTCCTGCTGAGCGCGCCGAAGACGAAGAGCGAGTTCGACTTCGCCACCGGACGGCTCTCCTGGCCCGAGCGCTGGGCACAGCGCAGCCTCGGGCTGCCCCGCGAGCAGGCCGCCGAGTTCTGGTCCCGGCTGCTGCCCGACCTCGTCGCCGCCGGGCTGCTCGCCGTACGCACCCCGGAGGACAGCAGCCTGCGGATCTACGGGCTCAAGCCGGGCGCCGTCGACGTACAGCTCCTGAAGGACAGCGAGGTCAACGAGGCGTTCGTCCGCTGCCCCTCCTGCTTCTGGGAGCAGACCGTCCACCCTGGGCTGCTGCCCCAGTGGGACGGCCAGAAGTGCCCCGCCTACCGCTGCCGCACCGGCCGTCTCGTCGCCGGAACCCGGCCGGAAGGACTCGGCCGGCACCAGCGCGACCGGGACTACCGCGAGGACTACTACCGCAGGCTCTACCGCAAAGCCGGCACCTACCAGGTCATCACCGCCGAGCACACCGGCATGCTGAGCCGGCCGGAGCGCGAACGGGTCGAAGCGGCGTTCCGTGCGGGCACCGGGTTCAAGGACCCCAACGTGCTCTCCTGCACCCCCACCCTGGAGATGGGCATCGACATCGGCGACCTGTCGGCCGTCGTGCTCGCCGCGCTGCCCCGCCGCGCCGCCAACTACGCCCAGCAGGTCGGCCGCGCAGGCCGGCGTACCGGCAACGCCTTCCTGCTCACCATCCCCGACCGCAGCCGTCGCGACCTGTACTACCTCGACCGGCCCCACGACATGATCGCCGGGCAGATCGTGCCGCCGGGCAGCCACCTGTCGGCCATCGAGATCCTGCGCCGCCAGTACCTCGCCCACCTGCTCGACCTCGCCGCGCAGGGCCGGCTGAAGCGCGCCGACGGGCGGCCGCTGGCCGCGGTCCCGCACGAGGCACCCGCCCTGTTCGGCCCCTCCGGATACCTCGCCGACCTCGTGGACGCCGCGCTCGCCGGTGCCTCGGGACTCGTCGAGCACTTCCTCGCTCTCTTCCCCACCGGAGTCAGCCCCAAGGCCGCCGACGACCTGCGGGCCTATGCCGGACGCGGGCTGCGCGGCGCCGTCGAGGAAGCCGGACGCCAGTGGAAGCGCGGCGAGGAGGAACTGCGGCGCAGGCTGAAGTTCATCGACGAGGCCGTGCACGAACTCCACGAGGACGACGACGAACAGCGCGTCCGCAAGGCCGAACTCGAAGCGGAACACCGGGCCGTCGGCAAACGCCTGATGAAACGCGGCCTCACCACCGCCCAGCAGGCCCTCTGCGATCTCGGGCTGCTCCCCAACTACGCGCTCATCGACGCCGTCACCACCCTCAACGCCACCCTGTACTGGCCCGACGGCACCGACCCGAAGACCGGCCGGGAACGCTTCGACTCCAAGATGCGCCCCTACGACCGGCCGCGCCGCTACGCGCTGTCCGAACTCGCCCCCGGCAACACGTTCTACGTCAACGGCTACAAGCACCAGATCACCGGCATCGAGATCGGCAGCTCCACCCGGCCCGACTGGAGCCCGTGGCGCTTCTGCCGGGACTGCGGGTACGTCCGCACCGAGAACGCCGCCGAGGACCGCAGCCCGTGCCCGCGCTGCCACAGCACCGGCATCGCCGACGACGGGTCCTGCCTCCACCAGGTGATCGAACCCACCGTCGTCACCTCCCGCGACAAGCGCGACGACGCCCGCATCGGCGACGACAAGGACGACCGCGAACAGCGCTTCTACACCGTCGTCGATGCGGTCGACATCCCTGCCGAGCACATCGAGGCCGGGTCCTCCTGGCGGCACACCCGCGAGACCTTCGGCGTCGACTACTCACGCAAGGCCGTCATCCGGAAGATCAACGCCGGCCCGCTCCGGTTCGACGCACGCGCTGATGACGAACTGGCCGGGCATGACGTACGGCTGGCGCCCTTCCACGTGTGCACCGCCTGCGGAGCGGCCACCGCCGACGGCAAACCGGTCTTCGACCACGACACCGACGCCCTCGACACCTCCGCCGTACGCAACCCGGACGTCAAACACCACCAGCCCTGGTGCCCGCTGCGCCGCGGCAAGAAGGGGCCGGACGCCCCGAAGCAGGAGCCGGTGCTCCTCGCCCACCAACTGACCACCGAGGCCCTGCGCATCCTGCTTCCCGCCGCGACCGTGCTCGTGGACGAGAAGGTGCACTCCTTCCGGGCCGCGCTGCGTCTCGGGGTCGACCGCCACTTCGGCGGCGACCCGTCCCACCTGGACACCACCCTCGCCAGGATGCCCGACAAGGCCACCGGCGAGAAGCGGCACTTCCTCGTCCTCTACGACCGCCTTCCCGGCGGCACCGGCTACCTCGACCGGCTCACCCGCCCCACCGCCTTCCGCGACACCCTCGCCGAAGCACGCCGCGTGCTGCTCGCCTGCCCCTGCAAGGACGAGGGGCGCCGAGCCTGTCACCGCTGCCTCCACCGATATGCCGAGGAACGTCACCAGGACGAGGTCTCGCGCCGCGAGGCCCTGGAGATCCTCAACAGCCTCCTCGGCCCCGTCGACGAGAACGGCCGCCCGCTGACCGACGATGAAGGGAACCCCGTCGACCACTGGCAGGTCGCGGAAGTCCCCACGACCGAGGCGATCGGCCTGGACCGGCAGGTCGAGTCCGACCTGGAGTCCCGCTTCCTCGCCGCCCTCCGCACTTGGAGCGGCGACCAGGACGATGCCTCCCTGGAGGAGAGCGGCGCACACAGCGGCAACCTCCGCTTCACCGGAGCCGCGGCCTGGCGGCTGACCGCCCAGCGGGACGAGGAGTTCACCCGTACCGACTTCACCTTCGAGAGGACCAACGGAACCCCCCAGAAGGTGCACGTCTTCCTCGACGGCCACCGCTACCACGCCACCCGCGCGCACAACCGCATCGCTTCCGACTGCAGGAAGAGGGACGAGCTGCGGGCCGGCGGGGCCCTCGTCTTCCAGATCACCTGGGACGACCTCGATCTCTTCGAGCAGGGCGAACGGGCCAAGGTCCGCCCGGTGTGGCCGCCCTATCGGCGCACCGGGCAGGACGCCGCCAAGGACTGGTACGAGGAGCTTGGCGGCGAACGCGCCGACCTCGCCCCCGCCGTCTTCGGCAACCCCATCGACACGCTCCTCGGCTACCTCCGCGACCCCTCCCGCGCCCGATGGGGACGGCGGGCGGAGGCACTGGTCGGCGGGCTCCTCAGCGCCCCTGAACCACTGGCGCAGAACGTCGACCGCGCGCAGGCCCGCGAAGCGGTGCGGGGCGCACTCCGCGCCCTCGCGAAGGGCGGGAGCCCGGCAGCAGAGGCCGAACCCGTCGCCGGGGACGCGGAGATCCTCGTCCTCCACGCCGCGGACGAGCACGGTCTGCCGCTGCTCTACACCGTCGACCCGTCCGGTGGGCCGGACGGGACGGCCGCGGTGGGCTGGGGTGCGATCGCCGTACTCGACGACCATGACGACGACCAACTCGGCACTGCCGCACACAAGCTCCGCTGGCGGTCCTGGCTCTACTGGTCCAACCTCCTCCAGTTCCTCGCCTTCACCGGCGGCGACGGCGTGCAACTCGCCACGAGCCTGGCCGCCGACTTCCCCGTGGACGTCCTCCGCGTCACAGGCGGGGCCGGTGAACTGGAGACGCTCGTCGCCCGGCTGCACCCCTCGACAGACGCGGCGGAGAACGGCCCGACGGCTCCGGAGGAGCCCACAGGTCCGGCGCTGGAGGCCGGCCGGCTCCCGAACCGCGTGCCCGTGCCCCCCTCGTCCGCCTCCGTCGCCGAGCGGGCCCTCGAAGGGCTGCTGCGGGACAGGGCCTGGGACGAGGACATCCTCGAACTCCTCGAAGAGGACGAGCCGGATTCCGACCTGACCCGGCTTGCCAGGGAGCTCGCCGAACGGGGCAAACGAGCGCCCGTCTTCGGCCATGAACTCGGCGACCGCGGCTGGCAGGCCGACTTTGCCTGGGCCGACACCGGTATCAAAATCGCGGTGGTCGCGGACTCCGACGGTCACGACAGCGAGGAACGCCGTAAACGGGACGACGCCTACACCGGTGACGGCTGGACCGTACGCACGGCCGCCGACTGGCTCGACCACCTCGATACCCTGCTGGCTCTGCTCCCCGACACGGAAGGCCCGACCCACCGATGACCGCACGGCTCAGCCTGTACGAGAAGGCCGAACAGGAGCTGTACAAGCTCGACCGCTCGGTCAAGGGCAAGTTCTACGACTTCTCCCACCGCTTCCGGCAGAACCCCGACCACCCCGGCCTCGATCTGAAGCCGCTCAAGGGAGACGGCCGCGTCTACCGGGCGAAGATCGACCAGTCCTACCGGGCGCTGCTCGCCAAGATCGGTGTCGACGGCGACGGCCACGAGAAGTGGCTCGTCGTCGCCGTACGGCACCGGAAGCACGTTTACGAAGAACTTTCCGTCGCCATCAACCGCATCACCGGAGAGATCGAGTTCGTCGACCTCTCCGTGGTCGGCCAGAGCGTCCTCCAGCGCGCCGGGATGACCCTCACCCCGGCGGAGCAACCCGAAGCCGGGGAGGAACCGGAGACGCCGGCCCCGGCACCGGAGGCAGCCGAACCGGACACAGCCACGCCCGCCGTCCCGGAGGCCGAACCGCTCCTGGCCGGTCTCACCCCGGACGATCTCCGGGGACTCGGCGTCGCCGAACAGCTCATCGGACTCGCCCTCGCGGTCACCGAGAGCGGGGAGCTCGACGCCCTCGTCTCCGGCGCCCCGCTCCTCACCAAGGACATCCTGTACGGGCTCGCCGCCGGCCTCTCCCTCGACGAGGTACGCAAGGAGATCACCGCCCCGGTCGAGGTCGAGCTCGACGAGTCCGAGCGTCACGACCTGGACGCGGCGCTGGCCCGTACCACCGTCACCACCGTCGACGACGCCCTCAAGGACGTCCTCGAAGAGGGCGACTTCCGTGCCTGGAAGGTCTTCCTCCACCCCGCCCAGGCCAAGCTCGTCGACCGCCGCTACAGCGGCCCCTTCCGCGTGTCCGGCGGTCCCGGCACCGGCAAGACGATCGTCGCCCTGCACCGGGTCAAGCACTTGGCCGAGCAACTGCCCCCCGGCCACAGCAAGCCGATCCTGCTCACCACGTTCACCAAGAACCTCACCACCGACCTGCGGGCCCGCCTCGCCTCCCTCCTCGAACCCGAGCAGCTCGCCCGCGTCGACATCACGCACATCGACCAGCTCGCCGCCCGCGTCCTCAACGAGAACACTCTCTCGGGCGCCGGTAAACAGCGCATCTACGACAGCGTCGCTCTGAACACCCTGCGCCAGATCCTCGTCGAACTCGACGAGAAGCGCTGGGACGCCGAATTCCTCTACGAGGAATGGGAGCAGGTGATCCTCGGGCAGTCCCTCGGTAGCCGCAAGGCGTACTTCGACGCCCGCCGGGCAGGACGCGGCCGATCCGTCAGCCGCACCGACCGGGCCCAGATCTGGAAGATCCTGGAGCAGTTCACCACCCGTCTCGACAAGGAGAACCGCGAGACCTGGGGACAGGCCGCCGAACGCGCCGCCCGCTTCGAGATGCAGCGTGCCTCCAAGATCAAGGCCCGTCAGGAGCACAAGGAGGAGATCGGCGGGAAGGACCTCATCCACCGCGACGACAGCTCCGGCATGTACTACCTGAGCCACCGCTACCAGCACATCGTGGTCGACGAGGCGCAGGACCTGCGTCCCGCCCACTGGAAGATGCTCCGCGCCATGGTCGCCACCGGCGACGATGACATGTTCATCGCAGGCGACACCCACCAGCGCATCTACGACCAGCAGGTTACCCTGGGGACCGTCGGGGTCCATATCCGCGGCCGCGCCGCGCGTCTCACACTGAGCTACCGGACGACCCGCGAAATCCTGAACCGCGCCATGGAAGTGGTGAGCCCCAAGAGCGCCCAGATCGCCTTCGACGACCTCGACGACGGCACCGACAACCTCGACGGCTACCGATCGGTCCTCCGCGGCCCGGTGCCGGAGCTCGTTGCCTGCGACTCCTGGGACGACGAACTGGCCCAGCTGGCTGTCGTACTGCGGACCTGGCGGGAAGAACTCGCTGTGGGGGGAGCCGACGGCAGATCCCGCGACCCACGTGGCACCATCGCCGTCTGCGTCGCCGACCGCGACGCCGTCAACCAGGTCATGTACTACTTGGCGACCGAGGCCGGTCTCACCGTCGCCGAGCTCACCAAGGACGGCGCCAAGGGCGATGGCGACATCCACGTGGGCACCATGCACCGATTCAAGGGCCTCGAATACCAGAGACTCGCCATCGTCGGTGCCCGGGACGGTGTCATCCCTCGCGCCTCACTCGTCCAGCGCTACCGGGAAACCGATCCGAAGCGTCTTGCCCGTGAGGAACTGAAGGCGCGCTCCCTGCTCTTCGTGGCGGCCACCCGGGCCCGCGACACCCTGCGCATCAGCTGGCACGGGAAGGCGAGTCCGTATCTGCCACGGTAGCGGGTGAGGCCGGCACTGCCCCTCACCCCCGCAACGCCTCCGCGATCACCTGCACCAGATGCCGGCTGTCCAGGCCCGCCAGGTCCCGGACCTGCGTGCGGCAGGAGTAGCCGTCCGCGAGGATGCGGCGGTCCGGGGTGGCGGACGCCCTGGCCAGGATGCCGTCGCGGGCGATCTTCTCGGAGACCTCGTAGTGGCCCTTCTCCATGCCGAAGTTTCCGGCCAGGCCGCAGCAGCCCGAGGAGATGTCGATGTCGCAGCCCATGGACTCCAGGAGCGAGCGGTCCGCCTCGTAGCCCATGACCGCGTAGTGGTGGCAGTGGGGCTGGACGAGGAGGTGTGAAGCCGCCTGCGGGGGCGTCCAGTCGATCGAGGTGAGGAATTCGGCGACCGTCCGGACCGCGCCCGCGAGTTCCGCCGCCCGGGGGTCGTCCGGCAGGAGCTCGACCAGGTCCGAGCGGAGCGTCGCCGTGCAGCTCGGCTCGATGCCGATCACCGTCCGGCCGGCCCGGACGTGGGGGAGCAGCAGGTCCACCGTGGAGCGGAGCTTCGCCTTCGCGGCGGTCAACTGGCCCGTGGAGATCAGGGTCAGGCCGCAGCAGGCGCCCGGCGCGGCGATCTCCACGTCGCAACCGGCCGCCGTCAGCACCTCCAGGGCGTCACGGGGGATCTCCGGTGCGAGCGCGTCCGAGAAGGAGTCGACCCAGAGCAGCACCCTGGGGCCGTTCGACCGCACGGACGCGGTCCTGCGATTCCCGCGCCACCGGAACGGCCTCGCCGGCAGCGGCGGCAGTGAGCGACGGGCGTCCGCGCCCATCAGGGTCATCATCGTCCGCCGGAGCACCGGCACCCGGCGGGCCAGGTTGACCAGGGGGGCCAAGGGCGCCAGCAGGCGCAGCCACTGCGGGAGCCGGCCCAGGGTGTAGTGGCTCAGCGGGCGGCGGCGGCCCCTGTACGTCTGGTGCAGGGCCTCCGACTTGAACGTGGCCATGTCGATCCCCGTGGGGCAGTCGCTGGCGCACGCCTTGCAGCTCAGGCACAGGTCCAGGGCCTCGTGGACCTCCGGGGAGTTCCAGCCCTCCGAGACGAGGCCGCCGTTCAGCATCTCCTGGAGCGCCCTTGCCCGGCCCCGCGTGGAGTCCTTCTCGTCGCGGGTGGCCGTGTACGAGGGGCACATGAAGCCGCCCTGGCCGCGCAGGTCCGCCCGGCACTTGCCCACCCCGACGCACCGGTGCACGGCGTCCGTGACGTCCCCGCCGTCGTGCGCGAAGGCGAACCCGTCGCTCGCCCGCAGCCGCCGCGCCGCTGGCCGCCGGAGGTCCGCGTCCAGCGGCGCGGGGCGGACGACGACCCCGGGGTTCATGACGTCGTCCGGGTCCAGAAGGGCCTTGAACGCCTCCATCGCGCGCAGCGCCTCGGGGCCGTACATGGAGGGGAGGAGTTCCGAACGGGCGCGGCCGTCGCCGTGCTCGCCGGAGAGCGATCCGCCGTGCTCGGCGGCCAGGGCGGCGGCGCGTTCCAGGAAGTCGCGCATCGGCGCGCCCCCGGCGTCGAGCGGGAAGTCGATGCGGGCGTGGACGCACCCGTCGCCGAAGTGGCCGTAGGCCAAGCCGGAGAGCCCCTTCTCGGCCATCAGGGCCTGGAGTCCGCGCAGATAGTCCCCGAGCCGTTCCGGTGGTACGGCGGAGTCCTCCCAGCCCGGCCACGCCTGCTTGCCGTCGGCGGTGCGGCCGGCCAGGCCGGCGCCGTCGGCGCGGATCTGCCAGAGCCGGGTCGCCTCGGGGCCCGCCGGGAGGACGACGCCGTCGGCGGCGTGCGAGGCCGCGGCGAGGGTGCGCGCCGCCTCGACCGCCTCCGCCGAGGTCGCCCCGCCGACCTCGGCGATCAGCCAGCCACCGCCCTCGGGCAGCGTGGGGACGGCCGCGTCGCCGTGCGCCCGGCGGACCACGTCCACGAGCTGCGCGTCCAGGCCCTCCAGTGCGAGCGGGCGGAGCGGAAGCAGGTGCGGCACGTCGTCGGCGGCCGTCGCCATGTCCGCGTAACCGAGGACGGCGAGCGCCGGAGCGGGTGCCTGCGGGACGAGCCGGACCGTGGCTTCGAGGAGGACGCCGCAGCTGCCCTCCGTGCCGGTCAGCGCGGCAGCGAGGTCGCGCCCGTTCTCCGGCAGCAGGTGCTCCAGCGAGTAGCCGGAGATCTGCCGCCCGAAGCGTCCGAACTCGGTACGCAGCACAGCCATGTGCTCCGTGACGAACGCGTCGAGCCCCGGCACCGCCCCGAGCGCCTCCGGCCCTGAGGCCGCCGTGATCACCTCGCCGCTTCCCGTCAGCCAGGTCATCGACACCACGTTGTCGGCCGTTCGCCCGTACGAGAGGCCGTGCGGCCCGCAGGCGTTGTTGCCGATCATCCCGCCGATCGTGCACCGGGTGGCCGTCGAGGGATCGGGGCCGAACCGCAGCCCGTGCGGCAGGGCCTCCTTCTGGAGGGTGCTCAGGACCGCGCCCGGCTCGACCACGGCCGTCGAGGAACCGGGGTCGACGGACAGCACGCGGTTCATCGAGCGGGAGAAGTCGATCACCAGGCCCGGCCCCACCGCGTTCCCGGCGCATGAGGTCCCGCCGCCCCTGACAGTGACCGGAACCCGGTGTTCACGCGCGATCCGGACCGCGGTGATCACGTCCTCCCTCGCCCGGGGCATGAGGACCGCGCCCGGCACGATCCGGTAGTTCGACGCGTCGGTCGAGTAGACCGCCCGGGTCGTCGCCGAAGCGTCGACGAGATCGCCCAGCTTCCCGCGCAGGGCGTCGAGAAACGCCTCGGTGAGGGGGACCGGGGCGTCTGCGGTGGTCGCGTCCATCGGGTGCTCCTGGGGGTCGGCGGGTGGACAGGCGTCAACCGGCTTTCGGCGACCACACCACCCGGAAGCCGATGTTGCCCGCCGAGCTGTCCACCGTGTTCGACGTACGCGCCGCGACCCGGTAGCGGTTGCAGTACGAGTCGTGGCAGAGGTACGAGCCGCCGCGCATCGTGCGGCGGTCGTCGGTGCCGGGCTGCCAGGGGTCGGCGGACCACTCCCACACGTTCCCGGCCGTGTTGTACAGCCCGAACCCGTTGGGCGCGTAGGTGTGGACGGGCGCCGTGCCCGCGTAGCCGTCCTCCTCCGTGTTGCGGGTGGGGAAGGACCCCTGCCAGATGTTGCAGCGGTGCTCGCCGCCCGGGACGAGCTCGTCGCCCCACGGATAGCGGGCCTGGTCGAGCCCGCCCCGGGCGGCGTACTCCCACTCCGCCTCCGTCGGGAGCCGGGCACCGGCCCACTGGCAGTACGCGAGCGCGTCGCGCCAGGTGACGTGGACGACCGGGTGGTCGCCCCGGTCGCGTATGTGGCTCCCCGGGCCCTCCGGCACGTCCCAGCGCGCCCCGTCCACCCCGCACCACCAGGGCGTCTGCCGCGGGCGCGGCGAGACCTTGCGCAGCGAGCCCGGCAGGAACTTCGCGAAGACGTAGCTCCAGCCGAACTCCTCCGCCTCGGTGCGGTGGCCGGTGGCCTCCACGAACGCGGCGAACCGGTCATTCGTCACGGCGTACGCGTCGATCGCGAAGGCCTCGACGCTCACCTCGCGCACAGGCCCCTCACTGTCGCCCCGGTTCACATCGGGGTCCTCGCTGCCCATGCGGAACGTGCCGCCGGGCAGCTCGATCCGGTCCGCGTAGGCCGCCTCCCGGGCACGCGGGGCGGCCGGCCCGATGCTCAGGACCGGACCGGCCGCGGCGGCCCCGTCCCGGGACGGGGTGCAGCAGCTCTTGGGGGCTTCGTCGGGGGTGTGGCTCATCGCTGCCTTCGTCCTGGAGGAGTCGGAGACGAGGGCCCCGCACCCGCGGCGCCCCTCGCCCGATCGTAACCGCGGCCGTTCGAGCGCCTATTCGACGGCCTCCATGGTCCCGGCGACCTCCTCGATGTCCTCCGGGCCCGTGAAGTGCAGGTCCACGTGGAGCAGCGCGCCCTCGGGCTGGGGGAACGCGTCCGGGTACACGGTGGAGACCCGGCTCGCGGTATCCCGGCCGACGTCGAGGCCGTAGCCGGAGAGCCGCCCGGCCGTCATGGGTATCTCCGCCTGCGCGAGCGGTACGCCGCCGGCCTCCAGGGTGACGCTCGCCGACCGGTCGTCCCGGCACCGGAGGCGGAAACCGGCCGTGGTGGTGAGAGAGGGCAGCGGCCCGGGCGAGACGCAGACGACGTCGTCGCCCAGCAGGTGGTGCTCGAACACCAGGTGCCGGTCCTTGACGTACAGCACATAGCCGCCCGCCGCGGTGCCCGCAGCGAGCAGGACGCCGTCGGCCGGGCGCCGCAGCCGCGCCGTCGCGCGCATCGAGCGGTTGCTCCCCGTGATCCGGGTCGGCGCGGGCACGTGCGACGCCCCCGCCTCCAGCCGGATGTGCGTGGCGCCGTGCATCCCCTGCCCGGTGCGCAGCGCGAGGAGTTCCTTCAGGGGCCGGTCGTCCAGCGGGAACACCCCGTGGTGCGCGGCCTCCCTCTCCCAGATCGCGCGCAGGCCCGCCAGCCGGTCGGGCTGTGCCGCCGCCAGGTCGTGGCACTCGGAGAAGTCGCGCCGGGTGTCGTACAGGCGCCAGACGTCGTCCTCGTACGGGGTCCCGGGGAGGTGCGTGGTGACGGCCTTCCAGCCCTCGTGCCAGAGCGCCCGGTGCCCCAGCATCTCGAAGTACTGGGTGCCCCTCGGAGCGGGGGCGGTGGCGTCCGTGAGTACGGCGGTGGCGCTGCGCCCGTCGAAGCCCGCTTCGTCGTACGGGATGCCGGCGGCCTCCAGGAGGGTGGGCGCCACATCGACGGCGTGCAGGAACTGGTCACGGATGCCGCCGTGTTCGGCGAGGCCGTCCGGCCAGTGCACGACCAGGGGCACGCGGACGCCCCCGAGGTCCGTGTACTGCTTGTACAGCCGGAACGGGGTGTTGCTCGCCGTCGCCCAGCCCTCGGGGTAGTGCGCGGGACCCTCGGGGCCGCCGAGCTTGTCCAGGCGGGAGAGCTCCTGCTGGACGGTCTTGCGGATGCCGTTGTAGGGGGCGTTGACGTCGACCGCCCCCTGCGGCCCGCCCTCCCGGCTCGCACCGTTGTCGGAGAGCACCAGGACGAGGGTGTTGTCGAGTTCGCCCCAGTCCCGCAGGGCGTCGACCACCCGGCCGATCTGGGCGTCGGCGTGCTCCAGGAATCCGGCGTACACGGCTTGCAGATGGGCGTACAGGTTCCGCTGGTCGTCGGCCAGTTCGTCCCAGGGCTCGACGCCCGGGTTCCGTTCGGTCAGCTCCGTGCCCTCGGGAACGAGTCCGGCCTCCGCCTGGCGGCGCAGCCGGTCGACGCGCGTCCGGTCCCAGCCCTTCCTGAACACGTCCAAATAGCGGTCGATGTACGCGCGGGGCGCCTGGAGCGGCGCGTGCGTGGCACCGAGCGCCAGGTTCAGGTAGAAGGGGCTGCCCGAGCGGTACGTGCGGTGCTCCCGCAGATAAGAGATCGCGCGGTCGGCCAGGTCCGCCGACAGGTGGTAGTCCGGGTCCTGCGACGGCGGGACCGGGTGGTGGTCCTCGAAGAGTTCGGGCGAGCACTGGTCGGTCGCCCCGCCCATGAATCCGTAGAACCGGTCGAAGCCCCGGCGCAGCGGCCAGTTGTCGTACGGGCCCGCCGGGGTGATCTCGTGCCCGGGCGCCAGGTGCCACTTGCCCACCTGGTACGAGCCGTAGCCGTGCGGGCGCAGGAGGTCCGGCAGCAGCGGGACGTCCGGGTCGATCCGGCCGCGGGAGTTCTCGAAGCCGGTGTCGGTGTCCGCGATGAAGCGCATGCCGAGGCGGTGGTTGTTCCGGCCGGTGAGGAGGCTGGCCCGGGTGGGCGAACACATCGGGTTGACGTGGAAGTTGGTGAAGCGCAGCCCGTTCGCGGCCAGCGCGTCGATGGTGGGGGTGCGGATCTCGGAGCCGTAGCAGCCGAAGTCCGACCAGCCCGTGTCGTCCAGGACCACCGTCAGGATGTTGGGGCGGCCGGGCGTCGGCGGGGCAGGCCACCACGGCGTGGACTCGGCGGCCGTGCGGCCGGGGGCGGCGGTGCTCACTGGGCGCCCCCCTCGCTCTCGCGCTGCTGCCGGCGCCGCTCCTGGATGCGGGCCTCCAGGTCGTCCAGCCACTGGCTGGACTCGGCCAGGACGGGCGGCCGCTCGTCCCGCCAGGCTTCGTCACCGTTGTGGCGGGGCTGCTCGAGCACGTGGACACCGGCGCGGCCAGGTTCCTCGTGCGTGGCGAAGTACGTGTTCATGGCGGCGTCCAGCGCGTTGCGCCGCTCCCGCAGCTCGGGGGCGTCGATCGCGTCGACCGTCTCGCGCGGATCGCGTTCCAGGTCGAACATCTCGTGCGGGCCGTCCGGGAAGCGGCGGACGAGCTTGTGGCGGTCCGAGCGCACCATGCGGAGGTTCCCGTACTCGACGAAGACCAGGTCGCGGGCCTCGGGCAGCGGAGCGCCGAGCAGGGCGTCGCGGTAGCTGCGGCCCGGGTACGGGGTCGGCCGGTCGTCGGGCAGGTCCGCGGCGGCGGTTTCGAGCAGTGTCCGGAAGGTGTCGACGTGGCTGACGTTCTCCTTGCGCCGCTGGCCGCCCAGGACGGAGCCGGGGTGGTTGACGATGAGCGGGACGCGGATGGACTCGTCCACCACGTTGTAGGGCAGGGTGCCGTTGCCCTTCCCCCAGATGCCGTGATGGCCAGTGTTCAGCCCGTGGTCGCTGGTGTAGATCACCAGGGTGTCGTCGCGGAGGTCCAGCGAGTCCAGCTCGTCCAGGACCCGCCCGACTTGGTCGTCGATGTCGGTGACGGCCGCGTAGTACTGGGCCAGTGCCTCGCGCGGATCGTCGCGCGACGGGTACAGGGACTCCGAGCGGGGGCGGCCGAACGGGTGCGTGACGTCCTCGGGGATGTCCCGGAAGGTGGCCCGCCGGTAGCGGTTCACCAGGCGCTCGGGCGCGCCGGCCCAGGGGCTGTGGGTGGCGAGGTGGCCGACGAACAGGAAGAACGGCTTGTCTTCGTCCCGGTGGCGCAGGAACTCGATGGCGCGGTCGGTGATGGCGTGCCGGTCGTAGCGCTTCTCGACGGCCTCGGTGCGCCGCCACGGGGTGTGGTAGCCCTCCGCCTCGGAGACGGGCGCGCTGCGCGAGTACCAGAAGTCGAAGCCGCGAGCCGGGCGTTCGCCGTGGCCCAGGTGCCACTTGCCGCTCAGCCCGGTGACGTACCCCCGCTCCTGGAGGACCTCGCTGATCAGGCGTTCGTCCTTCAGCCACTCGACGGAGCGGACCTCTGGGTCCGCTTCGGCGAGGTAGTCGTGCACGCCGTGCTGCGAGGGGAGCCGCCCGGTGAAGAAGGACGCCCGGGCGGGGGAGCAGACCGGGGAGGGTGTGTAGGCGTTGTCGAAGATCACGCCCGTCCGTGCGAGGTGATCCAGAGTGGGGGTCCGCACCTCGGAATTCCCGTAGCAGCCGGCGGCCCACTGCGCGTGGTCGTCGGTGAGGAAGACAAGGATGTTCGACGGCATGTACGACTCCAGCTTCTGTTGAACGCCACCTCAACTTAAAGATTGGACCTCTGGATGTCCATCCCTTGACAGGGGTTCTCGTGCGTCTTTACATAGCGAAAGCCTTGGACCACCAGAGGTCCAATCTCACTGCTCTGTACTGAGGAGCCCTCGATGACCTCCGTCGATCGCACATCGGGAAGCCGCGCAGCGGCGAGCCGACGCCCGGCCACCGCGTGGCTGGTGACGGCGCTCCTGCTCTCCGTGGGGAGTTACCAGCTCAACAACACGATGGTCGGCCCGGCCAACGCGAAGATCATCGAGAGCCTGCACACGGACACGGCGACCGTCGGCCTCGCACAGACGCTCTTCTCGATCGTCGGCGCCATCTCGGCCATCGTCGTGACCCGCATCAGCGACTGGACGGGGCGCCGCCGCGCCCTGCTGTTCAGCCTGAGCACGCTCGTCGTCGGGAACGTGATCGTGGCGCTCGCCCCCGGCGCCGGCGTCTACATCGCCGGCCGCGCCCTGTCCGGCATGTGCGGCGCCGTGTTCGCCTTCGCGTTCCTGATCCTCCACGACCTGCTCGACCTCAGGACCTTCAGCAAGGCGCTCGCGGTCATCGCCGCCATCAAGGCGGGCCTCGGCGGTATCGAGGCGGTCGTCAGCGGCAGCATCGTGGACTCGTTCGGCTACCGGGGCGTCTTCTGGTGTATGGTCGCCTTCACCCTGGTGGCGGTCGTCTGCGTCTACTGCGTCGTCCCCGAGATCACCCCGGCCGAGAAGCGGCGCCTGGACTGGCAGGGGTCGATCGTGATCGCCCTCGGTCTGGCCGGTCTCTCGCTGACCCTCTCGCAGGGCAGCAAGTGGGGGTGGTCGAGCCCCGGCACGCTCGCCGCCCTCGCCGGCGGTCTCGTCTTCCTGTGCAGCTTCCCCCTGGTCGAGAAGCGCGTGAGGGAGCCGCTGATCCGGACGAGCGAACTCGCCTCGCGCAAGGCGTGGCCGCTGCTCCTCACCAACGTCCTCACGCTCGCCGGGGCGGGCGCGGCCACGCTGTTCGTCCTGCCGCTGCTCGCGCAGAACGCGAGCGGCGGCTTCGGGATGAGCGCCACCACGGCGGCCCTGCTCTACACGATGCCGGTCTCCGTGGTCGGCTTCGCCTTCGCCCCGGTCGCCGGGACGTACGCACCCCGGATCGGGTGGCGCGTCATCCTGCTCGCCGGGCTCGTCATCACGGTCATCGGCCTCGCCGTGCTCGCCGCGTTCAGCGACAGCTCCAAGGTCGCCTTCGCGATGACGCTCCTGCTCGGCGCCTGCTACACGGGCCTGGTCCTAACCGCCCTGGACGGCCTGGGGGTCCTCCTGTCCTCCGCCGAGGCGCCCGGCGCGCTGACCGGCTTCAACACCGCCGCCTTCGGCATCGGCGCCTCGCTCGGCATCGCGGTCAGCAGCGGCATCATCACCCAGCACCAGGTGAACGGAGCGGCCACGCACAGCGGTTACGCCACCGCCCTGTGGACGTGCACCGGCCTGGCCTTCCTCGGCCTGCTGGTCTCCTTCGTCATCCCGCGGACCAGCGTCGGCGAGGTGGCCGACGACCGGTCCGGAGCGGGAGCCACGGCCGCCTCCCGCTAGATTCATTGCGACCGACGGCACCGCACGGCTGCGGGCAGCTCATGACGATGGAGAACCCTTGACACGGCTACGAACGCTCCGCGCCCAGGCGGCGGAAGAGCTCCGCGCGCTGATCAACAGCGACTACAGCCCCGGGGACCGGCTGCCCCCCGAGGCCGAACTCGCCAAGCGCATCGGCTTGAGCCGCAACACCGTCCGCGAGGCCGTCGCCCTCCTCGTGGCCGAAGGGCTCGTCCAGCGGCGCTGGGGCGTGGGCACGACCGTCCTCGCTCCGGTGCCCCCGGCCTCCTTCAGCGTCACCGACATCATCCCCGTCAAGGAGATTATCGAGAACGCGGGCCACGAACCCGGCCTCTCCCACTGGCACCACGCCTCGGTCAGGCCCGACCCGGACATCGCGGCCCACATCGACCTGCCCGAGGACGAAGCGGAGACCTGGTACGTGGAGCGCGTCTTCACGGTCGACGGGCGGCCCGCGGTCCATCTGCGCGACTGGTGCCTCAAGACGATCGGCGGACGCACCGTCGACCTGACCCGGTTGCACGACGTGGAGGTCGATTTCATCGGCCTCCTGCGCGAGCAGTCCGGCGAGATCCTGCACCGCATGGAGGGCAAGCTCCAGGGCGCCCTGTCCGGCGAGGCGTTCGCGACGCCCGCGAACCCGCATCCGGTCCCGCTCGTGCAGATCACCCAGACCTGTTACACGACGGGCGGCTCGGCCGTCGTCTACTCGATCGTGCAGTTCGACACGAGCGTGGTGGACCTGACGCTCCGCCGGGCGTTCACGGGGGCGGAGGGGTAGGGCCTGGTGCACCCGACCAGTGGTTGCCGTTGGCTGGTACCTGCGTTGATCCATGGCTGGAAAGAAGAAAACGCCACAGGGACCCTGCGTATCGGCGTACTCTCCGGGAGTTACCGCAGGCCGGCCGGGGTGGTCCGTCATGCGGCGGAGGTGACATGGGTGGGGATCCGCATGAGTCAGCAACGGCCGACGATCACGCGCGCACGGGCGTGCCCGATCCCTACGGCGATCAGGCTCTGCTGACCCGATCCATGGTCCAGGGCTACCACGCCACGTCTCTTTCGGAACGGTCACGTCTGCTGCGGTATCTCGAAGCCGTTGTCGCAGCGCGGCGGATGGCTGTGCACACGGCTGTCGCGTTCAACGCCGCGTACTTCGGCTACGACCTCGGTGGTGACGGCTATGGCGGAAGCCCTCTGAGCCTCGACGATTTCCCCGTCATCACCTTCGGAGAATCGGCTCCGGTGCTTCCGGTGGGCGCCATGGTCTGCGTGACCACGGGCTCGGACCCGCTCTACGCGGAGATCGTCCACCGCGAGGGTGCCCACCCGGGCGTGGGGGCCGCCGGGGACATCCCTGCTTGGGTGTCCGGGGCACCCGCCGGTGCCGAAGGACCCGGAAAGCCGGGGAGTGGCACGGCACCGTATCGAAGGGAGCTCCTTGTACCGGACCTCCGTGCTTTCGGCCCGGCACTCAGCCTGTCGCCCGCCCAACTTCACCGACTGCGTACGCGTCGGCGCTGGATCAACGAGGACGGACATGTTGTCGTGGACGTCTGTTACCCGTCTCCCGACGCCGCTCGGCGCGATGAGCTCTCGGCCTACGTGGACCATCTTCTGACCACCGCCCGGGAGCACCTGCTCAGTCCCCTCGTGCCGGTTTCCCTCGCCGAACTGGTGGGTGGTACCGGTACGGACGATCTGAGGGTGGGGCTGCTCGGGCTGCTCGACACGATCCGTGGCGTTCTCACATCGAGTGTCTTACTGCGCACCTGGGGGCATTACGCCATGACCCGGGCCTCCCTGGCTGAATGCTGGGGCGACGCCGGCCCGTTGGGCGGCGACGACCTCCGGGCCCTTGCCGCCGCAGTCGAGCACGCGGCCGTTCCGGCCAGGCGGCGCCACGGTGTCACCGCCCCGATCACCGCGTACACGCCGGTCGGACCTCGGCTCCGCCAGTTCCCGGGCGCCAAGGAACTGATGAAGGAGGTGGGGTACGTCACAGCCGTCTGCCGGGCGAACGTGACGCTTGCCGATGTGGTCCGCGGCGACAGCGACCGGGGACTGTTCGAGAACGGTGCTCGGGTCACGCTCGATGACGACTTCGAGAGCGGAGGGATCTGGCGGACCCGTTACCCTGGTGCTGCCGAAGCCGCCGATGATCCGCTGCGTCCGGCAGGGCGCGGATGGTCCTCGACGCTCCCCGTACCGTCCGCATCAAGCGCTGAGGCGGAACCGGTCGACCTGCCGCTGGCCGACGGTGCCTCCCTCGGCCCCGGTGAACTGCTGAGGAACGACGCGGATGAGATCGTATGGCGGCAGCCCCTGAGACTGCGCCACCTCATCGACGGGTGGTTCTCCCTGCACTCCGACGTCACGCGCGAACTCCGCAGCGCTCACGGCCCACGACTCATGATGCGCGTGGAACTCGACCACGTCGACGGAGTTCTGAGCAAACACGAGGAAACGCAGGACGTCACCGCGGAACTCGACTTGGGCGCCGGGCGGCTGACAGGGCTCGCGTGGCCGCGTGACTTTCTGCCCGGCCTGGTGCTGGAGCTGCGCTGGGCCCGGGGGGCCGAAACCATCCGCATGGCGACGATTCCGCTCGCCAAGGCGGTGGAAATCGGCGACCGTGTGATCAGTCACTGCCACGACCTCCGCGTCCTCACCAGGGAAGACGCCCCAGGAAGCAGCCGCCTCGGAGACAGTGCGGTCGGGCTCACCCCCCGGGGGTTGATCATGCGCACCGTCCGACGCTGTGGACTGCTCACTCTCGACGGCCACGCCTTGCTGGACCGCTCTGTTCTGCCGAGTGCGATTTACGGAGAACAGCTCGCACTCTCGCAGGCAGCCGCCCTGGAGACAGCTGTGACGGCGCTGCTCGCGGAGGGGCTCCTGAAGCCGGCAGTCGGCAGCCGGGACGCCTGGGGCCAACCGCACTATCCGGCGCGTGAGGGACAGACCGTTATCCCGCTCATCGGCTACCGCCCTGCTCGGCGTCGGCTGACCCGCCCATGGGGCGGCACGGAAGCGGACCATGAGGAAACGCTCGTACTCCAATTCGTCGCCGGTCATCTACGACGCCTGCGACCGGGCTGCTTCGCCAGCAGTGCGCAGCGGGTGGCCTTCCGCGAACACTGTCGCGCGCTCGGGAAAGCGGATGGCTGGGAGCTGCCGCCTGGCTACACATTCGTCACCGAGCACGCACGCGGCGGTTGATTCCGTACCCACATCACTTTCTCCTCCCGGTTCCTCGGCGTCGAGCGAACCGGCCCAGCAGCCATTCCTACACCCGGAAAAGGGGCAGGCGTACATGCACGATCGCTACCGCGTCATCACGGGGCCGCCGTTGTCCCCTCCGACCGTCTCGGCCAAGGATCTGGAAGGTCTGGCCGATGCGCTGAATGCCATGGAGACCTCCGCCGCCACTGCCCTGAGCGTTCTCACGGCCGACATGGTCGAGCTGGCCTTCAACTCCTTGCCGCCCAAAAGTCGCCAGGGGCTGTTGGGACACCTGGGCATTCGGATGGCAGCGCCAAGGCGGGCTGGCAACGCACTGTGCAGGGACATTCTCGCCAGATTGCGACGCGAAGCACGGCAACGCTCCTGCACGTGCGGGCTCAGGGACCTGACATACACAGTGCTCGGTCAGATCAGTACGGTTGCCCTGACGAGCGACGGCCGGGCCGTCGCCGACCCCGTTTCCCGGTGGGGGGCGACGCTGGTCAGAGCCGCGGTTTTCGCTTGGTGCAACGCGTCTGTCGAGGACGCTCACCTCCTGGCCTGGGCAGCGGACCAGACGTGGTTCGCGGCGGACGTCGACGAGGCCGAGTGCGCCCGCCTTGCCCTGGTGGCCGAAGAGGCTCGGTCCGTGGCCGCCGCGTGGCCCGGTTGCGGGGGTTCGCAGAACACCGCGCACCGGGAGGTCGTCGTAGCCGAGCATGTCGCAGCGGGCTCAGCTCCCTTGGATGTCGAGGAAGTGAGTGTGGGTGAAGCGGCCGAGCCGGATCCCGTGCACGCATGCCGCCGACTCGACGCGGTACTGGAACAGGCCGGCCAAGCGGCGCGGAATGTGTCCGACGCCATCGCGAACGGCTGCCCTCCGCAGGCAGCTGACCTGGCCGGCCTGGAGGCATTGACGGTCGCGTTCGACCATGCGGGTGCGGTGTTCCGTGCCGCCGGGCTGGACGGGGTTCCGCACCGGCTGAAGGACATGCAGCAGGCCGCACAGGAACGTTGGGAGGCGGGTGAACACGACCGTCGGGCGCGGGAGAGCCTCCGGGCATTGCTGACCGTCGGATGCCGGTCGGACAGCCCGGCCGTCCCTGCGACTGAGGCCGTGCGCGAGACGGCCCGTCGTCTGATCGAAGCGCCGTCCTGGAGCGAGCGGCAACGCGAGGAGAGCGCCGCTCTCGCCGACTTGGCCGAGCTCATCCGGCTCGGGCGGGACCCGGACGCGGCCGCGGAGATCCTCGGGCTCCAGCAGAAGGTGGTCCGCGTGCTGCCGACGTGCGCCATGGCAGCGATCGTGGCACCCGAACTGACCCTGTCACCGTCCGGCGAATCCGACGGCGACACGACGGACGCCATCGGGGCGGAGCCTCGTGCGGCAGAGGCGGAACCGGTGACCGAACCGGCCGGCACCGAAACCGGGCTGCCCGCGGAAGAGAGCCTGGAGGAGGAGTCCGCCGACTCCGGCGAACAGTCCCGCACCGTTGATTCGGAGGCGGCCGCCTCGCCTGCTGCGGAGGCTCAGGTGCAGCCCTCGACGTCGGTGCAGGATCCGCTCGACGGCGACGACGCCCAGATCTCGGCACCCCGGGACGAGCCTGCGGCGGCGGCCGGGAAAGCCGCGGAAGACAACGGTTCCGGCGACGTCGTGGCCGAGGAGTCCGTGGTCGAGGAAGCCCTGACACGGCTGATCAGGGACCGGCGCTTCGGACTGGCCCACCACATCGCGAGTGGTGGCGGATACCCCGAGTCGCAGGCCGAGGCGCTCCGTCTGGCCGGCGCCGCCGACGTGCTCACCTCCGGCGACAGCCAGGGAGCCCGGGTCACCGCGGATCTGCTTCAGCAGTACGGCGCTTACGCGGGCCGTGATGCGGAGGGGAGCGAGTTCCTGCTTCTCCCCGCCCTGTTGCGGACGGCGTTGATCACCGGAGACCACCTGGCGGGTGCCCAGCTGAAGGCTCTGGTGCCCCGGTTGCCGGAACGGCTGGCGGAAGCGGCGGCCGCCGTCGCCGACCGTGCTCTCAGCGGTGCTTTGATGATGGCGTCCCCGCTGGCCGTCAGCGCCGACATCTCCGGAGCGGAGGGACGCCTGAGGGAGTTGACCGAACAGAGCCGTCTTCTGCTCGTTGCCCCCAGACTGCGGTTTGCGCGGGCCACGGACATCGCCAAGCGGTGGCTGGCCGACGGCGGTCTTCTCGGTGCATTTCTCGGGACGGTGTCCGGGGACCGCCGTGACGAGGTGGCTCAGGTGCGTGAGCAAGTCGAACGTCTCACGAAACTCGGCGAGGTCAGTACCGAGATCGACCGCATGGACCGAAGGCATCGCTCACCCAGCGGCAAGCCGCTCCAGGGGTCCGGGCGACAGGATCTGGTGCACCTCGTGGAACGCGCCGTCGATGTCGCCAAGGAATGGTGTCTCGCGGTCGACACCATCCGTCGTGGTGACCGCTCCGACGGGAACCGGGCGGTGAAGGAGATCTCCTCCCTGCGGCGTTCCCTGCTGGACGGCAAGGACATGGCACTGGCCGAGTTGGAGCAGGTCGAGGGAAGCACGGATGTCGTCAAGGCCGCGACCGCGTGCGCGGCGCGCAGTTCCATGCGGGAGCTGTTCGATCTGCTGGCCGGCGACGTCGGGATCACGAACACGCGCTTCGGTGGTGCGATCGACCTTGAGCTCGTGTTGGACGCCGAACTGCTCAAGGTGCGGAATCGTCCTGACGAGCAGCCCTCGCTCGACGAGTTGCTCGTGGCCGTGGGCCGCAGTTGGCAGGACGGGCTCGCCGAGCGAATCGCACAGGACGCCTTCGCCGCCGCTCGTTCCCTCGTGGAGCTGGCACAGCGCGGACTGCTCCCCGATGCCCGGGGGTTCACCCCTCCGCCGGTCGCCGACATCGAGGCAAGGGCCACGGCCCGGCGCGCGGAGCTGCGGGCGGGGCACGACGACCTCGTTGCCGAGCTGCATCGCGCACAGGCTGACGGCGCGGTGACCGACGATCAGGACCTGCGACTGCAGGAATTGCTCGCCGACGCCAAGGACGCGCTCGACAGCGCGGGCACGCACGATCTGGTGGTCGTGCGGCGGGCGCTCGACACCGTACGAGGCGACTTGCCGGCCTTCCGGCAGCAGGCAGCCGACCGGATCCGGGCAAGACTCGACGCCCTGGATCCCACCGCCGAGCAGCGTGCACAGGTACTTCGGCACCTGGACACGGGCGGCCTTGCCACTGCGGCCGACCTCGTTTATTTCCTGGAGATCGGGGAGGACGTCCCGGAGATCGACGGCGGTGAGTCCCACCTGACCGAGTTCTTCCCGGCCGTCCCCGATGGGTTGCCCAAGGGCATCGACCGCAGTCTCGTCGAGCTGGTGCGGTCCGCCGGAAAGCATCTGCGGGTCCCCGTCCTCGACTACAGCGGCCTTTCGAGCGACGAGGCTGCTCTGGCTGCCGACGTTCTCGACGAGTGGCGGGAGCTGGGTGCGACGGAACCGAAGGACCGGCTGGACGTGTCCGCACGCCGGCAGCTGCCGCCCCTGCTGAAACTGCTGGGCTACGAGGCGAAGAGCGCCCGACCGCTGGACGAGCGGTCCCCACATCTGCGCAGGCGCGAGTACCGCCTTTTCGAGGCCACCGAGGTGGAGACGAACGGCAGGGCGAAGGCACCGGCATTCGGCTCGCAGATCCGTGAGCAGGGCGGCAGCCTCCGCGTGCTGATGGTTTGGGGTCGTCCGTCCGCCGAGTTCGTCATGAGCCTGGCGGAGCGGGACACGAGTGGCGCAAGTCTCCTCGTCCTCTACTTCGGCACTCTCAGCCGCGAGGCGCGCGTCGAACTCGCCGTCGGCTCCGGTCGGCTGCAACCGATGCTCGTCGTGGACGACGCCGCCCTGGCCTACCTCGCCGCACGCGGCAACCGCCAGGTCAGTACGGCCACCCAGACTCTGCTGCCGTTCTCGGGCGTCAACCCGTACATCAGGGAGAAGCGCGGCCGGATCGGCGGGGAGATGTTCTACGGGCGCGACGCCGAACGGAAGAGTGTGCTCGACCGGTACGGCACGCAGGTCATCTTCGGCGGCCGAGGGCTCGGCAAGTCCGCCCTGCTGAGTGATGCCGGAGAGCGGTTCGAGAGCCAGCGCCCCGGCTACCACATGGCTGTGTATGTGAATCTCGACCAGGAGAACATCGGCAAGGGAAGCTCACTGGGTCCGGAGGCCCTCTGGAGCGTCCTCGACCGTGAACTCCGGGCCGCAGAGGTGCTGGGAGGACAGCCGGGCCGCAAGTCACGGCAGGACATCGCCGAGCGGGTGCGCGCCGGCATCCGGTCCTGGCTCGACGGGGAATCGCGGCGAAGCCTGCTGATCCTGCTCGACGAATGCGACCAGTTCTTCGAGGCGGACGCCCCCCGATTCGACCAGACGAAGAAGCTCAAGGGCCTGGGATCGGACACCAAGGACAGGGCCAAGGTCGTCTTCGCCGGGCTGCACTCCGTACAGCGGTTCTCCAAGCTCGCCAGCAACGGGCCGTTCGGGCATCTCGCACAGACTCCGAAGGTGATCGGGCCGCTCGCACCGCAGTCCGCTGCTGATCTGCTCGTTGATCCGATGCGGGCGCTCGGCTTCGAGTTCCAGGACATGGACCTCGTCAACCGAGTGCTCGGTTACTGCTCCTACCAGCCGTTTCTCCTTCAGATGTTCGGTCACCGGCTGGTCGAGGTGATGCACCGCAAACGGACGCGGCGGGGGACCGAGGAGGGGCCACCGTACGCGGTGGAGAACGCGGACATCGAGATCGTCGAGGCGGACACGGGGCTCAGGGACGGCATCTCGGCGGCCTTCAAGGACACATTGAGTCTCGATCACCGTTACGACGTGATCGCCAACGTGCTGGCCTACCACGCACGCCACCGCGGCCTGGAAGTGCGGCTCAGCGACGCCGAACTGAGGGAGGAATGCGAGACGTTCTGGCCCAAGGGCTTCGAACAGCTCGACGCCGAGGGTTTCCGTGCATACCTCTCCGAGATGGTGGGGCTGGGCATTCTCGCCCCCAACCACGACGGTCAGGGATGGCACCTGAGGGGGCCGAACGCCCTGCGGATGATCGGCACCTCGCACGAGGTGGACGCCCGCTTGCTCCGAGCGGAACAGGACTGCGAGCTTCAGGAGAGCATCGTGCAGGAGGGGCGCCCCGAGTTGCCTGACGGGCGGCCGGCACCGCTCACCATTACGCAGCTCGACGACCTTCTCGGCGAGCGATCCAATCAGACGAGGGTTGTCCTCGGCACTGCCGCGACCGGAGTCGGTGACGTCGGGGAGGCCCTTCGTGTCGTGGCAGGGCGCATCGCTGACTGGACGCTGCCGCCCGTAGGGAAGCCGAGCGTCTACAAGCAGGAGCTGGTAGGAGGAAGGCCGCGCGAGAGAAGGGTCGTCATCAGCGACTTCGCCCGCTACCCCGACGCCCGGCCCGAGGCCCCCCGACAGGCTGTGGACTGGGCAGAGGCCTTGCTTCCCGCGACGCCGGGGGTGACACGCGCGGTGGTCGTCGTCACAGACCCCTCCCAGTTGGGTCTCTGGCGACCCCTGCTCATGGGCGACGAGGCGACATCGGCGGCGCCGGTGGCGTTGCGCCGGCACGACCGCAGGAGCCTGCGTAGTTGGGCACAGCGGGTCGAGAGGTTTCACACGGAGGACCGTCTGGAGCGACTCCATGAGCTGACCGGAGGCTGGCCACATCTCGTCAATCAGGCCCACCGCCTGCACGGTGAAATCGGTGATCCTGAAGCGGTACTGGATCGGTTGACCGATCTGCGTCAGGACGTCGCCGAGGCTCGCGCCTTCGCGGAGGCGACCGGCGTGTACGCGGATCAGTTGCTGACCACCGGGTACCGGGCGCTCGTGGACGCGTTCAAGGACGAGCCCTTCGATGGGGAGAGCGCGGTGACAGCCGTGGCCGTCCGTATCGAGGACGAGGACGAGGCCCGTTGGATCATCACATGCCTCGATGCTCTGCAGGTATTCGAGCGTGAGGAAGCCCAGTTGCGACTGGAGCCGCTCCTTCGCGAGTGCATGGCCGTTCTGGGCTGACCTCCGTCTGCCCTTGAGGGTGCCTCCGGGCGAGAACCTTCCCACCCGGAGGCACCCCGGCGAACAGGCGACATGTCGCATCCTCGCCACCCGTATCTCCTATGCCTGACCGCGGCGCCGAGCCGAGGATGTCCGGCAACGGGCCGCGCGGCTGCCTTCAGCGGTCGCCCGGCCCGTGCCTGTGCTCCCGTTCGTCCGTCGCCCGGCAGCCGCTGCCGGCGCCGCACCTCGCCAGGAGGCCACGATGCGCACCGGTCCCGTCAGACGCGGCGGAGGAGCGGCGCGTGGCACCGCGCTCCTCGCCTCGGCGTTCGTCCTCACCCTCCTCGGCCCCGTGCTCCCCGGACAGGCCGCCGGGACCGCGCCCGTCGCCGTGCGCACGCAGAGCACCGCCGCCGGTCAGGCCCCGCACCGCGACACCGTCACCCTGGTCACCGGGGACACGGTCACCGTCACCACCGACGCCGACGGGCGCGTCTCGGTCGACGCCCGTCCGGCGGCGGGGACGGCCACCACCTTCCGTACCGAGCAGGGGCCTTCGGGGGACACCTATGTCATCCCGGACAGCGCGGGGGAGGGGCTGGCGTCCGGGCGGCTCGACCGGGAGCTGTTCAACGTGAGCCGCCTCGCCGCCGACGGGCAGGGAAACAGCGGGGGCGACACCCTGCCGTTCATCGTCGACTACGCGGGCACCCCGGCCCGCTCCACGCTCGCTGCGCGCGCCGGGGACGTCCCGGGCGTCACGCACCGGACCCCGCTCGCCTCGGTCGGCGCGGCAGCCGTGGACGTCGAGAAGGACTCGCTGCACGCGTTCTGCCGCGCCGTGCTGGACGGGCCGGAGGCCGTGGTGCGCCCGGACCGCAGGGTGCGGGCGACCCTGGACGTCAGCGTGCCGCAGATCGGCGCCCCCGAGGTCTGGAAGAGCGGCTACGACGGCAGCGGGGTCGAGGTCGCGGTGCTGGACACCGGAATCGACTTCGGGCACCCCGACTTCGAGGGCCGGGTCCTCGGCTCGAAGAGCTTCATACCCGGCCAGGACGTCCAGGACGGGCGCGGCCACGGGACCCACGTGGCGAGCACCGTCGCGGGCAGCGGGGCCGCGTCCGGCGGGACGTACAAGGGCGTCGCGCCGGGCGCCGGGCTCCTCGTCGGGAAGGTGCTCGACAACGCGGGCAACGGTGACGAGTCCACGGTCATCGCCGGCATGGAGTGGGCCGTCGCACAGGGCGCCGACATCGTCTCCATGAGCCTCGGCGCGCCCACCGAAGAGGGCAGCGACCTGCTCAGCGAGGCCGTGGACGCGCTCAGCGAGTCCTCCGGGGCGCTGTTCGTCGTCGCGGCCGGCAACACCGGACCCGGCCGGTCCACCGTCGCCAGCCCCGGCACCGCGCGGACCGCGCTCACCGTCGGCGCCGTCGACCGGCAGGACCACCTCGCTGCCTTCTCCGGGCGCGGGCCGACCGCCTTGGGCGCGCTGAAGCCGGAGATCACCGCGCCGGGTGTCGGGATCGTCGCCGCCCGGGCCGCGGGCACGCACATCGGCAGGGACGCCGGTGAGTACTACACCGCTCTGGACGGCACCTCCATGGCCACCCCGCACGTGGCCGGAGCGGCGGCCCTCCTCGCGCAGCAGCACCCGGGGTGGCGGGCGGCCCGGCTCAAGGACGCGCTGGTCTCCGCCGCGCGGACGAGCCCCGGCGACGAGGTCTACGAACAGGGCGCGGGGCGTGTCGCCGTGGACCGCGCCTCCGCCCAGTCGGTCACCGCGACCGGGACGGCCGACTTCGGCGACCTGCGCGACCAGGAGCAGAAGGCCGACCGGGACGTCGTCTACACCAACGACGGCGACCACGAGGTCACGCTGAGCCTCGGCCTCGACCTCGGGCGCGGGTCCACCGTCCCCGAGGGGGGAGCCGCCCTCTCCGCCGACACGGTCACCGTCCCCGCCCACGGCAGCGCGGCCGTCACCCTCACCGTCGACCCCACCCGTACCGGCACCGGACGCTACGACGGCTACCTGACCGCCACGGGCGACGGCACCCACCTGACCACCGCCGTCGGGTGGACCGAGCAACCCCCGAAGCACACCGTGCACTTCACTTTCACCGGCCGCGACGGAAAGCCCGGCGGGCAGACGAACCTTCAGATACTCGACATGGCCAGTGGTGACGCCGAGCTGCAGAGCCTCACGTTCATGGGGGACGGCAGCTGGGAGACGCGGCTCCCGGAAGGCGACTACGCACTTCAGGCCCTCGTCACCACCTACGACACCAACCGCGTCCCGCTGGCCGTCGACACCTTCGCCGAACCGGAGTTCACCGTCGGCGGCGACGCCACCGTGGACATCGACGCCCGGCAGGCCCACGAGCTGACCGCCCGGGTGGACGGCGAGGACCGCCCGCTGGAGCGCGCCGCGCTCGGCGTCACTGCCCGCCGCACCCTGGACGACGGCGCCACCGCCGCGATCGGCGTCGCGAGCGGCGTCAGCGACCGCACCACCCGGTACGGGGCCATCGCCTCGCACACCACCGCCGAGCACGGCACCTTCGACCTGACCGCCGAGCACCGGCTCCGCGACCCGCTCGTCCGGGGAACCTGGCGGGCAGGCACCACCACGCACCCGCTCGACCTCCTCACCCCCGACCTCGGACAGCGGTTCACCGGCGACCGCGAGCTGCCCGCCGTCGACGTGGGCACCGGCACCGAGGCCGACTACGCGGGCCGCGACCTGACCGGAAAGCTGGCCGTCGTCCGGGCCAACGGCTGGCTCCCGCCCGCCCTCGCCACCGCCGCCCGGCACCACGCCGCCGCCGTCCTCGCGATCCGCCCCACCGACGGGGCCACCCTGATCCAGGACAGCGGCACCAGTACGGTCCCGGGCCTGGCCGTCAGCCGCGAACAGGGCGCCGGTCTCCTGGCAGCCCTCGCGAAGGGGCCCGTCGCGGTCACCCTCGACGGCCGCCCCGACAGCCGCTTCACGTACACCGCGCCGTTCCACTCGGCCGGGGCCATTCCGGAGCGCACCGCCCTCACCGTCCCGACGGACCGGTTCGCCCAGCTCGTGAACACCTTCCACGCGGACGGCACCCCCCGGATCGCCGACGACATCCTGACGGTCCGGCACCCGTGGGAGAAGGCCACGTTCCGCGTCGCCGCCCGGCACCTCGCCCCCGGCACCCGCACCGACCACGTGTACGCCGACGACAGCCAGTACGCGCAGACGGTCAGGGCGTCCGACCTCACCGACACCTACCTGGAGGAGTACCCGGCCACCCATCGCGCCCGCACCACCGCGGACCGGGTGTGGGGAGCCGCGCCCATCCACCCCACCCTGCCGCGCCGCATCAGCTGCGCCCTCTGCCGCTCCGACCTCGGGGCCAGCTTCCTGCTCGCGCCCTACGGGGACGGGGACCCCGCCCACTACGGCATGGGCTCCTCCACGAGCACCTTCACCTACCGCCGCGACGGCCGACAGGTGCCCGCCGCCCAGCTGTTCGTGCCCGAGGACGCCGAATACCGCATCGACCAGAGCGTCGTGCGCCGCACCAACGCCCTCGAAACCCTCGGAACGCGCACGGACACCACGTACACCTTCCGCTCGACGGCGCCCGCGGCCGGAGCCACCGCGGCCGGCTGCGCCGAGGTCTACGGCCCGGACCACCCGTGCGCCGTCCTGCCGGTGATCCTGCTCGGCTACGACCTCGGCGTCGACGGCGACAACACCGCCCGCGCGGGGCGCGCCTTCCCGGTCCGCGTCAGCACCCTGCGCCCGGACGGCTACCGGGGCCCGCGCGTCACGGGGATGCGCGTCGAGGCGTCCTACGACGACGGCGCGACCTGGACCGATTCCGTGCGGCCGCACGTGCGCCCCGACGGATCGGCCACCGCCGTCCTGCACCACCCGCGCACCGGCGCGGAGCACGTCACGCTCCGGGTCACCGCCTGGGACGACGCGGGAAGCCGCACCCGGCAGACCGTGGTCCGGGCGTACGCGCTGCACCGCTGACCCGGGGCGCGGGGCACGACGGAACCGCAAGCCCACTCCTACCAGGAAGGGTTCACCTCTCCATGACACCGAGACACGGCAGACCGCGACGCGCCTGGGGGCTCCTGCTCGCCGCGGGCCTCGCGGCGACGGGACTCCCCGCCGCCACGACCGCCCAGGCGGCGCCCGCGAGCGACGAAGCCCGGCCGTCCGTCGAGCGCGCCCTGACCCGCGACCTCGCGGACGGCGGCAGCGCCACCTTCTGGGTCTACCTCCGCGAAGAGGCCGACCTCAAGGGCGCCGCCCGGATCAAGGACCGGGCCCGGCAGGGGCGCGAGGTGAGCAGCCGCCTCCGGAAGACGGCCCGGACCAGCCAGGCCGCCCTGATCGACGTGCTGCGGGACGCCGACGCCTCGTACACGCCCTTCTGGATCGCCAACACCGTCGAGGTGAAGGGCGACGCGAAGCTGCTGAAGCGGATCACCGCCCTGCCGGACGTGGACCGGGTCACCGGGGACCGGACGTACGCCCTGCCGGAGATGAAGGCGGCGCAGGACGAGCCGACCGTGGACGACGTCGAATGGGGCGTCGACCGGATCGGCGCGCCCCAGGTGTGGAAGGACTACCGGGCGACCGGCGAGGGCATCGTCGTCGGCAGCATCGACTCCGGCGTCCAGTACGACCACCCGGCACTGGTGAAGCAGTACCGGGGGAACAACGGCGACGGCACCTTCACCCACGCCTACAACTGGTACGACCCCACCGTCAGTTGCGGCATCGTCGTCTCCACGCCCTGCGACAACGTCGGCCACGGCACCCACACCGTCGGCACCATGGCCGGCGACGGCGGCACCGGCAACCACGTCGGCGTCGCCCCCGGCGCCAAGTGGATCGCCGCGAAGGGCTGTTCGACCAGCAACTGCAACCAGCGCGACCTGCTGGCCGCCGGACAGTTCATGCTGGCCCCCACCGACGCCAACGGCCGCAACCCGCGTCCCGAACTGCGCCCGCACGTCGTGAACAACTCGTGGGGCAGCGCCGCGGCCGGTGCCGACCCGTGGTTCGAGCAGACCGTGCAGGCGTGGGTGGCGGCCGGGATCTTCCCGGTCTTCTCCAACGGCAACGAGGGCCCGGACTGCGGGACCGACGGCAACCCGGGTAATCTGAAGGAGAGTTACGGGGTCGGTGCGTTCGACGCCGACGGCAACGTGGCCTCCTTCTCCAGCCGCGGCCCCTCGGAGTTCGACGACGACTTGATCAAGCCGGACGTCTCGGCGCCGGGTGTCGCGATCCGCTCCGCGTACCCCGGCGGCAAGTACGCCGTGGGCAGCGGAACGTCGATGGCCGCGCCCCATGTCGCGGGCGCCATCGCCCTGTTGTGGTCGGCGGCCCCGGCGGTCGCACGGGACATCGACGCGACCCGCAGGCTCCTGGACGAGACCGCGGTCGACGTGTCCGACGTCTCCTGCGGCGGCACCGCGCAGGACAACAACGTGTACGGGCAGGGCAGGCTGGACATCCACGCCGCCGTCGAGAAGGCGCCGCGCGGCACCACCGGCACCCTGAACGGCACGGTCACCGACGCGGCCACGGGCGAGCCCGTGGAGGGCGTCACCGTGCAACTCACCGCCGACGGGGAGCCGGTGGGGCTTCCGGCCACGACCGACACCGAGGGGCGGTACACGGTGCTCGCCACCATCGGCGACTACACCGTGACGACGTCCTCCCCGGCCTACACCGCCACGAAGACGGAGGTGACGATTGCCGAGTCCGCCCCGGCCACCGCCGACATCCGCCTCCCGGCCCGGCCCGGCAAGGTCCTGTCCGTCACGCCGGACGACATCGACTTCGGCACCGTGCCTGTCGGGACGACCGGCGGCCCGGTCACCGTCACCCTCACCAGCCTCGGCAGCGAGCCGGTCACGGTCACCCGCGTCACCGACCACGACGGCGCGTTCGTGGCCGGCCCCGGCACCTGCGGCAAGGCCCCCTACCGGCTGAAGCGCAAGGAGCACTGCACGCTCGACCTCAGCTTCCGGCCCACTGCGAAGACCGCCCAGGACGGGAAGGTCACCCTCCTGGACAACGCGGAGGGCCTCGCGCACACCGTGCGCGTCCACGGCAGCGGCACCGCGATCCCCGCCCGCACCGGCGCGGTGAGCACGTCGGCCATGCAGCGGGACCTCCACGCCGCGGCCATCGACCCCCAGGGGCGTTACGCGTACTTCGGCACCGACAACCCGTTCGATCCGCTGCCCGGGTTCATCACCAAGGTCGATCTGAAGACGTTCAAGAAGGTCGGCACGCTGACGGTGGGGGTCGGCCAGAAGGTCATACAGGACGCGGTCATCGATCCGGCCGGGAAGTACGGCTACTTCGCCGTCGCCGCCTACCCGAGCCGCCTCGTCCGCGTCGACCTGGACACCTTCACGCTGGACAAGATCATGGTGATGGGCGCGGAGGACGGCAACGTCCGCTCGGCGCTCATGGACCCGGCCGGGAAGTACGCCTACTTCGGGACCGGTACGGAGCCGGGGCGGCTGGTCAAGGTGGACCTGGCCACGTTCACCCGCGTCGGCGCGGTCACCCTGGGCGCCGGGGACGACTTCCTCGACGCCGGGGTCATCGACTCCAAGGGGGAGTTCGCCTACTTCGGTACGGTGACGAGCCCGCAGGGCCGCGTGGTCAAGATCGACCTGGCGGCCATGAAGGAGGCCGGCTCGCTCACGCTGCCCTCGGGCGAGGGCCCGTTGCGGTCGGCGGTCATCGCGCCCGACGACGGCCACGCCTACTTCGGCACGGGTGAGGGCGCCGGCGGCGGGAAGATCGTCCGGATCGACCTCACGTCCTTCACCCGGGACGGGGTCCTGGCTCCGTCGGGCGGCGGTCCCTTCTTCTCGGCGGTGATGGATCCGGCGGGCCGGTTCGCGGCCTTCGGCACGCTGTCGGTTCCGGGCCATGTCGTCACCGTCGACCTGGAACGCTTCGAGTCCACGGGCTACGTGACCCTCGGCGAGAACGAGGACGGGCTGATCTCCGGAGTGATCGACCCCCAGGGCGCCTACGCGTACTTCGGTACGAAGACCGCGCCCGGCCGGGTCGTCGAGGTCAGGGTCGGCGCCCGCTTCGAGCTCACCGCGGAGGCGGGCCCGGGCAAGCTGCTGCGCACCGCGTCCCTCGCCTGGAACGGGGCGACGACGGCGAAGGTGCGGGTCGTCCGGGACGGCAAGGTGGTCGCGACCGTGCCGAACACCGGGCGCTGGACCGACCTGATCACCGGCAGCCGCCGGACCGCGTACACGTACAAGCTGTGCGACACGGGCACCGACCGCTGCTCCGGCGAGGCGCAGGTGGCCTTCGGGGAGTAGGCACGGGGCCTCCGCCGGTCCGTTCCCCACCGGCGGAGGCCCTGAGGGGGTCTTGCCGATCGGACTCGGTCAGGCCGCCGCGAAACGGCTGGTATTACTGGGGCATGCAGGAAGAGACCGCACGCTCCGCGATCGACACGTTCGTCTCCGCGTTCAACGCCTCGGACGACAGCTATGTGACTGCCCTGCTCTCGCAGGCCCTGACCTCGGACGTGGTCTTCTGGGGACCGCTGGGCCGCAGCGACGGAATCGCGGCGGTCGAGCGGTTCGTGCTGGACATCCGGCGCCACCCGGCGGGGACCGGCACGATGGTGCGCTGCTCGGCGGTGGACATGCCTGACGAATGGGCCCGGTACCAGTGGGTCTTCACCACGCCCGACGGAGGCCCCCGCCTGGCGGGAACGGACGTCGTCCATCTGCGGCGGAGCCTCATCGACCAGATCATCGTCTTCGCGGGAGAGATCGAGCCGTCCGCCTCCTGAGCCGTCCTCCCTTCGCTGCCCCGCTGCCGGTCGAGCCACCGGCCGAAGCGGGCGGCATCATCGCGCGGGGTGGCGCACCGGAGTCGTGCGGCCCCGGCGAACCTTGCGGGTCGGAGCGCTACACGGCCTCCAGGAACGCCGCGAGCGCCCCGTGCAGCGCGTCCGGGCGCTCCAGGTGCAGGTCGTGGCCCGTGCCCGGGACGCTCACCGCGTGCGTGTCCGGGCGGCGGCGCAGCATCGCGTCCACCTCCTCGGCCGGGACGAAGCTCTTCCGGGCGAGGACGAGCAGGGCGGGACACACGACCCGGTCCCATTCCTCGTGGAACGAGCGCCTGGCGTTCTCCGCGAGGGACCCGGTCATCACGTCCCGGTCGAAGCGCGGCCCCCAGCCGCCGTCGCGCTCCACGAGCCCCGCCGCCCAGCCCGCACCGGCCGGGCCCCCGCCGAAGAACGCGGCCGCCGCCTCCCGGGAGGGGAACGGCACCGGCCACGAGTCGAGCCACCGGCCGATGTGCTCGTCCACGCCCGGGGCCGGCCCACCGCACCCGGCCTCCACCAGCACGAGCGCGCCCGGCAGGTCCGGGTGGCCGGCGGCCGTCAGCATCGCCGTGTGCCCGCCCAGCGACTGGCCCACCAGGACGGGCCGTTCCAGGCCCAGACGCCGTACGACGGCGACGACATCCGCCACGTACGCCGCGCGCGAGACGTCTCCCGGCCGCCGCTCGCTCGCGCCGTGCCCGCGCTGGTCCACCGCGACCACCCGGTGCCGGGGTGCCAGCCGCTCCGCGAGCGCGTCCCACTCGCCCGCGTGTCCGGCGAGGCCGTGCAGCAGGACGACGGGCCGGCCGGACCCGCCCCCGTCCCGGCAGACGAGCCGGACTCCCTCACGTACGACGGTGTGCTCGGTCCACGACATGGTGCCCCCCGGACGTTCGGCTGCTGTCGGCGATCATGCCGCACGCCGGTAGAGGGCCCGGCGCGGGCGCTACCCTCGCCGCCATGGCCGAACACGAAGCACTCTCCGTCACCCGTGCCGCCTACGACGACGCCGCGGAGCTGTACGCGCGGCTGTTCAGCGACTCGTTGCGCGACAGCCCCCTGGACCGCGCGATGCTCGATGCCTTCGCGGAGTCCGTCGGCGCGGGCGGGCGGGTGGCCGACGTCGGGTGCGGACCCGGGCATGTCACCGGCTATCTGACCGGCCTGGGGCTCGACGCGTTCGGGGTCGACGCCTCATCCGCGATGGTCGGCCTCGCCCGCCGGGCCTGCCCCGGACTGCGTTTCGACGTGGGGGAGATGGGCGCCCTCGACCTCGTCGACGGCACGCTGGACGGTGTGCTCTCGCGGTGGTCCGTCATCCACACCCCGCCGGCGGCACTCCCGCCGGTCCTCGCCGAGTTCAGCCGCGTACTCGCCCCCGGCGGCCACCTCCTCATCGGCTTCTCCGCGACCGACGGGCCCGGCCGCCCCACGCAGTCCTTCGACCACGCCGTCACGACGGCCTACCGGTGGGCGCCCGACCACCTCGCCGGCCTGCTGCGTGCCCAGGGGCTGACCGAGACGGCCCGGATGGTCCGCGAGCCCCGACCGGACGACCGGCGCCAGTTCCAGGAAGTGCACCTGCTGGCCCGTAAGGCGTAGAGCGGGGCGGTGCCCGGGGCCCAGGGGCACCAACGACCTGAAAAATACCCTGGGGGGTATCTCTGTTACGGTGGAAGCAATATACCTCCCGGGGTAATAACCCCGGCTGACCGGCGCCCGGTACCTGGTCCCGGCGGCGGCGCGGGTCTCCTTCGACTTCGCCGCCCTGAAGCGGGCCCGTGAGCGCGGCGACCCGCCGTCGCGGCCCCTCCCGCCAGGTAGCTGCGGTTGCCCAGGCCGGCTCCCCGACGACGTCCGGGTCCTCCCCACCCCGGCCAGCCGGTGCGCGGAGGCGTGCTGGGCCCGGGCCGGCCGCTAAGGACCCGCTCCACGTCGCGCGGGGGATCCACGACGACGTGGGAAGCCGGTGACCCTGCTCGTCGCCACTGCCGAACAGCTCGCGGACGCCCAGCGGGAGCTGGTCCGTGCCGAAGGTTATGTACGGGACTTCGTCCACATGCCCGTGCACGAACTGCACGAGCGCTCCGGCGAGCTGCCGGACGGCGAGGTGTGGGTGCACTGCGCGGGCGGGATGCGCGCGGCGATCGCCGCGTCCCTGCTCGACGCGGAGGGCCGCGCGGTCGTCGCCGTGGACGACGGCTTCGAGGGGGCGCGGCAGGCGGGGCTGACGGTCGCGCCCGGTTCCGCCGCGTGAGCGTGCTGACCCTCGCCCTGGTCTCCGGGGCCGTGGTCGGTCTCGCGCTCGGTGCGCTGGGCGGGGGCGGCAGTGTCCTGGCGATCCCCGCGCTGATCTACCTGCTCTGCCTCAGTCCGGCCGCCGCGACCACCGCGAGCCTGTTCATCGTCACCGCCACCTCCGTGACCGCCCTGTACGCCCACGCCCGCGCCGGACACGTCCGCTGGAAGGCCGGGGCCGCGTTCGCCGCGGCGGGCGTCGTCCCGGCGGCGGTGGCCGGTCTCGCCGCGGCCCGGATTCCGCAGGCGGTCCTGACGGCGGCCTTCGCCGCGCTCGCCGCCCTCACCGCGGTGCGGATGCTGCGCCCGAGGGGCGAGGGCGCGCCGGGCGAGGTGCGCCCGCTGCGGGCCGGGGGCGCCGGGGCGGGCCTCGGCGCGGTGACCGGGTTGCTGGGCGTGGGCGGCGGCTTCCTGGCCGTCTCCGCCCTGGTGACGGTCCTGGCGTTCGAGATGCAGGCGGCCGTCGGGACGAGCCTGCTGGTCATCACCGTCAACTCGCTGACGTGACGGCGGCGCCGCTCACGCCAGGGACAGGAACAGCTTCTCCAGGCGGGACCGCATCTGGTCCCGGTCCATGGCGGGCCGGTCGCCGTCGGTCATGCACTGCTGGAGGCCGGTCGCGATAATGGCGAACCCGGCCCGGTCCAGGGCGCGGGAGACGGCCGCCAGCTGCGTGACCACGTCCTCGCAGTCCCGGCCCTCCTCCAGCATCCTGACGATCCCGGCGATCTGGCCCTGGGCGCGCTTCAGCCGGTTGAGCACCGACTTCAGCTCGTCGGCCGCCATGTCCAGCTCCACGGTTCCTCCCAAGTGCGGGGCCGTCGGTCACGGCCCCCGGTCAAGGTGTCATACCCCGAGGGGTATATCCTACCCCGTTCGCCTCCCCGTACGGCGTACACCCGCTTGTGGGGTCCCTTACGCCGGGTGAGGGTGGCGGTGCCCGGGCCCGCGCGCGGTCCGGCCGTCGCCGCGAGGGAGAGCGCCATGACGCAGGACACCGACGCCAAACCCGCCGAGCGGGCGGTGGCCCGGGCGAACCAGGCCGTGCGGCGCGACTACCCCTTCGGCGACACCCAGGACCTGGAGGACGCCCGGCGCGGATTCATGGGCACCGCGCAGGACCCCGTGATCCGCGACGCCACGGGCGGCGCCGTCTGGGACCTGGAAGCCTACGGCTTCCTCGACCAGGAGTGCCCGGACACCGCCAACCCGAGCCTGTGGCGGCAGAGCAGGCTCTGCTCCGAGCACGGGCTCTTCGAGGTCACCGAGGGCATCTACCAGGTACGCGGCTTCGACCTGTCCAACATGACGATCGTCGAGGGCGAGCGCGGCATCCTCGTCATCGACCCCCTGGTCTGCGCCCCCACGGCCGCCGCCGGCCTCGCGCTGTACCGCGCCCACCGGGGCGAGCGGCCCGTGACGGGCGTGCTCTACACGCACAGCCACGTCGATCACTTCGGCGGCGTACGCGGCGTGCTGACCGACGAGGACGTCGCGGCCGGGATCCCGGTGCTCGCCCCGCACGGCTTCCTGGAGCACGCCGTCAGCGAGAACGTCTACGCGGGGGCGGCGATGAGCCGGCGCGCCGCCTACATGTACGGCGCCGCCCTGGAGAAGGGGCCCCGGGGCCAGATCGGCGCGGGCCTCGGGCAGACCGTCTCGACGGGCGCGCCCGGGCTGATCCCGCCCACCCTCGACATCACCCGCACCGGCCAGACGGAGACCGTCGACGGCATCCGCATGGTCTTCCAGCTCACCCCGGGCACCGAGGCCCCGGCGGAGCTGAACATCCACTTCCCCGGCTTCTCCGCCCTGTGCATGGCGGAGAACGCCACGCACAACCTGCACAACCTGCTGACGCTGCGCGGCGCCGAGGTCCGCGACCCGCACGTGTGGTCCCGCTACCTCACGGAGTCGGTCAGCCTCTTCGGCGACGTGTCGGACGTCGCCTTCGCCTCGCACCACTGGCCGGTCTGGGGCCGGGAGCGAGTGATCTCCTTCCTCATGGAGCAGCGCGACCTGTACGCGTACCTCCACGACCAGGTCCTCCGGATGCTCAACCAGGGACTCACCGGGCCCGAGATCGCCGAGGAGATCATGATGCCGCCGGCCCTGGAGCGGGCCTGGCACACGCACGGCTACTACGGCTCCGTCAGCCACAACGCCAAGGCCGTCTACCAGCGTTACCTGGGCTGGTACGACGGGAACCCGGCGCACCTGTGGCAGCACCCCCCGGTCGAAGCGGCCCGGCGTTACGTCGCGTTCATGGGCGGCGCCGGCGAGGTCCTGCGCAGGGCCCGGCAGTCCTTCGAGGACGGCGACTACCGTTGGGTGGCGGAGGTCGTCAACCACGTGGTGTTCGCGGACCCGGACAACGCGGAGGCGCGCGCCCTCCAGGCCGACGCGCTGGAGCAGCTGGGCTACGGCAGCGAGAACGGGACCTGGCGCAGCGTCTACCTGATGGGCGCCCGGGAACTGCGCCACGGCAGCCTCGGCACTCCCACGGACACGGCCTCGCCGGACGTCCTGGCCGCCCTCACCCTGGACCAGCTGGTCGACTCCCTCGCCATCCGGGTCAACGGCCCCCGCGCCTGGGACGCGGACATCACCGTCCGGTGGGAGATCGCGGGCGGCGAACCCCTCACGATGCGGCTGCGCAACGGCGTCCTCACCCATGTCGTGGGCACCGGACCCGCCGTGGCCGAGCCCGACGTCACCTTCGCGCTGACCGAGGCCGATCTGCGGGACGTTCTGGTGGGCGCGGTGCAGCCCGGCGATCTGGCGGCCCGGCCAGGCGTCGAGGTCACCGGGGACGCCGGCCGGCTGGCCGAACTGCTCGGCCACCTCGACGCCCCGGACCCGGACTTCGCCATCGTCACCCCCTGAGCATCCGGCGCACGGCACGACAAGAGGAGGACCCATGGCGGTACGGCATCGCCTGATCGAGGCCACCGTGGCAGACGTCTGGCGGGTCCTCGCGGACCCCTCGCGCTACAGCGACTGGGTGGTCGGGACCTCCGGCTCACGCCCCCGCCGGGGCGACTGGCCGGAGGTCGGCGCCAGCCTCACGTACGCCCTGGGCGTCGGGCGGTGGTCCGTGCGGGGGCGGACCGTCGTGCGGCGCTGCGAGGCCCCGCACATCCTGGAGCTGGAGGCCGACAGCGGGCCGATCGGCACCGCCCGGATCGCCCTGGAAGTACGACGCTGGGGCGACAACGCCCTGGTGACGCTGGACGAGCACCCCCTGCGCGGACCGGCGGGCAAGCTCCACAACGCCGCCGTCGACGCGCTGATCCAGATCCGCCACCGCAGCGTCCTCGCCCGTCTCGCGCGGACCGTCGAGGCGACCCCGAAGGGCGCCCACGAAGCGGGCTGAAGCCCTTCCCGCGACCCACCTGGAGGCATCGATGCCGGACGCCGTGGTCATCGGCGCGGGCCCCAACGGGCTCGTCGCGGCGAACCTGCTCGCCGCCGCCGGGTGGAGCGTGGAAGTCCTGGAGGCGCAGCCCGAGCCCGGCGGAGCCGTACGCAGCGACCGCGCGGTGCACCCCGACTACGTCACCGACCTGTTCAGCGCGTTCTACCCGCTGGCGGCGGCCTCCCCGGTCATCGACGGGCTCGACCTCCAGGAAGAGGGGCTGCGCTGGTCGCGGGCCCTCCGGGTGCTGGCGCACCCGCTGCCGGACGGGCGGTGCGCGGTGCTGGAGGACCGTGCACGGGACACGGCGGCCGGGCTCGACACCTTCGCCGAGGGGGACGGGGCGGCGTGGCTGGAGCTGTGCGCCACCTGGGACCGGGTGCGCCGCGATGTGCTGGGCGCCCTCTTCACGCCCTTCCCGCCGGTGCGTTCCGGCCTCCGCCTCGCCGCCCGGCTCCGGGCCGCCGGGGGGCTGCGCCTGGCGCGGACCATGCTGCTGCCCGTACGCCGCCTGGGCGAGGAGCGGTTCGGCGGCGAGGCGGCCAGGGTCCTGCTGGCGGGCACCGCGCTCCACGCCGACCTCGGCCCCGAGGCGGCGGGCAGCGGCGGTTTCGGCTGGCTGATGTCCATGCTCGGGCAGACCTACGGCTTCCCGGTGCCGGTCGGGGGCGCGGGCGCGCTCACGGCGGCCCTGGTGCGGCGCCTCGAACGGCACGGCGGCGTACTCCGCTGCGGTGAGCGGGTCACGGAGGTCGTCGTGCGCGGCGGACGCGCCGTCGGCGTACGCACCGCCAGGGGCGAGGCCGTGCCCGCGTCCCGCGCCGTGCTCGCCGACGTCTCCGCCCCGGCGCTCTACGGCGGACTGGTCGACGCGCACCATCTGCCCGCCCGGCTCCTGGACGACCTGCGCCGCTTCCAGTGGGACTTCGCCACGTTCAAGGTGGACTGGGCACTGAACGGGCCGGTGCCCTGGACCGCCCGCGAGGCCGCAACGGCGGGCACCGTGCACCTGGCGGACGGCGTCGACGGCCTCACCCGGTTCGCCGCGCAGATCGCCATGGGGCAGGTGCCGGACCGGCCGTTCCTCCTCTTCGGCCAGATGAGCACCGCCGACGCCACGCGCTCACCGGCCGGCACCGAGGCAGCCTGGGCCTACACCCACGTCCCGCACCGCATCAAGGGCGACGCGGGCGAGGACGGTCTGACCGGGCGGTGGGACCGGGGCGAGCAGGAAGCCATGGCCGACCGCATGGAGCACGAGGTGGAGCGCTGGGCCCCCGGCTTCCGCTCCCGCATCATGGCCCGCCGCCTGCTGGCGCCCCCGACCATCGAGTCCATGGACGCCAACCTTCACGGGGGTGCGATCAACGGCGGTACGACGTCGGCGCACCAGCAACTGGTGTTCCGCCCGACCCCGGGCACCGGCCGCCCCGAGACTCCGGTCAGAGGGCTGTACCTGGCCTCGGCCTCGGCGCACCCGGGCGGCGGGGTGCACGGCGCCCCGGGCGCGAACGCGGCGCGCGCTGCGCTGCGACGACGGCTGCGGCGCTGAGGCGCGGGTCAGTCCGGGTCCGTGGGCTCCGCCGCCGCCCGGCCCCCGGCCCCCAGCAGGCCGGTGGCCGTGAACTGGGAGCGGTTCAGCTCCTTGCGGGTCGCGAGCGCGACGACCCCCGGCAGCCCCGCCCGCACGGCCTGGACGCCCCGCAGCCAGCCCGGGACGTACACCGACGGCGACCGCCGCTCGATCGCCGCGGCCAGGCGCCGGGCCACCTGGGGCGCCGGGTAGGTCTTCCGGGCCGGCGGGGGCATATGGGCGCGCAGCTCGCGGAGCACCGGGAAGCGGTCGGCGTCCCGGACCATGTCGGTGTCCATCCAGTTCAGATACGCGATGCCCACCCCCACCCCGCGTGGCGCCAGCTCCGCGCGCAGCGAGTGGCACAGGGCCTCCACGCCCGCCTTGGAGGCGCAGTACGCGCTCATCATCGGCGCGGCGCCGATGGACGCCAGCGAGGCGATCTGGAGGTAGTACCCCCGGGTGTCCAGGAGCTGCGGCAGGAACACCCGGGCCGTGACCGCGCTGCCGATCAGGTTGACCTCGACCACACGTCGCCAGCTCGCCGGGTCGGAGTCCGCGAACGGACCGCCCTCGGCGACGCCCGCGTTGGCGACGACCACCGACGCGGGGCCCAGGCGCCGGCGCACCTCGTCGGCGACACGGGCCATCGCGGCATCGTCGGTGACGTCCACCGGCCAGTGCCCGGAGGGCGCGGGGAGCGTGGCGGCCACCCCGGCGAGCGCTTCCTCCTCCAGGCCGAGCAGCGCCACCCGGGCGCCCCGGGCGGCCAGCTCCCGCGCCATGGCCTTGCCGAGGCCGCGCGCCCCTCCCGTCACCACGGCCGTACGGCCGCGCAGCAGGTGCTTCCGGTCAGTCACGGGACTCCTTCGCGGTGACGGGAGGGCCGGGCCGCCCTGTTCCGGCCATGGTCACCCGGGGATGCCGGATGTGCGCGGCGGGAGCCCCGGAAGACGGATTCCCGGGTCGCGGCGGGCGGCGGGCCCGGTCACGCTGGACTGGATGAGCCCGCGCCGGTGGGAACGAGGACCGCTTTCCCCCTCATGGAGGACCGGATGAGGACTGCCGCCGCACCGCCCGTGGACCTGGGCAGGCTGTGGACCCTGCCCGGGGTGTACGCCCCGCAGGCCGACACCCATCTGCTGGCGCGGGCGCTCCAGGCCGAGGGCCCGTCCGCCGGCATGGACGTCCTCGACGTCTGCACCGGCAGCGGCGCCCTGGCCCTGCTGGCGGCGCGCGGCGGGGCCCGGGTCTCCGCGATCGACATCTCGCGGCGGGCCGTCCTGACCACCCGCCTGAACGCCGCCCGGGCCGGCCACCGCGTCCAGGTGCTGCGCGGCGACCTCACCGGCCCCGTACTGGGCCGCCGCTTCCACCTCATCGTGAGCAACCCGCCGTACGTCCCCGCCCCGCAGGCCCGGGGCCACGGCCGCGGGATCGCCTGGGACGCCGGGCTCCGCGGCCGGGAGGCCCTGGACCGCATCTGCGCCCACGCCCACGACGCCCTCCACCCGAACGGCGTGCTGCTCCTCGTCCACTCCGGGCTGTGCGGGGCGGAGGAGACCCTGGCCCGGCTGGCCGCGGGCGGGCTGCGCGCCGCGGTCACGCACCGGTCCCGCGTACCCTTCGGGCCGGTCATGACCGAGCGGCTGCCGTGGCTCCGTGCGCGGGGCCTGCTCGGCCCCCGCGACCGCACCGAGGAACTGGTGGTCATCCGTGCCGAACGCCCGTGAACCCCGCCGCCTCGCCGTCGAGCCAGGCGGTCCGGTGCTGATCGAGGGGCCGGTCGAGATCGTCCGGGAGGACGGCTCGACCGTCACCTCCGACCGCTTCGTCGTCGCCGTCTGCACCTGCCGCCGCAGCCGGATGTACCCCTGGTGCGACACCAGCCACCGCCGTCACCGGCGGCCCGTCAGCCCGCCGTCGGGTGAAGGTGGACCGGAAGGGCCTGGTGGCCGTTGCTGATCAGGGACGGCAGCGGGAGCAGGTCCTCCGCGGGGACCGCGAGGCTGATGCCCGGGAAGCGGTCGAAGAGCTGACGGAGGGCCGTGGCGATCTCCAGCCGGGCCAGCGGGGCGCCGAGGCAGAAGTGCACACCGTGCCCGAAGGCCAGGTGGTCCTTGGCGGTGCGGGTCACGTCGAAGTCGTCGGCGGTCTCGCCGTGCCAGTCGGGGTGGCGGTTGGCGGGCGCGAAGGAGACCAGGATCGCCTCGCCCCGGGCGATCTTCCGCCCGTCGGGCAGCGGGATGTCCGAGAGGGCGTAGCGCATCGGGATGTGCTTGACCGCGGGCTCGTGGCGCAGGGTCTCCTCGACCACGTCGTTCCAGTCGGCGCGGCCCTCGCGGAGGTGGGCGAGCTGTTCGGGCTGGGTCAGCAGGGCGGTGATCGCCTGGTCGATGACGTTGACCGTGGTGTCGTAACCGGCGGAGATCATCAGGAGCAGCGTGTCGCGCAGTTCCTCGTCGCTGAGGCGCCCGCCGTCGCCCTCCTCGTCGCGGGTGGCGAGCAGGAGCGAGGTCATGTCGTCGCCCGGCATCTCCCGCTTGGAGGCGATGAGGTGGTCGAGCGCTCCGTACAGGGCGGCCGTGTTGGCCGTGGCCTCCTCGAAGGTGAGGGTGGAGTCGAAGACGCCGTCGACCTTGGCGCGGAAGCCGTCGAGCTGGTCCTCCGGGACGCCCATGAGGCGGCCGATCACGGCGATCGGGAGCGGGTAGGCGAGTTCGGTGCGCAGGTCGACCGGTTCACCGGCGGGCCGCTCGGCGAGGCCGTCGAGGAGTTCGGAGACGATCTTCTCCACCGAGGAGCGCAGGTCCTGGATCCGGCGGGCACTGAACGCGGGGGAGATCATCCGGCGCAGCCGCCGGTGGTCGCCGCCGTACGCGGTGAACATGTTGTTCACCGCCACCCACAGGGCGAGCGGCCAGGTGGCCACCGTCTCGGCGAACGCCGGCCAGTGCGCGCGGGCGTCCTTCGAGACCTGGGAGCTGGTCAGCAGCTCCTTCAGGAGGGCCGGGTCGCTGACGGACCAGGCGGTGACCCCGAGGACGTCGACGCGGGTGGCGGGACCGCGCTCGCGCAGCGCCCGGTACTCCGCGTGGCGGTCGGTGCCCGCCGGGTCGAGGACGATGATCGGCTGCTCGGACATGGGGCTCCTTAGTGGGAGGCGGGGAAGACGATGGGGAGGGATTCCAGCGCGCGGTGGAACGGGCCCGGGCGCCAGCGCAGTTCGGCGGCCGGGACCGCGAGGTCCATCTCGGGCAGGGCGTCGAGCAGAGAGGTGACGGCGGTCTCCGCGATCAGGTACGCGTGCGAGCGCGCCGGGCAGGTGTGCGGGCCGATGCTCCACGCCAGGTGTGCCCGGTTGCCCGCGATGCCGCCGGACGCCAGGGCGATCGCCGGGTCGTTGTTGCAGCCCGCCATCGAGATCAGGACCGGCTGGTGGGCGGGGAGCAGCACCCCGTCGATGTCCGCCGGGTAGGGCGGATAGGTGACGCAGTAGTTCGCCATCGGCGGGTCGGTGTAGAGGACGGTGTCGAGCGCGTCCCGCACGGTGGAGTGCCCGGCGTGCAGCCCGGCGGAGAAGTCCTCGTCGGTGAGGATCTTCAGCTGGGTGTTGGCGATGAGATTGGTCAGCGGCTCGATGCCCGCCCCGTACAGCGTGACCAGCTGGTGGCCCATCTCCTCGTCGGTCAGCTGCGCGGAGTGGCCCAGCAGCCGGGAGGTGATGTCGTCGGCGGGGTGGCGGCGGCGCAGTTCGACCAGGTCGCTGACCGCCTGGCCCAGGATCTCGTTGCCCCGCTGGGCGTCCGTGGCCTCGAAGATCCGGGACATCCCGTCGGCGATGCGCGCCCCGATCTCGTCGGGGCAGCCGAGCAGGGAGCTCAGGACGCGGAAGGCGATCGGCCACGCGTACTGGGTGAGCACATCGGCCCGGCCCGCCGTGATGAAGTCCCCGATGGCGGCCTCGGCCAGCTTCTCCACCCGGGCCCGCAGCTCGTGCTGGTCCACGGCGTCGATCGCCGTGGTGTTGGCGGACCGGTAGCGGGCGTGCGCGGTGCCGCTGCTCCGCAGGGCGTTGGGCCGCCACTCCATCATCGGCCGCACCGGGCAGGAGGCCGGCACCTGTTCCTGCCAGACACGCGGGTCGTGCGGGAAGTACAGGGGGTCGTTGAGGATGCGCCGGGCCTGGAAGTAGCCGATCACCAGGGTGGCGGGGATGCCCGGGGACAGCTCGACGGGCACCAGCGGCCCGTACACCGCCCGCATCCGCTCGTACGCGCCGTGCGGGTCGGCGGCGTAGGCCGGGTCGTAGAGCGCGACCCGGCCCGACGGGGCCGACGGCAGGGTGAGGCTGGGGGACGTCATGGGGTGGGCTCCAGGGAGAGGGCCGATCGTTGCGCGGCGAGGTATTCCGTGAGCGTGATCAGGGCGTACACGCAGGAGGTACGGTCCCGGGCGTCACAGGTGGTCAGGGGCGTCTCCGGATCCAGCGCCAGGGCCTCGCGGATCTCGTCCAGGCCGTATCCGGGCGCGTCCGGGAACACGTTGATCGCGACCGCGTACGGAATCCCCTGGTCCTCCAGGAGCCCCAGCGCCTCGTGGCTCGCGTCCAGGTCGCGCGTGTCGGCCAGCACCAGGCAGCCGAGCGCGCCATGGGCCAGGTCCTCCCACAGCGGCTGGAAACGCGCCTGTCCCGGCAGGCCGAAGAGATACAGGGCGAGGGCGCCGCCGGCCAGGTGGATGCGGCCGAAGTCCATGCCCACGGTCGTCGTGGTCTTGTCCGGCACCCCGCGCAGATCGTCCACGCCGGCGCTGTCCTCGGTGATCGGCTCCTCCATCCGCAGCGGCCGGACCTCCGAGACGCTGCCGATGAAGGTCGTCTTGCCGACGCCGAAGCCACCGGCGATCACGATCTTGGCGGACTGGGTCACCGTGGCCGGTACGTACGAGACGCCGTTCGAGGCTTCAGACCAGTTCTCGGAGTCCATCGAGCACCTTCTGGAGGATGTCGTTTCGGGGCTGGTCACCGGCGGCGGGGGCCGGGCTGGCCAGATGGCCGCTGTCCATCAGGGAGGACACGATGATCCGGACGGTGGAGGGCGGCAGCTGGAGCGCGGCCGCGATGTCGGCGACGGCCAGACCGCCCCGGCCCACCGCGAACAGGCTCATCACCCGCCGCGCGTCGGGCCCCAGCTCACCGGCCGGGCCCGGCGCGGCGACGACCACGCTCTCCAGGCGTACGTCCCGGTCGGGGCGGACCCGCCCGCCCGTACGGACGTAGGGCCTGACCATGTCCGGGTCGTGCCGTGGGCCGCTCATGCGGCGGGGCCGCCGTCCGGCTGGAGCAGCGGGGTGCGCTCCCTGGTGCCCAGCTGCTCGCCCAGGCGGACGACCAGCAGGGCCATGTGGTGGCTGATCAGGCCGACGTCGGCGTGCGGGCCCGTGGTGACGACGGACAGCATCGTGTGGTGCCCGGCCGCGGTGGTCAGCCCGATGGTCGACACGGACTCGATCAGCTGCTGACGCACGCCCTGCCCGCCGGTGAACTCGTCCCAGGCACGGCCCGACGCGCGCAGCGACGCGGTCAGGGCGGCCAGCTTCTCGCCGTCCTCCTGGCTGATGGTGCGCGTCCGCGCCTTCAGCAGTCCGTCGCCGCTCATCAGCACGGCGTACCGGACGCCCTCCACCGATCCGAGCTGCTCGTCCAGCAGCCAGCCCAGGGTGTTCGCGTGCGTGTCCGACATGATCAACGTCCTTCGTCCGTACGAGGGGTGTTCTGGTTGTCCCGGCTGCGGCGGCTGCCCGCCATCCAGGCCGCCGCCACCGCGGGCCTGCCCGGCTCGACCTCCGGTTCCGGCCCGGGCCGCGCCCCGGCGGCCGGCCGCGCCCCGCGCCGGCGGACGGTGAGCCCGCTCGCCGTGGTCGCCGACGCCGGTCCGGCCGGGGGCTCCGCGGCGGGCGGGGACACGGGGGCGGGCGCCGGGGCGGCGGCCGCGGCGGGCGCGGGTGCGGCCGGGGCGGGGGCGGCTGCGGCGGGCTCGGGCGCGGACCCGGTCATGGGCGGGGCCTCCGGGAGCGGGGACGGCCGGTGGGCCGCGGGGACGGTGGCCTTCCGGGCCGTGGGCAGCGACTGCGCGGACACCGGCCGGGACGGTCCGGGCGTGGTCAGCAGCTCCTGCGGCAGCACGATGATCGCGCGGGTGCCGCCGTACAGGTTCGGCGCGGTCAGCTCGACGCGGAAGCCGTACTGGTGGGCCAGGACCGAGGCCACCCGCAGACCCGTCTGCGGATAGGCGCCCAGCCGTGTGATGTCGTCCCGCTGCTCGCCGGACATCACCTCGCGGGCCCAGGTCAGCCGCTCGTCCTCCATCCGGAGACCGGCGTCGTCCACGACGAGGAACGCCGCGTTCGCGCCGTGCTCCAGGGAGACGTGCACCAGGGCGTTGGGCGGTGAGTAGCGCAGGGCGTTGTCCAGAAGCACCGCCAGGGTGTGGACGACCGCCTCCACGGACCGGCTGCGCACCGCGAAGGACTCCAGGTCCGTGTGCTGGACGCGCTGGTAGCCCTCCACACGGCCCATGGCGGTGCGGACCACATCGGTCAGCGTGGTGGCGGGCCAGCGCCGCGACAGCTTGTCACCGGCCAGGACGCCGTAGCCGGACGCGGTGAGCAGCATCTGCTGCGCCAGGTGGTCCATCTCGACCAGCGTCGCGTACGCGTCGTCCGACACATGGCGCCGCACCCCGGCGCTGATCGTGCTGCTCAGCTTCGCCGCGCGGTGCACGGTGCTCGACGCGAACGCGCGTACCGCCGCCCGCGCCGTGTCCACCGACTCCTGCCGGGCCTGGGCGACCTGACGCTCCGTCTCGGCCCACACCTGGGTGAGCTGTTCCTCGGCGGCGTTCTGCGCGAGGCGGCCCGTCGTGGTGATCGCGGAGCGCACCTGGCTCGCCAGAGCGGTCAGCCCGTTCGCGAGCTGGGTGTGGGCCAGCTGGGGCGGGATGGCCGAATCCAGTTGGTAGGGACGGCCGGTCTGCGCCTCGGAGGCGGCCGCCTGGATGACGTTCTGAGCGATATGCGCCACGAATTGCTCTGCGGCCCGGATCTGCTGGGCCAACTGCTCGCGCTGCTGCCGGAGTTCGTCGGCCCGCCGCTTCTCGGCGCGGGCTCGGCGCAGGAACCACAGCGAGGCGCAGGCTCCCGCCGCCAGCGCGAGCAGGATCAATATCGGTTCGGTCATGGGGTCCTCGCGGGAATCATGGGGGACGGTTCCGCCGACCGCGCGGGCGCCGGGGCCCGCGCGTTCAGCTGCGGCCGGGAGCGACGAGGCGTCTTCGGAGCGCGTCGCGGCCGGTGCCGAAGCCGGCCGCCGGGCGGGAAGCTGAGCAGGTGACCGGCGAGGGGGACATGACAGAACACTAATCAGAAATGACCAAGAGGCGCACACAAGACGACTGTTGACGATGTATCGGTGGCCGAAAAGTGGAACCACCTGGCCGTCCTTGCGCCGCACGCCCGTCGCTAGGATTCGGTGCGGGCCCCGACCGTGAAGGCGCGGGCCAACCAGCGCAAACGCAAGCGTACTTCCGCGCCTGCGCCCCGGCGGGAGAGCGGCCGGGCGGACGGCCGGGACATCAAGTGAGTGGAGAGCCAGTCATGCGTGGAGGCAGCATTGCCGTGGTCGGCGGGAGCATAGCGGGGTGTGCCGCGGCCCTGGCCGCGTCGCGCGCCGGAGCGGACCGGGTCACCGTCTTCGAGCGCGCCGACGCCGAACTCCGGGACCGGGGCGTCGGAATCGCCCTCCAGAGCGACCGCTACGAGGAGCTGAGAGAGGCCGGATACGTAGCCCCCGAGATGCCGTGGGCGCCGCTGACCCGGCGGGTGTGGAGCGTGCGGGACGGAGACGCCCCGCACGGCCGAGGCTTCGGGCAGCAGCCGTTCCCGTTCCGCGCCTACAACTGGGGTTCGCTGTGGAGCGAGCTGCGCAGCCGGGTGCCCGAGGGCGTCGACTACCGCTCCGGCGCCGTCGTCACCGCCGTGGAGCCGGGCGACGACGGGGTGACGCTGCGGCTCGCCGACGGCCACGAGGAGCGGTTCGACCTCGTCATCGGCGCCGACGGCTACCGCTCCGTGGTCCGCGAGGCCATGTTCCCCGGCATCAGCCCGGAGTACGCCGGCTACATCGGCTGGCGCGGCGCGTCGGAGGACGTCGAAGGGCTGCCCTCGGACGGGCTCGACGCCCACAACATCGTCTTCCCCGGCGGCCACTGCATGATCTACCGCATCCCGGACGGCACCGGCGGCCACCGCCTCAACTGGGTGCTCTACACCACGCCCCCGCAGACGGACGGCCTCCACCCGGACCTGCGCACCCCCACCTCGCTCCCGCCCGGCCGCCTCAACTCCGAGCTGACGGACTGGCTGCGCGCCCTGGTCGCGGAGCACTTCCCGCCGTTCTGGGCCGACAAGGTGCTCGGTACGCCCGCCGGGACCACGTTCATCCAGCCCATCTACGACTTGGTCGTCCCGCACTACACCGCGGGCCGCATGGTGCTCGTCGGCGACGCCGCCAGCGTCTCCCGCCCGCACGTCGGCGCCGGAAGCGTGAAGGCGCTCCAGGACGCCACCGCGCTGGAGGCGGCCTGGAACGCCGGGGACAGCTGGAAGGACGTGCTGGAGCGCTACGACGCCGCACGCGGCCCGGTCGGCTCCGCGATGGTCGCCCTCGCGCGCCGCATGGGCAGCACCCAGGTCGAGAACACCCCGGACTGGGCGGCCATGCAGCAGCCCGGGTTCGACGCCTGGTGGCAGGACCAGAACAGCGGCTCCGACCGCAGCAGCGGCTTCGGCGGCCACAGCCTGAAGGTCAAGTAGCCCCCGAGCGCGAGGGGGCGCCGCCGCCCCCTCGCGCTTGTCAGGACCCCGTGGGCGCGAGCTCCAGCGCCGCGTGCAGGGCCGTCGGGTCCTTACGGGCGTCCGCCCCGTCCAGCCGCAGCGCCACCCGCCCCGACGTCAGGACCGTGAGCGTGTCCGCGCACCCGGCCGCCGTCGCCGGACTCGGCGACACCAGGAGCACGGCGATGCCCTCCTCGGCCAGCGTCGTCACCAGGTCGTGCACCTGACGCACCAGAGCCGGCGCCAGGCCCTCCGTCGGCTCGTCCAGCAGCAGCACGCTCGGCGAACCGAGCAGCGCCCGGGCCAGGGCCAGCATCTGCTGCTCCCCGCCCGACAGGTCCGTGCCCCGGTTCCCCCGGCGCTCACCCAGCCTCGGCAGCAGTTCGAGGACCCGCTCCGGCGTCCACACGCTCGGCCGCGAGGCATCGCCCCGGCGCGGCGGGCGGTGCGAAAGGCGCAGATGCTCGGCGACGCTGAGGTTCGCGAAGACCCGGCGGCCCTGCGGCACGAGGCCGATCCCGGCGCGGGCGATCCGGTGCGCCGGCTGCCCCGTCAGGTCCCGGCCGTCCAGCCGGACGGTGCCCGCGTCCGGGCGCATCAGACCGGCGACGGTGTGGACGAGCGTCGTCTTGCCCGCGCCGTTGTGGCCGACGACGGCGTGCACCGTGCCGGCGGGCACGGACAGGTCGAGGCCGTGGAGGACCGTGCCGCCGTGGTAGCCCGCGGTCAGGCCCGTGATTTCGAGCATCGGGGGTCGGTCATCCTCTCGCTTCGGGGCTGCCGGCGAGATGCTTCACCGGCGCCGTGTTCTGGTAGGCGTCGCGGACCTCCGGGTGGGCGAGCGCCTCCCCGGTCGGCCCGGTCACCAGCACCCGGCCGGCCGCCAGCACGGTCACCGACGTGGCGACCTGGGCGACGACCTCGACGTGGTGCTCGACCAGCACGACCGCCACGCTCGCGGGCAGCGCCCCGAGGATGGCGAGCAGCCGGCCGATGTCGCCGTCGGTCAGCCCGGCGGCCGGCTCGTCCAGGAGCAGCAGGCGCGGATCGCCCGCCAGGGCCGCGGCCAGGTCCAGCATGCGGCGCTGCCCGTGCGAGAGCTCCGAGGCCGGCCGGTGCGCCAGGTGCGCGAGGCCGACGGTCTCCAGGTGCCGCCCCGCCGACTCGGTGTGCAGCCGGTAGCGGGACGGGCTGCGCCAGGCGCCCCGGCGCTTCGGGTGGTGCGTCCAGCCGGCCAGCACGATGTTGTCCAGCACCGACAGCTCGCCGATGACGGACGGCTGCTGGAAGCTCCGGGCGATGCCCAGGCGGCTGCGCTTCGCGGTGGACGCCCGGGTGACGTCCGTACCGTTCAGCGCGATCGTGCCCCGGTCGGGCCGGTCGGTGCCGGCGATGAGGTTGAGCAGGGTCGTCTTCCCGGCGCCGTTGGGGCCGATGACGGCGTGCCGGGCGCCCGGGGCCAGCCGCAGGGACACCTCGTCGACGGCGGTGAGGCTGCCGTAGCGGCGGGTGAGGTGGTCGAGGGCGAGCACGGGGACCGGCTGCCCGGCGTCGGTTGCGGGCGTCATGGGGCGTCCTTCCCGGAGGAGACGGCGGGCACGGGGCGGCGGACGGCGGTGCGCAGGCCGGCCAGCCCCCGCGGCAGCAGATACACGGCGGCGATGAACAGCGCCCCGAGCAGCAGCGGTCCGTGGCCGGGCCAGGAGCCGGCGACCCAGTCCCGGGTGAACACGATCAGCCCGGCGCCGAGCAGGGCGCCGATGACCGATGTCGACCCGCCGATGACGACCGCGAGGAGTGCGAACGCGGCGATCTCGAAGCCGACGTCGGCGGGGGAGAGGTACTGCTGCACGGTGACCATCAGGGAGCCGCCCACCCCGGCCAGCGCGCCCGCGCAGATGTGGGCCACCAGGAGATAGCGCCCCACGGGGTGCCCGGACGCGCGCATCCGCGCCTCGGCGCCCCGGGTCCCGGTCAGCAGCTTGCCGGCCGGGGAACGCAGCACCAGCAGGGTGAGCGCGACGGCGACGACGGCGACGACCGCCGCGTACACGTACAGCTCGCGCTCCTCGGTCATGCCCTCGCCGCCCCACAGCGCCCGGGTGGCCGGGAAGCCGACCAGCCCGTCGGCTCCGCCCGTGACGGACTTGACCTGGTTGATCACCGCACTCGTCAGCTCGCCCACCGCGAGGGTGATCATCAGCACGGTCGTGCCCCGGGCGCGGATGACCGCGGGCCCGGTCACCGCCGAGAACACGGCGGCCGCGAGCGCCGACAGGACGATCTGGACCGGGCCCACCGTCCACCCGGCGTCGGCCAGGTTGGCGGTGGCGTACGCGCCGACGGCGAACGGCGCGGTCTGCCCGAGCGTGGGCAGACCGGCGTACCCGGTCAGGACGGTGACGCTGACCGCCAGCAGCCCGAGCGCCAGCGCCGACCCGGCGAGCGAGATGCTGTACGAGTCGAGCATTCCCGGGAGCGCGAAGAGGACGGCGAGCAGGACGAGCAGCGGCACGGCCTGCCGCCACCCGGCCGAGTGCAGCCAGGCGCCGAGCCGCCCCGGGGCCGCCGGAGCGGGCGCCGCGGCCTTGCGCGGCCGGTTCTCCCACCGCGCGGCGAGGAGCCCGCGCAGCCGGGACACCGGGTCGGAGGACGGGCCCCGCTCCTCGTGCGCCTCCGGCTCCGTGAAGCGGGACCGGAACACCAGCACCGCCGCCATCGCGGCGAACAGCAGGTACGGCGCCAGGTCCGGGAGCACCGAGACGCCCAGGGTCTGGACCTCGCCGACGGCGACCGCCGCGGCGAACGTCGCCCACAGCGAGCGCAGCCCGCCGAGGACGACGACCACGAGGGACAGCATCAGCACGTTCTCGGAGGTGCCGGGCCCGGGCCCGATGATCGGCGCCCCGAGCACACCCGCCGCACCGGCCAGGGCGCCCGCCGCGGCGAGCACCCCGGTGTGCACGGCGCGGGGGTTGTGGCCGGTGGCGGCGAGCATCTGGGGGTCGTCCGCCGACGCGCGTACCGCCGCGCCCACCCGGGTCCGGGTGAGCACCCACGTACCGAAGGCCGCGAGGACGACGGCCATGGCGATGAAGCAGAGCCGGTAGGCGGGGTAGCGGTGGCCCAGCAGGTGGACCGATGAGTCGAGCGCGCCGGGGACGCGCACCGGCAGTTCGTCGGCCCCGAAGAACTGGATCAGCAGGTCCCCGCCGACGAGGGCGATCCCGAACGTCAGCAGGGCCTGCGCCAGATGCCCACGCCGGGCGAGTGGAACCGTGGCGGCGGAGAGCCCCGCCCCGGCGAGGGCCGCGGCCGCCGTTCCGGCCGCGAGCCCGAGGGCGAGGCCGCCCCACGTTCCGTCGCTCAGCTCGGCGCCGGTGTAGGCGCCGATCGCGTACAGCATGCCGTGCGAGAGGTTCAGTACGCCGGCCGTGCCGAACGCGAGACTCAGGCCGGCGGCGACCACGAACAGCAGCAGCCCGTAGGCCACGCCGTCGACCGCCGGCACGAGGTGGGCATCGAGCAGATCCATGTCAGCCGCCGAGCGTCGCCAGGTCCTGGACCATGACGTTGGACAGCTGGTTGCCGTCCGGGCGCACCTGCCGCAGGTACCACGTCTGGACCGGCGCGTGCGCCTTCTTGCTGAACTCCCAACTGCCGCGCGGGCTGTCGATCTGGCCCAGGCTCGCGATGGCCTTGTTGATCGTCTCGGGCGTCACGTCGCCCTTCTTCGCGGCGTCCGCGATCGCCTTGTCGAGCACGGCGGCCGCGTCGTAGGACGACATGGCGTAGGTGGTCGGCTGGGTGTCGTGCTCGGCGGTCCAGTCGGAGGCGAACTTGCGGTTGGCCGCGTTGTCGAGGTCGGGCGCGTAGTTGAGGACGGAGTAGATGTCCTTGGCGGCCTGGCCCTCGGCCTGGAGCACGCTGCCCTCGGTGACGAAGGCGGTGTACAGCGGCAGGTCGGCGACGTCGGACTGCGCGTACTGCTTGGCGAAGTCGATCGCGGCCTTGCCGGCGTAGAAGCAGTAGACCGCCTTGGCGTCGGTCTTGGCGATCTCCGCGAAGTACGGCATGAAGTTGGTCGTCTTCGGGAACGGCGTCCACTTGGTCTTGCCGTCCGGGTTGGCGAGCTTGCCGCCGACGCGCTTGAACTCGTCGGTGAAGCCGCGCAGTTCGTCGTAACCGCCCTGGTAGTCCGGGCCGATCGCGTAGACCGGGCCGTCCACCTTCTCCTTGACGTACGGGGCGATGGCCTTGCCCGGCTCGTCGGACATGAAGCTCGTCGTCCACACGTACTCGGGGTCCTTGACCTCGGGACGGGCGTTGGAGCCGAGGAAGGGGATCTTCGCCTGGCCGACCAGCGGCAGCACCGCGTTGACCGAGCCACCGCTGACCAGGCCGGTCAGCACGTCGACCTTGTCCTTCTTGACCAGCTTGGTGGCGGCCGGGACGGCGGTCGGCGGGCCGTCGCCCTCGTCGGCGACGATGAGCTCGACCTTGCGCCCGCCCAGCTTGTTGTCGTGCGTCTTCAGGTACAGCTCGAAGCCGTTGCGCAGATCGGTGCCGACCGGCTTGTACGTGCCGGAGAGCGACGCGACCAGGCCGACCTTGACGGTCTCGTCGCCGGAGCCGCTGTCGCTGCTGCAACCGGTGACGGCGGCCAGGCCGAGGGCGAGGGCGGCGGCACCGACGGGCCGGACGAATCTGCGGTGGCGGGTGCGGCGGGGTATGTCGAAGAACATGGGTGCTCTCATCGGGGGAGTGGTTGGGCAACGGTATGACCCGACCGCGGAGTCGGCTCCGCGGACGGGTCGGTACGACCGTGGGTGGGGGAACGGCCGGGTCAGTGCGTGGGGGAGGTGTGCGGGGAACGGACCTGGGGGGACAGCGAGTCACCGACCTGGTTGATCAGCTCGGACATCATGTAGCTGACCTCGCCGATGTCCGCGTCCCTGGTGGTCATGACCAGGAGCGAGGCGCCACTGGAGACGGCCATGGAGAACATGTAGCCGCCCTCCATCGCGGTGAGGCTGTGCTCCACCGGGTCGGTGTCGGTGAGCTGAGCGGCCGCGGACAGCAGGTTCACGACGCCGGAGGCGATGGCGGCCAGCCGGTCGGCGTCGTCGCGCTCCACGCCGGTGTACGCGAGCGCGAGTCCGTCCACGGACACGGCTATCGCCTGGGTGACCTCCGGGATGCGTCCGGCGAAGTCGCTCAGGATCCAGCTCAGGTCGGTGGGTGAGGTCATTTCTTGGTCCGTTCGGTGTCGTCATTGTTGGCGGGACGCCCGCGGGGGTTCGTGCTCCGGCTGATGCCCTGGGCGTAGGCCGCCAGGACGTCGGATACCTGCCGGGAGTCCCGGCGTCGGGGGGTCGGCCGCGACGCACCGGCGCCGGACCGCTGCTCGGTGCCGGCCCGCTTCTCCCGTGCGGGCCACTGCTGGGGTGCGGTGCGCTTGCGGACCGGCAGGCCGGAGGCGCTGACGCCCGCGATGCGCGAGGCCGGCTCGTCGTGCACGGGGTGCGGGGCGGGCGCGTCGGCGACGTCCGTACGGGACGGGACCTCGTGCTCCTCGCGCGTGCCCGGGGCCGCCGGAGCGCCCGCGCGGGCACCGACGCCCGCGCCGACCGGCCGGCCGGCCCGTCCGCGTACGTGGTCCTTCTTCTGGCGGGTGACGACCGTACGGGGCGACTCGAAGCCGTTCTCCGTGGGCAGGGCCGGTTCCTCGGACACCTCGGCCAGCACGTCCTTGGGGAGGGTGACCTCGGCGATGGTGCCGGGGCCCGAGGAGTCGCGCAGCTCGACAACGATGCCGTGCCGGGCGGCGAGGCGCGCCACCACGTGCAGGCCCATGGACCGCACGTCCCCGATGCCCGCCTTCGGCTCGCGCAGCCCGGCGTTGAGCACGGCGCGGCGGTCCGCCGAGATGCCCACGCCCTCGTCCACGATCTGGACGACGGCCCGGTCCCAGAGCCGCCAGACGGCGACCCCGACCTGGGCGTCCGGCGGGGAGAAGCGGGTGGCGTTGTCGAGGAGTTCCGCCAGGATGTGCGCGACGTCGTGCACGGCGCGGGCGGCGATGCCGATGCCCGCCTCGATCGCGCCGAGGGACACCCGGTCGAAGCGCTCGATCTGCTGGGCCGCCGCCACGATGACGGTGGAGCAGCCGATGTCGGCGGAGCGCACCCGGGCGTTGCCGTAACCGCCCAGCACCAGCAGGTTGTTGGTGTTGCGCTCCATGCGGATGGCGAGGTGGTCGAGGGCGAAGAGCGTCTTCATGCGCTCCGGGTCCGCCTCGTCGCGCTGCACGGTGTCCAGCTCGGACACCATGACGCTGGTCAGCTGGGCGCCGCGGCGGGCGACCCGGACCAGGGTCTCGGCGAACTGCTCGTGCACCCGGGCCTGTTCGGCAGCGAGGCGCACGGCCTCGTGGTGGACGGCGTTGAACGCCTCACCGACCTCACCGATCTCGTCCCCGCTCGTGGTCTCGACGGGGTTGCCGGTGCGTTCGGCGACCTGCTCGGGCGTGGCCCCGCTCAGCGCGCCGGGCTGGGACAGCTCGCTCATGACGGCGGGCAGCCGCGTGTGGGCCACCTCGTGCGCGGCGTTGCGCAGGTCGCGCAGGCGGCGGATCATGACCCGGCCGAGGCGGACGGCGACGAGGACGACACCGACGAGGGTCAGCAGTACGAGGGCGACCTCGCCGCCGGCGGTCCACAGCAGCCTGGTGCGCTCGGCGTCGACAGTGGCGGCGACGGACTCGTCGATCCGCGCCTCCACCTGGTGCAGCAGGGTCTGCCGGTCGTCGGACGCCTTCTGCCACGCCTTGGGAGTGACGCCGATCGGCTTGCTGGTGTCCGTCCGGGCGATCCGGTCCTCCAGCTTGCGGGACTCCAGGGCCCGCGGTCCGGAGAGGGTCCGCTCCAGCCAGGTCCGCCACTCGCTCGGCCCGAGGCTGAACATCACGCCCGTCGACTCGGTGTAGCCGAGCCGGCTCGCGTCGAAGGTGCGCTGGGACGCCGCGGTGAATCCCCCCGCGGCCTGCGCCCTCATGACGGTGATCTGCTGCTGCGCGGTGTGTTCGGCGGCCTCGGAGAACGCCGCGGCCGCGCGGATGCGGTCGGCGATGTCGGCGTCGACACCGTCGGCCTGCGCGATGCCGTCTCGGTAGCCGTTGAGGTCGGCGATCACGATCCGGTAGCCGAAGGCGAGCGCGGAGATGGTGGTGCTGCCCGAGCGCACCTGGGCGCGCAGGGCGGGGAGTTCATCGATGAAGCGGTCGATGCGGGCCAGTGACTCCTGGGCGCTTCCGGGCACCTCGGAGAGTCCGCCGGCGCGGTTCTTGAAGGTGGCGATGCTCTTGTCGGTCGCGTCGGAACTCGCCTGGAAGGCGGACGAGTCCCCCTGATCGGAGACCAGCGCGGTGGCGGCGGCGCGCTCACGCTGCAACTGGTGAGTTAAATCGGCTGCGCCGGCGGCGACGTCGACCATGTCGGCCAGCCGGTTCGCCTGGAGCGCCTGGTTGGTGGCGGGTGCCAGGGCCAGGGCCGAGAACGCGACCGCGACGGTGAGGGGAGCGGTGACCAGCAGGACGAGGCGGCGATTGATTTTCACTGCGCGGCTCCGTCGCCGGAACCGGGCTTGAGTATCGGTGACACGCAGATACCTGTTAACGGGTTGTGGGGTGTCGGTAGGGACGCTCGTACGTCGTGCGCACAGTTACGAATGGGACGGGTGGGGTGGGTGGGGCTCGCGTTGCGCGGCTTGATCCTATGCCTAGTGCACAACGCCGGATGCGTGCAGCGTCGAAAATTTGCGTTCAGTTAGGTGCGCGAATGTGGTCGGATTCGGTCAAGTGTAGCTCCCGGGAGCCTGATTGGCCCTGGTGTGCGCAGCCTGAGGTCCTCCACACAGGTGCGCGAAGTCGGGAGAAGTCGCGTGCGATTAGCGAAGGCGACGATACGTTGCCGCACCCGCGACGCAGTGAACAGGCCATCCTGAAAAGGCACATGACCTTCACGGCACGCCGCCTTGACCTGATCACTCCTTCAGCGCCGTCTCCAGCCGCGCCAGCACGGACGCCTCCGCCGCACGGTCCCGGTCCGTGTCCTGGAGCGCGAGCAGGTTGCGCTGGGCGCGGGCCGCCTGCCCGTACTCGCCCAGCTCCTCCAGCGCCCGGCTCAGCGCCCGCAGCCGCTCCGCGTCCGGCCCCGTGTCGTCCAGCATCCGGATCAGCGCCACCCTGGCGTGCGACCGGAGCCCCTGCCGGCACGCCAGCTCGACCAGGGCGAACGCGTCCGGCTCCGTCCCCTCCTCGCCGCGCACCACGTCCCGCAGGCACATCCGGTAGGCCTCGTCCAGCCGGTAGGCGCACAGCTCCGCGGAGTTGAGGAGCAGGTAGTCCGGCTCGGTGCGCCGCGCGGCGGACTCCATCAGGGCGAAGAGCTCGGTGAGGGGCCGCTCCGGGAGTCCCAGGCCGTCGATCAAAGCGGCCCGCTGGGAGTCCAGTTCGGGTGCGAACTCCTCGCGCGCCTCCGCGTCCCCGGCACGCACTGCGGCCCGCAGCCCCTCCTCGTCCAGCTCCGCGGTCAGCCCCTCGCACCAGCCGGGCAGCCGCACCAGCATCTCCAGCGCCTCGGAGACGCTGTCGGCGATCAGGACCGCATCGCCCTCGGAGGAGGCGTACAGCACCGCCGTACCGCCGCACAGGAAGTACGTGCCCCCGGTGTCATCCCCCGCGACCGGCTCCAGCTCCATCCCGGACGCCAGGTGAACCGCCTCGACGTGCTGGGCCCGCTCCACATCGAAGTCGAAGGGGAACGCGGCGAGTTCCGCCAGGTCGGGACGGCTGCGCAACAGTTCGAGCACACGGTCGGTCATGCCCCGCATCCTAGGCAGCGCCCACGAAGAGACGCCCGCCCGGCCACCGGGGCCGGGCGGGCGCGGGGGGTCGCTCAGGCGCCCACGTACTGCGCCAGGTGCTCGCCCGTGAGGGTGGAGCGGGCGGCCACCAGATCGGCGGGAGTGCCCTCGAAGACCAGCGTGCCGCCGTCGTGGCCGGCGCCGGGGCCCAGGTCGATGATCCAGTCGGCATGCGCCATCACGGCCTGGTGGTGCTCGATGACGACGACCGACTTGCCCGAGTCCACCAGCCGGTCGAGCAGCCCCAGCAACTGCTCCACGTCGGCGAGGTGCAGTCCGGTGGTCGGCTCGTCCAGCACGTACACCCCGCCCTTCTCGCCCATGTGCGTGGCGAGCTTCAGCCGCTGCCGCTCACCGCCGGAGAGCGTGGTCAGCGGCTGGCCGAGGCTCAGGTAGCCGAGCCCGACGTCCACCAGCCGTTCCAGGACGCGGTGCGCGGCCGGCGTGCGCGCGTCACCGGAGCCGAAGAACTCCTCGGCCTCGGCGACCGACATCGCCAGCACCTCGCTGATGTCCCGCCCGCCCAGGTGGTATTCGAGCACCGAGGCCTGGAACCGCTTGCCCTCGCACTCCTCGCAGACCGTGGCGACACCCGCCATCATCGCCAGGTCCGTGAAGACGACGCCCGCGCCGTTGCACGTCGGGCACGCCCCCTCGGAGTTGGCGCTGAACAGCCCCGGCTTCACGTCGTTGGCCTTGGCGAACGCCTTGCGGACCGGGTCGAGCAGCCCGGTGTACGTGGCGGGGTTGCTGCGTCGCGAACCGCGGATCGCGCTCTGGTCGACGGTGACCACGCCGTCCCGTCCGGCCACCGAGCCGTGGATCAGCGAGCTCTTCCCGGACCCGGCGACGCCCGTGACGACGGTGAGCACGCCGAGCGGGATGTCCACGTCGACGCCGCGCAGGTTGTTCGCGGACGCGCCCCGCACCTCCAGTGCGCCGGTGGGCTCGCGGGTCTCCGCCTTGAGGGTGGACCGGTCGTCGAAGTGGCGCCCGGTGACGGTGTCCGAGGCGCGCAGCCCGTCGACGGTGCCCTCGAAGCAGACGGTGCCGCCCGCCGTACCGGCGCCGGGGCCGAGGTCCACGACGTGGTCGGCGACCGCGATCGTCTCCGGCTTGTGCTCCACCACCAGAACGGTGTTGCCCTTGTCGCGCAGGCGCAGCAGCAGATTGTTCATCCGCTGGATGTCGTGCGGGTGCAGCCCGGCGGTCGGCTCGTCGAAGACATACGTGGTGTCGGTCAGCGAGGAGCCGAGATGGCGGATCATCTTGACGCGCTGCGCCTCGCCGCCGGACAGCGTCCCGGCGGGGCGGTCGAGCGCCAGATAGCCGAGGCCGATCTCCACGAACGAGTCGAGGGTCTGCCCGAGCGCGGTGAGCAGCGGCGCCACCGACGGCTCGTCCAGCTCACGGATCCAGGCGGCCAGATCGCTGGTCTGCATCGCGCAGGCGTCCGCGATGCTGATGCCCGCGACCTTCGAGGACCTGGCGCCCTCGCTGAGCCGGGTGCCGTCGCAGGCCGGACAGGTGGTGAAGGTGACCGCGCGCTCCACGAAGGCCCGGATGTGCGGCTGGAGCGAGTCCTTGTCCTTGGACAGGAAGGACTTCTGGATCTTGGGGATCAGTCCCTCGTACGTGAGGTTGACGCCCTCCACCTTGACCTTGGTCGGCTCCCGGTACAGGAAGTCCTGCATCTCCTTCTTGGTGAACTTCGCGATCGGCTTGTCCGGGTCCAGGAAGCCGGACTCGGCGTAGACCCGGACGGTCCAGAAGCTGTCGGACTTCCAGCCGGGGATGGTGAACGCGCCCTCGGCCAGGGACTTGGAGTCGTCGTAGAGCTGGGTGAGGTCGATGTCCGAGACGGTGCCCCGGCCCTCGCACTCGGTGCACATGCCGCCGGTCCGGTTGAAGGTCGCCTTCACGGTCTTCTTGTTGCCGCGCTCGACGGTGATCGCACCGCTGGCCTTCACGGACGCGGTGTTGAAGGAGTACGCGCTGGGCGGGCCGATGTGCGGGGTCCCGAGGCGGCTGAAGAGGATGCGCAGCATGGCGTTGGCGTCGGTCGCCGTGCCCACGGTCGAGCGGGTGTCCCCGCCCATCCGCTGCTGGTCCACGATGATCGCCGTGGTCAGCCCCTCCAGGACGTCCACCTCGGGCCGGGCCAGGGCGGGCATGAACCCCTGGACGAAGGCGCTGTACGTCTCGTTGATCAGCCGCTGCGACTCGGCGGCGATGGTGTTGAACACCAGCGAGCTCTTGCCGGACCCGGAGACACCCGTGAACACCGTCAGACGGCGCTTGGGGATCTCGATGCTGACGTCCTTGAGATTGTTCACGCGCGCCCCGTGCACACGGATCAGATCGTGGCTGTCGGCGGCGTGCGGCTGCGTACCTGCGGCCCTGCTCATGTGTCTCCCTGTGATGGCGGGGCTGTCGCGCAGCCCCGTCGTCGCCGCCCGGCTCACCGGCGGCCTTCCCCGTTCACGGCCCTACGTTAGGGCCTCCCCGGCAGCGGGGCTTCTCGATTCCTGACCGGCCGTGTCACCTGCTTCGCCACGCAGGACGGTATGCCCTCGGTCGCCTTCGCCGCCTCCTGCCGGTACACGCTCGGCGGCATCCCGACCAGCTCCGTGAAGCGCGTGCTGAAGGTGCCGAGCGAGGAGCAGCCGACCTCGAAGCACACCTCGGTGACGCTCATGCCGCCCCGGCGCAGCAGCGTCATCGCGCGCTCGATGCGCCGGGTCATGAGGTAGCCGTACGGGGACTCCCCGTACGCCTTCCGGAACTCGCGGCTGAGGTGGCCCGCCGACATGTGGGCGCCGCGCGCCAGCGCCTCGACGTTCAGCGGCTGGGCGTACTCGCGGTCGATCCGGTCGCGGACCCGGCGCAGCCGCGCCAGGTCGCGCAGGTTCTGCGTCGCGTCGGGTTTGCTCGTCACGCCGGAAGCGTACGTCGTGGGGGAGCACCCCGCCCTGGCCCCGGGTTCAGGTGCGGGTGGCCGTGTCGCAGTCGGCGGCGTCCCGGTCCTTCATGCGCTCGTCCATCGACGTCCCCCGCTCGTACGGGTCGACCTCCGCGGCGTCGTCCGAGGGCCCCGGCTCCTTGCCGAAATCGGGGCGGAAGTAGCCGGTGGTGTTCTCGCAGCCTCCGTTGGCGGCGTCCAGCCGGTACGACTTCAGCGAGAAGGTCCCCGGATCGCCGATCACCTTGTCCGGGTCGTCCCAGCTCATCACGATCTCCCGGCGCGCGATCGTCCGGGCGACCTCGTCGCTGTCCCCGGACGCCCGCACGACGGGGTAGACGAAGGTGACGTCGGCGGTGATCTCGACCGCGCCGCCGTCGCCCTCCCGGTAGGTGAGCTCGCCCCGCGTCCTGATCACGGCACCGGCCAGGCGCGCGTACGACGGGTCGAAGCGGCTGAACAGCAGCAGCGGGTCGTCCGTCCGGGTCGGGGCGTCGAAGGCGTTCGCCAGGTACTCCTTGATGCCGGGCTGCTTCCGGTTGAGGGCCGCGATGGCCTTCACCGGCCGTTCCCCGCGCAGCACCGCCGGATCGAGGCCGGTGTCGGCGAGGAAGGCCAGGCTGCTGTCGAGCGCGTCGGCGACCTGCTTCTCGCTCATCCACCCGGTCGCCCGCGCCGAGGGCATCGTGATCCCGGCCGTCCCGGCGGCCCAGTGCTCCGCCGGTGACCCCTTGAACGGGTCGTCCGGCGTGGGCCCACCGGGCGTGGCCGCCGTGGAGCCGCCCCCGCCGTGGAAGCCCAGCCAGCCGGCCGCCCGGCCCGGGACCAGCGCCACGACGAGCAGCGCGACGACGACCACCAGGCCCACCACGTACCAGACCCTGCCGCGCCGCCGGGGCGGCTGATGGGTGCGCCACCCCGGGGGCGGGCCGGTCTCCTCGCGCAGCCGCTGCGCCACCATCCGGGCCCGGGCGGACGGCTCCTCGGGGGCGCCGGGGGTCCCGGCCTCGGCCTCCCGGAGGAAGCGCTCCCACTCCTCGTCCGGTATGGATGACCCGCCCGTCTCCACGCTGCGCCCCCTGCCCCCTCCGGCCTGCCCGCCGGTCCGTCCTTCCTCGCATCATCACACGGCCCGGTGACAGCCGACCGGCCACCGGGCTGCCGCGCATGAGGCCCGCGCGTTACGGCTTGCGGCCGACCGCGACATAGCCGGGCGTGACGACCTCGCCGGTACCGGGGACCGGCTCGCCGAGCTCGGGGTGCCATGCCTCGGCGGCGACGATGCCGGGCTCCACGATCTCAAGACCGTCGAAGAACGAGGCGAACTGGTCGCGGGTGCGCGGCGCCAGCGTCAGGGTGTTGGCCTTGTACATCTTGTCGACCTCGCGCGCCTCCTCCGGGTGGAAGTCGGCGGTGATCTGCGAGATGACCATGTAACTGCCGGGCGCGAGCACATCGGTGAGCCGCCGCACCAGCTCGTACGCACCGTCCTCGTCGCTCACGAAGTGGAGCAGAGCGATCATCGACAGCGCGACCGGCTTGCCGAAGTCCAGCGTCTTGCCCGCGTGTTCGAGGATGGTGTCGACGTTCCGCGCGTCGGCCTGGACGTAGTCGATGACGCCCTCGGGCGTGCCCTTGAGCAGCGCTTCGGCGTGCGCCAGCACAATCGGGTCGTTGTCGCAGTAGACGACCCGGGTGTCGGGAGCGGCCGCCTGGGCCACCTGGTGCAGGTTGGGCTCGGTGGGTATGCCGGTGCCGATGTCGAGGAACTGGCGGACGCCCTGGGAGGACAGCCAGCGGGTGGCGCGGTGCATGAAGGCGCGGTTGATCTTCGCCATCACCGGGACGTTCGGTTCGACGGCCAGCATCTGACGGCCCATGGCCTCGTCGACCGGGTAGTTGTCCTTGCCGCCCAGGAACCAGTCGTACATCCGCGCGGGATGCGGCTTGCTGGTGTCGATGAGCGGGGCGGTGAGGTCGTTCTCCGGTCGGGACATGGCCAACTCCAGGGTGCGGGAGGTGCTGCGGATGATCAGCTCGGGCCCACCCTAAGCAACTATGCCGCCGAACAGGGAGAGTTCGGCTGCCGATGACAGTTACCAATGCGTAACTTACTGATGGGTTACCACCGGTAAGCGTCGCTGTTAGCTTGCGCTCACCCGTATTCGGAGCAGAGCGAGGAGTGAGCCTTGAGCCGCAAGGACCGTTCGCGTTCCACCCTTCCCCCACGCCGCGTCCGTCCCCTCCGCGCCGCGGCCGTGGCCGTGACCGCCGCGGCCTGCGTGGCCGCGTACGCCGCGCCCGCGTCCGCCACGGACGGCGCCGAACCCGTCGTCTCCCGGGGCGTGACCATCCCCGCCTTCTACGACCCGCCCGCCCAACTGCCCGCCGCCAACGGGGCCCTGATCCGGACCGAGCCCCTGCCGCTCGCCCTGAGCCTGCCGGGCCTGGACGGCCGCCCGATGCCCGGCACCGCCACCCGCCTCATGTACCGCACGACCGACTCCAACGGGCAGCCGGCCGCGGTGACCGGCGCCTACATCGAGCCCTCGGCCGCCTGGAAGGGCGGCGGCGCCCGGCCGCTGGTCGCGCTGGCCTCGGGCACCATGGGCCAGGGGGACCAGTGCGCGCCCTCGCTGGCCCTCCAGCACCCGCTGAGCGTCACCCCCGAGTCCGTGTCGATCGGCTACGAGACCCTGTCCGTCTACCGGCTGCTGTCCGCCGGAGTCGCCGTCGTCGTCACCGACTACGTGGGCCTCGGCACCACCGACCGCCTGCACACCTACGTCAACCGGGTGGACGAGGGCCACGCGCTGCTCGACGCGGTCCGCGCCGCGCACCAACTGCCCGCCACCTCGCTCACGGCCGCGTCCCGGACGGGCCTGTACGGCTACAGCCAGGGCGGCGGCGCCAGCGCGTCCGCCGCGGAGCTCCAGCCCTCGTACGCCCCCGAGATCCAGCTCGCCGGCACCTACGCCGGCGCGCCGCCCGCCGATCTGACCGCGACCATGAAGGGCATCGACGGCAGCGCCCTGGCCGGGGCCCTCGCCTGGTCGATCAACGGCTTCGCCCAGGCCGACGCGGATCTGCGGGACGTGGTGGAGGCCAACATCAACGACGCCGGGCGCGCCGCGCTGAAGGACGCCTCGACCATGTGCGTCGGCGACGCGATCCTCGGCTTCGGCTTCGCGAAGAGCTCCAAGTGGACAACCACCGGCAAGTCCCTCGGCGAGATCATCGCCGCCGAGCCCAAGGCGCAGGCCGCGCTCGACAAGCAGCGTATCGGCACCCTCAAGCCGTCCGGACCGGTGCGCGTGGCGACCGGCATCCAGGACGACATCGTGCCGCACGCCCAGGCGCGTCAGCTCGCCGTCGACTGGTGCCGCAAGGGCGCTGACGTCACCTACGACGCCGTCATCCTGCCCAACCTCGGTGACAAGATCCTCACCAACCACATGGTCCCGCTCATCACCGACCAGGGCGACGCCATCTCCTGGATGACCGACCGCCTGGCGGGCAAGCGCACCCTCTCCAACTGCTGGTCGATGCCCGTCCAGCCCTGACCCGCCACCCGCGCCGCCCGGTCCGCGCCCACGGGAAACCCCGTGCGCGCGGACCGGACTGCGGTTAGTGTCGCCGCATGAACATCGTGCAGCTCTACGGCTGACGTGGACGGGGCCCGCCCCCGACCCGTCCGGCACACCGCGTCCACGCGCCCACCGACCGGCCCCTGCCGGGGTGGCGGCGCGACGGTCTGCCGTGTCCACGTCCGCCGCAGAACCGAAACGAGTGATCCCCTTGACATCTCCGTCACCTCGCCGTGCCCATATCGCCATGATCGGCATCCCCGCCGTGAGCCATGTGCTGCCGAGCATCGAGGTCATCCGCGAACTGGTGGCCCGCGGCCACCGCGTCACCTACGCCAACGACCCGGTGATGGCCGAGCGCATCGAGGCCACCGGCGCCGCCTTCGTGCCGTACGACTCCGTGCTCCCGGTCGGTGACAACGTCTGGCCCGACGACCCGATCGCCGCCATGGGCCTCTTCCTGGACGACGCCGTCCAGGCGCTTCCGCAGCTGCGTGCCGTCTACGACGAGGACCCGGCCGACCTCTATCTGTACGACATCGGCGCGTACCCGGCCCGGGTGCTGGCCGAGTCCCAGAACCGCCGCCTGATGCAGCTCTCCCCGACCTTCGTCGGCTGGCGGAGTTACGAGAAGGACGTGGCGGCCCAGCTGTGGGCGCTGCCCGGGGCCGACGCCTACCGGGCGCGGTTCACCGAGTGGCTGGCCGGGAACGGCGCGACCACGCGGGACATGGACGCGTTCGTGGGCCGCCCCGACGACACCCTCGCCCTGATCCCGCGCGCGATGCAGCCGCACGCGGACGACGTGGACATGGACACCGTCACCTTCGTCGGGCCGTGCTTCGCCGGGCGCGGCGAGGAGCGGACCTGGACCCGGCCCGCCGGGGCGGAGAAGGTGCTGCTGATCTCGCTGGGCTCCGCGTACACCAACCGCCCGGAGTTCTACCGCAATTGCCTGGCGGCCTATGGCGACCTGCCCGGCTGGCACGTCGTCCTCCAGGTCGGCAAGCAGACGGACCTGGCGGAGCTCGGCACCGTACCGGGCAATGTCGAGGTGCACCGGTGGGTGCCGCAGCTGGCCATTCTCCAGCAGGCTGACGCCTTCGTCACGCACGCCGGGATGGGCGGCAGCTCCGAGGGGCTGTACAGCGGGGTGCCGATGATCGCCGTGCCGCAGGGCGTCGACCAGTTCATGAACGCCGACAAGCTGGTCGAGCTGGGCGTCGCCCGCCGCATCGACACCGACGACGCCACCCCCCAGGCCCTGCGCGAAGCGCTCACCGCGCTCGTCGGCGACCCCGAGGTGGCCCGGCGTTCGGCGCGGCTGCGCGAGGACGCCCGGGCGGAGGGCGGCACCCGGCGGGCCGCCGACCTGGTGGAGGAACTGCTCGGCTGACGCGCGACCGGCCGGGGCGGTGAGCGGGTAGTCCGCGCTCACCGCCCCGGCCGGGCAGCGTGGTTGAGGGGATATCAGCCCTTGCGGGTGTTGATCTCCTCGGTGAGCTGGGGGACGACGTCGAAGAGGTCGCCGACGACGCCGTAGTCCACGAGGTCGAAGATCGGGGCCTCGGCGTCCTTGTTGACGGCGACGATCGTCTTCGAGGTCTGCATCCCGGCCCGGTGCTGGATCGCGCCGGAGATGCCCGAGGCGATGTAGAGCTGCGGGGAGACGGACTTGCCGGTCTGGCCGACCTGGTTGGTGTGCGGGTACCAGCCGGCGTCCACCGCCGCACGCGACGCGCCCACCGCGGCACCCAGCGAGTCGGCGAGGGCCTCGATGACGGCGAAGTTCTCCGCACCGTTGACGCCACGGCCACCGGAGACCACGATCGCGGCCTCCGTCAGCTCCGGGCGGCCCGTCGACTCACGCGGCGTACGCGACAGCACCTTCGTACCGGTCGCGGCGGCGGAGAACTCCACCGCCAGCTCCTCCACCGCGCCCGCACCGGCGACCGGCTCGACCGGGGCCGAGTTCGGCTTCACCGTGATGACCGGGGTGCCGTGCGTGATCCGGGACTTCGTGGTGAACGAGGCGGCGAACACCGACTGCGTCGCCACGACACCCTCGGCGCCGGACTCCACGTCGACCGCGTCGGTGATGATGCCCGACCCGATCCGCACCGCGAGGCGCGCCGCGATCTCCTTGCCCTCGGCCGACGACGACACCAGCACCGCCGCCGGGGAGACCGCCGCGTGGGCGGCCTGGAGCGCGTCCACCTTCGGCACGACGAGGTAGTCGCCGTACTCGGCGGCCTCCGACGTCAGGACCTTGACCGCGCCGTGCTCGGCGAGTACACCCGCCGTGCCGGACGCACCCGCGCCGACCGCGACGGCGACCGGGTCACCGATCCGCCGCGCGAGCGTCAGCAGCTCCAGCGTCGGCTTGCGGACCGCACCGTCCACGTGATCGACAAAGACGAGAACTTCAGCCATCAGACCTACTCCTGCACATCAGCGAAACGAGGAAGAACCGAAAGGGACTAGATGAATTTCTGGCCGGCCAGGAACTCGGCCAGCTGCTTGCCGCCCTCGCCCTCGTCCTTCACGATCGTGCCCGCGGTACGGGCCGGACGCTCCGTCGCGGAGTCGACCGCGGTCCACGCACCCGCCAGACCCACCTCGTCCGCGTCGATGCCCAGGTCGTCCAGGTCCAGGGACTTCACCGGCTTCTTCTTCGCCGCCATGATCCCCTTGAACGACGGGTAACGGGCCTCACCGGACTGGTCGGTCACCGACACCACCGCCGGAAGCGACGCCTCCAGCTCCTCCGACGCACTGTCCCCGTCACGACGCCCACGCACCACACCGCCCTCGACGGACACCTGCGAAAGCAGCGTCACCTGCGGCACACCCAGCCGCTCCGCGAGCAGCGCCGGGACCACACCCATCGTCCCGTCCGTCGACGCCATCCCCGAGATCACCAGGTCGTACCCGGTCTCCTCGACCGCCTTCGCCAGCACCAACGACGTGCCCAGCGCGTCCGTACCGTGCAGATCGTCGTCCTCGACGTGAACCGCCTTGTCCGCACCCATCGACAACGCCTTGCGCAACGCGTCCTTGGCATCCTCCGGACCCACCGTCAACACGGTGACCTCCGCGTCATCAGCCGCCTCCGCGATCTGCAACGCCTGCTCGACCGCGTACTCGTCCAGCTCCGACAGCAGACCGTCGACATCCTCACGGTCCAACGTCAGGTCATCGGCGAAATGCCGGTCACCGGTCGCGTCGGGCACGTACTTCACACAGACAACGATCCTCAAGCTCACGCCGGCTCTCCCTGTACCTGGTGGTGTCCTGCGGGGAATCCTATGGCACTCAGTACCCTGCGTAAAGGTACCCAGTGTCGGCGGGCTGCTTTCGGTGTTACGTTTCCGGCATGACCGAAGACCGCCGGCCGGCCAAGAAGCCCCCCATGCGTGACGTGCTCGCCGAGGCGGCCTTCGCGCTCTTCCTGGAGCGCGGGTTCGAGCGGACCACGGTGGACGACATCGTGGCCCGGGCCGGGGTGGGGCGGCGGTCCTTCTTCCGCTACTTCCCCTCCAAGGAGGACGCGGTCTTCCCCGACCACGAGGGGTGCCTCGCGGACATGACCGCCTTCCTGGCGGACGCCGACGGCGCGGACCCGGTCGCCACGGTGTGCGACGGCGCCCGGCTGGTGCTGCGGATGTACGCCGAGAAGCCCGAGTTCTCCGTGCAGCGCTACCGGCTCACCCGCGAGGTGCCCGGCCTTCGCACGTACGAGCTGTCCGTGGTGCGCCGTTACGAGCGGACCCTCGCCGGCTACCTGGAGCGGCGCTGGGCCTCGGACCCGGACGCCGGGCCCGACGCCGCGCTGCGCGCCGAGGTGATCGCCGCCTCTGTCGTCGCCGCGCACAACAACGGGCTCCGCTCCTGGCTGCGTTCGGGCGGCAAGGGGGACGCGGGGGCCGAGGTGGACCGGGCCCTCGAACTGGTGCGCGCGGTGTGGGGCGGGGCGGACGGGCGGCCCGTCGCACCCGCGCCCGGGCCCGCACCCGCCGCCGTCTCCTCCGCGGTGAGCGACGACGAGGTGATCGTCATGGTCGCGCGCAAGGGGGCCCCGATGTGGCGCGTGGTGCAGCACATCGAGTCCGCGCTCGGCACCGCGTAAGGGTCCCGGGGAAGCCCCCTTCGCGAGTTCGCGGCACTCAGTGCCTTTACTCCTGGAACTAAGTGCCATACGGTGCCGGTGTGCCGTTGCCGAAGCCGCGGTGCACCGAGTCGAGCGCGGGAGGCGGAACGTGTTCAGTACCGGAACCGACGTGATGGGGCGGCCGACCCGCGAGGCGGCGGAAGCGCACACCAGCCAGGAAGGGCTGGTCTACCAGGTGTGCCGCTGGTGCCACACCGCCTCCTTCCGCAAACTCCTGTGCCCCGTCTGCGCGTCGAGCGACCTCGAATCCGCGCACAGCGACGGCCACGGTGTGGTCATCCGCTCCAGCGTCGTCAACCGTTACTCGCGCATCATGCGCAACGAGTCCCTGGTCCGTTTCCCCCAAGGCTTCGTCTACCGCTGCCGGATCGTGGGCGCGGCCCCGCACATGGTGAACGTCGGCGACCGGGTGCGCCCGGTCGGCGGCCGCACCTCCGTGGCCGGCGAGGTCGTACTCGAAGTCTGCGACCCGCCCGGTTCGTCCAGCTGGTACTGAGGAACCCGGCCTTCACGCTTCCAGGTAGCGCAGCACGGCGAGGACGCGCCGGTTGTAGCCGGTGGTGTGCGCGAGGCCCAGCTTGTCGAAGACGGTGTTGAGGTTCTTCTCGACGGCGCTCAGCGAAATGTGCAGCTTCCGCGCGATGGCCGCGTTGGTGTGGCCCTGGGCAAGCGCCTCCAGGACGGTGTGCTCGCGCGGGGTCAGCCGGGACAGCGGATCACCGTGCGTGCTGCGGATGACCAGCTGCCGTACGACCTCCGGGTCGAAGACGGCCCCGCCCGCGTGGATGCGCTCCAGCGAGTCCAGGAACTCCTCCACCTGCGCGACCCGGTCCTTGAGCAGATAGCCGACCCGCTCCGCGTTCTCGGCGAGCAGCCGGGCGGCGTAGTTCCGCTCCACGTACTGGGAGAGCACCAGCACGCCGACGTCCGGCCGCCGCTCCCGGATCTCCACGGCCGCGCGCAACCCCTCGTCCTTGTGCGTCGGCGGCATCCTGATGTCGGTGACGACGACGTCCGGCGCGTGCGCCGCGACCTGCGACAGCAGCGACTCCGCGTCACCCACCGCGCCCAGGACCTCATGGCCCTCCTCGGTGAGCAGACGGACCAGGCCCTCCCTGAGCAGGATCGAGTCCTCGGCGAGAATCACACGCACGGCAGCTCCGCGGTCACGGTGGTGGGGCCCCCGGCGGGGCTGTGGACGTCCAGCATGCCGTCGATCGCGGCGACCCGGCCGCGCAGCCCGGCCAGCCCGCCGCCCTCCGGGTCCGCGCCGCCGCACCCGTCGTCCCGGACGCGCACGGTCAGCAGGCCGTCGCGCCGCACCACGGCCACCACGATGCCCTCGGCGCCGGAGTGCTTGGCGGCGTTGTTCACGGACTCGGACACCACGAAGTACGCGGCCGTCTCCACGGGCGACGGCAGCTCCCCGGAGACCTCGTACGCCACCCGGACCGGGATCGGGCAGCGTTCCGCGACCCCGCCCAGCGCCTCCCGCAGCCCCACGCTGTCCAGCGCCGTCGGATACACCCGCCAGGCCACCTCGCGGAGTTCGGCGAGCACCTCGCCCGCCTCCCGGTGCGCCTGCGCCAGCAGCGCGTCGGCGCGGTCGGCCTCCCGGGTGCGGCGGGCCCGGCCCAGCAGCATCGCCAGCGCGACGAGCCGCTGCTGGACCCCGTCGTGCAGATCGCGCTCGACGCGCCGCCGCTCCCGGTCCACCGCCCGCACCACGGCGGCCCGGCTGGCGGCGAGTTCACCGATGCGCAGCCTCAGCAACTCCCGCTCCCCGGGCCCGAAGCACTCCTGGGCGAGCCGGGCGTCCAGCGCGGCGAGCGAGAACAGTCCCTGCACGTCGAGGAAGAGGAGGACGGAGCCCAGGACCACCTGGGTCAGCAGCTCGCCCCGGCCGAGCGTGCCGCGGGCCGCGCCCGCCGCGAGGAGCCCGGCCAGCACCAGGCCGAACCCGAGCAGCGCGGTCACCACCGCGCACAGCAGCCCCGAGGAGACGCGGCCGGCCAGATAGCGCAGGACCTGCTGGTCGGAGGCGCGGTGCGCCGGGAACCGGTCGCCGAAGAACACGGACCGGCGCCACCGCTCCACCTCCGCCGGCCTTCTGGCCCCGGCCACCAGGAGACGGTGCGCGGCCACCCGGGTGCGGGGCCACAGCAGGAACGGCCCCAGGAGCACCCCGGCCACCGCGAAGTACACCAGCCCGGCGAGGGCCGTCGCGCAGCCGAGCAGCATCCCCGCCACCCTGGACAGCCGGGCCGCCGGGACGTGGCCGGACGTGCCCGGCACCCAGGGGGACTCCTCCAGCACCGCGCCCCGCTCCTTTCCGCGTTGTCGCCCTCTACCGCCTTGCAGCCGCACGCACCACGCCCCGCTCCCTGACCCAGCCTGATCCGAACGGAAGGCCATAGTTCCAGGCCCGCTCATCCGGCACCCCGACGGTGCCTGGCCCGTCCCGCCGCGCGTGACCGGACGCGCACGACGACGTACAGCACGAGCGCCACCGCGACCAGCAGCAGCACGGCTTCGGAGAGCACGCCGACGTAGTCGCCGACGGTGTCCCACTGGTCGCCGAGCCAGTAACCGGCCATCACCAGAACGGAGTTCCACGCCAGACTGCCGACCGCGGTCAGCCCGAGGAACGTCGGCAGCGGCATGCGTTCCAGGCCCGCCGGCACGGAGATCAGGCTCCGGAAGATCGGCACCATCCGGCCCAGCAGCACCGCCTTCGTGCCGTGCCGCAGGAACCACGCCTCGGTGCGCTCCAGGTCGGCCGCCCGGACCAGCGGCAGCCGCGCCCACAGGGCGTGCACCCGGTCCCGCCCGAACAGCGCCCCGATCCAGTACAGGGCCGCCGCCCCCGCCACCGAACCGAGCGTCGTCCAGAACAGCGCCGAGGCGAGCGACAGCACCCCCTGACCGGCGGCGAACCCGGTCAGCGGCAGGATCACCTCGCTCGGCAGCGGCGGGAAGAGATTCTCCAGGGCGATGGCCAGACCGGCCCCCGGAGCGCCGAGGGCGTCGATGAGGTCGGCCGCCCAGCCGGCGAAACCTCCGGCGGGTTCCTGTGGCAGAGCGAGCGGGACGGGGTGCATGCGGGGCTCCAGACGGACGGGCCGCCGGGACACCCTGCCCCGGCTCCCAGCCACGCTAGGAAGCGCCGGACCGCGCCGGTATGAGGGTCGCCGCCGTCCGGGGTGCGGTTTACCGCAGGGGCGCCCGTCGAGGACGGCATGCCCGAGTCATCCGATGAACCTTGCCTCTTCTCTTCTCCCGGAGGGGTGACGCCGCTACCATCGGGACGCGAAATGGGAGCGCTCCCACGTCCGTCCACGCCCTTAACCGCCTTTGTCGGCGGCCCTGTTCGGAGGAGACGTTTCCGTGCGCAGAAGCGCAAGACCCCTCGCTGCCCTGGTGGCGGCACTCACTCTCACCGCCGGGCTCTTCGCCTCCGGTGCGCCGGCGTCGGCGAAGGACAGCGACGCCGCGCCCACCGCCCAGGCATCCGATGTGTCCCTCGCGGCGGACACGTACGACTGGAAGAACGTCCGCATCGACGGCGGCGGTTTCGTCCCCGGGATCGTCTTCAACCGGTCCGAGAAGAACCTCGCCTACGCCCGTACCGACATCGGCGGCGCCTACCGCTGGGACCAGGCCGGCAAGCAGTGGAAGCCGCTGCTGGACTGGGTGGACTGGGACCACTGGGGCTGGACCGGCGTGGTGAGCCTCGCCTCGGACTCCGTCGACCCGGACAAGGTGTACGCCGCCGTGGGCACGTACACCAACGACTGGGACCCCACCAACGGCGCGGTGCTGCGCTCGTCGGACCGGGGCGCGACCTGGAAGGCGAGCACGCTGCCCTTCAAGCTCGGCGGCAACATGCCGGGCCGGGGCATGGGCGAACGGCTCGCGGTCGACCCGAACAAGAACTCCGTGCTCTACCTCGGCGCGCCCAGCGGCAACGGCCTCTGGCGGTCCACCGATTCGGGCGCCACCTGGTCCGAGGTGACGGCCTTCCCCAACCCGGGCAACTACTCCCAGGACCCGACCGACACCAGCGGCTACGGGAACGACAACCAGGGCATCGTCTGGGTGACGTTCGACGAGCGCAGCGGCAGCGCGGGCAGTGCCACCCAGGACATCTACGTCGGCGTCGCCGACAAGGACAACACCGTCTACCGCTCCACGGACGGCGGGACCACCTGGTCGCGGATCGCCGGGCAGCCGACCGGATACCTGGCGCACAAGGGCGTACTCGACTCCGACAACGGCTACCTGTATCTGACCCTCAGCGACACCGGTGGCCCGTACGACGGCGGCAAGGGGCGGATCTGGCGCTACACCACCGCGACCGGTGAGTGGAAGGACGTCAGCCCGGTCGCCGAGGCGGACACCTACTACGGCTTCAGCGGGCTCACCGTGGACCGGCAGCACCCCGGCACGGTGATGGCGACCGCGTACAGCTCCTGGTGGCCCGACACCCAGATCTTCCGCTCCACGGACAGCGGGGCGACCTGGACGCAGGCGTGGGACTACACCAGCTACCCCAACCGCGCCAACCGCTTCACCCAGGACGTCTCCTCGGTGCCGTGGCTGACCTGGGGTGCCAACCCGACGCCGCCGGAGACCACGCCCAAGCTGGGCTGGATGACGGAGGCGCTGGAGATCGACCCGTTCGACTCGAACCGCATGATGTACGGCACCGGCGCCACGATCTACGGCACCGAGAACCTCACCAACTGGGACTCCGGCAGCCAGTTCAACATCACCCCGATGGTGAAGGGCCTGGAGGAGACCGCGGTCAACGACCTGGCCAGCCCGCCGTCCGGGGCGCCGCTGCTCAGCGCGCTCGGTGACATCGGGGGCTTCCGGCACACCGACCTCGACGCCGTGCCGGACATGATGTTCACCTCGCCCAACCTCACCTCGACCACGAGCATCGACTTCGCCGAGAGCAGCCCGAACACGGTGGTCCGGGTCGGCAGCGCCGACGCCGCGCCGCACATCGGCTTCTCGACGGACAACGGCTCCAACTGGTTCCAGGGCTCCGAGCCCTCCGGGGTGACCGGCGGCGGCACGGTCGCCGCGGCGGCCGACGCGAGCGGCTTCGTCTGGAGCCCCGAGGGCGCCGGGGTCTATCACACGACCGGGTACGGGAGTTCGTGGTCGGCGTCCACGGGGATACCGCAGGGCGCGACGGTCGAGTCGGACCGGAAGAACCCGAAGAAGTTCTACGGGTTCAAGGCCGGCACCTTCTACGTCTCCACGGACGGCGGCGCGACCTTCACGGCGAAGGCGTCCAGCGGCCTGCCCACCGAGGGCAACGTCCGCTTCAAGGCGGTCCCCGGCACCGAGGGCGACATCTGGCTCGCGGGCGGCGCCACGACGGGCGCGTACGGCCTGTGGCACTCGACCGACTCGGGGGCGACCTTCACCAGGCTGAGCGGCGTCGACGAGGCGGACTCCGTCGGCTTCGGCAAGGCGGCGGCGGGCGCCTCGTACCAGACGCTCTTCGTCTCGGCGAAGATCGGCGGAGTGCGCGGCATCTTCCGGTCCACCGACGCGGGTGCCACGTGGACCCGCGTCAACGACGACGCCCACCAGTGGGGCTGGACCGGTGCCGCGATCACCGGTGACCCGCGCGTCTTCGGCCGGGTGTACGTGTCCACCAACGGGCGCGGAATCATGTACGGCGACTCCTCGGACGGCGACGGCACCGACCCCGGCACGGACCCGGGCACCGACCCCGGCACGGATCCCGGCACCGACCCCGGTGACGCGGCCTGCTCGGTGACGTACAAGGTCACCAACCAGTGGTCCGGCGGCTTCCAGGCCGATGTGACGCTCACCAACACGGGCAGCGCGGAGCTGGACGGCTGGAAGCTCGCCTGGACCTTCCCGGACGGGCAGAAGGTCGGCCAGGTGTGGAACGCGACGGCTGATCAGGACGGGGCGAAGGTCACGGCCACCAACGTCTCCTGGAACGGCCGGGTGGCGCCGGGCGCGTCCGCGGGCTTCGGCTTCACGGGCACGCTGACCGGTGGCAACACGGCACCGGCCGCATTCTCGCTCGGCAAGGAGGTCTGCGCCACCGGCTGACGCGGGGCGCGGGGCCCCGCGCCGGGGGGCGGGCCGGGCGGCCCCGGCCCGCCCCCCGACACGGACTTACTGGCCCCGTACAGGTTCGTCGGCCATACTGCCCGCCGTGGAGCAGCGCATAGACCCGAAGACCCAGCCCGCGTACGCCGCAGGGACCGACCCGGCGTACATCCCCGGTCTCACGGCCCCCCGACCCGCGGAAGCGGTGGAGGAGGAGCCGGAGAACACCGAGGAGCCCGTGCCCGCGGACGCCGTCGCCGAGCCGCCGGCCGAGGACGCGCCGGTGGCGCAGGAAGACGACGAGGAGGACGAGCAGGACGAGCAGGAGGAGAGCGACGAAGAGAAGGCCGAGGGGCCCTCGTTCGAGGTGAGCGACCGGCGCGGCTCGATCTCGGCCGGGCCCGAGGGCGTCCGGTTCACGCTGGACGACCAGCAGGCGGACTTCGGCTGGGACGAGATCGGCGCGGTCGAGCTGAAGCCGGCCCGATTCGGCCGCCGGTTCACCGTCACCGTCCACCTGTCGTCGCGGCGTTGGTTCAACGGCGAGGTCGAGGCGCCGTCCCGGAGCAGTCTCAAGGAGTGGACCGAGGGCTTCGACGCGGTCCTGGACACCCACTTCGAGGAGTCCTGACCGGGGGCGCCGAGCCCGGACCCCTGGTCCTCAAACGCCGGACGGGCTGATATCGGCCCCGCCGGCGTTTGAGGCGCGGTACGCGCTCAGGCGTCCGCCAGGACCACCGAGCGGGTGAGGTGGCGCGGGGCGTCCGGGTCGAGGCCGCGCGCCGCGGCGCGGGCCACGGCCAGGCGCTGGACGCGGACCAGGTCGGCCAGCGGGTCGAGGCCGCTCTCCACCCAGCGGGCACCGGTCTCCAGGAGCTGTTCGCGCAGGCCCTCGGGGGCGGTGCCGAACATCCAGGTGGCGGTGGTGTCGGTGGCGATGGAGATCGGGCCGTGGCGGTACTCCATCGCGGCGTACGACTCGGTCCAGGAGAGCGACGCCTCCTTCATCTTGAGCGCCGCCTCGTTGGCCAGGCCGGCCGTCCAGCCTCGCCCGAGGAACGTGAACTGCGTGCAGTCCACCAGGCCCTCCGGCAGCGGCTCGGCGAGCGCCCGCTCCGCGTCCCGGACCACGGCGTCGGTGTGCAGGCCGAGGTGCGCGCGCAGCAGTGTGAGCAGCGTGGTGGCGAACCGGGTCTGGACGACGGACTGTTCGTCCGCGAAGTCGAGGACGACGACCGCGTCGGCGGCGGTCATCACCGGGGTCGCGGGGTCGGCGGTGATGGCCACCGTGGGCGTCGTGCCGCTCAGCCGGCCGAGGAGTTCGAGCACCTCGGTCGTGGTGCCGGAGCGGGTGAGCGCGACGACGCGGTCGTAGCGGCGGCGGGTGGGGAACTCGGAGGCGGCGAAGGCATCGGTCTCGCCCTGCCCGGACTCCTCACGGAGCGAGGCGTATGCCTGAGCCATGTAGAACGAGGTGCCGCAGCCGACGACGGCGACGCGCTCGCCGGGCGCGGGCAGCGCGGCCGCGTGACTCGGTGCCAGCTCCGCTGCGCGGCGCCAGCACTCCGGCTGACTGGCGATCTCGATCTCGACAAATGACACTTTTGCACTCCGTACTGGTGATGGGATGCTCGTTTACGCACGTTACCCGCGAGGAGCGAGCATTATCAAGCATTCCGCGTGCAGAGGGCTTGACTCGCCGGAGCCTTGTGCGACGCTTGCGCCTGTCCGGTGATCGCGCCCAAGGGGATGGGCGCCCGCAGCCCGGACCTGTGAGGAGAACCGTCTTGTCCAGGGATGCCCGGTGGAACGCACTGCTGGAACTCGTAGGTAAGCACGGCCGGGTGGACGTCGAGGACGCCGCGAAGACGCTGGACGTCTCCGCCGCGACCATCCGGCGGGACCTGGACCAGCTCGCCGAACAGCAACTGCTCACCCGCACCAGGGGTGGCGCCATCGCGCACGGCGTCAGCTACGAGCTGGCCCTCCGGTACAAAACGGGGCGCAACGCCCCGGAGAAGCAGGCCATCGGCCGTGCCGTCGCCGAACTCGTCGCGGTGGGCGAGGTCGTGGGCCTCACCGGCGGCACCACCATCACCGAGGTGGCCCGCTCGCTCGCCGTCCGCGCGGACCTGGTGGGCGACGGCGCCGGCGGCACGGTGGGGCAGCCGACGCTGACGGTGGTGACCAACGCCCTCAACATCGCCAACGAGCTGGTGATCCGGCCGCAGATCAAGATGGTCGTCACCGGCGGAGTCGCCCGGCCCCAGTCGTACGAGCTCACCGGCCCGCTGGCCAGCGGGGTGCTCGGCGAGATAACGCTCGACGTGGCCGTGCTCGGCGTCAACGCCATCGACACCGAACGCGGCGCGTACGTGCACCACGAGGGCGAGGCCAGTATCAACCGGCTGCTCGCCCAGCAGGCCCAGCGCGTGGTGGTCGCCGCCGACTCCTCGAAGATCGGCAAGCGGGCCTTCGCCCGGGTCTGCGACCTCTCCCTGGTCGACTTCCTGGTCACCGACCGGGGGATCGCCCCCGAGGCGTCCGCCCGCTTCACCGAGGCCGGTGTCACGGTCATCGCCGTCTGACCCCTCGCCGTACCCGCAGCGGGGGGCCCCCCCCCCCCCGGGGGGGGGGGCGGGGGGGGTGGGGGGGGGCCCCGGGGGGGGGGGGCCCCGCGGGGGGGGGGGGGCGGGGGGGGTCCTCACAACCAACGCCGCAGCGGGCGGCGTGGGGGGCCCCCCCCGCCCCCGCCCCCCCCGCCCCCCCCCCCCCCCCCCCCCCCCCCCCCCCCCCCCCCCCCCCCCCCCCCCCCCGCTTCTTCGCGCGCGTCCAAACCGGTTCAGGGTCCCGGATCGTGCGTGAAGTGTGCGCGATCAAGCACAACCACGCGCAAGGCGGCCGGTTTTGACGGAGGAACAGTGCATTCCGCTCCCATTTTGCAGCCACTAGGCGCCCCTTATGTGCTGATTGCCGCGTCTGCGACGCCCCGAGGTGCCACATGGGCTGACTTTTGCCTGCCCATAGATGTTCGTTACCTCTGCGAAATGAACAACTCTTGCCATATGGCCGCACGGTCGTGAACTATGTGCCTGTCGCCGCGAAGAGGCAGCGGCCGAGCTTCCCCGAAGCGCGCGCCGCCCTCCACGTATGCGGGACGTTCTCTCGCTCCATCAGCCCTGGAGGTGCCTGTGACGATGGCAAACACGCCGGTCACAGCTGCGCGGCCGCCCGTGCCGCAACCCCGCGACCCGGAAGACGCGGAACGCCCCGCAGGGAGGAAGGGCAGGAAGAACCGAATACGGCAGCCGCTCCGGCAGCGCATCAAGCGGGACAAGGCGCTTCTGCTCTTCTGTCTCCCCGGAGTGCTGTACTTCGTCCTCTTCTTCTATCTGCCGCTCGCGGGCAACGTCATCGCCTTCCAGGACTACCAGCCGTTCCTGGGCTTCAAGGAGAGTCCGTTCGTCGGGATGGCGAACTTCACCGCGCTGCTGGCCGAGCCCGAGTTCTGGAGCGCGGTGTCCAACACCCTCCAGATCACGGCGATCCAGCTCCTCCTCTACTTCCCGGCGCCGATCGCCCTGGCACTGCTGCTCAACTCGCTCATCAGCGAGAAGATCAAGCGGTTCATCCAGACCGTCGTGTACCTGCCGCACTTCCTGTCCTGGGTCGTCGTCGTCGCGATGTTCAAGCAGGTGCTCGGCGGCGCGGGATCGGTCACCACGCTCCTCATGGAGCACGGGGTCAGCATCGGCAACGTGATGACCGACCCCGGCACCTTCAAGTTCCTCATCACCGCGCAGGCCATCTGGAAGGACTGCGGCTGGGGCACGATCATCTTCCTGGCGTCCATCGCCTCGATCGACATGGGGCAGTACGAATCCGCCGCCATGGACGGCGCCGGCTGGCTCCGCCGGATCTGGCACATCACCCTGCCCGGCATCCGGCCGGTCATCCTGATGCTGCTCATCCTGCGGCTCGGCGACATCCTCTCGGTCGGCTTCGAGCAGATCCTGCTCCAGCGCGACGCCGTCGGCCCGGACGCCGCCGAGGTCATGGACACCTATGTCTACTTCCACGGCGTCGTGGACGGCGACTGGGGCATGAGCACCGCCGCCGGACTGATGAAGGGCGTCATCGGATTCGCCCTCATCCTCGCCGCCAACAAGCTGGCCCACCGCTTCGGCGAGCAGGGAGTGTACCGATGAGTCAGTCCGTCGCGACCCGGCTGCGCGCAGCCCGGTCCGGGGCCGCCCGCCCCCGCAGGTCCAACGGCCGCCCGCCGTGGATGGAGCGCCCGCACTGGTACGGGCAGGGCGCCAAGGGCCTCGCACTCATCGTGCTGACCGTGATCGTGCTCTACCCGTTCGTCCTGGCCATCGGCACCAGCCTCGCGGGCCGCGAGGAGCTGAACGCCAACGGCGGCTACGTGCTGATCCCGCACCACCCGACGCTGGAGGCGTACCGCGTCATCCTCTCCGGGGGCGTGGTCACCCGGGCCGCGGTGGTGTCCATCTTCATCACGCTGATCGGCACCGCGCTCAGCCTGGCGTGCACGGTGATGATCGCGTACGGCACCTCGCGGCCGGGCACGGTCCTCGCCAAGCCGATCCTGCTGCTCGTGCTCGGGACGTTCCTCTTCGCGCCCGGCATCATCCCGACGTACCTCGCGGTCCAGCAGTTCCACATGCTGGATACGTATGCCTCACTGATCCTTCCGGTCCTCCTGAACGCCTTCAACATCGTCGTCGTCCGCTCGTTCTTCCAGAGCATTCCGGAGGAGCTGTACGACGCGGCGCGCATCGACGGCGCCGGTGAGGTCACGGTCCTCTTCCGGATCGTGCTCCCGCTGTCGAAGGCGGTCCTCGCCGTGGTCGGCCTGTTCTACGCCGTCGGCTACTGGAACAGCTTCTTCAACGCGGTGCTGTACCTCAACGACTCCAGCAAGTTCCCCATCCAGGTGATCCTGCGGAGCTACGTCCTCAACGGGCAGAGCATCAACGCCTCCGCGATGGGCGTCCACTCCATCCCGCCCGCGACCTCCCTGCAGATGGCCGTGCTGATCATCGCCATCGTGCCCATCTTCTGCGTCTACCCCTTCCTGCAGAAGTTCTTCGTCAAGGGCGTCCTCACCGGGGCGATCAAGGGCTGACCGGCCCGCCCCGCACCACCGCCCCGCACGCCACCCACTTCAAGGAGCCCCATGTCCACCCACCTGTCCCGACGCGGTTTCATGGGCGCCGCGGGAATCGCCGGCCTCACCGTCGCGGGTCTGTCCACCCTGAGCGCCTGCGGCAGCGGCGCCACGGTCAGCAAGGGCGGCGCCAAGGCGTCGGCCAAGCTCAAGCTCCCGACGTACGTGGCGGCCCAGACCGCCCCCGCCGACCTCGCGGGCAACGCGGCGGGCCTCGACGCGACCTACCTGCGCTACCCCAAGAAGCTCACCAGGTCCGTCGCGAAGACCCCCGGTGACGGCAGCCGCATCACCGCCCTCACCGAGACGTTCACCACCCCCGCCCCGCCGCAGGGCAAGAACGCCTACTGGCAGGAGCTGAACAAGCGGCTCGGTGCCCGGTTCGACATGACGATCGTCGTGGACCAGGGCGTCGACGCGTACCTCACCAAGTTCAACGCGATGATGGCCGGCGGCGACATACCCGACCTGGTGTGGTTCCCGCCGAACCAGGGCATCCAGCGGGTGCCCGAGCTCCTGGACGCCAAGTTCCACGACCTCACCCCCTACCTGTCGGGCGACGCGGTCAAGGCGTACCCCAACCTCGCGAACCTGCCGACCACCGCCTGGAAGACCGCCGTCGTCAACGGCAAGATCCGCGGCGTCACCGTCGCCTACGGCTCGATGGGCCAGGTCTACGTCGTCAACCAGGACTTCTGGAAGCCGGTCGGCGGCGCCGAGTTCACCAGCGCCGAGGACTTCCTCGCCAAGGGCAAGGAGCTGCTGGACGTCAAGCGCAACAAGTACGTCCTGGAACCGGCGTACGTGAACCACATCGCCCAGTTCGCCCAGTGGTTCGGGGCCCCCAGCGCCTGGCGCCTGGAAGGCGGCAAGCTGACGCACCAGTACGAGACGGAGGAGTACCAGGAGGCCCTGGCCTTCGCCGTCAAGTGCGCCGAGGCCAAGCTCTTCTGGCCGGACCCCAACCTCAGCACCACCATGGAGAAGATGGCCCAGGGCTCCCTCGGCGCCTACGTCCAGTCCTTCCCCAGCTTCCTGGTCGACGCCAAGACGTACGACTTCCCGTTCGGCGTCATCGTGCCGTTCGCCGCCAAGGAAGGCGCCACCCCGCACTACAACATGGGCTACGGCTCCGTCGGCTACACCGCCATCAACAAGAAGGCCGACGACAAGCGCGTCAAGATGCTGCTGCGCGTCCTGGACTACCTGGCCGCTCCCTTCGGCACGGAGGAGCGCCTCTTCCTCGACAACGGCATCGAGGGCAAGCACTGGAACCGCACCTCCGACGGGGACGTCAAGCTCACCGCCAAGGGCAACTCCGAGGCCGTCACCACCGCGATGCCGCTGGCCTTCCTCGCCGCCGGGCCCGAGTACATCTACCTGCCGGGCCGGGGCGACATGGCGAGCAGGATCCACGGCTGGCAGGAGGAGCTGCTCAAGATCGCCCAGACCAACCCGACGAGCGGCCACTTCTCGGACACGTCCACCAGCAAGAGCCCGTCGCTCACCACCGCCATGAGCGACATCCAGCTGGACATCGTCGCCGGCCGCAAGCCGGTCTCCGCCTTCAAGGACGAGCTGCGCAAGTGGCGCTCCGGCGGCGGCGACAAGATGCGCGCCGAGTTCGAGGCGTCGCTCGCCGGCAAGTAACCTCCGCCCGCACGACCCGCACCAACTGAAGGGACTCCCGTGTCAGACCTGCGACTCGGCGTCATCGGGCTCGGCCTGCGCCGGTCCATCGCGATGTCGGCCCACCACCCCGGCAAGGGATCGGCGATCACCGCCGTCTGCGACCTCGACCCGGAGGTGCGCCGGCGCGAGGCCGAGCGCTTCGGCGCCGAGATCGCGGTCGAGGACTACAAACTGCTCCTCGGCCGGGACGACCTGGACGCGATCATCGTCGCCACCCCGGACGACACCCACGAGGTCATCGCCATCGACGCCCTCAGGGCCGGCAAGGCGGTCTTCGTGGAGAAGCCGCTCGGCATCTCCGTCGAGAGCTGCGACAACATCCTGCGCGCCGCGTACGAGACCGGCACCCGGCTCTACGTCGGCCACAACATGCGCCACATGGGTGTCGTCCGGCTGATGCGCGACATCATCGCGCGCGGCGACATCGGCCAGCCCAAGGCCGTCTGGGTGCGCCACTTCGTCGGCTACGGCGGCGACTACTACTTCAAGGACTGGCACGCCGACCGCACCCGCACCACCGGCCTGCTCCTCCAGAAGGCCGCACACGACATCGACGTGCTGCACTGGCTGGCCGGCGGCTACACGCGGCGCGTCAACGCCCTCGGCGACCTGCTCGTCTACGGCAATCTGCCGCGCCGCGAGCCGGACACCCCGCGCCCCGAGAACTGGCTGCGCGAGTTCGACTGGCCGCCGACGGCCCGCAAGGACCTGCACCACATCGTGGACGTCGAGGACGTCTCGGTGATGAACATGCAGCTGGACAACGGGGTCGTGGCGGCCTACCAGCAGTGCCACTTCACCCCCGACTACTGGCGCAACTACACGGTCATCGGCACCGAGGGACGGCTGGAGAACTTCGGCGACGGCCCCGGCGACGAGGTCAAGGTCTGGAACACCGGCCCCAGCGGCTACCGCGCCGACGCCGACATCACCTACCGGGTGCCCGAGGCCAAGGGCTCCCACGGTGGCGGCGACAGCCGGATCATGCAGGAGTTCGTCCGGTTCGTCCGCGAAGGGGGAGTCACCGACACCTCCCCGGTCGCCGCCCGGATGAGCGTCGCCGCCGGTGTCCTCGCGACCCGCTCCCTGCGCGAGGGCGGCGCACCTCACGAGGTGCCGCCGCTGGACCCGGAGCTGGTCGCGTACTTCGAACGCGGCCAGGTCCGCTCCTGACGGTCCGGCCGACCGAGCCACAGGTCCCCGGCGCGCCGCTCCACGCGGTCGCGCCGGGGGCCTTTTGGCGTCTCTTTTCGGCCATGCTCAGTGGGTAATCGCCCCCTTCCGGTTTGACGGCGCCGTAACCCGTAATGGTGACGAAGTCGGCCTGAAATGGTGTCGTACGGTCACCGCCCGGCCGCTCGCGCGACGACGCAAGGTCTATTTCAAGCCAATCGCGTGCCCATCTGGCCGGGTTCGAACGCGCGACCGGAAACCGGTCGGCATAATCGCGTCCATGTCGATCACGGGTGGGGATGTCGTTGACCTTGGCAGGGGCCTGTACGCCTGGCTCCCGCCGAAGCGTGGCTGGGGGCTGGCCAACTGCGGCCTGCTCGTCTCGCCCCGTGGTGCGCTGTGGATCGACACGCCTTACGACCCGGTGCTCGCCGGCCAGTTCCTCGCCGAGTCCAGCAAGCGGCTGCCCGACGGCGTCACCATCGACCGGGTGATCGTCACGCACGCCAACGGCGACCACTTCTGGGGCGCGGGCGTGCTCCCGGACGCCGAGATCATCGTGACCCGCGAGGCCAGGGAGCACATCCACTACGAGCCCTCGCCGCAGCAGCAGCACGCGCTCGTCACCGGCGGCGACCCGGCCACCCCGCTCGGGGCCTACCTCGCCCGCCACTTCGGCCCGTTCGACTGGTCGCAGACCGAGCCCGTCCGGCCGACCACCTACTTCACGGGCGAGCTCGAACTGAGCCTCGGCGACTACCCGGTGCAGATCACCTCGCTCGCACCCGCGCACACCAGTGGCGACCTGATGGTGCACCTGCCCGCCCAGTCCACCGTGTTCAGCGGCGACATCATCTTCTCGTCGTCCGACGAGCAGCCCGGCGACCACCCGATCCACTGGGAAGGCCCGCTGAGCAACATCATCGGGGCCTGCGAACAGGTGCTGGCCACCGGCGCCGAAACGATCGTCCCCGGCCACGGACCCGTCCTCGACCGGAACGGCGTCCGCGAGCACATCGCGTACCTCGAATACATCCGCGAGCGCGCCCACACCCTGCACGCCGCGGGCGTCCCCTCCATCGACGCGGCCCGCCAGGTCATCGCCGAGGGACGCTACCCCGGACTCGGCCTGCCCGAGCGGCTGGTGGTCACCATCGGCAGCGAATACCGGCAGCTCGACGGCTCGGAGCGGCGCAGCGTCGTCCAGGTCATGACCGACGTCGCCACGGTCGCACACGAAGTGGAGCAGGTCTGTGAGCCGGCAGGCAGCGCGGGCTGACCGCGCGGTCCCGCCCCGCGCGCACCGGCGGACCGACCCGACGAGAGAAACGCGGTAACGGCATGGCATGGATCGTCGCACTGATCGCCGTCGTCGCCGCGGTGGTGGGCTTCACGCGCGCCTACCGGACCGGCCTCTCCGAGCAGCAGGCCGTCACCCGTGCCGAACTCGCCGAGCGCCAGGCCAAGGCCGCCGAGGCCCGCACCGCCGCCCTCCTGGACGAGATCCGGCAGCTCGCGCGCCGACGGATACCCGCCGCCGCCCTCGCCCTCTCCCACCCCAGCGCCACCGTCCCCGGACTGCGCGAGGCGGCCGAGGTGGACGGCGGCGCCGCCCTCCTGCTCACCGAGGCCGTCCAGGCCGCGCGGACCGCCGTCCTCGAAGAGCGCGGACGCGTGGACGCGGCGGCCCGCGCCGCGATGCGCGGCACCTCCGCCAAGATCCAGTCCCTGCTGAACCAGTCCCAGCAGCTGCTGCACGAGCTCCAGCACGAGTACGACGACCCGCGCATCCTCCAGCTCGACTTCCGTAACGAACTCGCGCTGCGCCGCACCCAGTCCACCGCCGTCCTGTGCGACGCCTGGCCCGGCCTCGCCCGCCAGAACTCGCCCCTGGTCGAGATCGTCCTCGGCGCCCAGTCCCGCGTCGCCGGTTACGAGCGGATCAAGGTCTCCAACCACCTGCGCGACGAACGCCTGGCGCTCGCCGCCCGCGCCGCCGAACCCCTCGCCATCGCCCTGGCCGAACTCCTCGCCAACGCCACCGCGTACTCCCACCCCGACACCGACGTCCAGGTCACCGTCCAGCAGAGCGGCGGCCGGGGCGCGTTCCTCGTCGTGGACGACGCGGGCATCGGCATGGACGAGGACGCCCTCGAACGGGCCCGCGCCCTGCTCGCCGGACCCAGCGAGGTCCTGCTCACCGAGCTCGGCGACCCGCCGCAGACCGGCTTCGCGGTCGTGGGCCGGCTCGTCGTGCAGTACGGCTTCGAGTGCCACATCGAGGCGTCCCCGTTCGGCGGCATGCGGACGATCCTGCGTGTCCCGGCCCACCTGCTCACCGTGCTGGACGAGGACCGGAACCTCTCCGCCCTCGCCCCCGCCCCCGTGACGGCCGCCCCGGCCCAGCCGGTCCCGGCCGGCGCGGACACCCCCGCACCGGACGCCTCCGGGCCCACCGGACTGCCCAGCCGGCGCCGGCGGGCGCCGCGCCGCACACCCGGAGCGGCCGCCGCCGCCCGGGCCGCCGAGCCGAGCGCCGCCCAGCCGGCCCGAACTCCGGAGGCAGCAGGGGCTTCCTGGGCGGCCCTCCAGCAGGGCACCCTCAACGGCAGGAGCGTCACCGGGCGGCCCCCCGCACCGGACACCGACGCCCCCGACCACCAGGACGACCAAGGAGACGACGAGAAGTGAGCGCCCCCAGCCCCAACTCAGGCGACCTCGCATGGGTGCTGACCCCGCTGCTTGAGCTGCCCGGAGTCCAGCACGCCGTTGTCGCCACCGGCGACGGCCTGGTCGAAGGCGCGTCCCCCGGACTCGACCGGGCCTCCGGCGAACGGGTCGCCGCGATGACCGCCACCCTGCACGCCGCCGCCCGTGCCTTCACGACCGCCTTCACCGACGCCGAGGCCCCGCAACTGGCCCAGACCGTCGTGGAATCGGACCTGGGCTTCGCCATCGTCGTACCGGCCGGCCGCAACACCACCCTCGCCCTGTTCGCCGAACCCGGCGCCAAACTCGGCGACATCGCCTACCAGATGCAGGTCCAGGTCACCGCGCTCACCCGGGCGATGCACGCACCCGCCCGCCAACCGGACACCGCCGCCCGGCCATGACCCCCGGCCCAGCACGCCGCCTGATCCCCGCCTATCTGGTCACCGGCGGCCGGTCCCGCCCCGCCGGCCCCGCCCTCGACCGGCTCGCCGTCCTCGTACGCACCGACGCGCCCGTGCCCGACGACGCCGGTACCCAGGCCCGCAGACTCTGCGACCTGCTGGAACCGGGTGCCCTCACCGTCGTCGAGTGCGCGGCCCACTTGGACCTGCCGGTCAGTGCCACCGTCTTCCTGGCCACGGATCTCGCGGCCACCGGACTACTGCTCACCCGACCGCCGATACCCAGTGCCGGGCAGATCGACAGGTCGCTTGTCGAGAGGCTGCTCGATGGACTCCGCTCCCTCCCCTGACCGGACCGGCGTCGGCTACCTGCCGGCCGCCGCCCGGACCCTGATGAAACTCGTCGTCACGGGCCCCTTCGGCGTGGGCAAGACCACCCTGATCCGCACCCTCTCGGAGATCGCCACCCTCCACACCGAGGAGGCGATGACCCAGTCCAGCACCCGCGTCGACTCCACCGCCGGACTCCCCGACAAGACGACCACCACGGTCGCCATCGACTTCGGCCGCCTCACCGTCCCCGACGACCTCGTCCTCTACATGTTCGGCACCCCCGGACAGGAGCGGTTCCTGCCGCTGTGGGAGGACATCGCGCGCGGCGCTCTCGGCGCGCTCGTCCTCGTGGACACCCGGCGGCTCGCCGACTCCTTCGCCGTGATGGACATGGTCGAGGAGCAGGGACTGCCGTACGCCGTCGCGGTGAACCGTTTCCCCGATGCTCCCGCGCACAGCGACGAGGTCCTGCGCCAGCACCTGGACCTGGACGACACCACCCCGCTCGTCCAGTGCGACGCGCGTGAGCGGCGCGGCAGCATCGACGCCCTGATCGCACTCGCCGAACACGTGCTGACCCGCATGCCGCAGCCCGAGGACGCCTCATGACCACGTACGCACCGCCGCCGCAGCCCCTCGCGCTGTTCGGCCCGGCCTTCGCGGCGGACCCGCAGGGCCACTACCTCGCCCTGCGCGAGCACGGCCCGCTCGCACCGGTGCGGATCGCCCCCGACGTCGAGGCGCTGCTCGTCACGGACTACCAGGCCGCCATCGACCTGCTGCGCGACACCCACACGTTCAGCAAGGACCCCCGCTCCTGGCAGGCGACCGTCCCGCCGGACTCGCCCGTCCTGCCCGTGCTGGGGCACCGCCCCACCGCCCTGTTCAGCGACGGCGCGGTGCACGCCCGCTATCGCGAGGCCATCAACGACAGCCTCGCGCTCATCGAACCGCACATCCTGCGCGCCGAGGTCGCCCGCGTCGCCCGCCAGCTCATCGGCCGGTTCGCCGCCACCGGCAGCGGCGACCTCATCGCCCAGTACGCCCGCCGGCTCCCCATGCACATCTTCGTCACCTGGTTCGGCGCCGACCCCAAGGACGGCGAACGCATCGTGGACGGCATCGCCGGGATGATGAACTCGGCCGCCGACGCCGCCGCCGCGTACGCCGACCTCGTGGACGTCGTCACCCGCCTCGTCGCCGACCGCCGCGCCCGGCCGCGCCGCGACCTGACCTCGTACTTCCTCGCCCATCCAGCGGGGCTCGACAACGACGAGACGGTCCGTCAGATCACCCTGGTGATGAGTGCGGGCAACGATCCGATGACCAACCTCATCGGCAACGCCACGCTCCACATGCTCACCGACGAACGCTACGCGGGCTCGCTGCACGGCGGCGCGATGACCGCTCACGAGGCGATCAACGAGGTGCTGTGGCGCGACCCGCCGATCGCCAACCTGGCGGCCCACTACCCGCGCCACGACACCGAGTTCCACGGCGTCCGGCTGCGCGCGGGACAGCTCGTCCTGGTCTCCTACGCCGCCGCCAACTCCCAGTCCCCGCCGCCCGTCTCGGACGACGGCTTCCGGTCCGGGGCCAGCGCGCATCTCGCCTGGTCGGCGGGACCCCACCGCTGCCCCGCCAAACAGCCGGCCCTGCTCATCGCGATGACCGCGATCGAACAGCTCACCAGCCTCCTGTGCGACGCGCGGCTGGCCGTGGCGCCGGAGGAACTGCTGTGGCGCCCCGGCCCGTTCCACCGTGCGCTGGCCCACCTTCCGATCCGCTTCACTCCCCTCGACACCACCACCGCGCCGAGCGGCGCCATCACGGTCGCGGAACCCTCGGAGGTGCTTCCGGCGGCGGCAATCGATTCCTGAGCCGTGTCGCTCGTAGGCCGAACGGGTGAGGGAGGGGACAATCGCCCGATGAACAGTGAGCGCAGCCGGCACAACGCCGACCGACGTGCGGACGGGGTGGTCCGGTGAGCAGGTACGACAGGTACGACGTGACGGACGAGCAGTGGGAAGGGCTGGCCCAGGTCGTACCGCTGCGCAGCCGCGACGAGTGGCCCTCCCGGGTGGACCATCGCATGGTCCAGGACGATCCGGAGCCCGCCGAGCAGCGCCGGATGGTCGTGCTGCGGGTCCAGGTGTTCGCCGACGCCCGCGAGGTCGCGGAGTACCTGGTCGCCCAGGTGCCGGTGCTGCTCGACCTGACCAGCGCGGAGGCCGATGTCGCCAAGCGCATCCTGGACTTCGCCAGCGGCGTCGTCTTCGGGCTCGGCAGCGGCATGCACCGGGTGGACCGCAATGTCTTCCTGCTCTCGCCCGCCGGCATGGAGGTCGAGGGCGTCACCGCGGCCGGGGTGCCGGGGGCGTAGGAACAGCCGGTGACCGAAATCGACGTACGGACTCTCCAGAGGCGCCTGGCCGCATTCGCGGACGCGCGTGACTGGGGGCGGTACCACACCCCGAAGAACCTGGCCTCGGCGCTGAGCGTGGAGGCCGCCGAGCTCCTGGAGATCTTCCAGTGGCTGACGCCCGAGCAGTCGGCGCGGGTCATGGAGGATCCGGAGCGGGCGCCCCGCGTGGCGGACGAGGTCGCGGACGTGCTCGCGTATCTCCTCCAGTTCTGCGAGGTGCTGGGGATCGACGTCCTCGCGGCACTCGCGGCCAAGATCGAACGGAATGAGTCGCGTTTTCCGGTCCCCGGACCCACGGGCGACCAAGATCGTCACTCTTCGGAGTGATCGACTTGTACACATTCGATTGAGTGTCCACAGATTTCCGAAATCCTCTGGCGTTTCGGTGCGACCGCCCTCACTGTGGGTAATGAACGTGATGAGCGGGTTTTCCGCAGCGAAGAGTGGGATTTCGCGTCGAACGGGGGCAGTCGATGGAAGCGGAACGGCTGGTAGCGGTCATCAGGCAGGCGCTGGCGCAGAGCCGGGGCACACCGGACATCATCGCCGAGGCGTGGCAGGCACAGGCCCTGGCCCAGGCGGTCGGCAGCCGGCTGGCCGCGGGCGGTCCCAAGGAGCTGCGGGCCGAGGCGGGCGCCCTCAGCGAGATCGGGGGCAGGAGCAGCGGCGCGCTCGACCATCCGGCGGCCCGTGCCGGGGTGGCCCGCGCGGCACGGCTGACCGAGGTCGCCGATCCCCGCGGAGCCCTGACGGGCCTTGCCGCGCTGCTCGGGGAGGTCGGTATGGCCCTGGTCGGGGTGGCGTGCGAGACCGATGAGCAGAGCCTGTACTGGCAGTGCATGGAGGCGATCGACGCCGCCGACGAGTCGACGGACCGGGTCCGCTCCATGCTCCGTCTCCTCGAAGAGCGGGAGCGGGAGCGGCGCGAGGATCTGGAGCGCGGCCGGGAGCGGGACGGTCCGCACGGCGTGCTGCACGGCTCGGTGGGCCCCGTGTCCGGTATTCAGTGAGCGGCCTTCTGTGAGCGGTACGTACTCCGATACGCGCTCCGATACGCCCTCCGAGGCCGCGACTCCCCGCGGACGGCGCCCCGGAGAAGGGTGAGCGGCGCGCGCGGGTGCAGGATGGAGGCATGGATCTTCGCATCTTCACCGAGCCCCAGCAGGGGGCGAGCTACGACACCCTCCTCACCGTCGCCAAGGCCACCGAGGACCTCGGCTTCGACGCCTTCTACCGGTCCGACCACTATCTGCGCATGGGGCAGGGCGACGGCCTGCCCGGGCCGACGGACGCCTGGATCACGCTGGCCGGGCTGGCCCGCGAGACCAAGCGCATCCGGCTGGGCACGCTGATGACGGCGGGCACCTTCCGGCTCCCCGGCGTCCTCGCCATCCAGGTCGCGCAGGTCGACCAGATGTCGGGTGGCCGCGTCGAACTCGGCCTGGGAGCAGGCTGGTTCGAGGAGGAGCACAAGGCATACGGCATCCCGTTCCCGAAGGAGAAGTTCGGCCGCCTCGAAGAACAGCTCGCGATCGTCACGGGGCTGTGGGCGACCGAGGTCGGCAAGACGTTCAGCTATGACGGCACGTACTACCAGCTGACGGACTCGCCGGCGCTGCCCAAGCCGGCGCAGGCCAAGGTACCGGTGCTCATCGGCGGGCACGGCGCGAAGCGCACCCCGCGCCTCGCCGCGCAGTACGCGGACGAGTTCAACATCCCGTTCGCCTCGCTGGAGGACAGCGAGAAGCAGTTCGGCCGGGTCCGGGAGGCGGCCGAGGCGGCGGGCCGCAAGCCCGACGACCTGGTGTACTCCAACGCCCTGGTCGTCTGTGTCGGCCGGGACGACGCGGAGGTCGCGCGCCGGGCGGCCGTCATCGGCCGGGAGGTGGCCGAGCTGAAGGCCAACGGGCTGGCGGGTTCGCCCGCCGAGGTGGTCGACAAGATCGGGCGCTACGCGGCGATCGGGGCGTCGCGGATCTACCTCCAGGTCCTCGACCTGGACGACCTGGACCACCTGGAGCTGATCGCCTCCCAGGTCCAGTCCCAGCTGGGCTGAGCAGGGGGACGCGATGACACCTGGGCCCAGCCGTCCGCTGGCCGCCGCGCTGGCCGAGGGCACGCTCGTCCTCGACGGCGGGCTCTCCAACCAGCTGGCGGCGCAGGGCTGCGACCTGTCCGACGCGCTGTGGTCCGCCCGGCTGCTCGCCGACGGACCCGGACAGATCGAGGCCGCCCACACGGCGTACGTGCGGGCGGGGGCCCAGGTGCTCATCACCGCCAGCTACCAGGCGAGCCATGAGGGCTTCGAGCGGCGCGGAATCGGGCGGGACGAGGCGACCCGGCTCTTCGCCCGCAGCGTGGAGCTGGCCCGGCGGGCGGCCGGCACGGTGGAACGGGACGTCTGGGTGGCCGCCTCGGTCGGCCCGTACGGGGCGGTGACAGCGGACGGGGCGGAGTACCGGGGCCGCTACGGGCTCACCGTCCGGGAGCTTGAACGCTTCCACCGCCCCCGGATCGAGGCGCTGGCCGCCGCCGGGCCGGACGCGCTGGCCCTGGAGACGGTGCCGGACATGGACGAGGCGCGGGCGCTGCTGCGGGTGGCGGGGGAGTACGGGCTGCCGGTGTGGCTCTCCTACACCGTGGCCGGGGGCCGGACCCGGGCCGGGCAGCCACTGGACGAGGCGTTCGCCCTGGCCCGGGGGCACGACGCGGTGATCGCGGTCGGCGTCAACTGCTGCGACCCGGCCGAGGCGGAGGCCGCCGCGCGGACAGCCGTCGGGGTGACCGGGAAGCCGGCCGTGGTCTACCCGAACAGCGGCGAGCGCTGGGACGCGGGGGCCCGTGCCTGGGCCGGGGCGGCCACGTTCACCCCGGACCGGGCGGCGTCCTGGCAGCAGGCGGGCGCACGGCTCATCGGCGGCTGCTGCCGGGTGGGCCCGGAGGCGATCGCGAGGCTGGCGGCCGCGCGGCGCGGTGCGCCCGGGGGCCCCGAGGGGGGAGCCGGGGAGGGGTGACACCGCGTGGGCTCGCGCGGGGGTGCCGGTCGGCGTCGGGGGCGTGGCCCGCGGGGTCACCGCAGGCGGATGCCGGACCAGGTGGCGACCTCGCACTGCCCGTCCGCGTTGTTCCCCGTGCTCACGACCGTGCCGTCGGTCCGCAGGCCGAGCGTGTGCGTCGAGCCCGCCGCCACGGCGACGATGTCGCGCCAGCCGCCGACCTCGCACTGTCCGTGGCTGTTGTCGCCCACCGCGAGGACCCGTCCGGAGGAGGTGACACCGACGGTGTGGCAGCTGCCCGCGTCCAGCCCCACCACGTCCTCCCACGCACCCACCTCGCACGCGCCGTTCGCCCGGTCGCCGGTGGCCAGGGCGCGCCCGTCGGCTCCGAGGCCGACGGTGTGGAGATACCCGGCCGAGACGGCGGCCAGGCCGCGCCATTCCGCCACGGCGCACTGCCCGCGCCGGTTGTTCCCCGTGGCCACCGCGGAACCGTCGGCCCGGACGCCGACCGAGTGCCAGTCACCGCACGAGAGGGCGACCACCTCGCGCCACGGCCCCACCTCGCACTGCCCTTCCGCGCACCGGCCCGCCGCCAGCACACGGCCGTTCCCGAGCAGCCCGAGCGTGCGGCGCCAGCCCGCGGCCACGGCCGTGACGCCTCGCCAGCCGGAGACGTCGCACTGTCCGTCGCCGTTCCACCCCGTCGCCAGCACCGTGCCGTCCGAACGGAGGCCCACCGTATGGGACCTGCCCGTGTTCCTCGCGGTGTGGACGTTGCCCGCCGCGACCGAGACCACCCCGTCCCACCGGCCGACCCGGCACTCGGCGGTCGTGAGCGCGCCGCCCGCCGCGCGCACGGTGCCGTCCCGGCGCAGGCCGACCGAGTGACGCCGCGCGGCGGCCAGCACCGACGGGCGGATGAGCATGGCGCCTCCTGGAAGCTCGGTGGGAGCACGTGTGGCGGGACACGGAAATTACCTGGTGGGAGGTGAGCAGGCGGATCATACTCAAACGTGTGTTCCTGACGATCAGTACTACCGGCTCCCCGGAACGTCCCGCCACCGACCTCGGGTTTCTGCTGCACAAGCATCCCGGGCGGGCGCAGGCGTTCTCCACCTCCCACGGCACCGCGCACGTCTTCTACCCCGAGGCGTCCGCGGAGCGGTGCACGGCGGCCCTGCTGCTGGAGGTCGATCCCGTCGCGCTGGTGCGCAAGGGGAAGGGCAAGGGCCGGGGCGGGGCGCCCGACGCGGCACTCGCGCAGTACGTCAACGACCGCCCGTACGCGGCATCCTCGCTGCTGTCCGTCGCGATGAGCACCGTCTTCAAGTCCGCGCTGAGCGGTGCCTGCAAGGCGATGCCCGAGCGGGCGGCGGCCCCCATGGAGCTGCGGATCGAAGTGCCCGCCCTGCCGGCCCGTGGTGGTGCCGAGCTGGTGCGCAAGCTCTTCGGTCCGCTCGGATGGACGCGGGTGGAGGCGGACGCCGTCCCGCTGGACGAGACGTTCCCGGAGTGGGGCGACTCGCGGTACGTACGGCTGGTGCTCGAAGGCGAGCTGCGGCTCGCCGACGCGCTGCGCCAGCTGTACGTGCTGCTGCCCGTCCTCGACGACGCCAAGCACTACTGGGTGGCGCCCGACGAGGTGGACAAGCTGCTGCGCGCGGGTGAGGGGTGGCTGGCGGAGCACCCCGAGCACAAGCTGATCACCAGCCGGTACCTGGCGCGGCGCTGGGGGCTCACCCGGCAGGCGATGGAGCGGCTGGAACTGGTGCGGCTAGCGGAGGCGGACGACCTCGACGTCGAGAGCGTCGACAACGCCGTCGACGAGAGCTCCGACACCGAGGAGCGCCCGGTGCCGCTGGCCGTGCACCGCCGCGACGCGATCCTGGCCGCGCTCACCGCGGCCGGGGCCGCCCGGGTGCTCGACCTGGGCTGCGGACAGGGGCAGTTGGTGCAGGCGCTGCTGAAGGACCCGCGCTTCACGGAGATCGTCGGCCTCGACGTGTCCATGCGCGCCCTGACGATCGCCTCGCGGCGGCTGAAGCTGGACCGGATGGGGGAGCGGCAGGCCGCCCGTGTGACGCTGCGCCAAGGCTCACTGACCTACACGGACAAGCGGCTCACGGGATACGACGCCGCGGTGCTCAGCGAGGTCATCGAGCACCTGGACCCGGAGCGCCTGCCCGCCCTGGAGTTCGCCGTGTTCGGTTCCGCGCGCCCCCGCACGGTGCTCGTGACCACGCCCAACGTCGAGTACAACGTCCGCTGGGAGACGCTTCCGGCCGGCCACACCCGCCACGGCGACCACCGCTTCGAGTGGACCCGGGCCGAATTCCGGGCCTGGGCCGAGGAGGTGGCCGCCCGGCACGGCTACGGCGTGGAGTACGTGCCCATCGGCCCGGACGACCCCGAGGTCGGCCCGCCCACGCAGATGGCCGTGTTCAGCACCGCCACCACCACCGACGAGACCGAGAAGGAGGCGAAAGCCGCATGAACAGCACCAACGGCACCGGAAGCGCCTTGCGCACCCTCCCCGTCACCGACCTCTCCCTCGTCGTGCTCGTCGGGGCCAGCGGCTCCGGCAAGTCCACCTTCGCGCGGCGGCACTTCAAGCCGACCGAGGTCATCTCCTCGGACTTCTGCCGGGGCCTCGTCGCCGACGACGAGAACGACCAGAGCGCCAGCAAGGACGCCTTCGACGTCCTGCACTACATCGCGGGCAAACGCCTCGCCGCGGGCCGGCTCACCGTCGTGGACGCCACGAACGTGCAGCCCGAAGCCCGGCGCCAGCTCGTACGCGTCGCCCGGGAGTACGACGTGCTGCCCATCGCCATCGTGCTCGACCTGCCCGAAGAGGTCTGCCTCGCCCGCAACGCGACCCGCCCGGACCGCGCGGACATGCCCCGCCACGTCATCCAGCGCCACCGCCGCGAGCTGCGCCGCTCCCTGCGCGGCCTGGAGCGCGAGGGCTTCCGCAAGGTGCACGTCCTGCGCTCCGAGGACGAGGTCGAGCAGGCCGAAGTGGTTCTGGAGCGCCGCTACAACGACCTGCGCCACCTCACAGGACCGTTCGACATCATCGGCGACATCCACGGCTGCCGCTCCGAGCTGGACACCCTCCTCGGCAAGCTGGGTTACGTGGACGGCGCCCACCCCGAGGGCCGCACCGCGGTCTTCGTCGGCGACCTCGTCGACCGCGGCCCCGACAGCCCCGGCGTCCTGCGCCGCGTGATGTCGATGGTGGCCGACGGCAACGCGCTGTGCGTCCCCGGCAACCACGAGAACAAGCTCGGCCGCTATCTCAACGGCCGCAAGGTCCAGCTCACCCACGGCCTCGCCGAGACCGTCGAGCAACTGGAACGGGAGGACGCGAAGGACCCCGAGTTCCGCCGCCAGGTCGGCGCCTTCATCGACGGGCTCGTCAGCCACTACGTGCTGGACGGCGGACGCCTCGTCGTCTGCCACGCCGGGCTGCCCGAGAAGTACCACGGCCGCACCTCCGGCCGGGTCCGCTCGCACGCGCTCTACGGGGAGACCACCGGCGAGACCGACGAGTTCGGGCTGCCTGTGCGCTATCCGTGGGCGGAGGACTACCGGGGCCGCGCCGCCGTGGTCTACGGCCACACGCCCGTGCCCAGCACCTCGTGGATCAACAACACCATCTGCCTGGACACCGGTGCCGTCTTCGGCGGGAAGATGACCGCGCTGCGCTGGCCGGAGCGCGAGCTCGTCGACGTACCGGCGGAGCAGGTCTGGTACGAGCCGGTGAAGCCGCTGGAGACGGAGGCGCCCGGGGGCCGCGAAGGCAGGCCGCTGGACCTGGACGACGTGCAGGGGCGCCGGATCGTGGAGACCCGGCACATGGGCCGCCTCGCCGTCCGCGAGGAGAACGCGGCCGCCGCCCTGGAGGTCATGAGCCGGTTCGCGGTCGACCCGCGGCTGCTGCCCTACCTGCCGCCCACCATGGCACCCACCGCCACCTCCCGTGAGGAGGGCTACCTGGAGCACCCGGCCGAGGCGTTCGGCGAGTACCGGGCGGCCGGAGTGGCGAAGGTGGTGTGCGAGGAGAAGCACATGGGCTCCCGCGCCGTGGCCCTGGTCTGCAAGGACGCCGCGGCGGCCGGGGACCGCTTCGGCACCGGGAAGGACGGGCCCACCGGCGCGCTGTACACCCGCACCGGCCGCCCCTTCCTGGACGACTCCGCGCTCACCGAGGCGGTGCTCGGGCGGCTGCGCACGGCCGTGACCGCGGCCGGGCTCTGGGACGAGTGGGGCACCGACTGGGTGCTGCTCGACGCCGAGCTGATGCCCTGGTCCCTGAAGGCGCGCGGCCTGCTCCGCTCGCAGTACGCGGCCGTGGGCGCCGCCTCCGGTGCGGTGTTCCCCGCCGCCAACGGGGCCCTGGCGGCGGCCGCCGCGCGCGGCGTCGACGTGGGCGCGCTCGCGGACCGGCAGCGGGAGCGGGCCGAGGACGCCGCCGCGTTCACGGAGGCGTACCGGCGCTACTGCTGGGGCACCGACGGGCTGGACGGCGTGCGCCTCGCGCCGTTCCAGATCCTCGCCGTGCAGGGCCGCTCCCTCGCCTCCGTACCGCACGACGAGCAGCTGGCCTGGCTGGACCGGCTGGTCGAGCACGACCCCACCGGGCTGCTCCAGGTCACCCGGCGGCTCGTCGTGGACACCGCCGACGAGGCGTCCGTCCGCGCGGGCACCGACTGGTGGCTGGAGATGACCGGCCGGGGCGGCGAGGGCATGGTCGTCAAGCCGCTCGGCGCGCTCGTCCGGGACGGCAAGGGCCGCCTGGTGCAGCCCGGCATCAAGGTGCGCGGCCGGGAGTACCTGCGGATCATCTACGGCCCCGAGTACACCCGCCCGGACAACCTGGACCGGCTGCGCGGCCGCTTCCTCGGCCACAAGCGCTCGCTGGCCCTGCGCGAGTACGCCCTCGGCCTGGAGGCCCTGGACCGGCTCGCGGACGGGGAGCCGCTGTGGCGGGTCCACGAAGCGGTCTTCGCCGTCCTGGCGTTGGAGTCCGAGCCGGTGGACCCCCGGCTCTAAAGGGTGTCGCAGAACAGGCTGGCGATTCGCCGGGTGAACGGCGCGCCGCGCGGTGAGGATGTGGGCATGGGATTCCATGTCGACTCCGAGGCCGGGCGGCTGCGCCGCGTCATCCTGCACCGCCCCGATCTGGAACTGAAACGGCTCACGCCGAGCAACAAGGACGCGCTCCTCTTCGACGACGTGCTCTGGGTGCGCCGGGCCCGCCAGGAGCACGACGGTTTCGCGGACGTGCTGCGCGACCGGGGCGTCGAGGTGCACCTCTTCGGCGACCTGCTGCGCGAGGCGCTGGAGATCCCGGTCGCCCGGCGCCTCGTGCTGGACCGGGTCTTCGCCGAGAAGGAGTACGGCCCGCTCGCCACCGAGCATCTGCGGGCCGCCTTCGAGGAGTTGACCGCCGCCGAGCTGTGCGGGGCGCTGGTCGGCGGGATGACCAAGCGGGAGTTCCTGGAACGGCACAAGGAGCCGGTCTCGGTGCGCTTCCACGTCATGGACCTGGACGACTTCCTGCTCGGGCCGCTCCCCAACCACCTCTTCACCCGGGACACCTCGGCGTGGATCTACGACGGCGTCTCGATCAACGCCATGCGCTGGCCCGCCCGGCAGCGCGAGACGGTCCACTTCGAGGCGATCTACCGGCACCACCCGCTGTTCACCGGGCCGGAGGCGGGTGCCTTCCACCACTGGTCCGAGGGGCAGGACGACTACCCCTCCACCATCGAGGGCGGCGACGTCCTCGTCATCGGCAACGGCGCCGTGCTCATCGGGATGAGCGAGCGCACCACCCCGCAGGCGGTGGAGATGCTGGCCCGGGGGCTCTTCGACGCGGGTTCGGCCCGGACCATCGTGGCGCTGGACATGCCCAAGAGCCGGGCCTTCATGCACCTGGACACCGTGATGACCATGGTCGACGGGGACACCTTCACCAAGTACGCGGGCCTCGGCATGCTCCGCTCGTACACCATCGAGCCCGGCGACGGGCCGCGTGACCTCAAGGTCACCGACCACCCGCCCGAGCAGATGCACACCGCCATTGCCCGGGCGCTCGGTCTCGGTTCGATCCGGGTGCTCACCGCGACCCAGGACGTGCACGCGGCCGAGCGGGAGCAGTGGGACGACGGCTGCAACGTGCTGGCGGTCGAACCCGGCGTCGTCGTCGCGTACGAGCGCAACGCCACCACCAACACGCATCTGCGCCGCCAGGGCATCGAGGTCATCGAGATCCGGGGCAGCGAGCTGGGCCGGGGTCGGGGCGGTCCGCGCTGCATGAGCTGCCCGGTCGTGCGGGACGCGGTGTGACGGGCGGCGGGGGATCCGTACCGCGAGACGGCTCTGTATAGCGATGCATTGCGTCGTATAGGGTTCCAGCGTTACGGTATGCGTCCCCCCGTCCGACCCAGGAGCAGTCACCATGGCCATAGATCTCGCAGGCCGCCACTTCCTCAAGGAGCTGGACTTCACGGCCGCGGAATTCCGCGGCCTGATCGAGCTGGCCGCCGAGCTCAAGGCCGCCAAGAAGTCGGGGACGGAGGTGCGGCGGCTGCGCGGCCGGAACATCGCGCTGATCTTCGAGAAGACGTCGACCCGCACCCGGTGCGCGTTCGAGGTCGCGGCCGCCGACCAGGGCGCCTCGGCCACGTATCTCGACCCCTCCGGCTCTCAGATGGGGCACAAGGAGTCCGTCAAGGACACCGCCCGCGTGCTCGGCCGGATGTTCGACGGGATCGAGTACCGGGGCGACAGCCAGGCGGCCGTCGAGGAGCTGGCCGCGTACGCCGGGGTGCCGGTCTTCAACGGGCTGACCGACGACTGGCACCCGACCCAGATGCTCGCCGACGTGCTGACGATGACCGAGCACAGCGCCAAGCCGCTGGAGGAGATCGCCTTCGCCTACCTCGGCGACGCCCGCTTCAACATGGGCAACTCCTACCTCGTCACCGGCGCACTGCTCGGCATGGACGTGCGCATCGTCGCGCCCAAGGCGTACTGGCCCGCCGAGTCGGTCGTCGCCGAGGCCCGTGCGCTCGCCGAGAAGTCCGGTGCGAGGGTCACGCTCACCGAGGATGTGGCCGAGGGGGTGCGCGGCGCGGACTTCGTCGCCACCGACGTGTGGGTCTCGATGGGCGAGCCCAAGGAGGTCTGGGACGCCCGCATCGCCGCCCTCGTGCCGTACGCCGTCACGATGGACGTGCTGCGGGCCACCGGGAACGCCGACGTGAAGTTCATGCACTGCCTGCCCGCGTACCACGACCTCGGCACCGGGGTGGCGCGCGAGATCCACGAGCGGCACGGGCTGAGTGAGCTGGAGGTCACCGACGAGGTGTTCGAGTCGGAGCACTCCGTCGTCTTCGACGAGGCGGAGAACCGCATGCACACGATCAAGGCCGTCCTCGTGGCGACGATGGCCGGCTAGCGGCCCGGTACTCCGCATGTTCATACATCCAATTGGGTGAATATGCGGACAGGTGTCTATGATGGTGCCGATTGGTGGGGTTCGAGCTCGCACGCTCGAGCCCCCTTTTCGTGCGCGTGACGGCCCCCACCGCCCGAACCGCGCCTCCCCCCACGCGTACCACCGGAAATGAGACACCGCCGTGAGCCCTCTGCGCCTTCCCGGCCCCCCGCACCGTGTCAAGGACCCGCACCGGCTGATCGCCGAATCGGGCGCCGACCTGGAGGGGCACGGCCTCAAGCGCACCATGGGCCTGTTCCAGCTGGTGTGCTTCGGGGTCGGCGCGGTCGTCGGGACCGGCATCTTCGTGGGCCTGTCCGACAGCGTGGCGGAGGCCGGGCCCGCCGTCGTGGTCTCCTTCGTCCTCGCGGCCGTCACCTGCGTCTTCACGGCGTTCTCGTTCGCCGAGCTGGGCAGCGCGATCCCCGTCTCCGGAAGCTCGTACTCCTTCGCCTACGCCACCCTCGGCGAACGCCTCGCCTTCCTCGTCGGCTGGTGCCTGCTCCTGGAGTACGGCGTCTCGGTCTCCGCCGTCGCGGTCGGCTGGAGCCAGTACGTCAACGAACTCCTCGACAGCCTCTTCGGCCACCAGCTGCCCGCCGCGCTCTCCGCCGGTCCGGCCGACGGCGGCGTGATCAACCTGCCCGCCGTGATCGTGGTCATGATGGCCGCGACGCTGCTGGTGCGCGGAGTGCGCGAGAGCGCGACCGCCACCGCCGCGATGGCCGTCCTCAAGCTGGTCGTCCTGGCCCTGTTCTGCGTCATCGCCTTCACCGCGTTCGAGCGCGACAACCTCGCCCCGTTCGCCACCCACGGCGCGGGCGGCGTCACGGCGGGCGCGTCGCTGGCGTTCTTCTCGTACATCGGCTTCGACGCGATCACCACGGCGGGGGAGGAGGTCAAGAACCCCCGGCGCAACATCCCGCTCGCCATCATGATCTGCATCGGCCTGGTCACGCTGCTCTACTGCGCGGTCGCCCTCGCCGCGATCGGCGCTCTCGGCCCGGACGCCGTCTCCGACAAGCCCGCCGCGCTCTCGCTGATCGTGGACCAGGTCACCGGCTCGTCCGTGGGCGGCGGTGTCATCGCCTTCGGCGCGGTCGTCGCCATCGCCTCGGTGGTCCTCGCGGTGATGTACGGGCAGACCCGCATCCTGATGTCGATGTCCCGCGACGGCCTGGTCCCGAGGGTCTTCGAGCGGGTCTCGCCGCGCACCGCGACCCCGGTCGCCAACACCTGGATCGTCGCCGTCGTCTTCGCGGTCCCGGCGGCCTTCTCCTCGCTCGACGTGGTGGTGAACCTGACGACCATCGGCACGCTCGCCACCATGGTCGCCGTCAACGCGGCCGTCCTCGTGCTGCGCCGCCGCAACCCCGAGGTGCGCGGTTCCTTCCGGGTCCCGCTCTACCCGCTGAGCCCGCTCATCGGCATCGGCTTCTGCGTCTACCTGATGTACGGGACCGGCTGGACGACCTGGGTGCAGTTCGCCGTGTTCCTCGCGGTCGGCGCCCTCGTCTACGCGGTCTACGGCCACCGCCGCTCGCGGCTGGCGGACGACACGCCCTAGACCGGCGGCAGCCGGAACCAGACCGCTTTGCCGCGCTCGGTCGGGCGGTGGCCGCAGGACGAGCTGAGCGTGCGGATCAGCAGCAGCCCCCGGCCGTGCTCCTGCCACGGGTCCGGTACGTCGTCGGGCTCCGGGCGGGACAGGTCGCCGGGCGGTGCCGGGTCCCCGTCGTGCACCTCCACCTGGCAGCCGGCCGCGAGCAGCTCGACCACCAGCTCTATGGGGTCGTCGCCCGGGGTGTGCTCCACCGCGTTCGCGACCAGCTCGGCGGTCAGCAGTTCGGCGGTGTCGCTGTCGGCCGGGGCGTCGATGTCCGTCAGCACCGAGCGGATCAGTGCGCGGGCGATCGGCACGGCGGCCGTGGAGTGCGGCAGGGAGATGCGCCAGGAGGGGGGTGGCGGTCCGTCGGGGGGCACGAGATTTCCGTTCGGGTGAGCGCGGAGGTCCTGGGCTCAGAGGTTCCGCGCTCAAGACGTGTCGGGTTCAACCTTACGAAGCGGCGCGACGCGGACAAGAGCCTGTGGTCCGGCATCTTGGGGACATTCGTCACCGGACCGGGCACGCGCCGATGTATCGCGTACTCGTGACGGCAGTCACGTAACGGTGATAAATTCGGGATCGGCAGCAGCTGACGGCCGAAGGGGATACCCCGCATGAGCCCGTTCACCGGTTCCGCACCGCGTACGCAGCACTGGCGCCATCTGCGGGTCACCGTCGAGGACGGCGTCGCGACCGTCACCCTCGCCCGGCCCGACAAGCTCAACGCCCTGACCTTCGGCGCCTACGCCGACCTCCGCGACCTGCTGGCCGAGCTGGCCCGGGAGCGCACCGTGCGGGCGCTGATGCTGGCCGGTGAGGGGCGCGGCTTCTGCTCCGGCGGCGATGTGGACGAGATCATCGGCGCCACGCTCGCGATGGACACCGCCCAGCTCCTGGACTTCAACCGGATGACCGGCCAGGTCGTCCGCGCGGTCCGCGAGTGCCCCTTCCCCGTCGTCGCCTCGGTGCACGGGGTGGCCGCCGGGGCCGGTGCCGTCCTCGCCCTCGCCGCCGACTTCCGCGTCGCCGACTCCACCGCCCGGTTCGCCTTCCTCTTCACCCGGGTCGGGCTCTCCGGCGGCGACATGGGCGCGGCCTATCTGCTGCCCCGGGTCGTCGGCCTCGGTCACGCCACCCGGCTCCTGATGCTCGGTGAACCGGTCCGCGCCCCCGAGGCCGAACGGATCGGCCTGATCAGCGAGCTCACCGACGAGGGCGACGCCGACAAGACCGCCGCCGCGCTCGCCCGCCGCCTCGCGGACGGGCCCGCGCTCGCCCTCGCCCAGACCAAGGCGCTGCTCACCGCCGAGCTGGACATGCCGCTGGCCGCCGCCGTCGAGATGGACGCCGCGACCCAGGCCCTCCTGATGCACGGCGAGGACTACGCCGAATTCCACGCCGCGTTCACCGGGAAGCGGCCGCCCGCCTGGCGGGGCAAATGACCGGCCCGCACCGCATCGCGGTCATCGGCGGCGGCCCCGGCGGGCTCTACGCGGCGGCGCTGCTCAAGCGCCTCGGCCCGGACCGCGACATCACCCTCTGGGAGCGCAACGCCCCCGACGACACCTTCGGCTTCGGCGTCGTCCTCTCCGACGAGACCCTGGGCGGCATCGAGCACGCCGACCCGGTCGTGCACCGGGCCCTCCAGCGCGAGTTCGTCCGCTGGGACGACATCGACATCGTGCACCGGGGCCACACCCAGACCTCCGGCGGCCACGGCTTCGCCGCGCTCGGCCGCCGCCGGCTCCTGGAGATCCTGCACGAGCGCTGCACCGGGCTCGGTGTCGACCTCCGCTTCCGTACGCAGGCCCCGCCCGCCGCCGAACTCGCCGCCACGCACGACCTGGTCGTCGCCGCCGACGGGGTGCACAGCGCCACCCGCGACGCCCACGCGGACAGCTTCCGGCCCCGGATCACCGGACACCGCTGCCGCTACATCTGGCTCGCCGCCGACTTCGCCCTGGACGCCTTCCGCTTCGAGATCGCGGAGACCGGGTACGGGGTGATGCAGCTTCACGCCTACCCCTTCTCGCGGGACGCGTCCACCGTCATCGTCGAGATGCGCGAGGAGGTCTGGCGCGCGGCCGGCTTCGACGTACCCGACCCGGCCGAATCCATCCGCCAGTGCGCCAAGATCTTCGCGAACGCGCTCGGCCACCGCCCCCTGCGCTCCAACAACTCCGCCTGGCTCACCTTCCGTACCGTCGTCAACGAGCACTGGTCGCACGGGAACACCGTCCTCATCGGGGACGCCGCGCACACCGCGCACTTCTCCATCGGCTCCGGCACCAAGCTCGCCGTGGAGGACGCCCTCGCGCTCGCCGCCTGCGTCGAGGAGCAGCCCTCGCTGCCCGCCGCGCTCGCCGCGTACGAGAGCGAACGGCGGCCCGTCGTGGACTCGACGCAGCGTGCGGCGGCGGCCAGCCTGCGCTGGTTCGAGGAGCTGGGCACGTACGTGGACCAGCCGCCCCGGCAGTTCGCGTTCAACCTCCTCACCCGCAGCCGCCGCGTCACCCACGACAACCTCTGGCTGCGCGATCCCTCGTTCACGGCCGGGGTGGAGGAGGAGTCCGGCTGCCCGCCGGGCACCCCGCCGATGTTCACCCCGCTGCGGCTGCGCGGCCTGGAACTGCGCAACCGCGTCGTCGTCTCGCCCATGGACATGTACTCGGCCACCGACGGCGTCCCCGGCGACTTCCACCTCGTCCACCTCGGCGCCAGGGCGCTCGGCGGCGCCGGGCTCGTCATGACCGAGATGGTCTGCGTCAGCCCCGAGGGCCGCATCACCCCGGGCTGCACAGGCCTCTACACCGACGAACAGGCAGCCGCCTGGACCCGCGTCACCGACTTCGTGCACACCGTGTCCCCCGGCACCGCGATCGGTGTCCAGCTCGGCCACTCGGGGCGCAAGGGCTCCACCAAGCTCATGTGGGAGGGCATCGACCAGCCCCTGGACCACGGCAACTGGCCGGTGGCCGCCGCCTCTCCGCTGCCGTACGCGCCCGGGGTCAACCAGGTCCCGCACGCCCTGGACCGGGCCGGTCTGGACGCGGTCCGGGATCAGTTCGCGGCCGCCGCCCGGCGCGCCGCCGCCTGCGGGTTCGACCTTCTCGAACTGCACTGCGCGCACGGCTATCTGCTCTCCGGATTCCTGTCACCGCTCACCAACCGGCGCACCGACGCCTACGGCGGACCGCTCGCCCACCGCCTCCGCTTCCCGCTGGAGGTCTTCGACGCGGTCCGCGCACTGTGGCCCGAAGACCGGCCGATGACCGTCCGGATCTCCGCCACCGACTGGGCGGAGGGCGGCACCACGGCCGAGGACGCCGTCGAGATCGCCCGCGCGTTCGTCGCGCACGGGGCCGACGCCATCGACGTCTCCACCGGCCAGGTGGTGCCCGACGAGCGGCCCGAGTACGGGCGGTCCTACCAGACCCCGTACGCCGACCGCATCCGCAACACCCTGTGCGTGCCGGTCATCGCGGTCGGGGCGATCTCCTCCTGGGACGACGTCAACACCCTGCTCCTCGCGGGCCGCGCCGACCTCTGCGCCCTGGCCCGCCCCCACCTCTACGACCCGCACTGGACGCTCCACGCGGCGGCCGAGCAGGGCTACACCGGCCCGGGCGCCCCCTGGCCCCTCCCGTACCGCGCGGGCAGCCGCACCCCGCCGACCGGCCGCACCGACGCTCCGAAGCCGCGCCTCACTCTGGGGTGACCGGCAGGCACTCGTGGCACAGGCACGGGTCCGGATGCGCCGCCGCGTGGTGGGTGTTCCGGCCCAGGCGCGCTGTCCCCTCCAGCCGCTCCGCCCACTCCACCGCCTCCTCGCGCGTCCACACCATCCACTCCGCGCAGCGCCGGAGCACGGTGGGGGAGTAGACCAACTGGGCCCGGAACGTGTGCAGGTGGCGGGTTCCGGTGTCGATGGTGATCCAGTGCCCGTTGTGCCGGCCGTGGCCGACCGCCGTCAGCTGCTCGTTGCCCATCCCCGGGTAGGTGTCCACCACGTAGACCTTCGCGCCCGGCCGGAACGCCTTCGTGCCGGAGCGGAACTCCTGGCCTCGCTCCCCGTAGCGCCGCCACCGCACGACGTTCGCCGCGACCAGCCAGCGCGGCTCGGGTGCGTCAGCCACGGTCCGGGTCCGCGCCGGTCACCAGCCGGGCCGCGAACTCCGCCCCCGCGTCCCGCAACCGCTCGTGCAGCGCCCGGAACACCCCGGCCGACCGGGCGCCCGGCCACGCGTCGGGCAGCAGCTCCCCGGGCAGCCCCGGGTCGGCGTAGGGCACCCGGCGCCAGGAGTCCAGCGCGCCGAGGTAGTCCCGGTAGGCCGCCTCCGGGGCCGCCGCCGCGTCGCCGCGTGCCTCCCAGGCCCTGAGCACCGGTTCATGGCGTTCCAGGAAGTCGTGGTGGAGCCGGGCCACCGCCTCCAGGTCCCACCAGCGGGCCACGGCCTCCCGGGTCGCGCTGAAGCCCAGGTGGTCGCCCCGGAACAGGTCGACGTACGGGACGAGTTCCAGGCGGTCCAGGGTGTGCCGGGTCTCGTCGTACAGCCCAGCCGGGGCGATCCAGACGCCGGGGGCGGCGGTGCCGAAGCCGAGCCGGGCGAGCCGCGAGCGCAGCAGGTGCCGCTTGTGGCGTTCCGCCTCGGGCACCGAGAACACCGCCAGCACCCAGCCGTCCGCCAGCGGCGGGTCCGGATGGCGGTAGATGCGCCGGTCACCGTCGTCCAGGAGCTGGCGGGCGTCCGCCGACAGCGCGTATCCGGCCGCCCCGTCCGCCGTGCGCCCGGCGACGAGCAGCCCGCGCCGCTTCAGCCGGGAGACGGACGAGCGTACGGCGGGTGCGTCCACCCCGACGGCGCCGAGCAGCCGGACGAGACCGGCCACCGGCATCGGCCCGTCGCCGGGGGTGCGGCCGTACGCCCCGTACAGGGTGACGATCAGTGATCGGGGGGTGTGCGGTTCGACCATGTGATCATTCTCGGCCAGGCGCGGCCCGGCCGCACCGGGTTGGGGTCATTGCGTCGGGCGTGAGAGCGCCCGCGCCGTGGGGCGCGGGCGCTCGGGCGCTCGGGCGGGCCGACGGCACCGCCGCGTGAGAGATCAGGTCAGGCGATCTTGGCGACCTCCGCGTTGATCAGTTCGGCGAACTTGACGTGACCGGCCTTCTTGGGATGGAAGCTGCCGGCACCGGGAATCTCCTGGTCGGAGCCGGAGCTGCCGGACTGCGAGTACGCGATGGCGCCGTTGGTCCATTCCTCGCCGGTCATTGAGCAGATCCAGTGGTCCTTCCAGGCCGGGGTGGGATCGACGAAGCGGATGTCGACACCCTCGGCCGCGACGTCACTGACGGCCCCGCCGACGGCCTCGGTGAGGTCCTTGCTGAAGCCGTTGAGGAAACCTTGGGTCGACGGCCACATGCCGCTGCAGATGTCCAGCGGGGTGTTGGGGAAGAGCTGCGGGTATCCGAGGACGATGATCCGCGCGTTGGGCGCCTTCGCGGCGACGTCCCGGTAGACGGCCTTGAGGTGGCCCGGCAGCATGTCCTTGATCACCTTGGGTTCGTACGTCCCCAGCGGCTCGGGATCGACCACATGGTTGCTCCGGCGCGTCAGACGGTAGTCGCTGACTTCGCACCGCGAGTTGAAGATGGTGCAGCCGCCGATGACGTCCGAGAAGCGGGAGTCGTTGCCGCCGACGGAGAGGGTCACCAGGGTGGTGTCCTCGTCCAGCCAGCCCTGGTCGACCTGCGGCACCTCGCCGAAGTGGCTGTCGGCGTGGCCCCAGTCGGTGTATCCGGCCGCGTCCTCGGCGGTGGGCGGGTCGTCGACGGCGGCGTTGCTGATGCTGGGTGTGGTGGATCCGGAGCAGGCGATGAAGGCGAAGTTGGCGGTGCCGGCACCGCTCCTGGCCTCCTGCTCGATGGTCGCGCTGTGGCCGGGCTGGTTGATCATGTGGGGGTAGGAGCCCGTGGCGGAGCGGTGGCAGGCGTCCTTGGGGCTGTCGCTGTTCTTCCAGTCGCTGTTCTTGTCGTAGGCCTCCACGCCCTCGCCGGCCGAGTAGGAGTCGCCCATGGCGACGTACGACACCTGCGGCTTGGTGGTCGGGACGAACTCGACGGCGTCGAAGGCGAGGTCGTCGTACTGGCCGTTCAGGGTCACGTTGCTGAGCTGGACGCTGGCGTTGCCCGCGAGGGGGAACGCGCCGAGGTCGACCCAGGTGTGGGCCTGGTACGCCTGGTTGACGACCCGGTGGCGGGTCCGCCCGTCACCCAGGTTGATCCGGTAGTCGGCCTGCCGGTTCCAGGCGCCGTGGTCGGGGATGTGCACCTTGATGCGGGTCCAGCCGTTGATCGCGTTGTACGGCCTCCAGGTGCCGGTGACGCGGAACTCCGGATCCTTCGTCCCGTGCGCGAACCAGAAGTGGCCGCCGAAGCCACCGCCGATCTGGTGGAAGTCGACCTTGGAGCGGTACGTGCCCTTGCTGTCGGGGGCGAAGTCGAGTGAGAAGGAGCCCGTGCTGTTGGGCTGCGGGCAGTTCGGCCGGGCCGAGGGCTGTCCGTCGACGTCGTCGATGAGCGTCGTGCCCGGGAGCAGGGAGCCGTAGTCGCAGGCAGGGGGGTAGGCGGTGCCGTCCGCCTCCTCGCTGTAGGTGCTGTTGAACCGGATGAGTTCGTTGCCGCAGGAGTAGGAGCAGTCGGCCTTCCAGGTGTAGGGCTGGTTCCACCAGCACTTGAAGTCCCAGACATCGTCGGCGTCCCGGTGCCGGCAGGGGCCGTACTCGTCGTTGCCCGCGTTGTTGCTGATTCTGCTCGGGTCGCAGTAGTTCGTGGCGTTGCAGAAGGCGTCCTCCTGCGGCTTGACGGCCGTACGGAGAGCGGGGGCAGTGATGTCGTCCCCGTTCCACCAGGCGGGCCGGAAGGCCGCAACCATCTTGCCGGGGGATTCCAGGCCCTCCGGGGGGTGGGCGGCGAACCCGAGGACCTTCTCCTGGTACGGCCAGTCCTGCGGGTGCGCGGCGTCCGCGGCGGTCTTGTCCATGAACGCCTGCCGGTCGGCCACGTAGTTCGGGTTGGCGGGGTTGTTGGCCCAGCCGACGCCCCAAGGCTCACAGCAGCCCACGTTGGCGTGGAAGCCCGAGTTGTAGGCCCAGACCGCGAAGAACCAGTTCTCGATCTTCGACGAGTCCCCGTTGTTGACCGTCAGGCCGGCACGCCTGGTTTCGTTCCACTTGTCCTGCAGGTTCTGCAGGCCCGCCGAAAGGTTGGCGGTGTAATCCAGGGCGACCGCGCGCTGGGTGTTGTACGGCAGCGCCTTCTCGCCGGGCTTCTCGTGACCGGCCAGTCGCATGCCGTCGGTGATCTGGGTGACCCCGTAACCGCAGTCGGCCTCGTCCCAGTGGATGTCCCAGTCGTCACGGTCTTCGCGATTGTAGATGCGGCGGCCGTAGTAGTTGCCGATCAGGGGGCTCGACGTGACGCCGGGCACAGCGATGCGGGATGCCTGCCACAGGTTGGATTCCTGGGCGGTGATGCCCAGCATCACCTGGGCCGGCACATGGCCGCCTCCGTCCAGGGCGTGCGGGGGGAAGAGGGTCTGCGGCTGGTAGGCCGGCATCGCCTGGTTCTTCCAGTTGGCGGGACGGGAGATCTTCGCGTCGAGGTTGCCCAGGATGGCCTGGTCCACCGCCCACTCGACCTGCCGCGGCTTGGGCTGCATCGCCTGGTTGCGCGGATCGTTGCGCGGCACCGAGCAGTACCGCTCGTCCTCGACGGGGTTGTTCTGCGAAGCGGTTGCGGCGGCCATGGCGGACTGCTTCACAGCGCTGCCGGCCGGGGCGGCGGAGCCGAGTGCGGGCGACAGCGCCCTGCCCTGAGCCTCGTGCGACCCGGTCTGCGTGCCCGGCGCGACCGTGAAGGCGACCGTGCGGCCCGTGCCGCGGACCGACAGATCGATATCGACGGCACGCTCACCGGCATCGCTGCCCTGTGCGCCCCGCGCGTCCTTCACGTCCGCCCACGCCGTGCGGGTCACCACCGCTGTGCCGAGCGTGGAGACGGTGGCGTCCTTCGGCGTGCCGGTCAGCCGCAGCACGGTGGCGGGGAGCTTCGACGCCGTGGTCGTCGCGGCGCCGGTGATGTAGGTGCGTCCGTGGGAGCCCCGGGACAGCCCCAGCCGGCCCCACCCGCCGGAAGCGAGAGTCTGGGCGGTCCGGGCCCCATGGGCAACACGGGCGACCTTCGCCGCGCCGCTCCTGTCCTGGTCCATGAAGACGATGCCACCGTCGGCGTCCTGCGACAGCCGGAACGGGACCCGGCCGGTCGCCACCAGCTTCGAACGCCTGCCGTTCGCCGTCACCTTCACCAGCCGGGCGCCGTCCGCCGCCGCGAAACCGCCCTCCTTGAGCGGAATGGCGGAAGTGACCTGGCCGGGCACCGCGACCCGCTGTCCGAGCTTTCCGGTGGCGGCGTCGAGCGGCACGAGCCGGGTCTGCTTCTTGTCCTCGGCGCCCGCCTGGGTGAGAGCCGCACTCTCCCCCAGGCCGCAGCCGGGGTTGTAGTAGGCCAGGGAGGACTGCAGCGGCAGCTTGCGCACGGCGCCGGTGGCCAGGTCCACGACCGCGGTGAAACCGCCCCGGTCGAACAACTCGGTGCTGTTGGTGAACGTACGCGGCGCGTAGACCACCACGGCACGCCTGCCCGACTCCGTCAGGCAGGCGTTGCCGATCCACCTGTCGGTGTCGAAGCCCGGCTCGGCCAGCGTCGCCGCGGTACGCCACGCGTAGCCCGACGCGGCATCGGCCACCATGACATGGAAGCCCGCCGCGTCACCGGTGGTCGTCCAGGCCCGGTCCTTCGATGCCTTCCAGCGTGATCCGAGCAGCTTCGCGCGGTCCCGGGACGGCACCGCCGAGGGCTTCGTCCCGGGGGCGGGCCGGGTGGTGTCCCCGGCGGCCGCGGCACGCTGCGCGCCCGTGACCGGCGTCGGCGAGACCGGAGCGGCCGTGGCCGAACCCATCACGCCTGTGCACAGCGTCAGGGCAGCCACGGCGGTGACCGCCGCGCGTCTGCCCCGACGCAATCTCTTGAAGGGGTACATGACTTCCGTTTCGTGAGGAGACCGCCCCGAGCCGGGCCGCGTGCACGGCGCCGCCCGAACGGCACCGGTGCTCAGGAAGAGCCCTGGCGCGCACCGTTCCCGGCGGTGGCGCCGGGCGGCGAGGTGGCGCCGTACGGGCGACCGGGCGCGGTGTACGTGCTGCCGACACGGGACGTTGATGACGTGCCGATCCCGTGCGAGGCCCTGCCGGCCCCGGACTCGGGGGAGCCGGCCGCGAGAACGCTAGGGGCGTGCCGGGGCGTCCCTCTACGTCGTCGCGTCCCTGAGACGCCCGGGGGAACTTCCGGGAGGTCCCGGGGCGTCCCGGGACGCCGTGGGACGGCCGAGCGTGCCCCGGACGTCCTAGTGTTCCGAGCACCGGCCCTGCGGTTGTCCGCCGCGGTGACCGTTCCCTCTTCCCCGGTCACGCCGCCCCGCGTCCCTCCGTGCCCTCTCGCGACCCTCCGGTCGGCAGGGCACGCAGCGCTGCGGCCGGTCCTCCCGGATCCCTCCCGACCTCAAGGAGCCCCCTGTGAAAACCACTTCGCCCAAGCGTCGCAGGCGTCTGCGGGCCGTGGCCCTGTCCGGCGTCGTGGCGGCCGCCACGCTCACGTCGACGGTGCCCGCGCTCGCCGAAGGCGACCCGACCATCGCCAACGACCAGGCCCAGTACAACTTGAATGACCGTTGCGCCGAGCACACCGACGAGTTCCGATTCCGGTTCTACTACAACTCCGGCTATCAGGGCGCCTGGATCAACATGGGGCACTCCATCTACGACCTCGGCGCCGTATGGGGCGGCGACAGCTTCACCCACCCGCTGACCTTCTGCTACGGCACGGGCAACGGGGAAGGCCAGAAGGTCATGAACAACTCCGCCTCCGCCTACAACTGGTACGACTACTACGACGCGACGGTGTACTACAGCGCCGGTTACAAGGGCGCCGTCGACTACTTCTCGCCCCACTACGGGGGGAACTTGACGAGCACCAAGAACGACAACCGCTCCATCCTGTTCCACCGGGTCTCCTGGGCTCCGAATTAACCCCTGAGGGCGGGCCGCCGGCCTGAGCGGCGGCCCGCCCCCGGAATGCCTTACGAATCCCTTTACGCAATCCCTTTACGCGATCCCTTACGGACAACGGCACACGCGAGGATGCACGTCATGGCAAGAAGCCGCCGAAATGCCTGGGGAACAGGAACGGTTGTGATCATGGCCGCTCTCGCGGCTGCCGGATGCTCACCCGGTCAGGCGGATGGAGGCGAGGGCCCGCGGGCCTCTCCTGCCACCATCCGCGCGGCGCGCTCCGCCGCCGACCCGTCCACCTGGACTCTGCCCATGCAGGCCTACCGGCCCACCCAGGAGCAGGAGCGGACCATAGGAGAGGCCGAGTTCAAGCTGGTCCGGCAGTGCATGAAGCGATTCGGCGAGGACTGGCGGCCGGACTCCGGCCTTCCCGCGATCGGTCCGAAGAACATGCTCGACTGGCGCTACGGCATCCACGACCCGCAGTTGTCGGCGAAGCGCGGGTACCAGCCGGACGCCGGACAGCAGAAGCGGTACGAGGCCGCACTGCGAGCGCAGGACGCGAAGCCCCCGGCATCCGTCGACACGCAGGTCGCGCTCGGCGGCACCGACGCCCCCGCGGAGCTGCCGGCCGACGCCGGACCCGACGCGAGACGTGGTGTCGTGGCCGGTAAGAAGGTGCCGCAGGGCGGGTGCTTCGGTGAGGCCCGACGCACGCTGGGCAGCCCGACCCGCGGACTGTCCCCCCTCGTGCAGCGCCTCACCAACGAGTCGTACCCGGCCTCCCAACAGGATCCGCAGGTGAAGGACGTCTTCGCTCAGTGGTCCGGCTGTATGCGGGCGAAGGGCTTCCATTACCGGGCACCCATGGACGCCAACGACGACCCGCGCTTCCATCCGGACCCCAAGGGGGTCTCACCCCTGGAAATCGCCACGGCCGTGGCCGACATCGAGTGCCGCGACACCTACAAGGTCGCCGAAGTCTGGCACAAGGCCGAATCACGGATACAGAAGCAGTACATCGCGAAGCACCGAAAGGCCCTGGACGCCGACCGCCGGCACCTCGATGCCGTGATCGGCAAGGCAGCAGACATCCTTTCCCAGCCCTGATCGCATGACGTGCGCGGAGGCCTCGGCCCAGCTAGCCCGCGCGGAGCCTGAACCGCTGCAGTTTCCCCGTGGCGGTACGGGGAAGAGCCGGCAGGAACGTGATGCGTCGCGGGCACTTGTGCGGGGCCAGCTCCGCCCGCATGAACGTGCGCAGTTCGTCCGCCGTCAGCGCGGCGCCCTCCCGCAGCACCACGTACGCCGCCACGATCCTGCCGCGCAGCTCGTCCGCCTGTCCCACCACCGCCGCCTCCGCCACCTCGGGGTGTCGCAGCAGGGCCTCCTCGACCTCGGGGCCCGCGATGTTGTACCCGGAGGAGATGATCATGTCGTCGGCGCGGGCCACGTAACGGAAGTAGCCGTCCGGGTCGCGCACATAGGTGTCCCCGGTGATGTTCCAGCCGTGCCGTACGTAGTCGCGCTGACGCTCGTCCGCGAGGTAGCGGCAGCCGACCGGGCCGCGCACGGCCAGCAGGCCCGGCTCCCCGTCCGGCACGGGCGCCCCGTCGGCGTCCACCACCCGGGCCTGCCAGCCGGGGACCGGGACGCCCGTGGTGCCTGGGCGGATCGCGTCGTCGGCTGCCGAGACGAAGATGTGCAGCAGCTCGGTCGCACCGATGCCGTTGATGATCCGCAGCCCGGTCCGCTCGTGCCAGGCGTGCCAGGTCGCCTCCGGCAGGTTCTCGCCCGCCGAGACACAGCGGCGCAGCGCCGACAGGTCGTGCCCGTCGAGCTGGTCCAGCATCACCCGGTACGCGGTCGGCGCGGTGAACAGCACCGAGACGCGGTGCTCCGCGAGGGCGGGCAGCAGCTGCTTCGGGCCCGCCTGTTCGAGCAGCAGCGCCGAGGCGCCCACCCGCAGCGGGAACACCACCAGGCCCCCGAGCCCGAAGGTGAAACCGAGCGGCGGACTCCCCGCGAACACGTCGTCGGGACCGGGCCGCAGGACGTGCCGCGAGAAGGTGTCGGCTACGGCCAGCACATCGCGGTGCAGATGCATGCACCCCTTGGGGCGGCCCGTGGTGCCCGAGGTGAACGCGATCAGCGCCACGTCGTCCGACGCGGTGTCCACCGCCCGGTAGGGCCCCGGCCGGGCGGTCGCCAGCCGCAGCAGGTCGTCCGGTGCCTCACCCCCGTACGCCGTGATCCGCAGTCCGGGCACCCCCGCCTGCGCCAGGTCCTCGACCGACCGCGCGTCGCACAGGGCGTGGCTCACCCGGGCGATCCGGCAGATCGTGGCCAGCTCGGACGCCCGCTGCTGCGCCAGTACGGTGACGGCGACCGCGCCCGCCTTCAGCACCGCCAGCCAGCAGGCGGCGAGACGGGGCGTGGTGGGGCCGCGCAGCAGGACGCGGTTGCCGGGGACGACTCCCAGGTCCGAGGTGAGGACATGGGCGATCCGGTCGACGAGGCCGCGCAGCTCCCCGTAAGTCAGCACCCCGCCGTCCGGCGTGCGGAAGGCGGGGCGGTCGGGGCCGAGGCGGTCGGCCGTGCGGTCCAGGAGCTCGGCGGCGCAGTTGAGCCGGTCCGGGTAGCGCAGCTCGGGCAGGTCGAAGAGCAGGTCCGGCCACTGCTCCGCGGGTGGCAGATGCTCCCGGGCGAAGCCGTCGATGTGCGCTGAGGTTTTCGGGTCCATGGTGTTCGGGTCCATGAAGCATCGCTCCCTTGTCGCCCTTGGAGCGTATCGTTTGGGTGACGGTAGTCAACGGTCCGCGATAAAGACGCTCAGGTGCCATCGAGCTCAGGTGCCATCGATTTGAAAATCTTTGACCAGATTCGACCAGAGAGGCGCCGGTATGACGGCATTCTCGCTCGATCCGGCACAGACCGCCTGGTGCGAGGAGCTGCGCACCCTGGCCCGTGACCGGCTCGCCCCGCTCGCCGCCGAGGGCGGGCCGGGGCACGTCAACCGTCCGCTGCTCGCCGCCCTCGGCGAGCTCGGCCTCCTCGACCGGCTGTTCGGATCGGGCGCCCTGGACCTCTGCCTGCTGCGCGAATCGCTCGCCCGGGGCTGCACCGAGGCCGAGACCGCCCTCGCGCTCCAGGGCCTCGGTGCCTTCCCGGTGCTCCGGTCCGGCACCCCCGCCCAGCGCGAGCGATGGCTCCCCGGGGTCCGCGCGGGCCGCCACGTCGCCGCCTTCGCGCTCAGCGAGCCGGGCGCGGGCTCCGACGCGGCGGCCCTCGCGCTCGACGCCGCCCCGGACTCCGGCGGCTGGCGGCTGACCGGCGAGAAGTGCTGGATCTCCAACGCGCCGGAGGCCGACTTCTACACGGTCTTCGCCCGCACGACCCCCGGCGCCCGGGCCCGTGGCGTCACCGCGTTCCTGGTCCCCGCCGACCGCGCGGGGCTGACCGGCACCGCCCTGGACATGCTGTCCCCGCACCCGATCGGGGCCCTCGCCTTCGACGGGGTGCGCGTCACCCCCGACGACCTGCTCGGCGAGCCGGAGCGGGGCTTCGCGGTCGCCATGGACACCCTGAACCTCTTCCGCCCCAGTGTCGGCGCCTTCGCCCTCGGCATGGCCCGGGCCGCTCTCGACGCCACCGTGGAGCACACCGCGACCCGGACCGCCTTCGGCGCGCCCCTCGCCGCCCTCCAGGCCGTGTCGCACCAGGTCGCCGAGATGGCCACCCGCACCGAGGCCGCCCGGCTGCTGGTCTACGCGGCCGCCGCCGCCCATGACGCCGGGGAGCCCGGGGTGCCGCGCCGGGCCGCGATGGCGAAGCTGTACGCCACGGAGACCGCGCAGTTCGTCGTGGACACCGCCGTCCAGCTGCACGGAGCCCGCGCCCTCCGCCGGGGTCACCTGCTCGAACACCTCTACCGGGAGGTCCGCGCCCCGCGCATCTACGAGGGCGCCAGTGAGGTCCAGCGCACGATCATCGCCAAGGAGCTGTACGCGAACCGGGAGCCCACCGCATGAGCCCGATCCACCGCATCAACCCGCACGAACTCTCGCCCGCCTCCGGCTTCTCCCACGCGGTCACCGCGACCGGCGGCCGGCTCGTCTTCCTGGCCGGGCAGACCGCCCTGGACCAGCACGGCGAGGTGGTGGGCGGCACCCTGCCCGAGCAGTTCGCGACCGCCCTCGGCAACCTCCTCACCGCCCTGCGCGCGGCGGGCGGCTCCCCGGCGGACCTCGCCCGCGTCACGGTGTACGCCACCGACGTCGCCGACTACCGGGCCAACGCCCCGGAGCTGGGCCGGATCTGGCGGCGGATGGCGGGCCGCGACTACCCGGCCATGGCGGTCATCGGGGCGGCCCGGCTGTGGGACGAACAGGCGCGGGTCGAGATCGACGGCATCGCGGTCCTGCCCTGAACGAAGGCCGCCCCCGACGGGGCCCGGAAACCGGACCCGGCGGGGGCGTGCCTCCTCACCCCATCAGTACGGCTGCACCAGCACGTGCGCCGCGCCCGGGATGCCGACCTTCAGCAGCTCGTCCTCCTCCGGCGTCGTCTCGCCGCCCGTCTCCTGCTTCAGCACCGCGCGGGACATCGCCTGCACCCACATGGCGCGCGGACGGCGACGGGCCTCCCAGACGTCCAGGGCCGCGTCGACGTCCGCCTCGGCGTCCAGCGACTCGGCGAGCACCAGCGCGTCCTCCACGGCCATCGCCGCACCCTGCGCGATGTGCGGCGTGCTCGCGTGCGCCGCGTCACCGGCCAGGACCACCCGGCCCACGTGCCACGGCTCCTCGACCGTCACCTGGGAGATCCGCGAGTAGACGACCGCGTCGGGACCGGTGACCGCGGCCAGTGCCTCGGCGACCGGTCCCGAGAACATCGCCAGCCGCTCCTTCAGCTGCTCGTGCGCCGTGTCCGGGTCCGGCCGGAAGTCCTCGGCCTCCGCGAAGACCGAGCCCAGGTACATCAGCTCATCGGTGATCGGGGTCAGCAGCGCCTTCGCGGCCTGGCCCGCCGTGCCCATCACGACACCCCGCACCTGCTCCTGGCGGGGCACGGTGACGCGCCAGTTGGCGAAGCCGGTGTACTGGGGGGCGTAGCGGTCCCCGTACAGCCGGGTGCGCAGCGGCGAGCCGATGCCGTCGAAGCCGACGACGAGGTCCCAGCGGCCGGACGAGCCGTCGGACAGGGTGACGTCGACGCCGCTGCCGTCGTCGGTGAGCTCGGCGATGGTCGCGCCGAACCGGATCTTCGCACCGGCCGAGGTGGCCGCCGCGTTCAGCACGCGGGCGAGCGCGGGGCGGGGGATGCCGTTGTTGGACGGGGCGTCGCCCATGCGCGGCTGCGGTATCTCGGCCAGGGTGTTGCCGGCCGGGTCCGCGATGGTCAGGACCTCCCACTCGAAGCCCGCCGCCAGGCAGTCCTCCAGCACCCCGATCTCCCGCATCACGTGCAGGGCGTTGGACGGCTGGATGATGCCGACGCCGAGGGCGTCGAGCTCGTCGCGGAGCTCGGCCACCTCGACGGTGTGGCCCCGCCGGGCCAGGGCGGTGGCGAGCGTCAGCCCGCCGATGCCGCCGCCGTGGATCAGGACGCGCAGAGGTGTTGCCATGTCGGATCTCTCCAGAGCGAGGAAGTAGGGGAAGGTCGGGGAAGCGGGTCGGGGTCAGCCCACCGGCACGGGCAGGCTCATCAGGTGGTCCACGAGGGCCAGCAGCACATCCCGGCCGAACGGCCGCTCGCGTACGTCGCCGACCAGCAGCGGCACATGCGGGTCGAGGTCCAGGGCGGCCCTGATCTCCTCCGTGGTGCGGGTGTTGTGCCCGTAGAAGCAGTTGATCGCGACGACGAACGGGATGTCCCGGCTCTCGAAGAAGTCGATCGACGCGAAGCTGGACTCCAGGCGTCGGGTGTCGGCGATCACGACACCGCCGAGGGCCCCGTTGACCAGGTCGTTCCACATGAACCAGAAGCGCTCCTGGCCCGGAGTGCCGAACAGGTAGACGACGAGGTCCTGGCTGACCGTGATCCGGCCGAAGTCCAGGGCCACGGTCGTCGTGTCCTTCTGCCCGACGCCGGCCAGGTCGTCCACGCCGATGCTGGCCGTGGTCAGCAGCTCTTCGGTGCGCAGCGGGGCCACCTCGCTGACGGCCCCCACGAGGGTGGTCTTGCCGACGCCGAAACCGCCGGCTATCAGGATCTTGACGGCGGCGGGTGCCGCCTGACTGATGGTCATCTTGGGTCAGAGTCTCCGGAGTCCGTCGCGAACAGCGGCCAGTACGCCCATGTCGGCGCCGCCGGACGCCCGGGCCACCGAGAGCGGGGCCCGGGCGATCAGGAGGCCGGTGGCGACCAGGTCGGCCAGAAGGATCTTGGTCACCGAGACCGGCAGGTCGAGGTCCGAGGCGACCTCGGCGACCGCGGAGGGCCGCCGGCAGCGCTCCAGGATCAGCCTGTGCTCCGGCTGGAGCCGCCCCGGGCGGGGCGCCGCGCCGTGCTCGTCCCGCGGATCGTGTGCGGTCGTGAGCACGGTGATCAGGGTGAGGTCGTCCCGGTCGGGTGCCGTCCGGCCGCGGGTGATGGTGTACGGGCGCACCATCGTGCCCGCGGCGTCCTCGCCGTCGTCCTCGAATTCCCCCTGCCCGTAAGGCCAGTGGCCGGTCACGCCCGCGGCCTGTCCCCGGCGCCGAAGGCGTCGAAGTCGTCCCGCGCGGGGGTGCTGAGCTTCTGGCCGACCTGGAGTACGAGGTTGTGCATGGCGAGCGACATGATCTCGGCGTCCACCTCCTGGGAGGCGATGACGGCCAGGTGGGTGCCCTGGCCCGCCGAGATGATGAAGAGCCACAGGTCCGCCAGTTCCACGATCACCTGGTGGACGCCGCCGCCGTTGAAGAGCTGGCCCACCCCCCGGGCCAGGCTCTGCTGACCGGTGCAGATCGCGGCCAGCCGCTCGGCGTCGGGCCGCTCGATGGTGCGCGAGTGGCTCACCACCAGCCCGTCGTCCGAGAGCAGGACGGCGTTGATGGTCTCGGCCACCGAGTCGACCAGACCGTCGAGGAGCCAGTCGAGATCCTGGCGAGTGGCGGTAGTGCGTGTCATGTCCGTTCTTCTCTCGTGAGGTCGGGCTGCGTCGGCGGCCCGTCGGTGGCGCGGGCGGCGCGGGAGCGGCGCTGGAACGCCCCGATGGCCGCGCCGGCGCGGCGCGGGGCGGTCCGGGGCGGCGGGTCCTCCGCCCTGACCTGCTGCCGGGCCGCGGCGGCAGGCGAGCCCGGCCCGACCCGCAGTTCGTCGGCGAGGCTGGCCTGACGCACCCGGCGTGGCAACGGCGGCTCCCCGAAGGACGCCCCGGACTGCGTGACCGGAAGGCCCGGTCCCGGCGTGGGATCGGAAAGCGGCACGGGCTGCGCGGGCTGGGCGGGTTGGGCGGCGTGCCCGGCGTGCCCGGCGTGTCCGGCGTGCCCGGCGTGTCCCGGGTGCCCGGCGGCCGGTTCCGGCTGCGGGGGCAGGGACACCGGGAAGCCGTCCGCGTCCAGCTCGCCCGTCAGATACGTGTCCGGGTAGGTCTGCCGCGGAGCGCCGTACGCCTCCGAGGGCTCCGGGTACGCCTGGTGCGCGACCGGGTACTGCCCCTCGGCGGTCATGTACGGCTGCTCGCCGTCCGCGTACGCGCCCTGGTACGCGGCCTCCTCCTGCCGGGCGCCCCCGAACGCGTCGTCCGGCTGCCCGTACGCGTGCCCGTCCGTACCGGCGTACGGGGCGTCGGGAACGGGTGCGGGCTCGGGCTCGGGTGCGGGCGTGCCCGGCGCGTGCAGGGCGGTGACCCCGGCGAGGGCCCTGCCCCGGCCCCGGCTGGGCAGCGCGTCGGTGTCCCGGAGCGGGGCGGGGGCCTGGGCGGGCTCCTCCGGCTCCGGTGCGGGGACGGCCACCGGACCGGCGTGCGGGCCGGGGACGGTGAGCGCGTCCGGGACCAGCACGACGACGCGGGTGCCGCCGAACGCCGACTGGCGGAACTCCACCCGCAGCCCGTGCTGGTCGGCGAGGCGCGCGATCACGTACAGGCCGAGGCGGATGTCGTCGGCGTGGGCCAGCACGTCCATCCGGGGCGGCCGGCTCATCAGCTCGTTGGCCGCCGCGAGCTGGTCCTCCTCCATGCCGAGCCCGCGGTCCTCGACCTCGATGGCCAGGCCCCGGCTCACCTGGGCGGCCCTGACCTCGACGGGGCTGGGCGGCCGGGAGAAGGTGAGCGCGTTCTCGATCAGCTCCGCCAGCACATGGGAGACCGGTCCCACGGCCCGCGCCGCGAGCCACGGCGAGCCGTCCAGGTCCAGCACCACGCGCTGGTAGTCCTGCACCTCGCCCTGTGCGGAGCGCATGACGTCCAGCAGCGGTACGGGCTTGCGCCAGCGCCGGTGCGGGGAGCCGCCCGCGAGGATCACCAGGTTCTCCTCGTACCGCCTCAGGCGCGCGGTGAGGTGGTCGAGGTCGAAGAGGCCGTCCAGCACCTCGGGGTCCTCGTGCTTGCGCTCCAGCTCGTCCAGCTTCTTCAGCTGCTGGCCGATGAGCTGCTGGGTACGGCGGGCGATGCGCTGGAGCAGCCGCTCGAAGCCCCGGTGCTGGTCGGCCTGGTCGACGGCGGCGCGCAGGGCGCTGGTGCGGGCCAGGTCGAGCGCGTGGCCGAGCTGGGACAGCTCGTCCGCGGTGCCGGGGTCGCCACCGTCCCCGATCGCCCGGGCCTCGGCCTCGACGTCGATGCGCTCGCCCCTGCCGAGCCGCTCGACCACGTCGGGCAGCGCCTTCTCCAGCTCCTCGGCCCGCTCCTGGAGCCGGCTGATCCGGCGGCGCAGGTTGCGGGAGAGCCGCCAGGTGAACCAGATGACCGCGACGACGGCGGCGAGGCCGACGACCGTGGTCAGAACGACCTTGATGAGGAGGGAGATCACACTGTCCTTGCCCTCCGCGACCACCACGTCGGTGCGGGCCTCCATCAGGTCGACCAGCTGCGGCGTGAGCTCGTCCATCGCGCCGCGCCAGTCCGCCTCCTTCGCGCCCAGGGAGACGGAGCCGGACGCGTCCGCGCCGGCCGGGCGCAGCACCTGGGCCTCCACCCGGGCCTTGGTCTTCCACGCGGTACCGCCGAAGACGTCCTGCCACTTGGCCTTCTCGTCCGCCGGGAGATAGGGGAGGACCTTCGTCGTGTACTGGAACGACTGGGCGGAGACGGCCTGCCGGACCTCCTGGAGGTCCGCGGTGCTCAGCTCGCCCTTCATCCAGCCCCGCGCGAGCAGGGCGTCCGAGCGGGAGATCATCTCCTTGGCCCAGAACATGTCCACCAACGGCTGCGAGATCGTGGTGATCCGGCCGTTGTCGACATGGCTGAGAGCCGTGAAGAGCCTCAGGTCGACGGCGATCAGGTCCGTGTAGTAGCGGTACACGGCCTTCTGCTGGTCGTTGTCGCCCTCATCCACGAGCGCGCGCTGCGCCGGGAGTTGGGTGATCGCCGTACGGGCCTCGGCGACCGCGTCCCGCACCTCGCCCGGGGCGTCCTCGGTGTCGGTGTCGGACAGCGACTGGAAGCTGGTGATCGCCTTGTCGGTCAGCTTGCGCTGCTTGTGCAGGGCGTCGGTGGCTCCTCCCTTGCGGGCCAGCGCCTCCGCGCTGAGCCGCCGCTCCTCCTGGAGGTTGTAGTACACGATGTTCGACGGCTGGCCGGCCTTCTGGGCCAACTGGCCTTGGGCCGCTTGCTTCTGGAAGTCGAGCAGAGTCTGACCACTGGTGACGGCCCAGAGGGCGGCCAGGGCAACACCGGGGACGACGGCCAGTACGAGCAGGGCCGTCCGCAGCGCCATTGTGGTCGAGCTGCTCCGCCGTGACGCGCGCGTGCGCAGGGCATGCTCCTTGACGTGGTACCGACCTCACGGTCGGTCAAATCCGTTGAGAACCAGGACGGATAGATAGTAGTCACAATGCAAAAAAGAAAAGTAAGTGGGATCACATGTTCAACATGTGGCACGCACATGATCGCCATGAAGGGGCGACGCCCCCTGTGATGTGACCGGCCGCCCGGGGTGCGGCGGGTCGGACGGGTGAAGCGACGCCGGGGATATATCTGTATTTAGTGCTCTCTGTCCGTTCGGTAACCCCGCACACCCCGCCGCCCGCCGCCGCACTGCGCCGCCCCGCCGTATGACCGCGCTCATCGTCGCCCACTTCGTTCTCGCGGCCTTCGCGCGTCCGCTGGTGCGACGGCTGGGCGCGCGCGCCTTCCTCGTCCTGGCGCTGCCGCCCGCCGTCACCACCTGCTGGGCGTTCACCCGGTGGGAGACGGCCGCCTCCGGCTCCTCGGTCGACTGGTCCTGGGCCTGGATGCCCGACTACGGCGTCTCCGTGGCCCTGCGCCTCGACGCGCTCGCCGAACTCATGGTCCTGCTCGCGTCCGGCGTCGGCACCCTCGTCCTGCTGTACTGCGCCTCGTACTTCCGGGACACGACACCCCGGCTGGCCGGATTCGCCGGGAACCTCCTCGCCTTCGCCGGCGCGATGCTCGCCCTCGTCCTCAGCGACGACCTGATCTCCCTCTACGTCTTCTGGGAGCTCACCACCGTCTTCTCGTACCTGCTCATCGGATACGACAGCGAGCAGCGCCACAGCAGGCGCTCCGCCCTCCAGGCCCTGACCGTCACCACGCTCGGCGGTCTCGCCATGCTGATCGGCTTCCTGATCGTCGGTCAGGAGGCCGGGACCTACCGCGTCTCCGCGATCCTCGCCGACCCGCCCCCTGCGACCACCGCCGTCCAGGTCGCCGTCCTTCTCATCCTGTGCGGGGCCCTGTCCAAGTCGGCGGTCTGGCCGTTCAGCCTCTGGCTGCCCAACGCCATGGCCGCGCCCACCCCCGTCAGCGCCTATCTGCACGCCGCCGCGATGGTCAAGGCCGGGGTCTACCTGGTCGCCCGGCTCGCCCCCGCCTTCGCCGACGTGCCCGGCTGGCGGCCCGTCGTGATGATCCTCGGGGCCGCGACGATGCTCCTGGGCGGCTGGCGGGCCCTCAGGCTCCACGACCTCAAGATCGTCCTCGCCTACGGCACCGTCAGCCAGCTCGGCTTCCTCACCCTCCTCGCGGGCGTCGGCAACCGCGACGCCGCGCTGGCCGCCGCCGTCATGATCCTCGGCCACGCCCTCTTCAAGGCCCCGCTCTTCCTCGTCACCGGCATCGTGGACCACGCCGCCGGCACCCGTGACCTGCGCAAGCTCTCCGGCGTCGGACGCGCCCTGCCCCAGGTGTGCGCCGTCGCCGTGCTCGCCGGCCTCTCCATGGCCGCCCTGCCCCCGATGCTCGGCTTCGCCGCGAAGGAGTCGGCGTTCGAGGCGCTGCTGCACGGCGACACGGCGGACCGCTGGGCCCTCGGCATCACGGTCGCGGGCTCGGCGCTCACCGTGGCGTACACCGCCCGGTTCATCTGGGGCGGCTTCCTGCGCAAACCCGGGGTCGCCGACACCCCCGTGCACCGCGTCGGCCCGGCCTTCCTCGCCGCCCCCGCCGCGCTCGCCCTCTGCGGGCTCGTCCTCGGCCCCGGCGTCGGCTGGACCGACCGGCTGCTCAGCGCCTACGCGGACGCCTTCCCGGCCCCCGCCCACCCGTACCACCTCGCGCTCTGGCACGGCTGGGGCACCGCCCTCCTGCTCTCCGCGGTCGCCACCGCGGCCGGCGCGGTCCTCTTCGCCGCGCGCGACCGGGTCGCCCGGCTCTCCCGGCGCATCGCCTGGCCCACCGCCGACGGCGTCTTCGGCCAGCTGCTCCTCGGCCTGGAACGGCTCTCGCTCCAGGCCACCGGCTTCGTCCAGCGCGGCTCCCTTTCCGTGTACCTCGCGACGACCCTGCTGGTCATGCTCGCCGGACAGCTCTCCGTGCTCATCGCCGACCAGCCCTGGCGGGGCGCGTCCCCGCCCCGGCTCTGGGACGTCCCGCTCCAGGGCGCCGTCGCCGCCCTCACCTGCGCGGCGGCCCTCCTCTGCCTCACCGTCAGGCGCCGTATGAAGGCCGTGGTCCTGGCCGGACTCACCGGTTACGGGACCGCCCTGCTGTTCGTCGTCCAGGGCGGCCCTGACCTGGCGCTCACCCAGTTCTGCGTCGAGACCGTGTCCATGATCGTGTTCGTGCTGGTCCTGCGGCGGATGCCGGTGCACTTCCAGGAGTCCGTCAGCACCTGGCGGCGGGCCGTGCGCATCCCGGTCGCCCTGGCCGCCGCCGCCACCCTCGGCGTGGTCGTCTGGGTCGCCGCCGCCGCGCGCACCGCCTCCCCGGCGGGCGCCGCCATGGTCGAGGAGACCGCGCACCACGGCCTCAAGGACGTCGTCGCCACCATCCTCGTCGACCTCCGCGCCTGGGACACCATGGGGGAGTCCGCCGTACTCGCCGCCGCCGCGATCGGCGTCACCAGCCTCATCTACCTGCACCGCCGCGCCGAGGGGGCGGCGGCGCCGGCCGAGGTACGGGGCCGCACCGCCTGGTCCGTGACCGCCGAACCGCTGACCGGGGTGCCGCAGGGCGACGAGGGGGCGCCCGAACGCGGCTGGCTGGCGGCGGGCGCCACGCTGGCGCCCGAGCACCGGTCCGTGGTCTTCGAGGTGGTGACGCGGCTGCTGTTCCACCCGATCCTGGTGCTCTCGGTATACCTGCTGTTCTGCGCCGAGAACATGCCGGGCGGCGGCTTCGTCGGCGGTCTCGTCGCCGGTCTCGCCCTGATCACCCGGTACCTCGCGGGCGGCCGCTTCGAACTCGCCGAGGCCGCCCCCCTGCAACCCGGCCTCTTCACCGGGCTCGGCCTGTTCGTCTCGACCGGCGTCGCGCTGTTCGGCCTCTACGACGGAACGGTCCTGCACGCCTGGACGTACCACGGCCACTGGCCGCTCGTCGGCGACTTCGAATTCGGCACCCCGGTCATCTTCGACTGCGGGGTCTACCTGCTGGTCCTCGGCGTCGTCCTCGACATCGTGCGGGCCCTCGGCGCCAAGATCGACCGGCAGATCGAGCGCGCCGCCGCCGAGAAGGCCGCCGCCCGCCGGGCCGGACCGGAGACCGGGGAGGCCACACCGTGACCGTCAGCGCCTCGCTCCTGGCCACCGCGACGGTCCTCTGCGCCGTCGGCGGCATCCTCATGCTGACCCGGCCCCTCACCCGCATCCTGCTGGGCGCGGTCATCGCGGGCAACGGCATCAACCTGTTCATCATGTCCGCCACCGGCCGGGCGGGCCGCGAACCACTGCTGTACGGCGTCGACCTCGGCCGCGTCACCGACCCCCTGCCCCAGGCCATCGCGCTCACCGCGATCGTCATCACCCTCGCCACCACCGCGTTCCTGCTCGCCATGGCCTACCGCGGCCACCAGCTGACCGGTACCGACGAGGTCCACGACGACCTGGAGGACCGCCGCATCGTCCTGCGCGCCGAGGTCCTGGACGAGCGCGACGAACTGCGCACGCGGTTCCGGGCCGACGGCGACCGCAGCGCCGAGGCCCGCCGCGCCTACCGCGACGAACGCCGCCGCCTGCGGGCCCGGCTGCGCGCCGACCGGGCCCTCCAGGCCCGGGGCCGCGACGCCACCGGCGACCTGTGGCACGACGTCCTGGGCGCGGACCCGGAGGACTACGCGAAGAGCGCCGAGGACCCGCCGGGGCCCGGCACCGACTCCGAATCCGACCCGCCGGGAGGCACCGGATGAACGCCCTCGTCCCGCTGCCGGTGCTGCTGCCGCTCTGCGCGACCGGCCTGAGCCTCGCCTTCGGCACCCGGCTCAAGCAGATCCAGCGCCTCATCAGCGTCGCCGTGCTCACCGCGGTACTCGGCCTCTCGGTCGCCCTGATGATCGCCGCCGACACGGACGGGCCGCTCTCCGTGCACCTCGGGGACTTCGCGCCGCCGCTCGGCATCACCCTGGTCGCCGACCGCCTCTCCGGGCTGATGCTGACGGTCTCCTCCGCCATCACCCTGTGCGTCCTCGTCTACTCCCTGGGCCAGGGCATGGCGGACCGGGACGAGGAGACGCCCGTCGCCGTCTTCCACCCCGCGTACCTGATCCTGGTCGCCGGGGTGTCGTGCACCTTCCTCGCCGGTGACCTGGTCAACCTCTACGTCGGCTTCGAGATCATGCTCGTCGCCAGCTTCGTCCTGCTGACGCTCGGCGGCACCGGTCCGCGCATCCGGGCGGGCTCCACGTACGTGATCATCTCGCTGTTCTCCTCGATGCTCTTCCTGACCGCCATCGCCATGACGTACGCGGCGACCGGCACCGCCAACTTCGCCCAGCTCGCCGAACGGCTGGGCGCGCTCCCGCTGGGCGTCCAGACCCTGATCCAGGCCATGCTGCTGACGGTCTTCGCGATCAAGGCGGCCGTCTTCCCGCTCGCCGCCTGGCTGCCCGACTCCTATCCGACCGCGCCCGCCCCCGTCACCGCCGTCTTCGCCGGACTGCTCACGAAGGTCGGTGTCTACTGCATGCTGCGCACCGAGACCCTGCTCTTCCCCGGCAACCGGCTCGGCGACCTGCTGATGGCGGCGGCCCTCGCCTCGATGATCATCGGCATCCTGGGGGCCGTCGCACAGACGGACCTCAAGCGGCTGCTCTCCTTCACCCTCATCAGCCACATCGGCTACATGGTCTTCGGCATCGGCCTGGCGACCCGGCAGGCGTACGGCGGCGCGATCGTCTACGTCGTCCACCACATCACCGTCCAGACCACGCTGTTCCTGGTCGCCGGGCTCATCGAACGCCGGACCGGCACCACCGAACTCACCCGGATCGGCGGCATCGCCAGGGCCGCCCCCGCCCTCGCCGTCCTCTTCTTCGTGCCCGCGATGAACCTCGCCGGCATCCCGCCGCTGTCCGGCTTCATCGGCAAGCTGGGCCTCATGCGCGCCGGCGTCGCCGACGGCGGGGTGTGGGCCTGGATCCTCGTCGCCGGGGCGACCGCGACCAGCCTGCTCACGCTGTACGTGATGGCCAAGGTCTGGAACCTCGCCTTCTGGCGGGCCGCGCCCCCGGGCCAGGCCGCCGCCGGCACCGTCCTGGAGTCCGACGACGACAGCGACGACGACGATGCCGACGAGGGCCCTGACCGGATGGCGGGCACCGGCGACGAGGGCGTCCGCGTCCGTCACCAGCCCGCCGGGCTCGCTGTCGCCGCCACGCTCCACGGCCACGCCGTCACCACCACCAGCGTGCTGCCCCGCCCGATGACCTGGGCGACGGCCGCCGCGGTCGGCCTCGGCCTCGCCTTCACCGTGTTCGCCGGGCCGCTCACCTCGTACACCGACCGCGCCGCCGCCGAACTCCTGGCGCGCACGCCGTACACCCAGGAGGTGCTGGGCCCGTGAAACGCCTCGTCGCCTTCTCCTTCCGGAACAAGGACCTGCCGCCGTTCAGCGCCGCGTTCGGCGCCCGGCGCCGGCGGGTGCTCGACCTGCCGCTGATCGCCTGGCTCACCGTCATCTGGGTGCTGCTCTGGTCCAGCCTGAACTGGGCGAACCTGCTGACCGGGGCCGTGGTCGCGGTGGCCGTCTGCCTGGCCTTCCCGCTGCCCAAGGTCGATCTGGGGCTGCGGCTGCACCCCTGGGGCATCCTGCGACTGGCCGGCTATCTGCTGTACGACATGTACACCTCCGGCGTGAAGGTCACCCGGCAGATCCACGGCGGCCGTTCGCGCCGGGCCGCGGTCATCGCCGTACCGCTGCGCTGCCGTTCCGACCTGATGCTCGCCGCGACCGCGGTCACCGTGTCCAACGTGCCCGACGGCTCCGTCGTGGAGGTCCGCCGCGCCACCGCCACCGTCTTCCTGCACGTCCTGGACGCGGGCGACCCCGCCGAACTCGAAGCGGCCCGGCGGTCCGTGTGGCGCCTGGAGGAGCTGACCGTACGCGCCTTCGGCACCCGCGACGAGATCGAGCGGGTGGCAGCCCCGCCCCCGCGGACATCACACACCGGCCGACCGCCGGGAGACCAGGAGGACGGCCGATGAGCGTGCCCCAGACCGTGGACCGGGTGCTGCTCGTGGCGGCCGTCGTCCTGATCCTCGTCGCCGGTGTGCTGCTGCTCGCGCGCATCTGGCGCGGCCCTTCGATGCTCGACCGGGCCATCGCGCTCGACGTCTGCGCGGCGCTCATCATCGCCGGGCTCGGCGCCAAATCCGCGTTCGCCCGCGACCCCTTCTACTTCCCGATCATGCTGGTCCTCGCCATCCTCGGCTTCACCGGCTCGGTCGGCATCGCGCGCTTCATCGCCGTACGCGACCGGCCACCGGGCCATCCGCACCACCCCGGCGACCGGCGGAACGGCGGCTCCGCGTCATGAGCGTCTGGCTCCAGATCCTGGACACGGCGGGCGCGGCACTCGTGCTGCTCGGTGCCGCGATCTGTCTGCTCGGGGTGTTCGGCATGCTGCGGCTGCCGGACGTCCTGTCCCGCAGCCACGCCGCGACCAAACCGCAGGCGCTCGGCATGCTCATCGTGCTCGCAGGCGTCGCGCTGCGGCTGCGCAGCGGCATGGACCTCGCGACGCTCGCGCTGATCGGCTTCTTCCAGATGATGACCGGCCCGGTCGCCGCCCACCTGGTCGCGCGCTCGGCGTACCGGACGGGGCAGGTCGACCACGCGGAACTGCTCTTCGACGACCTGGACGAACAGCTCACCGAGGAGACCTGAGCGGCCCGTCTTCTCACACCGGCGGCCCGGCCGGTGTGCGACGAGCGTTACCGCCCATGATCGGCCGGTGCCACACCGGCGTAACGGCACCTTCCTACCGTCGGAGCACGATCCGATTCACGGAAGGTCTCCCCGGTGCCCCCACAGAGCTCGTCGGCCGACGCCACTCAGGTCCGTACGGTCTGCTCGTACTGCGGGGTGGGCTGCGGGATGGTCCTCGACATCGCCGCCGGACCCGACGGGCGGCGTACGGTCCTCAAGGCGTCGGGCGACAAGGCCCACCCCGCCAACGCGGGGCGGCTCTGCACCAAGGGCGCGACCACCGCCGACATGCTCGCCGCCCCCGGCCGGCTGACCACCGCGCTGGTACGGCCCGAGCGCGGCGCGGAGCCCGTACCGGTGGGTGTGGACGAGGCGGTCGCGGCCACCGCGCGGCGGCTGCGGGCGGTCATGGACACGCACGGACCGGACGCCGTCGCCTTCTACGTGTCCGGGCAGATGAGCCTGGAGGCGCAGTACCTCGCGAACAAGCTGGCCAAGGGGTTCGTCCGCACCAACCGCGTCGAGTCCAACTCACGGCTCTGCATGGCCAGCGCGGGCAGCGGCTACAAGCTGTCGCTCGGCGCCGACGGGCCGCCCGGCTCCTACGACGACCTGGACCGCGCGGACGTCTTCCTCGTCATCGGCTCCAACATGGCCGACTGCCACCCGGTCCTCTTCCTGCGCCTCCTGGACCGCGTCAAGGCGGGCGCCAAGCTGATCGTCGTGGACCCCCGGCGCACCGCCACCGCCGACAAGGCCGACCTCTACCTGCGCGTCAACCCGGGCACCGACCTGGCCCTCCTCAACGGCCTCCTGCACCTGCTCCACGCGAACGGGCACACCGACCCCGCGTTCATCGCCGCGCACACCGAGGGCTGGGAGGAGATGCCGGAGTTCCTGGCCGACTACCCGCCCGCCACCGTCGCGGAGATCACCGGCATCCCGGAGGACGACCTGCGACAGGCCGCCCGGTGGATCGGGGAGGCGGGGGAGTGGACGAGCTGCTGGACGATGGGGCTCAACCAGTCCACGCACGGCACCTGGAACACCAACGCGCTGATCAACCTCCACCTCGCGACCGGGGCGATCTGCCGCCCCGGCAGCGGCCCCCTCTCGCTCACCGGCCAGCCCAACGCGATGGGCGGGCGCGAAATGGGCTACATGGGCCCGGGGCTCCCCGGGCAGCGGTCACTCCTGGACGACGAGGACCGGGCCTTCACCGAGGAGCTGTGGGGCCTGCCCCCCGGCACCCTGCGCAAGGACGAGTGCGGCCGGGGAACGGTCGAGATGTTCGAGCGGATGGCGGCCGGTGACATCAAGGCGTGCTGGATCATCTGCACCAACCCCGTCGCCTCCGTCGCCAACCGGCGCACCGTCATCGAGGCCCTGGAGGCCGCCGAACTCGTCATCACCCAGGACGTGTTCGCCGACACCGAGACCAACGCCTACGCCGACATCGTCCTGCCCGGCGCCCTGTGGAGCGAGGCGGAGGGCGTCCTCGTCAACAGCGAACGCAACCTCACCCTCGCCCGCCCGGCCGTCGAGCCGCCCGGCGAAGCCCTCGCGGACTGGCGGATCATCGCGCGCATCGCCTGCGCGATGGGTTACGAGGACGCCTTCTCCTACGAGAGCGCCGAGGAGGTCTTCGAGGAGATCAAGCGCGCCGCGAACCCCCGCACCGGCTACGACCTGCGGGGCGTGACGTACGAACGGCTGCGCGCCGCCCCCGTCCAGTGGCCCGCGCCCACCGCCGACGGGCCGGACCGCAACCCCATCCGCTATCTCGCCCCGGACGGCGGCGGACCGGTCTTCCCGACCCCGACCGGCCGCGCGCGCTTCTTCGCCCGCCCCCACATCGCGGCGGCCGAGATGCCCGACGACGACTACCCCTTCCTGCTCAACACCGGACGGGTCCAGCACCAGTGGCACACCCTCACCAGGACCGGCAAGGTGGCCAGGCTCAACCGGCTCAACCCCGGACCGTTCGTGGAGGTGCACCCGGAGGACGCCGCCCGCCTCGGGCTCGCGGAGGGCGACCAGGTCGAGGTCGAGTCACGGCGCGGGCGGGCCGTGCTGCCCGCCGTGGTCACCGACCGCGTGGCCCCGGGCTGCTGCTTCGCGCCGTTCCACTGGAACGACCTGTTCGGCGAATACCTCAGCGTCAACGCGGTGACCGGCGACGCGGTGGACCCGGTCTCCTACCAGCCGGAGTTCAAGGTGTGCGCGGTGACGCTGACGAAGGTGGCGGCGGCGCCTGCCCCTGTCCCGGCTCCGGCGCCGGTGCGGCTGCCGGTGGAGGCGCCCGCGCAGGCGCCCGCGGCCGTCTTCGGCCTGGAGACCACCCCGCCCCCCGTCCTCGCCGAGCACGAGCGCCAGTACCTCGTCGGCTTCCTCGCCGGGCTGCCCCTGGGCACCCCCGGCGTCCCCGTCCTCCCGCCCAGCGCCCCCTTCAGCGCCGAGCACGCCCGCTGGGTCAACGGCGTCCTGGCCGGCATGTACTCGCGCACCGCACCGCCCGCCGACGATCCCGCGCCCGACCCGGCCGGGGCCCCCGGCCGCGAGGTCGTCGTGCTGTGGGCCTCGCAGACCGGCAACGCCGAGGAGTTCGCCGTCGCCACCGCCGACCGGCTCACCGCCACGGGCCTGCGCACCCGGCTCCTCGGCATGGACCAGGCGGACCCGCGCGCCCTGCCGCCCGCCGCCGACCTCCTCCTGATCACCAGCACCTTCGGGGACGGCGACGCGCCCGACAACGGCTCCGGGTTCTGGGAGGCCCTGACGGCGGCGGACCTCCCGCCCCTGGACGGCAGGCGGTATGCCGTACTGGCCTTCGGCGACTCCTCGTACGACGACTTCTGCGGTCACGGGCGCAGGCTCGACCGGCGCCTGGACGAGCTGGGCGCCGTCCGCCTCGCGCCCCGCACCGACTGCGAACCCGACTACGAACCGTCCGCGCTGAGCTGGCTCGACCAGGTCCTCGCCGGGCTCACCGCCCCGCCCACCGAACCGGCCCCGGCGCCCCCGCCCGCCCCGGTCCGCACCCCGAAGCCCGCGCCCGTCACCGCCCGGCTGGCCGGGAACCGGCTGCTCGGGCTGCCCGGCTCCGGCAAGGAGGTCCGCCGCTTCACCTTCGACACCAGCGGCACCGGGACCGCCCTGGAGTACGCCGCCGGTGACGCGCTCGGCGTCCACGCCGCCAACCACCCGGACCTGGTGGCCGAGTGGCTCTCCGTCACCGGCCTCGACGCCGACGCGGAGATCGAGGTCTCCGGCCTCGGCGGCCTCCGGCTCGGCGACGCCCTCCACACCCACCTGGACATCACCCGTCTCACCCCCGCCCTGCTCGGCTTCGTCACCGAACGCACCGGCGACCGGGACCTGAAGAAGATGCTGCGGCCCGACAACAAGGGCGAGCTGGCCCGCTGGTCCTGGGGCCGCCAGGCCGTCGACGTCCTCGCCGCCTACCCGGTCAAGGCCACCCCCGAGGAGTGGGCCGCCGTCCTCAGGCCCCTGCAGCCGCGCCTGTACTCGATATCGTCCAGCCCGCTCACCGACCCGGACCGCCTCTCCCTGACGGTCTCCGTCGTCCGCTACGAGAACACCCACGGCCGCCCCCGCTCCGGGGTCTGCTCGCCGTTCCTCGCGGACGCCGCCCCCGACACCCGCGTCCCGGTCTTCGTCCGCCGTGCCCCGCACTTCCGGCCCCCGGCCCGCCCCGACGCACCGATGGTCATGGTCGGCCCCGGGACCGGTGTCGCCCCCTTCATCGGCTTCCTGGAGGAGCGCCGCGCCCGCCGCGACCCGGGCCCCAACTGGCTGTTCTTCGGGGAACAGCACCGGGCCACCGACTTCTTCTACGAGGAGGAGCTGACGTCCTTCCTCGCGGACGGCACCCTCACCCGCCTGGACACCGCCTTCTCGCGCGACCAGCGCGCCAAGGTCTACGTCCAGGACCGGATGCGCGAGCACGGCGCCAAGCTGTGGTCCTGGCTGCGCGACGGCGCCCACTTCTACGTGTGCGGCGACGCGGCCCGGATGGCCAAGGACGTCGACCGGGCGCTGCGGGACATCGCCGTCGCGCACGGCGGGCTCGACCCGGAGGCCGCCGCCCTGTACGTGAAGCAGCTCGCCGCCGACAAGCGGTACGTCCGGGACGTCTACTGAGGCTCAGAGCGCCACGAGGGTCACCTCGGTGGCCTTGACGCCGGTCCAGACCCGCGCCCCGTCCGCGAGAGACAGCTCGGCGGCGGCCTGCGGGGTGATCTCGGCGACCAGGTCCGGCGCCTGCTCGGAGCCCACCAGCACCCGGAGCCGGCTCCCGCCCGCCGTGATCTCGCGCACCGTCCCCGGCCACACGTTGCGCGGGCTCCCGCCGGGCTTCTCCCGGTGCACGGAGACGGCCTCGGGCGCGACGACCGCGAGCGCGGGCGTCCCGGCCGGCAGCGGGTCGGCCGCGACGAGGCGACCGCCGCCCGAGCACGCCAGGCCGTCGGCGGTGGCGGTGCCGGGCCAGGCGTTGCGGCCGAGCATCCGGGCGACCCAGGGGGAGCGCGGGTGCCGGGTCACCTCGGCGGGCGGGGCGTCCTGGAGCGTGCGGCCGTCCTCCAGGACGAGGACCCGGTCGGCGAGCGCGACGGCCTCCACGGGATCGTGCGTGACGATGAGGCAGACGCCGCCGAAGCCGTCGAGGTGGCGGCGCAGGGTGTGCCGGACCTGGGACCGGGTCGTCTGGTCGAGCGCGGCGAGCGGTTCGTCGAGCAGCAGCAGGCGCGGACGGGCGGCCAGCGCGCGGGCCAGCGCGACGCGCTGCGCCTGGCCGCCGGAGATCTGGGCGGGCTTCCGGGCGGCCAGCTGCCCCACCCCGAGCCGGTCCAGCCACTCCAGTGCGGTGCGGCGGGCCTCGGCGCGCGGTACCCCTTTCGCGCGCAGCCCGTAAGCGGTGTTGGCGAGGGTGCTCAGGTGCGGGAACAGCGCGCCGTCCTGCGGGACCCAGGCGACGCCCCGGCGGTGGGCGGGCAGGGCGGTGACATCGGTGCCGCCCAGCAGGAGGCGGGCGTGGGCGCGCGGGGTGAGGCCGAGCAGGGCGCGCAGCAGGGTCGTCTTGCCCGCGCCGTTGGGGCCGACGACGGCGATGGTGGTCCCGGCCCCCGCGTCGAGAGTGAGCTCGTTGAAGCCGGTGACCTCGGCGTGCAGCGGCCAGTCCTCCCGTACGGCCCCGGGGGCGTCCTCCGGAGCGACAGCGGCCCCGGGCTCCTCGTCGATGACCTCCCGCGTACGCGTACGGGCCTGCGGCGTCCCCGTCCACCGCCCCCGCAGCGCGAGCAGCACCGCCATGGCGATGACGAGCAGCAGCAGCGACACCGAGGTCGCGGCCTCCGGGCTGTCCTGGAGGAGCAGGTAGACCTGGAGGGGCAGGGTCTGCGTGGTGCCCGGGAGATTTCCCGCGAAGGTGATGGTCGCCCCGAACTCGCCGAGCGCCCGCGCCCAGGTCAGCGCCGCCCCGGCGGCCAGGCCGGGCGCCACCATCGGCAGTGTGACCGTGAAGAACACCCGTACCGGCGAAGCCCCCAGCGAGGCCGCCGTCTCCTCGTAACGGGGGCGCAGCCCGCCCAGCGCGCCCTCCAGGCTGATCACCAGGAACGGCATGGCGACGAAGGTCGCCGCGAGCACCGCGCCCGAGGTGTGGAAGGGCAGCGTGATCCCGAACCAGTCCTCCAGCCACGGCCCCAGCAGCCCCCGGCGGCCGAAGCCGAGGAGCAGGGCGACCCCGCCGACCGTGGGCGGCAGCACCATCGGCAGCAGCACCAGCGAGCGGACGAAGACCTTGCCGGGGAAGTCGATCCGGGCGAGCAGCCAGGCCAGCGGCACCCCCAGGACGAGGGAGAGGGCCAGCGCCCAGCCGGAGACGATCAGCGACAGCGTCAGCGCCTGGGTGGTGGACTCGCTGGTGAGATGCGTGCCCAGCTCGCTCCACGAGGTCCGGGCCAGGATGCCGGCCAGTGGCAGCAGCAGGAACGCGACGGCCAGGAGCGCGGGGAGGGCCAGCACGATCGGCGCGCGGCCGCGGGGTCGGTTCATCGGTGTTCCTTGTCCACGCTACGGCTGCTGGAAGCCCGCACCGGTCAGGATCTTCCGTGCCTCGGGCGAGGACAGCCACTTTACGAACGCCTCGGCCGCCGCGCCGTGCTCGCTGCTCTTCAGCGTCGCCGCCGGGTACGAGGCGACCGCGTTCTGCTCGTCCGGGATGCCGACCGAGTCGACCTTGCCCGCGGCGGCGGAGACGTCGGTCCGGTAGACGAGCCCGGCGTCCGCCTCGCCGAGCTCCACCTTGCTGAGCACCGCGCGCACGTTGGGCTCCTGCGAGACCGGCTTCACGGTGATCTTCTGGGCGTCCAGGATCTGCTTGCTGTACCGGCCCACCGGCACCTCGGGCGCGGCGAGGACCACCTTCAGCCCGGTGTCGGCCAGGTCCTTGAGGTTCTCCACCTTCTCCGGGTTGCCCTTGCCCGTGGCGATGACAAGACGGTTCTTCGCGATGACCGTGGGCGTGCCGGTGTCCGACTTCAGCCCGTCCATCGTCTTCGTGTCGGCGGTGACCAGCGCGTCGGCGGGGGCGCCCTGCTTCACCTGAGCGGCGAGCTCCTGCGACCCGGCGAAGGAGAACGTCACCTTCGTCCCCGGATGCCCCTTCTCGTACGCCGCCCCCGCCTCCTTGAACACATCGGTGAGGGAGGCGGCGGCGAGGACGGTGAGGCCGGCGGCCGTGTCCTCCGTGGTGTCGTCGTCCCCGCCGCAGGCGGTGAGGGGCATGAGCAGCGCCACGACGACGAGGGACGCGGCGGCGCGCCGCTGAGTGGAAGCAGAAGTCATGGAGAGCAGCATGTGCCAAAGAGTATGGGTGATCACATCGCATTTACAGCTTTCCATGGGAAAACACATGGCAGGTGCGGCACGGCCTGGAGGAAGCTCCCAGCCGCCTCCGGGCCGTCCGTGACCGGCCAGTAGAGTGCGGATGCGCGCCAGCCCCCGAGACCGAGGTACCGTCCGTGACCCCCGAGCACCCCCGCCCGCCCGCAGTCACCGTGGCCGGGATCGGCGCCGACGGATGGGCCGGGCTCACCGGACCGGCACGCGCGGCCCTGACCGGGGCCCAGGTCCTCATCGGCGCCGAACGGCAACTCGGCCTCCTGCCACCGGAGTGCGCGGGCGTCCGCGTCCCCTGGCCCTCGCCCCTGCGCCCCGCCGTCCCCGGCCTGCTCGCCGCGCACGAGGGCAGCCGCATCGCCGTCCTGGCCAGCGGCGATCCCATGTTCTACGGAATCGGCCGGGCCCTCACCGAAGTCCTGGGCGCCGACCGGCTGCACGTCCTGCCGCACCCCTCGTCCGTCTCCTACGCCTGCGCCCGCATCGGCTGGCCGCTGGAGGACACCGAGGTCGTCACCCTCGTCGGACGCCCCGCCGCCGGGCTCGCCGCCGCCCTCCACGAAGGACGCCGGATCCTCGTCCTCAGCGCCGACGCCACCACCCCGGCCACGGTCGCCGCACTGCTCCGCGACCACGGCTTCGGGCCCAGCCGCTTGCGGGTCCTGGAACAGCTCGGCGGTGAGGACGAGGCGTGCGCCGAGGGCACGGCGGACACCTGGGACCACCCGGCCGGGGACCCGCTCAACATCGTCGCCGTGGAGTGCCGGACCGCGCCGGGGGCGCTGCGCCTCGGCGCCGTACCGGGCCTGCCGGACGAGGCGTACGCGCACGACGGGCAACTGACGAAGCGCCATGTCCGGGCCGTCACGCTGGGCGTGCTCGCCCCCGCCCCCGGTGAACTCCTCTGGGACATCGGCGGCGGCTCCGGCTCCATCGCCATCGAGTGGATGCGCGTCCACCGCTCCTGCCGGGCGGTCACCGTCGAGCGCGACCCCGCCCGCGCGGCGCGCATCGCGGCCAACGCCGACCGGCTCGGCGTGCCCGGCCTCCGCGTCGTCACCGGCCGCGCACCCGACTGCCTGGACCGACTGCCCGCACCGGACGCCGTGTTCATCGGCGGCGGCCTCACCGCGCCCGGCCTCCTCGACACCTGCCTCGACGCGCTCCCGCCCGGCGGCCGGCTGGTCGCCAACACGGTCACCCTGGAGTCCGAGGCGCTGCTCGCCGCCCGGCACAAGGCGCACGGCGGCGAGTTGACACGCCTCGCCGTCTCGCACGCCGTGCCCGTCGGCACGTTCACCGGCTGGCGGCAGGCCATGCCCGTCACCCAGTGGTCCGTACGCAAGGCCACGCAACTCCCTGGAGACGACAGATGACCGTGTACTTCATCGGCGCGGGCCCCGGCGCCGCCGACCTGATCACGGTGCGCGGCGCACGCACGCTCGCCGCCTGCCAGGTGTGCCTGTACGCGGGCAGCCTGGTGCCCCGCGAACTCCTGGCCGAGTGCCCGGACGACGCCCGCCTGGTGGACACCGCGCAGCTCGACATCGACGCGATCACCGCCGAGCTCGTCGCCGCGCACCGGGCCGGCCACGACGTGGCGCGGCTGCACTCCGGCGACCCCTCGGTGTTCAGCGCCGTCAACGAGCAGATGCGGCGCCTGGACGAGGCGGGTGTGCCGTACGAAGTGGTCCCGGGCGTGCCCGCGTTCGCCGCCGCCGCGGCGGCCCTCAAGCGCGAGCTGACCGTGCCGACCGTGGGCCAGACCGTCATCCTGACCCGGATCGCCCAGCGGGCCACCGCCATGCCCGAGGGCGAGGACCTGGCGACGCTCGGCCGCAGCGGCGCCCTGATCGTCCTGCACCTCGCGGCCCGTTACGTGGACCGCGTCGTCGAGGAGCTGCTGCCGCACTACGGGGCCGACTGCCCGGCCGCCGTCGTCGCGATGGCCTCACGCCCCGACGAGCTCGTCCTGCGCGGCACCCTGGACGACATCGCCGAGCAGGTGAAGGCCGCGGGCGTCATCCGCACCGCCGTGATCTTGGTCGGCCGCACCCTGGGCGCCGAGCAGTTCCACGACAGCCACCTCTACTCGCCCGCCCGCGACCGCCACACCTGCTGACCGGGCCGGTCCCGCCCGGGCGGGTCAGCGGACGGAGCTGCGCCCCACCACGGTGCCCGCCCGGTCGACGCAGATCACGTCCACGGCCACCGGCGCGCCCCGCAGCACCGACAGCGCCTCGTCCCGGGCGGCCACCGCCACCAGATCGCCCAGCGGCACCCCGTGCGCCTGGCACAGCTGGAGTGCGGCGAGGCCGGTGTTGGCGACGGCGATCCGGGCGGCCAGGGCCTCGTCGGCGCCGCCCCGCCGGGCCAGCTCCGCCAGGTGCGCCTTGTCGACCTGGGAGCGCCCCGAGTGGAGGTCCAGATGGCCGGCGGCGAGCTTCGACAGCTTGGCGAACCCGCCGCAGATGGTGAGCCGGTCCACGGGATGACGGCGTACGTATTTGAGGACCGCGCCCGCGAAGTCGCCCATGTCCAGCAGCGCGATCTCCGGCAGCCCGTACTCGGCGACCACCGTCCGCTCCGAGGTGGACCCCGTGCACCCGGCGACATGGGTGTGCCCGGCCGCCCGCGCCACGTCCACGCCGCGCCGGATCGAGTCGATCCACGCCGAGCAGGAGTACGGCACCACGATCCCGGTCGTGCCGAGGATCGACAGGCCGCCCAGGATGCCCAGGCGCGGGTTCCAGGTGGAGCGCGCGATCTCCTCGCCGTGGTCCACGCCGATCGTCACCTCGACGTCCCCGGACCCGCCGTGCGCCGCCGCGACCCGCGCGATGTGGTCCCGGATCATCTGCCGCGGCACCGGGTTGACCGCCGGTTCGCCGACGTCCAGCGGCAGCCCCGGCAGCGTCACCGTGCCGACGCCGGGGCCCGCCCGGAACACCACGCCCGAGCCCGGCGGGAGCGCCCGCACGCTCACCCGCACCAGGGCCCCGTGCGTCACATCGGGGTCGTCGCCCGCGTCCTTGACCACGCCCGCCGTCGCCCGCCCGTCGGCCAGCTCCTCCACGGCCAGCGCGAACGCCGGGGTCTCGCCCTTGGGCAGGGTGATGGTCACCGGGTCCGGGAAGTCCCCGCTCAGCAACGCCGTGTACGCGGCCGTCGCGGCGGCCGTCGCGCAGGCACCGGTCGTCCAGCCGGGCCGCAGACCGGTGTGCTTGAGTTGGGCGCCGCGCCCGCCTTTCGCCTCACTCATGGATGGTCCCTGTGCACGTACTGATTCTGGGCGGGACGACGGAGGCCCGCCGCCTAGCCGAGCTGCTGGTGGCCTCGCTGCCCGCCGGGAGCAGGGTCACCAGCTCGCTCGCGGGCCGGGTGGCCCGGCCGAAGCTGCCGCCGGGGGAGGTCCGGACCGGGGGCTTCGGCGGGGCCGACGGGCTCGCGGACTGGCTCCGCTCGCACCGGGTGCACGCGCTCATCGACGCCACCCATCCTTTCGCCGGGACGATCACCTTCAACGCGGCCGCCGCGGCCGCCGCCGCCCATGTTCCCCTGCTGATGCTGCGCCGCCCCGGCTGGGTGGCCGGTCCCGGCGACGACTGGCACCCGGTCGGCTCCCTCGCCGAGGCGGCCGACGCGCTGCCCGCACTGGGGCGGCGCGTCTTCCTCACCACCGGGCGGATGGGGCTCGCCGCCTTCGCGGGCCTGGACGAGCTGTGGTTCCTGATGCGGTCCGTGGACGCCCCGGAACAGCCGTACCCGGCCCGGATGGAGACTCTGCTCGACCGGGGCCCCTTCACGCTGGAGGGCGAGCGGGAGCTGATCCACCGGCACCGGATCGATGTCCTCGTCACCAAGGACAGCGGCGGCGCGGCGACCGCACCCAAGCTGACCGCCGCCCGTGAGGCCGGCCTCCCCGTGGTCGTGGTCCGCCGGCCACCGGTCCCCGGGGGAGGCGCGGTGGCCGGCACCCCGGAAGAGGCCCTGCCCTGGCTGCACCGGCTGACGGATCAGTCCTCCGGGTAGCGGCGCGGCGTCCACACGATCTGCGTGCCGTCGCCCCGCCGCCCCCACCGGGTCTGCGACGACCCGACGATCAGGATCGTCCGCATGTCCACCTCGGCCGGATCGAGGTCGGCCAGGCGCACCGTCCGTACGCTCTCGGACGGCCCGCCGACGTCCCGGCCGAGGACCACGGGCGTGTCCGGCGAGCGGTGTTCGAGGAGCAGGTCCCGCGCCTTGCCGACCTGCCAGGTCCGGCTCCGCGAACCGGGGTTGTACAGGGCGAGCACCAGGTCCGCCGAGGCGGCGGCGGACAGCCGGCGCGCGATGACCTCCCACGGCTTGAGCCGGTCCGAAAGCGAGATCGTCGCGTAGTCGTGGCCCAGCGGCGCGCCCGCCCGGGCCGCCGCCGCGTTGGCCGCCGTCACCCCGGGCAGCACCCGCACCGGCACGTCCGCGTACTCCTCCTGCGACGCGGCTTCGAGCACGGCCGTCGCCATCGCGAAGACCCCCGGGTCCCCGCCGGACACCACGGCGACCCGACGTCCGCGCCGGGCCAGGTCGAGCGCGAACTCCGCCCGCTCCGACTCCACCTTGTTGTCCGAGCCGTGCCGTATCTGCCCTGGCCGGACCGGCACCCGGTCCAGGTACGTCGTGTAGCCGACCAGGTCGTCGGCGGCGGCCAGCGCCCCGCGCGTCTCGGGCGTCAGCCACAGCGGACCGGCCGGACCCGTGCCGACGACGGCCACCTCTCCGTCGCCCGGGGCGCGTTCCGGGCGCGCGTCGATCCGGCTCGGCAGGACGGCGACCGCGAAGTACGGCACCGAACCGGCGTCCGTATCCGCGAGCTCGCCCAGCCGCTCACCGGCCATGGTGGCGCGCTCGACGTAGCGGGCCTCGGGCAGCCGGCCCGACGCCTCGAACGCGCGGCGCACGGCGGGGAAGGTGCGGCCCAGCTTCATCACCACCGCCGCGTCGGTCGCGGCCAGCCTGGCGGTCAGCTCCTCCTCCGGCAGGGTGCCGGGCAGGATCGTCAGGACCTCCTCGCCCTCCGCGAGCGGGGTGCCGAGCCGGGCGGCGGCCGCGCTGACCGAAGTCACCCCGGGGATCACCTCGGTCGGAAAGCGGCCGGCCAGCCGCTTGTGCATGTGCATGTAGGAGCCGTAGAACATCGGGTCGCCCTCGGCGAGCACGGCGACCGTGCGCCCCGCGTCCAGGTGCACGGCGAGCCGGGCCGCCGCCTCGGTGTAGAAGTCCTCCATCGCGCCCCGGTAGCCGCCCGGGTGGTCCGTGGTCTCCGTCGTGACGGGGTAGAGCAGGGCCTCCTCGATGTGGTCGGCGCGCAGGTGCTTCGCTGCGATGGACCGGGCGATCGACCGGCCGTGCCGGGCGCTGTGGTAGGCGACGACGTCCGCCTCCGCGATGACCTCCACGGCGCGCAGGGTCATCAGGGCCGGGTCGCCGGGGCCGAGCCCGACCCCGTACAGCCGTCCCGTCCGCCGCTCGTCCGGCCGTCCCGTCTGCTGCTCGGTCACGGTCACTCTTCCTCGCTGGCGATGGCGTTGAGCGCGGCGGCCGCGATGGCGCTGCCGCCGCGCCGGCCGCGCACGATCAGGTGGTCGAGCCCGGACGGGTGGGCGGCCAGGGCGTCCTTCGACTCGGCGGCCCCGACGAACCCGACCGGGACACCGATGACGGCGGCGGGGCGCGGGGCCCCCTCCTCGATCATCTCCAGCAGCCGGAACAGGGCGGTCGGAGCGTTCCCGACGGCCACGACCGCCCCGTCGAGCCGGTCCCGCCACAGCTCCAGGGCGGCCGCCGAACGCGTGGTGCCCAGCTCCGCGGCGAGCCCCGGCACGGCCGGGTCGGACAGGGTGCACACCACCTCGTTGTCCGCGGGCAGCCGCTTGCGGGTGACCCCGCTGGCGACCATGGCCACGTCGCACAGGATGGGCGCGCCGGCCCGCAGCGCGGCGCGGGCGCGGGCGACCGCGCCGGGCGTGTAGCCGAGGTCGCGTACGAGGTCGACCATCCCGCAGGCGTGGATCATCCGGACCGCGACCTGACTCACGTCCGCGGGCAGCCCAGCGAGGTCCGCCTCCGCCCGGATGGTGGCGAAGGACTGGCGATAGATGGCCGGTCCGTCCTTCTCGTACTCGTACACAGTGGTGTCGCTCTCTTCTCAGGGCGGGGGGTCGGACAGAAAAAGTCTGGGGTGGTCAGGTGCGGGGGATACGGGCCGCCGCCACGGCGTCGGCCAGCGCGACGGGGTCCCCGGCGACGCGGGCCGGAGCCTCGGGCCGTCCGCCGTCCCGTACGACGGACACCAGGTAGCCGCCGTCCGGCCCGGCGACGAGGTCGACCCACGCCCCGCGCGGATGCCCGCACCGGCGTTCGCACCCGGACCAGTGCACGGGCAGGGCGTCCACGGGGGCCGCGCCCGGCAGCGCTGACGCGGCGTCACCTCGCACATCCGCACGGGACTTCGCGCACCCAGGCCGCCCGATGCACGCCCCCACCCCGGACCACGGCGAGCGGTCCCCGGTGACGAGCCCCACGGCCTCCAACGCGTCGAGCGCCTCGGACGTCCGCTCCCGCCGGACACCGGGCACGACGACTCCGCGCCACGGCGTGAGCCGCAGTTCGCCGGAGCCGTGGTCCCGGGCGAGATCCGTCAGCGCCCGCCACTGGACCGCGTCCGCCCGCCCGAGCGGCAGCCCGACGGACAGCGCGTCCGTGTCCCCGGACCCCGCCACCACACCGAGCACCGGGGGAGCGCCGTCAGGCACCGGTACGGTCCCGAGGGCGACGGGCCGCCCGGCCGCACCCCACCTCCGTACCACCGCGTCGAACAGGGGCCCGGCGCCCCCGGGCAGCTCGGCCACCCGCCACGCGCCGGAACCGGCCGCCATGGACAGGAACACCGTCGCCGCGAGCAGCGCGGCGCCCGGCGCCTCGTCCACCGGAATCAGGGCCACCGCGTCCAGCGCCCCGATCCGCAGCTCCGCGTCCCCGTCCGCCCGCGCCCGCAGCGTCACATCCGCGCCCAGCGCGTCCACGTCACCGCGGCCGTCGTCCAGCGCGAACAGGAACCGGCCCGACAGACCGGCCGCCTCGTCGCTCGCGCACACCAGGGCGTCCAGTGCGGTCAGCCACGGGCGGACGTCCCGCTCGCCGCGGCCGTCGAGCCCGGACAGCGGGGAGGCCACCACATTGCGGACCCGCTCATGCCGCTCGGAGGGCAAAAGTCCCATTTCGTACATCCGGGAGGTCAGTTCGCCCCCGCACTCCGCACTCAGTCCCCGCAGCTGCACATTGCCGCGCGAAGTGAGATACAGCTCACCATCGCCCAGGCGTCCGGCCAACTCCCGGAGCCCGTCCGCCTGGTCCGCGCCGAGCACACCACCGGGCACCCGGACCCGCGCCAACGCCCCGTCGTCCGCCCGGTGCAGCCGCAGCGCACCGGGGCAGGCGTCGCCGCGCGACCGGAAACGGGCGTCGTCGGGCTGGGCGAAATGGGGGGCTGGGGGAGGCATGGCGGCGAGCATACCGACCATCTCGTCCGATCCGTATGACCCGTCTTCCGATCCGCATGACCCGTCGGGCACCCCGGCCCGTACTATGCCTGCGGGGCCCGTCTTCGCGGACGGACCCCGGCGGGCCTCCGGGTCCGTCGTCGCCACAGACGGCGACAGGGGAGGAAGCCCGGTGCGATTCCGGCGCGGTCCCGCCACTGTGAGCCCGGCCCCACCAGGCCGGGCGAGTCAGGAACTCCCTTCCCCGCACGTTCGGCAGGTCCGAGCAGGGGAACTCGACACCGCCCGGGGCGTGGACACCCCGAGGAAGGCCAGACGCCGCATGATCCTGCTCCTGTCGACGTCCGACACCGACCTGCTGAGCGCCCGCGCCTCCGACGGACCCGTCCGCTACCGGTACGCGAACCCCTCCCGCCTCCCGCTCCAGGACCTGCCCGCTCTCCTGGACGGCACCGACCTCGTCGTCGTGCGCCTCCTCGGCGGAGTCCGCGCCTGGCAGGACGGCCTCGACCAGCTCCTCGCGACCGGCCGCCCCGTCGTCGTCCTCACCGGCGAACAGGCCCCGGACGCCCAGCTGATGGCCGCCTCCACCGTGCCCATCGGGATCGCCGCCGAGGCCCACGCCTACCTCGCGCACGGCGGCCCCGCCAACCTGGATCAGCTCGCCCGCTTCCTCTCCGACACCGTCCTGCTCACCGGCCACGGCTTCGAACCGCCCGCCGCCGCACCCTCCTGGGGCCCTCTGGAACGCACACCCCGGGAGACGCCGGACGGCGCCCCCACGGTGGCCGTGCTCTACTACCGCGCCCACCACATGAGCGGCAACACCGCCTTCATCGAGACGCTGTGCCGGGCCGTCGAGGCCGAGGACGCGAAGGCCCTCCCGCTGTACGTCGCCTCCCTGCGCGCCCCCGAGCCCGAGCTGATCGAGACCCTGCGCGACGCCGACGCGATCGTCACCACGGTCCTCGCGGCGGGCGGCACCCGGCCCGCCGAGGCGTCGGCCGGCGGCGACGACGAGTCCTGGGACGCGGGCGCGCTCACCGCGCTCGACGTGCCGATCCTCCAGGCGCTCTGCCTCACCGGCTCCCGTACCGACTGGGAGGGCAACGACGAGGGCGTGTCGCCGCTGGACGCCGCCAGCCAGATCGCCGTGCCCGAGTTCGACGGCCGCCTGATCACCGTCCCGTTCTCCTTCAAGGAGATCGACGAGGACGGCCTCCCCGCCTACGTCGCCGACGACGAACGCGCCGCGCGCGTCGCCGGGATCGCCGTCCGCCACGCCCGCCTGCGCCACATCCCGAACGCCGACAAGCGCGTCGCGCTCGTCCTGTCCGCGTACCCGACCAAGCACTCCCGCATCGGCAACGCCGTCGGACTCGACACCCCGGCCAGCGCGGTCGCCCTGCTGCGCCGACTGCGCGAGGAGGGCTACGACTTCGGTACGGAGGAGGTCCCCGGCCTCGCCTCCGGCGACGGCGACGAGCTGATCTACGCCCTCATCGAGGCGGGCGGCCACGACCAGGCATGGCTCACCGAGGAACAGCTCGCCCGCAACCCGGTCCGCATCCCCGCCGCCGACTACCGCCGCTGGTACGCCACGCTGCCCGCCGAACTCCGCGAGGCCGTCGAGGAGCACTGGGGCCCGCCGCCCGGCGAGATGTTCGTGGACCGCTCCCGCAACCCGGAGGGCGACATCGTGCTCGCCGCCCTGCGCCGGGGCAACCTGCTCATCCTCATCCAGCCCCCGCGCGGTTTCGGCGAGAACCCGATCGCGATCTACCACGACCCGGACCTGCCGCCCTCCCACCACTACCTGGCCGCCTACCGCTGGATCGCCGCCCGCGCCGACGACAACGGCTTCGGCGCCGACGCGATGATCCACCTCGGCAAGCACGGCAACCTGGAATGGCTGCCCGGCAAGAACGCGGGCCTGTCCGCCGCCTGCGGCCCGGACGCGGCCCTCGGCGACCTCCCGCTGATCTACCCGTTCCTCGTCAACGACCCGGGCGAGGGCACCCAGGCCAAGCGCCGGGCGCACGCCACGCTCGTGGACCACCTGGTGCCCCCGATGGCCCGGGCCGACAGCTACGGGGACATCGCCCGCCTCGAACAACTCCTGGACGAGCACGCCCAGATCGCCGCCATGGACCCGGCCAAGCTGCCGGCCATCCGCGCCCAGATCTGGACCCTGATCCAGGCCGCGAAGCTCGACCACGACCTGGGACTCGAAGGACGCCCGGAGGACGAGGGCTTCGACGACTTCATCATGCATCTCGACGGCTGGCTCTGCGAGATCAAGGACGTCCAGATCCGCGACGGCCTCCACGTCCTCGGCAACGCGCCGACGGGCACCGCCCGGGTCAACCTGATCCTGGCCATCCTCCGCGCCCGCCAGATCTGGGGCGGCACGACGTCCCTGCCGGGCCTGCGCGAGGCGTTGGGCCTGGACGAGTCGTCGGCGACCCGCACGGACGCGGACGCGGTGGAGGAACGGGCGCGGGCCCTGGTCCAGGCGATGGAGGACGCGAACTGGGAGCCGTCGGCCCTTCAAGCCTCTGCGGCAGGCGATCAGCCCGATCAAGCCCCTGCGGCGATCGAGCAGCGGGGTCCGGGGCAGAGCCCCGAGCAGACGACCCGCACACTGCCCCACGACCTCAGCCCGGACGTGGCGGCAATCCTCGACTTCGCCGCCCGGGAGGTCGCCCCCCGCCTGGCCAGGACCACGGACGAACTGGACCACTGCGTCCACGCCCTCAACGGGCGCTTCGTCCCCGCAGGACCTTCCGGTTCACCCCTCCGGGGGCTCGTCAACGTGCTCCCCACCGGCCGGAACTTCTACTCGGTCGACCCCAAGGCCGTCCCCTCCCGCCTCGCGTGGGAGACCGGCCAGGCCCTCGCCGACTCGCTCCTGGAGCGCTACCGCACGGACAACGGCGACTGGCCGGATTCCGTCGGCCTCTCCCTCTGGGGCACGAGCGCCATGCGCACCGCGGGCGACGACGTCGCGGAGGCCTTCGCCCTGCTCGGCGTGCGCCCGGTCTGGGACGACGCCTCGCGCCGCGTCACCGGCCTCGAACCGATCCCCGCGGCCGAGCTCGGCCGCCCCCGCATCGACGTCACCCTCCGCATCAGCGGCTTCTTCCGCGACGCGTTCCCGCACACCATCGGCCTGCTGGACGACGCCGTGCGGCTGGCCGCATCCCTGGACGAACCGGCCGAGCTCAACCACGTACGGGCGCACACCCAGGCCGACCTGGCCGAGCACGGGGACGAGCGGCGCGCCACCACCCGTATCTTCGGCTCGCGCCCCGGCACCTACGGAGCTGGGCTGCTCCAGCTCATCGACTCCCGCGACTGGCGCACCGACGCCGACCTCGCCGAGGTCTACACGACCTGGGGCGGCTACGCCTACGGCCGCGACCTGGACGGCTGCCCGGCGCGCGAGGAGATGGAGACCGCGTACAAGCGCATCGCGGTCGCGGCGAAGAACACCGACACCCGCGAGCACGACATCGCGGACTCCGACGACTACTTCCAGTACCACGGGGGGATGGTCGCCACCGTCCGCGCGCTGAAGGGGACCGCCCCGGAGGCGTACATCGGGGACTCGACGCGCCCCGAGACGGTCCGCACCCGCACGCTGACCGAGGAGACCTCCCGCGTCTTCCGCGCCCGCGTCGTCAACCCCAAGTGGATCGAGGCGATGCGCCGCCACGGCTACAAGGGCGCCTTCGAGCTGGCCGCCACCGTGGACTACCTCTTCGGCTACGACGCCACGACGGGCGTGGTCGCGGACTGGATGTACGACAAGCTGACCGAGACCTACGTTCTGGACCCGGCCAACCGCGCCTTCCTCGAACAGGCCAACCCGTGGGCCCTGCACGGCATCGCGGAACGCCTCCTGGAGGCCGAGTCGCGCGGCATGTGGGCCGAGCCCGACCCGGCGGTCCTCGAAGCGCTGCGCAAGGTCTTCCTGGAAACGGAAGGAAACCTGGAGGGCGAGGAGTAAGCCTCAGCCGGCGGTCCCGGGCTTCACACCCCAGACGTACACGACGTCGTCGAGCGCGAGCAGATCCCACAGCTTCGCCGCGTCGTCCACGGTGAGGTTGACGCAGCCCGCCGAGCCGCCGCCGTCGTACAGGTCGCCCGGGTGTCCGTGCAGCGCCTGACCGCCGTCGAAGAACTGCGAGTACGGCATGGGGGCGTCGTCGTAGAGGTCGGAGACGTGGTCGCGGTCGCGCCAGTAGATGGTGTGCCGGCCCGGCCGCGTCTCCTCGGCGTCGCGGCCCGTACGGATGGCCACCGGCCCGAAGACGACCTTCTTGCCCTTCTGCACCCACAGCAGCTGGCGGTCCATGTCGACGCAGGTCACCCGGCCGCTCTCGACGGGGCAGTTCCCGGCGGCGTTCGGATCCGGCGTGGCTTCGACCACGAGCATCGCGCGGTACGTACCGAGGTCGGCGAACCCGTCGGGGTGCGGGCGGCCCCGCTCGGTCTGGAAGGACCGGATCGCCCGGCAGTCGGCGTCGGACTGACGGCCGTCCACGGGCAGCCCGAGGTGGGCCTCCAGCTGCCGCTGGTACGGCCCGGCCGGCGCGGTGCACGCGGCGTCGCGGCCGGGGGACGCGGCCGAGGGGGCCGCGGTGCAGAGCAGCGCCGTGGTCGCCGCGGCGACGGCGGCACCGATGAGGCGGTGGGAACGGGACACGGCCGGACCTCCTGCGGGATCAACGGGAACGGTGTGCTGCCGAGCCAATCAGCGAGAACGCCCGGCCGCCCACGCGTGGGCGGCCGGGCGGGTGACCGTGTCAGCCGCGAGCGGCCTTGTGCGTGTCGTCCTTGCAGTCCTTGCCCTTGCAGGGCTCACCGCGGTGGTTGGCCAGCTCCACGGTGACGCCCTCCTCGCTGTTCTCCTCCGTCACCTCGTACGGACCCGAGACGGGGTTCGCCGGAAGGACGTAGCCCTCCGGGACGGCGATCTCGCGGAGGTAGTACTCCCCGAGCGGCAGGTCGTCGAAGGTGCACTGCCCGTCCTGGTCGGTGGAGCAGCCCGCGTCGGCGAGGGTGTCGGGGTTCGTCCCGTCCGTCTGCAGGCCGGGCACGTCGTTGGTCTCGCGCCACAGCTCGAAGACGGCCCCGGGCAGCGGCTCCCCGTTCTTCGCGTCCGTCTTGTCCAGCGTCAGCGAACCGGTCACCGGCGGGACGGGCTCCTTGGTGTTGACGGCTTCGGTCCGGACACCCTGGTCGGCGTTGTCCTCGGTGAGGACGAGGGGCCCGAAGACGTTGGGGTCGGGCAGGTCGTAGCCGTCGGGGGCCGCGGTCTCGCGCCAGTAGTAGGTGCCGGGGACCGTCGTCGCGGTGCAGATGCCGCTGGCCGGGGTGGTGCAGTCCGAGACGTGGGTGTCGGGGTTGATGCCGATCGTCTGGAGGCCCGGGGTGTTGTTGGTCTCGCGCCAGAGCTCGAAGTCGGCTCCGGCGAGCGGGTCCCCGGTTTCGGCGTCGGTCTTCTGTACGCGGACTTCACCGGTCACCGGTGGGACGGGTGTCTGGCTGTTGACGGCTTCGGTCCGGACACCCTGGTCGGCGTTGTCCTCGGTGAGGACGAGGGGTCCGAAGACGTTGGGGTCGGGCAGGTCGTAGCCCTCGGGGGCCGCGGTCTCGCGCCAGTAGTACGTACCCACGGTCGTGGTGTCGGAGCAGATGCCGTTGGCCGGGGTGGTGCAGTCCGAGACGTGGGTGTCCGGGTCGGCGCCGTCCGTCTGGAGACCCGGGACGTCGTTGGTCTCGCGCCAGAGCTCGAAGTCGGCTCCGGCGAGCGGGTCACCGGTCTCGGCGTCGGTCTTCAGCACGCTCACCGCGCCCGTCACCGGCTGCGGACCACCGCACTCCGGGAGGTCCCCGTCGAACGGGTACGCGTGGAACTCCACCCCGGCGTTCTCGCTGGTGTGGGTGAGCGAGCCGGTCGTGAAGAACCTGCCGTTCATGCCGGGCAGGCTCACGGTGGTCATGGACGCCTGCTCGCCCACCAGCACGCTGCCCTGGAGCTGCCCGGACCCCTCGAAGGACGCCGTGGTGGCGTCGGGCAGGTTCCACAGCAGCCGCTCGCGGTACTGGCCCAGCGTGTCGCTGCCGCTGGTGGTGTTGATGACGCGGTTCTCCCCGATCACGTTGACCAGGACCGTCGCGTCGTCGGGGATGCTCGCGAACTCGATGGACTGGCTGCCGTTGGGGGAGTCCGGGTTGACGAGGTCGAAGTCGACGTTGAACACCTGGAGGCTGGACGTACCGTCGCCGGTGAACAGTGTCCGGTAGCCCTCGTTGACCGCGGTCCCGGTGGGCGTCCGGGTCTCGCCGTCCGGCCGCGCGTAGCACTGGCTGGCCGCCGTCAGCTCGTCGCGCAGGCCCACGTACGGGGCCGTCGCGTCGTCGTCCTGGACGGTCGTCCCGGTGACGTTCCCGGTCAGTGTGCCCGCGTAGCGCACGGTGCCCAGCTCGTCGACGAGGCCGCCCGTCGTGTCCAGGGTCTGCCCGGCGGCGACGGTCACGTCGCCGCCGGCGGCCAGGAAGTCCGACTCGCGGGGCGGCGCGACGCGCGACCCCACCCCGACGATCCCGAGGTTGTACAGCGAGCTCCCCGCCGTGTCCTTGTTCTGGTCGAAGTCGTCGAGCACGACGACCCGGCCCTCGGCCTCCGCCGCACGCCCCCGGACGAGGAAGTCGTCACCCACGAAGATGTTGATCCCGTCGTCCCGGCCGGCGATCGGCCCGTTGTTGACGTCGGGGAACGGGTCGGGGCAGTCGCCCGGCACGCACGGGCCGAGCCCGCCGGGCAGGGGGGCGGCGGCGGCCGGGGTCACGCCCAGGCCGAAGGTGAAGGCGGGGACGACGGCCGCCAGGACGGCACAGGCGGCACCCGTGGTGCGGGCGCGCGAGCGCAGCGCGGTCAGGCGTTTGGGCATGGGTTTCATGGCGGCATCCTGGGCGGCCCGCACCCCGGCCCCGCGCGCGCGACACGAACCGTTGCGCCGGGCGGCGGGGCCGGGCCACCCGGATGGAGGGGGCGGGTGCCCGGTCAGGCCGGGAGGGTCCAGAGCTGGTTGTCGCTGCCGTAGCAGGTCCAGAGCTGGAGCCGCGTGCCGTTGGCCGAGCTGGGCCCGGTCGCGTCCAGGCACTTCCCGGACACGGGGTTCACCAGCTCGCCGGTGCTCCGGTGCTGCCAGACCTGCGCCCCGGAGCCGTTGCAGTCGTAGAGCTGCACCTTCGTGCCGTTCGCCGTCCCGGCCGCGGCGACGTCCAGGCACTTGCCGAGCGCCCGCAGGGTGCCGTCGGCGGCGGTCGTCCACCGCTGGGCTTCGGTGCCGTTGCAGTCGTAGAGCTGGACCGCCGTGCCGTTGGCGGAGCTCGCGCCCGCCACGTCGACGCACTTGCCGCCGTATCCGGTGATCCGGCCGGTGGCGCCGTCGGGCGGGGTGACCGGGCCGCCGTCCTGCCCGGCGGCCCAGGCGATCTCCTGGAGCAGGAGCTGATTCTGCCGGTCGCTCGCGAACGTGGAGGAGAGAGCGGTGCCGGTCGCGTAGTCCATCGCGTTGTGGCCGAAGTTGTTGTAGACCATCCGGTAGTCGCGGTTCGACCACACGATCGGGTAATCCCCGCTGTACCAGGTCTGGTTGGGGTCGGTTCCGATGGGGAACGCCGAGGGCGCCATGGAGGCGAGGACGTCGATCGCGGGATTCTTCCGCAGGTCGTTCTGCCAGCTGTACCACTCGCTGACCGACGAGGTGATGGTGGCCGGGAACCCCGCCGTCACCGGGTGCCCGGGGTCGTCCACGCGCAGCGTCTCCTGCGTGGGACCCCAGGTGTTGGAGCGGAACGTGCCGGTGCCCAGGAAGGTGTTGTGGTACCAGGGCCAGTCGCTGGTGTCGGTGTTGAAGGCGGAGACGTGGAAGCCGACGAACCCGCCGCCGTTCTGCACGTACGACTGGAAGGCGGAGCGCTGTGAGGCGGTGTGCGGGTAGTTGTCGAGGAACATCACGACCTGGTAGCCGGCCAGTTCGGCGCTGTTGAGCCGGTTCCAGTCGGTGGTGGCGGTGTACGTGAATCCATGGGCGGCGCCCTGCTGGGCGAACCAGGTGTTGGCCTCGTGGTCGAAGCTGATGTGCGCCGCGTCGTATGTGCCGTCGTAGAAGGCCAGCACCCGGAACGTACCGGCGGCGGGGGCGGAATGGGCCGGGGCGGCTTGCAGGCCGAGCACGAGGGCGGCGAGGGCGAGGAGCCGGAGCAGGAGGGCGGTGCCGTGTCTGACGCGCATGGGGGACTCCAGGAGTGGGCGAAGGAGCGCAGCGGCCGAGCAGACCGGAGTCTGCGCGTGTACACGACAGCCCGTCAAGGTTTCTGTCAGGAAACCTTCCTGGCAGAAAAACGCGTACAACTCGAACACCGCAGGTCGGCGCGGCTGACCTGCGACTTCAGAAGGCGTACGACGGTCCTGCGGTTTCGCGGAATCGCGGCGCGAGTGCCTACAGAAGGTGAAATACCGGCCAGTGCAAGGGGGTTGACGGGCGGTCGGAGACGCCTCTAGCTTCACGGCTTGAAATAAGGCGCCGGCCGAGCTCCTGTCATGCACCTGCCGCAACATCCCTCCCCGCCACAGGAAGGCCCCCCATGCCTCGTTCACCCCATCGCCGCAGACGGCGAACCGCCCCCCTGGCCATGGCGCTGTCCGCCTCGCTGGCCGCCGGGGCCCTGGTCGCCCTGGGCTCGGGGACCGCCGGCGCCGCGACACCCGGCGCCCTGACCAACACCGGCAACGGCAAGTGCCTCGACGTCACCGACGGCTCGACCGCCGACGGCACGCCCGCGCAGATGTGGACGTGCTACCCCGGCAGCCAGAACCAGAGCTGGACCCTGAACAGCGACGGCTCGCTGACCGCGAAGGGCAAGTGCCTGGACCTGGCCGCGAACGGCACGGCCAACGGCACCGCCGTACACCTCTGGACCTGCTACGGGAGCGTCGCCACCCAGAAGTGGCGGCTGACCTCCGCCGGTGACCTGGTCAACACCGCCGCGGACAAGTGCCTGGACATCAAGGACAACAGCAACGCGGACGGCGCCCGCCTCCAGGTCTGGGACTGCGCGGGCACCGGCAACCAGAAGTGGAGCTTCTCCGGCGCGGTGGACCCGACCGACCCCACGGACCCGCCCACCGGCGACAACCCGGACCTCGGGCCGAACACGGTGATCTTCGACCCGTCGATGTCCGCCTCGTCCATCCAGTCGAAGCTGAACAGCATCTTCAGCCAGCAGCAGTCCAACCAGTTCGGCTCCCAGCGCTACGCGGTCCTGTTCAAGCCGGGCACGTACAGCGCGGACGTCAACGTCGGCTTCTACACCCAGGTCGCCGGCCTCGGCCTCTCCCCGGACGCGGTGAACATCAACGGCGCCGTCCACGCCGAGGCCGACTGGTTCCAGGGCAACGCCACCCAGAACTTCTGGCGCGACGCCGAGAACCTTTCCGTCACGCCCAACGGCGGCAGTGACCGCTGGGCCGTCTCGCAGGCGGCCCCGTACCGCCGCATGCACGTGCGCGGGAACCTCAAGCTGGACGACGGCGGCTGGTCCAGCGGCGGCTTCATCTCCGACTCGCAGATCGACGGGCAGATCCAGTCGGGCAGCCAGCAGCAGTTCCTGACCAAGAACACCCGGATGGGGTCCTGGTCCGGCTCCAACTGGAACATGGTCTTCGTCGGCGACCAGGGCGCCCCCGCCCAGTCCTTCCCGACCTACACCACCGTCGCCTCCGCCCCGGTCAACCGCGAGAAGCCCTTCCTGTACGTGGACGACGCGGGCACCTGGAAGGTGTTCGTCCCCGCCGCCCAGACCAACGCATCGGCCACCACCTGGAGCGGCAAGACCCAGGCGGGCTCCTCGCTCCCGCTGGACGACTTCTACATCGCCAGGCCCGGCGCGAGCGCGGCCGACATGAACGCCGCCCTGGCCGCGGGCAAGAACCTCCTCGTCACCCCGGGCGTCTACCACCTCAACCAGACGCTCGACGTCACCCGCCCCGACACCGTCGTCCTCGGCATGGGCCTCGCCACGCTCATCCCGGACAACGGCATCACCGCGCTGACCACCGCCGACGTGGACGGCATCAAGATCGCGGGCGTCCTGGTCGACGCCGGTACGACCAACTCCCAGACCCTGATGCGGATCGGGCCCGACGGATCATCGGCGAACCACGCCGCCAACCCCGTCACGCTCAACGACGTGTTCTTCCGTATCGGCGGCGCGACCGTCGGCAAGGCCACCCAGTCGCTGGTCGTCAACACCAACAACACGATCATCGACCACACCTGGATCTGGCGCGCCGACCACGGCAACGGCGGCACGGTCGGCTGGACCACCAACACCGCCGACACCGGGCTCGTCGTCAACGGCCAGAACGTCACCGCGTACGGGCTGTTCGTGGAGCACTACCAGAAGACGCAGGTCATCTGGAACGGCAACGGCGGGCGCACGTATTTCTTCCAGAACGAGCTGCCGTACGACCCGCCCGACCAGAGCGCCTGGAAGAACGGGACCACCAACGGCTACCCCGCGTACAAGGTCGGCGCGTCCGTGACGAGCCACGAAGCCTGGGGCCTCGGCAGCTACGCGTACTTCAACGTCAATCCGTCGGTGGTCGAGGACCACTCCTTCGAGGTGCCCCAGACCTCCGGCGTGAAGTTCCACGACATGGTGACCGTCGTCCTCGGCGGCGCCGGAACGATCAGCCACATCATCAACAGCACCGGGGCGGCGGTCACGCCCAGCAGCAACGTCGCGTACCTCACCACCTACCCGTAGACCGGAGGGACCTCCCATGCCCAGATCCCGCAGCAGATGGCTCACCGCTCTGCTCGGCGTCGTGCCCCTGGCCGCCGCCGGCCTGGTCGCCACGGCCGCAGCCCCCGCCTCCGCCGCCGCCAACCCCGGCCCCGGCTTCCCCGCGCACTACGCGGCTCCGTACGCGGAGATGTGGAACAGCCCGTCCAGCCTGATGAACGCGTACAACGCGACCGGCAACAAGTACTACACGCTGGCCTTCATCGTCAGCCAGGGCACCTGCAACGCCACCATCAACGGCGACACCCCGGTCACCGACTCCGGCTGGAACAACGCCATCAACAGCCTCCGGGCGGTGGGCGGCGACGTGATCGCGTCCTTCGGCGGCGCGAGCGGCAGCGAACTCGCATCCTGCGGCACGGTCTCCGCGATGCAGGCCCAGTACAAGAAGGTCATCGACCAGTTCAACCTGACCCGCATCGACCTGGACATCGAGGGCAGCACCCTCGACAACACCGCCGCCAACGACCGCCGCAACCAGGCGCTGGCCAACCTCCAGAAGGACTACGCCGCCCAAGGCCGGAAGCTGGACGTCGACTTCACCCTCCCGGTCAGCCCGAGCGGCCTCGAATCCAACGGCATCGCGCTCCTGAAGAACGCCAAGAGCCACGACCTGAACGTCAACCTGGTCAACATCATGACCATGGACTACGGCCCCGCCATGGACATGGGCCAGGCCGCGATCAGCGCCGCGAACGGCCTGCACGGCCAGCTCGGCCAGATCTGGACCGACAAGTCCTCCGCCGAGCTGTGGGCGATGGAGGGCAACTGCCCGATGATCGGAATCAACGACACCGCCGCAGAGGTCTTCACCGTCCAGGACGCCCAGGAACTCGAAGCCTTCGCCGCGAGCAAGGGCATCCAGGAGCTCACCTTCTGGTCCCTCGGCCGCGACAACCAGGGTCAGAGCGGCACCCCGCAGAGCACCTGGCAGTTCACCAACACCTTCAAGGCCATCACGGGCGGCGGCGGCCCCGTCGACCCACCGGCCGGCACCACCGCCATCAAGGGCTACGGCGGCAAGTGCGTCGACGTCGCGGGCGCCAGCAGCGCCAACGGCACCAAGGTCGACCTCTACACCTGCAACGGCACGTCGGCCCAGCAGTGGACCCGTGACGGCACCACCTTCCGCGCGCTGGGCAAGTGCCTCGACGTCACGGCGGCCGGCACCGCCAACGGCACGAAGGTCCAGCTCTACGACTGCAACGGCACCGCCGCCCAGTCCTGGACGGCCGGCGCCAACGGCAGCCTGGTCAACGCCGGTTCGGGCAAGTGCCTGGACGTCACGGACTGGAGCACCACGGACGGCAACCAGCTCCAGATCTGGACGTGCGGCGGCACGGCGAACCAGTCCTGGACCCTGGCGTAGCACCTGAGGCCCCGGCCCGGCGGGATCGGACTCACCCGCAGCGGTGATGCCGATCCCGCCAGGCCCGGGGCGACATCCCGTACGCGTCCTTGAAGACCTTGCTGAAATGGGCGGCGTTCACGAAGCCCCAGCGCCGCCCGATCGCCGCCACGGTCCGCGCCCGCCCGGCCGCCCCGGCCAGCTCCCGCTTGCACGCCTCCAGCCGCCGGGCCCGTATCCAGTCCCCGAGGCCGATCCCCGCCCGGGACAGCACGGTGTACAGATGCCGTACGGAGATGCCGTGCGCGGCCGCGATCCGCGCCGCCGAGAGGTCGGGCTCGGCCAGGTGCTCCCGCATGTAGTGCGTGATCCGCAGGGCGAGCGTCGCCTCCATCGGCTCCTTCGCCGTCGCGGCGTCCGCGCGCCGGGAGACGAGGACGGCGCGCAGCAGCTCCACGCTGGGCGCCAGCACGGCCTCGGCGCGGTCGCTGCGGTGCAGCTCATCGCTCCGGGCGAGCTGCGAGAAGTACGTGTACGCCAGCCGCGCGAGCGGGTCCCCGGCGCCGAACGTGAGCGTGGTGGTGTCCCGGATCAGCCGGTCCGGCAGCGCGAGCGCGGAGAGGGGCAGCCGCAGGAAGTGGTGGTCGACCCCTTCGTCGAAGAGCAGCGTGTACGGGGCGTTCGACCGGAACACCGCGAACTCGCCGGGCCCCACGACGCATTCACGCCCGTTCTGCGTGCCCATGCTGGTGCCCGTCACCTGAAGACTGAGGAAGAGCGAGGGCTCCTCGTCCTTCCGTACCAGCTGCTCGGTCCGCCGCAGCGTCACCGCCGTCGACCGGGCCGATGACACGCGCAACGCTCCGACCGACCGCACGTCCATCCGGGCCCGGATCTCCCCGTCGGGTGCCCGGTGATCGATGTCCACCGGGACGACGGAATCCCACACCGCGTGCCGGATGATCTCCTCGCGGTCCTGCGGCGGTATGTACGCGGTGTCCAACGCCGGACTCATGTGCGCCCCCTCGACATGAACGGTCCGTGAAGAGTGTGGAGTACACGCTCCCACGGTGCAACGGCTGTGACGTGTGGGGGACATGACGCGGACGCACACGGGACAAAGGACTCCGCACGCGCGGCAAAGTCACGCGGCCCCGACGCCCCTAGGGTCCTACCACCGTCAACAGGGGGTCTCATGTCCACAGGGGCGATCAGGAAGATCAGGGCAGCCGGAGTCGTGACAGCGATGGTCACCGGTCTCCTCGGAGGCGTCGCGGTGGCACCGAGCTCCGCAGCGTCGTGGGAGTGCGACCGCGGCATCTGGGAGTCGAGGGGAGGCGGCGACTACATCAAGATTCCCCACGAGTGGGAGCCGATCAAGGTCAACGCGGACTGCTACGTGCACCAGGGCGCTCGCGGCGGTGAGGTCGACGCGATCCAGCGCGCGCTGGTCAAGTGCTACAGCCAGAGCATTTCCATCGACGGGGTCTTCGGTGACAAGACCTTCGCAGCCCTCAAGAGAGCCCAGCGGGCGGCAGGCGTGACCGCCGACGGCAAGTACGGGCCCAAGACCCGCGACGCCCTGAAGTGGCCGCTGTACAACGAGCCGACCGGCAAGCTCAAGGGCTGCACGAGGCGATGACCGGGGCGGGGGGGTGCCGTAGGGCGCCCCCCGCTTCCGCGTACGTGAGGAGAGGGAAGTTGAGACGCAGCACGTTCACCCGCCTGCGCGCCGCAGCGGCCTCTGCGGCCGCCATCGCCGTAGCGCTCGGACTCGGCCTGTCGCAGGCATCCGCCGACAGCCCGCCACCACGAGCGGCCGACGGCTGGTCCGCCGAGACGGAGACCGCGCTCAGGGACGACGACGCGGTCGAGGACGCGCAGCCCGCGTTCAAGCCCTCGGTCGTGGCGAAGGACCGCCGCGCCGCCGTACTCGGTGCGGACTACGCCGACTCCTCGGACCGGGCGTTCACCACCTCCGGCGACGCCACGGGCTTCCACGTGATGGTGGCCGAGGAGAGGAAGGGGTACGGGTGGCGGACCGCGGCCACCCTGTCCGAGGCCGGCTTCGACACGGACACCTGGGTCGGCAACGCCTGCGTGACGGAGTCCGGCCGGTACGCCGCCGTCGCGTACGCGCCCCGGACCTTCACCAACAAGCCCGAGCTGATGAGCCGCGGCGCCTTCACCGCCATGGTCGACCTCGACACCGGAAGCGTCCGCAAGCTGCCCTTCCAGGCGACCCTGGGCTACTTCTCGCCGGGTTGCGGCAGCGGCGAGGAAGCGGTCTTCTCCCAGTTCACCGATGAGGTGTCCTCGGACGCCTCCGAGACGCGGCTGATCACCGTCGCCGCGCCGAGCGGGACCACGCACAAGGCCCGCATCGGCGGGCAGATCACCTCGGCCGTACCGGCAGGCGGACACATCGTCGCCGCCCAGGGCCACCGGATCGTGCGGATCGACGGCCGGAAGGTACGCGTGGTGGCCCGGACCCACGGCGTCCCGTTCCAGCTCAAGCCGGACGCGGACGGCGGCGTCACCTTCATCGACCGGCTGCCCGGCGCGACCCGGTCCGCCGCGCAGGCCGACGCCGAGTCCGAAGCGGCCGTCGCGCGTGTCAGCTCGGCGCAGCAGCGCTCACCGGCGGCGAAGAACACCGCGCAGAGGCTGGCGAAGGGCAAGCTGACCGCCTTCGACCTGGCCCGAGCGGCGGACGGCACGGTCTTCGTCACGGGCACGGCCCGTACGGAGCCGGGCACGAAGCTGCCCGGGTCGGTGCGGAACCCGGGCGGGATCGCCAAGGACGTGCGGGTCTCCAGCCACGGGCGTGCCGTGCTGTCCACCGGGCAGGCGGACGGCAAGGACTCGCCCACGCACCCGGAGGACGAGCTGTCCGCCCGCCCGGCCCGAATCACACTGACGTCGCTGGGCACCGGCGAGAGCGTGACGCTCGACGCCGTGCCGGACCGGCGCGTCGGAAGCGCCACAGCGCGGCGGACCTCCGTCACCGCCAGCCCGGCGCTACCCGAACCGGCCGCTGCGGGGGCGACTTCATCGGCGATGCCGCCGGTCGAATCCGACCGCACGTGCTCGGTGCCGCGCGGTGACGTCAAGCTGCAGGCGTACCAGCCGACACCGCGGCAGATCGAGTGGGCCGTCGACCAGGCCGTCGTCAGCAATCTGAACGCGAAGGCGAGCCGGCCGGCCGACTGGCGGAACACCGGGATGCCCGCGTACTCCCCGCAGTCGCTGTTCCCGCTGAGCCCGTTGAGCGGCGGAACGGGATCCGACTGGCGGATTCCCGCGCAGATCCTGCTCGGCATCACCGCGCAGGAGTCCAACATGTGGCAGGCCACTCGGTACGCGGTCCCGGGGGTGTCCGCCAACCCGCTGATCGGCAACTACTACGGCGTGAGCTACGCATCGGACGGCGAGCAGGGTGATCCCTGGGCCATCAACTGGTCGGAGGCGGACTGCGGCTACGGGGTCACCCAGGTCACCGACGGCATGCGGCTGCCCGGCAAGGGGCAGCCGACCCTGTCCGAGACCCAGCAGCGGGCCGTCGCGGTGGACTACGCCGCGAACATCGCTGCCGGGGCGGACATCCTCGCCGATAAGTGGAACCAGACCCGCGCGGACGGCCTCGTCGTCAACAACGGCGAGCCCAAGTGGATGGAGAACTGGTTCTACGCGCTGTGGGCCTACAACAGCGGCTACTACCCCAAGGCGGAGGCGGCGACCAAGAGCGGCAAGTGGGGCGTCGGGTGGACCAACAACCCGGCCAACCCGCTCTGGAAGGAGAACCGCCTGCCGTTCCTGGAGGCGTCGAACGGTGACGACGACTACAGCCACGCCTCGCACCCGCAGGACTGGCCGTACCAGGAGAAGGTCATCGGGTGGGCGGCCCGGCCGATCTCGGCGATGTTCCGGCCCGGCGACTACCAGCCCGGCTATCGCCAGGCCACCTGGAACCAGGTGGAGTACCGGACGATGGCGAAGCCGCCGATCAGCCTCTTCTGCGACACCACCAACGACTGCGACCCGTCGAGGATCGACGAGGGCGCGACGAACGACACCGGCGGCGGGCCGTGCCTGCTGCCGGGCGACAGCTCCGACCCGCTGTATCTGAAGTGCTGGTATCACCAGCCGGTGACGTGGAAGGAATGCGGCAGCGCGATGCGCGCGTGCGGCTACCCACTGCACCGCTTCAACACGACGTATCCGGAACAGGACGACCCGAATCCGCCCGTGTACCCGCCGCGCTGCTCGGCCGAGCTACCCGCGGGCACCCTGATCGTCGACGACGTGGCGGACGGCGTCACCCCCACCGGCGCGTCCACGGCGACATCCACCGGCCCGCCGCCGCGCAGCTGCGGCGCGGTGACCTCCAAGGCCGGCACGTTCGGCTTCGACTTCCCCGACCCGTCGGGCCGGATGGACCTGCACCAGATCGGTGCCGGACACGAGAATCACTTCTGGTTCTCCCACACCTACCGCCAGTACGGTACCGAAGCACCCAGGACGAAGGTCACCGGTACCTGGACGCTGGGCACGGCCCACCGGGGCTGGATGCGGGTCTGGGTGCACCTGCCCGACCACGGCGCGCATACGCGGCAGGCCCTCTACACGGTCTCCGGGACGGACTCGACCAGCCCGCAGCGGGCCAAACCGCAGCGGGTGATGTCCAACAAGTGGGTCTCCCTGGGGGCCTTCAACTTCACCGGCACACCCCAGGTGTCCCTGTCGAACATCACCAAGGACGGCAACGGCACCGAGGACATCGCCTGGGACGCCGCCGGGTTCGAACCGCTGGACCGCAAGCCGGCGCACCAGATCGTGACCATGGGGGACTCGTACGCGTCCGGTGAGGGCGTGACCGAGGGTCCGGGCGGCGTCGACTATTACCCGGAGAGCGACTACTACGACGGGAGGACCGAGGCGACGAAGAACTCCTGCCACCGCTCCACGAAGGCCTGGTCACGGCAGGCGGCCCTGCCCGGGACGTCCACGTCGATCGGTGCGCGGGCCGATGCCATGGACCCGACACTGGACTTCCAGTTCGTCGCCTGTTCAGGAGCCCGGCACTACCACATCCTCGGTGAGGGGCAGAACGGGGAGCTGGGCCAGATCGAACAGGGCTACCTCGATCAGCACACCACCATGGTGGCTTTGTCGATCGGCGGGAACGACATGCGGTTCGCCGACGTCGTGGCCTCCTGCATCAACCCTCTGGTGCTCGACTGCCGCAATACGTCTCTTGCGGCCGTCGATCCGAGTACGGGGGAGAAACTCTCCTACGAGACGGGGCCACTGAGTCTGTGGGCTCCCGAGTGGGCCCACCAGATCATCCGTCCGCGTCTGGCCGGCATGCTGCGGACGATCCAGGAACAGGCGCCGAACGCGCGCATCGTGCTGATGGGGTACCCGCGGCTACTGTCCCTGGACGTGTGCCTGGACCTGATCACCACCGACGAGAAGGTGTGGCTCAATCATCTGGCGGACGTGGTGGCCGCTGAGATGGCGGGAGCTGTCGACGACGCGAATACGCGCTTCGGCACAAACGCCGTGTTCTCTGACCCACGCGACGAGTTCGCGGGGAAGGGCATCTGCGGCAACCCCGAAGGGCTGCACGGCATTATCCTGACCGGCCATTCCGAGGCGGACAGCCGGCCGAACTCGATGAAGTCCTTCCACCCGACCGTCGTGGGCGCCCGGCTGTATGCAGACAGCCTGGAACAGACGCTCAGCGGCGGCTGACGGCACCGGCCGTACGACCGCGGTCCGGCGCCGCGCAGCCGGCGGCGGCCCGCCATCGGCTGACGTTGATCGCCCTCGCTGCCAGGGCCATTCGGAGGCCGACAACTACCCGAACTCCGCGAAGTCCTTCCACCCGAAGATCGCGAGAGCGCGCCTGTACGCGGACAGCCTCGAAGCCACGCTCGGTGCGGGCTGAACCGTCGTACGCGCGAAGTCACCCATCACAAGGAGCAGGAGTACATGCGCAACACAGGACTACGAACCATCGGCACCACGGCCACCATCATCGCTGCGACGGCCGCCTTGCTCGGCACGGCTGCCCCAGGCGCCTCGGCGGCGACCGGTGACCCGTACTTCTGCAACACCTATTTCCGCGACTTCAACAGCTCGAACGCCCAGCACATCTCCACGTACGCGGACATCCCGTACAGCTACGGGATCTACAGCACGGAGTGCAAGCTCCGGAAGGGCGACCACGGCAGCGGAGTGAAGGCGCTCCAGCGGAGCCTGAAGAAGTGCTACAAGCAGAGCATCGCGATCGATGGTTCCTTCGGCTCGGCGACGTTCACGGCCCTGAAGAACGCCCAGAAGAAGCTCGGCCTCACAGCCGACGGCGTGTACGGGTACAACACGAGCCGCGCCATGAAGTGGCCGTACTTCGCGCCCGGCGGAGTCCTTTTCGCCTGCCACTGATTCAGCTGCTCCGACAGTTCCGAACGGTCTCGAAGAAGGGAACACCTCATGAACACACGCACACGACGGCTGAAGTCCTCCGGCGCGGTGACCCTCGCGCTGGGAGCGCTGCTCGGCGGCGCCCTCGTCTGGGCACCGACGGCGGCGGCGGTGGCACCTTCATGCACCGGCGTCGAGAACAAGTACGAGGGCTCCTACGTGACCTCGACCCCCATGGGATTCGACACGGCTGCCGGCAGATTCACCCCCTCATGCACCCTGCACCAGGGGGCGGCCAACGCGGCCGTGAAGTCGCTCCAGCGCAATATGAACGCCTGCTACCGCACGGGCCTGGACGTGGACGGCAAGTTCGGCGCCGCCACCTACGCGGCGGTGAAGTCCGTGCAGCGCCGGGTGGGTGTGACCGTGGACGGCAAGTACGGCCCGCAGACAAGGAAGGCCATGGTGTGGGCCCACTGGTCCCGAACGACCGGAAAGATGGTCGCCTGCTTCTGATACGGCGCGGCCGATGACGAGAGCCCTGCCGGTCCGCCTCGGACCGGCAGGGCTCTGGCGCGTACAAGCGCTGCCTGTACTACTTCGCCGTGGCGAGTCCGACGAACCCGGCCCAGGCGTTCTGCGACACGCGGAGGACGGGTCCGGCCGCGTCCTTGGAGTCACGGACGTGCACGGCTCCGGCAGCGGTCGCGACCTCGATGCAATCGCCGCCCTCGGCGCCGCTGTAGCTGCTCTTGAACCAGGCGAGGGGCTCAGCGTTGTTCATAGCTCTCCCAGCAACTTCTCGATGAACGCCAGTGACTCTCGCGGGGTGAGAGCCTGCGAACGGATGATCCCATAGCGCGCTGCGGCGAACGCCGCCTGCTTCGGGTCCGTCTCCAGCGAACTCGTTCCCTGTGCCTCGACGTACAGGAATTTCTTGCCGTCCTCGCGAGTGACGACGGTGAACGGCCCGTCCACACCCGAGTTTTCCACCGAGTCGAGCGGCATGACCTGAAGCTCGACGTTCCGCCGCTGACCGATCAGAAGAAGGTGCTCCAACTGGCCTCGCAGTACCTCAGTGCCGCCAAACTTTCGGCGCAGTACCGACTCGCACATGACGAAGCTGAGGAGCGGCGCGGGGCGGCGGTCGAAGATTTCCTGGCGGGCCAGCCGGGCCGTCACCCGCTGCTCGATGATCTCTGAGTCGAGAACAGGACGCCGGAGAGCAAGAACTGCCCGCATGTACTCCTCTGTCTGGAGGAGCCCCTTCACAACCAGCGTGTCGTACGACAGCAGCTCGATCGCCTGCTTCTCCAACTGGGCCATGCCCTGGAAGAACACCGGGTACTGCGCGTTCTCCACCGGCTCTTTCCACACCGTCAGCAGGTTGTCCGCGCCCAGCTCCTTGTCGGCCTGGTCGATCGCCCTCGGCGGCGGGATCCTCCGGCCCTGTTCGAAGGAGGCGATGGTGGACGCCGAGTACCCCAGGCGTCGGCCCAGCTCGTCCCGCTGCATGCCTGCCCGTACGCGTAAGGTCTTCAGGCTCTGCCCGAAGGCAATGACCACGTTCTGGCCCGCCTTGTCCGCCGCTTGGACGCCGTCCATCTCCCCGGGGTCCACCTGCTCAGCCGTCATCGCACCCTGCCTCGCTCGATCGCGCCGCGTTCCGCCTACCGGTGCCGTCAGCGCGCGTACAAGGAGATCGCGTCGGTGCGTCACCACTGGTCACGCTACGCCACGGCGAGGACGCTCGTAGCCATGACGAGCAACATCGACAGCCCCCACCGCACCACGCAACCCACCCATCACTTCGCCCACTTGGGCACCCCGAGCTTCGACATGCGGTTCACCTCCACGCCCCGGGGCGCCAGGCTGGCCCGCCGCCTGTCGGCGGTCCGGCTGGACGCGTGGGGGCTGCCGTACGGGACGGAGACGCACGAGGCGGTCGTCCTGATCACGGCCGAGCTGACGGCGAACGCGGTGCGGCACGGGCACGTGCCGGGGCGGGACTTCCACCTGCTGCTGCGCGTCGTGGAGCGGCCCGGTCCGACCGCGCGCATCGAAGTGACCGACACCCGGGGCGAACGGGTCCCGCCCCGCCCCGGCAAGCTCCCGGACGCGGGGCTCGCGGACGACGGGCGCGGCCTGCTGCTGGTTGAGGGCCTGGCCACCCGCTGGGGCTGGTATCCCAGGACGCAGGCACCGGGGAAGACGGTGTGGGCGGAGTACGAGATTCCCCGGCCGGCCTGCGATTGACGCGGCTGTCAGTGCTCGGGGCTAGCGTGCGGCGCATGGGAGCGAAGACAGCACTACTGGCGTACGCGGACGGGGACGTGGCCCCGGCACTGAAGGCGGCCGGTGAGCCGCGGGCAGCGAGAACGGCGGAGTTGGTCGCCCGGGTGTTCCCGGGTCGGGGGCTGGTGTCGACGGAGGGGGATGTCCTGGCCGAATCGACGTATCCGCCGGAGGGCATCACGTACGCGGCGAGCTTCACCGGAGTGGACGTGGTCTGCGACCGGCGGCTGATGTTCGACCGGCCGTCGGGACTCCCGGCGCACCTCTTGGAGGCCGCCGAGGGCCGTCGCGTGATCCTGCACGCGATGCACAGCGTCTCGGACTGGCTGGCGTTCGCGGTCTGGGAGGAGGGCCGCCTCCGCCGCTCCCTGAGCCTGTCGCCGGACGGCGGCATCGTGGAGAACGTCGGCGACCCGTTCCCCTTCGAGGCGCCGTACTGGGCGGGCGACCGGGCGATGGAGGATTACGCGCTGCCGTTCCACCCCCTGGAACTGGGCAACGAAGCCCTCCGGTCCCACTTCGGCTTCCTGCTGGAGGGCAGCCCCTCGCCCGAGGACGTCGACGCGGACAAGGTCACCTTGCTCGGCTTCGCCCTCACGAACGATGGTGCGGTTCGCCGTCCGAGGTCAGGTCGCTGAGGTGCCCCTCCAGAGGCGCGCACCGGCGGCGAAGACGATCGGGTCCATGGCGGACAGTTCCGCCCGTACCCGGGCTTCGAACTCGGTACGCGCATGGGCGGGGAGGGCGTCGAAGTAGGCGCGGGAGCCGTGGGAGAGCCCCCAGTCCAAGAACGTGTCGGCGTCCGGGACGGGGAGGCGCTGCTCGACGGCGGCCTCACCGATGCCGCTGAACCCCGCGGTCGGGAGCAGCCGCTCTGCGTCCAGGGGGCGACTGAGCCGGCCCTGACCGTCGGGGATCAGACGCTGGAACTCCTGGAAGAGGGCCCCGTAGAACTCCCACTCCGGCGCGTCCTCGACGTCGCCCGGGACGGAGAAGGAGAACACCCCACCGGGAGCGAGAACGCGCCGGACCTCCTGGAACGCAGCAGCTGGATCATCGAGCAGATGGACGACGAACCCCGCGCGGACCAGGTCGAACGAGCTGTCGGGATACTCCGGCTGATGAACGCCCATCACTCGCGCCTCGCGGACCTGCGGGTACTGGACCGCCAGCCGCTCGACCATCCCGGGAGCGCAGTCCACGGCCGTCACCGGGCAACCTCGGCCAAGCGCGGCAGCGGTCAGCGCGCCGCGCCCGGCCCCCAGGTCGAGGACCCGGGTACCTGGCACCGGAGCGAGCCACGCCATGTGCTGCTGGGCGAACCCGGCGAAGAACGGCAGCACCTCGTCGTACACGGAGGCCAGTTGATCGAATAGGGCGGTGGCGCGTGCTGCGGTCATGGCCGGCCGTCTGGCAGGGGGGAACGGATGGCCCGCACACCCATTTCGGAACACCGGTGGACACCACCGCCACAGCGTCCGCCGCGTTCGTGAGAACCGTGCAGAAACTGGGTGGCCGGCCTGTCGACGCGGCCGAGACTGTCGCTGCCTACCGACGTGGAATCCCCGAGGTGGCCTGGAACGTCTCGTCGATCGCCAACTGCCTCCGGAGAGGCGGCCATCTACTACGAGGAGCTGGAGAACGCCGCACCGGGCGTCCACTTCCAGTTCAGGTCGCAGCCCAGGGACTGTACCTGCCAGTCAGTCCGCTTGGCCCGTCGGCGCCTCTTGGCCGCTCCGTGCGGCCCGAACGGCGGGCAGGCTCTCGGTGACTGCGTGCGCGTATCTGGCGAGAAGCGGCGTCACCTCGTCATGCAGGGTGGAGAGCCGGTCGTACTCGTTGATCTGCTCCGGTGTCCAGGGCTCGTCGCTGTCTTCCAGTTCCGACAGGCGCAAGGTGGCCGTGGACGCGCGGACGAGGTCCCGGGAGGCACTCAGGAGGCGCTCGCCAACTTTGCCGGGGGCGTGGTCGAGGAGCACATCAAGGTCAGCGGGGCCGGGCAGTGCTGGAATGCCGAGGTCGAGCCAGTGGCTTCCCCAGAGGCGGCGCCTTCGTGCTTCCGGGTCGGCGTTCTCCGTCACCTCGACCTCCCCCTGCGCGTTCTGCCGCAGGGACAGACCTGAACGGGCAGCCAGATCCGTGGCCGCGACTGTCCTTCGCGTATCTGCCGGCCAGCCTCAGGCGGAGGGAGAGCGCCACGGACTCAGCGCTGCAAGGCGCCTCCTGCCCCTCGGCGCGCAGCTGGAGTCCGCTCTCGCTGTGCGCGTTCAGCTCCTCCGCACGGTGCTCGGCGGCCTGCCACTCCTGGACAAGGGCGGTAGAGCAACGGGCGAGGCTGACGAGGTCCCATCGATCTCCGGAGCGGTAAGGGGTTCGGCTGCCGGAGCCAGGTCCGGCCTGGCACCGGAATGTGAGGGATCGCGACGCATGGCGGACTCCCAAACCATGGGAGCGGCGGTCGAGAGGGGCCTGCGGAAGCCCTCGCGGCCACGGACAACAGGCGACCGTAGTACTTGTAGTGATGGGCCGTACAGAAAACGGCGCAATGCGACTTACGAGCGGTCCAGTGGCGCCCGGGAGGGGGCGGGTTCGCCCATCATCTCCCGGAGTCGCCAGGGCGTTCTAAGCCAATCGTCAGCAGCGGGTTCCGGTCGCACGGTTGAGCCGGCCGGATGGGTAAGCCAGCAATGTGCGGATCGCGGCAGTCATTGTGGCTGAGATCGCGCCAAACCGTTGATCGCGAACGGCTTTACATGATGTCGACTTTGCGCTCTGGCGGTCCCTGTCGTTACTTGTGAAGATGCCCGCCGTACCAATGAACGGGGGAACAGTGTGGGTGGCGCTTGGGGTACCAAAGCCCGGCAGAAGAAGACCGACGGTTGGGCGACCGATGGGGGGCCAGGAGTGCCTGTCCAGCGCTCCCAGCCTGTGGTGGACACTCCGCGCCCGGCTGAGGTCGATCCGACGACCACGGAAGTGACGAAGTTTCTGTGCCAATCGGTTTACGCGCGGCCAGATCGAGTTGCGGCTCTCAAGGCGTGGTGGCGCAAGGCGCGTGGCAAGAAGTCCGCCCCCAGCAAGCCACGTCGCAGTACCCGGAGACCCATCTATCTGGACGGTAGCGACGACTGCCCACCGCTCGGCGAGGCTGCGGCGCAATGGATCAACGATCACGTCTTCAACGGGCCTCCGATGCCTGTGCCTTCCTATGGTGTCGACCTTGTGCCGGTGGTGGCGCACAGTCTGCGTGCCCTGCGCCGCCGCCGACTGCGCCGAGTGCTGTTCGTGGTGCTTCTCGGGGCGGCTGCTTATCTGTCGCCGTGGGCGACGGCATTGTGGATAGTCTGCGCCGTCACAGCCTTTGCCATGAGGTGGGCGGCCTTCCGCGCCCAGCGCAAGTCGAAGAACACCCGACTGTCGCGCCGTCCGCGCCTGTCCTACGTGCCGCTCCTCGTCCCGTGGGCATTGGCCATGATGCCGTTCGAATCGTCATGGAGCACCTTCCTGTCCGTGCGGCTGGGCCTGGTAGTCGTGCCCGTCGGCTATCTCGCGGGGATGGCGATGATCTACGTGGTCGACCGCCTGGTTGCGAGAGCGGCGCTCTCCGTGCTGAGTCGTACGCAGGTCTCCCGGGGCGCGCTGCCCTGGGTGAGGGGAAAGCGCAAGGGCAGGTTGGACAGAATGGGGGAGGGCCAGGAGGGCAGGCTGCTTCCTTACGACACCGCACAACACTTCGTCGGTGCTGGACGTGATCACTGGGGTGCCGCCCACATCAATATCCCGCTGAAGCCCAAGGACCGGGATGAGCCGGTCAAGTCGTTCGGTGAAGCCGAGCTTCTTCGGTGCGTGGGCAAGTCCCTCGACGAGCTGGGGCGCGGAGTCCGGGAGATAACGGACCCGCTCCCCGGATTCTCCATGGAACGCGTTCTGGGTCTGCCGTCCCACCTCTGGCTCCAGCGCACGCGCGAGGGCGACCCGGAAGCCCCTGACCTGAACGGCCGGGGTCGCAAGTCGCCTTCCAGCGAGCCGGCTCGGCTCTACCTGCGTGCTCAATGCATCACCTGGGGCGGACAGGTCGTGGTAAGCATCTTCGTCCATGCCGCACTTGAAGCAGGCGAGCTGCGCCTCACCGTGCGTCCACATGTGAACACCCCTCTCTACAACGAACTGCGAGGGACGACGAATCCCCTCTCCCGGAACGGCCTGCGCCTGATGGGCTGGCTCGCAGTGCAGTCGGTACTCGACGCCGTCGTGGGCCCGATGACCCTCTGGCGCCTGGTGGCACAGATCGCACGAGGGGAACCCACCCCAGGGCGCACCGAGGAAGAGGATCCGGTGAGTCTTCGCGACCGGTATTCGACGGAGGAAGTCTCCGACATGCACCAGAGCGACGACGCCAAACGCCATGTCGTTCTGATGGAGACACGCGTTTTCCGCGCCGTCGCCACCTACCTGCAGGAGCGTGGGATCGACACGACCGCCTACGAGCAGCAAGTGGACGCGGTCACCAACAACATTCAGATCTACGGCGACAACAACGCACCCATCCAGAACGTCGTCGGGAACGGCAACAGCGGCATCGGGCAGAACTCCACCAGCCAGAAGAGTCAGGGAGGCAAGTAATGGCCATCGGACGACGGCGTCAGGAACCCGAGCTTGTTCATGGAGCAGGCATCAGCATCGGCGGCAACAATACTGCTCCGCTTCAGAACGTCGTAGGTGACAACATCTCACATGTGCACCAAAACACGAGGGTGGAGGGCGTCACTGACGTTGACTCTGTACGCGAGTTGCTGGCCACATTCCGCCTGGACCTGGAACGGAACGAGCCACAGGTGGAACACGCAGATGCCCTGCGGGCAATGGCGGCCAGTGTCGACAACTCCCTTGCTGAGCCCGCCGAACGGGTAGGCGCACTGCGAGGAATCGCGCAGGCCCTCCCAGCCCTCGTCGTAGGGAGCGTGGTCCAGCAGAGTGGCGAGGCGCTCGCTCAGGCCATCGGCGGGTTGGTGAACTGAGCAGCTGCCAGGCGGAGGTGTTCCCGCCCGGCGCATCAGTCCTCGATGTCCACGCCGTATCCTCTGGCGAGGGCCGCGAGCCCGTGGTCGTACCCCTGTCCGATGGCGCGGAAGCGCCATACGGGCCCGCGGCGGTAGAACTCGGCCAGGATGAGGGTTCGTTCGGTGGTGGCGGCGTCCAGCGTGGCGCGTGCCATAGGGGCAGCACTTTCGCCGGGGGCTGACGCTGATCTGGACGGCGCCAACCTCACCGAAGGTACGGTCACCATCGATGGCGGCCGCCACGACAACCCTGTGTGAGGCGGGAGGAAGGGCGCCGAGGTTCACGTCGATTGACTGATCTGCGGGACCGTCGGTGCGCAGTCTGACGGTGCCGTCCGGATTCTCCGGAGCTCCGTAGAAGACGAAGTCCTCGTCGAAGGTGACCTGCTCGTCCTCATCGAGCACGAAAGCGACGACGTCGACGTCGCACCCTCCCCGCGGTGCCCAAGTAGTGGTGGCGTGCCAGGGGAACAGTTCTTCTCCGGGGGAGGGCATCGGCAGATTGACAACGCCGCCGCGAGGCAACACCAGAGACGGCGCTGGGTGGAGGGCGCCGGTCTGGTGTGCCGGCTCGCCTTCCGGCGGCGCTGCCGCGGCCGGATGGGCGAGCCATGCCTCGTCATGGACGGGTAGCCCAAGGTCGGCGATCTTGGCCAGGCGGCGGTCTGTGTGCCCGTCGGTCAGGCGGACGACGTCAGTGACGCTGCGGGAGAGGTTGACGGCGGCCGATCCGCCCAGGTCCACGATCCGGGCGCGGGCAGCGGCGGCGGCCTCGTGCGGCCCGCCGATGACGAGTACGCGCCGCCCCGCCAGAGGCTTGCCTGCGGCAGCACTGATGGGCGCTACCGCCGTTGGCCGTGGTGCTGGAACGACCGCGGTGACGGCCTCCGGCCTTTTGGTTTGCGGAGTGGCTTGGTGCGGGGTGCCGGCCTGCACCGACCCGAGCAGTTGAAGGAAGTCGTGCTCGTCGATAACCGGCACGCCCTCGGAGGCCGCCCTCCGCGCTTTGGCCGATCCCGACGTGGACTCGTTGGTGACGAGCGCACTGGTGTGCCGGCTGACTGACGACATCATGTTCAATCCCGCGGCGACCGAACGGGCGACCAGCTCGGCTCGCGATGTCGCCGTCTGCCCCGTGATAGCAATCTTCATTCCCTGAACGAGCCGGCCACTCGGCTCCAGGCGCCCTGGATTCCGATACACGCACGGGGCCTTCGGCGGTTGCGGGGCGAACTGTGGGTCCTGGCGCGGCGGGCATGTCACGAATGGCAGCGGGAGATCGAGCCGGACCGCCTCGTGCAGGGTGGCGCGGAAGATCCCGGCCAGCACGCGTGTGTCGTCCAGCGCGTCATGTGCCTGCGTCTGCGGTACGCCGTAGTAGGCGGCCAGGGAGCCCAGCTTCATGTCATGTGTCGGCGGGTCCACCTGCCGGTTGAGCGCCAAGGTGCACAGGCGGCGAGTGACCGGCAGGTAGAGCCTGGCGCGCGCGAACTCGTGGGCCAGGAAGTCGTAGTCGAACTGAGCGTTGTGAGCCACCAGGACGCGGTCCTGAAGCAGCGCCCCGAGCCGCCCGGCGATCTGGTCGAAGGTTGGCGACCCGTTCAGACGTTCCTTAGTCAGCCCGTGCACCTCCACCGGCCCCGGATCGCACCCGGGATTGAGCAGCGTGGAGAATTCGCCGGTCTGCTCTCCGTCGGGATCCATGGTCACGACCGCGATCGACAGGACGCGATCCCGCCGAGGAATGAGCCCGGAAGTCTCGACATCGACCAGCACCCAGTCATGGGCGTAGTCACTCATGACGGACATGTCGAAAGAGGGCATGACGAGACTCATGGCGCTAAGGATGCGGCGATGTGCGGCTCTCCTACAAGCTGTATACCCCTTTACCCCGATTGGAGAGGCTGATCGGCGTGTGGGGCGGCATAGAGCCGGCGCTCAAGCCTGCGGCCAAGTGCTTAGAAGGCACCTGCTCCGTAGTGCAATCCTGTGGGCGTGCGGCCCCTGGCGACGAGTGCGCCCACTGCCCGACGCAGCGCCTTGCCGTTGACGTAACGGCAGCTTCTACGGTCGTGGGACAGGGCCGGAAACACCGGCCCGGAACGGCGAAGCGCGGGGTGACGGTGGTGGAGTGGTCGATCGCTGAGGTGGCCCGGATGTCCGGGGTGACCGCGCGGACGCTGCGGCACTACGACGCGATCGGTCTCCTGCCGCCCGCCCGTACGGGGGCGGGCGGGCTGCGGTACTACGGCGAGCGCCAGCTCCTGCGGCTCCAGCAGATCCTGGTCCTGCGGGAGCTGGGGCTCGGGCTGGAGGACATCGGCCGCGTCCTGGCCGAGCAGGTCGACGCGGTGGAGGCCCTGCGCGGCCACCACCGGCGGCTGCTGGCCGAACGGGACCGGCTCGACACGCTGGCCACCACCGTCTCGCGCACGATCGCCGAACTGGAACAGTCCAGGAAGGACGACGCACCCATGACCATCAACCGACCGGAGAACCTGTTCGAGGGCGTACAGCCGACCCAGTACCAGGAGAGCCTGCGCGACTTCCCGGCCCACGCCGAGCGGGTCGCCCAGCACGTCGCCGCGATGAGCCCGGAGGACATCGAGGCCGGGCAGCGCGACCGCACGGCCCGCATGATCCGCCTCGCCGAGCTCCGGGCCGCCGGGCACGCGGCCGATTCCGCGCCGGTCCAGGCCGAGATCGACGCCCACTACCGGCTGCTCTCCGCGCTGCGACCGGTCACCGCCGACGAGCACCTGGCCATGGGGCGCTCCGTCGTGGACAACCCCGACTGGCGCGCTGCCTACGAGGCGATCGCCCCCGGCCTCGCCGCGTTCCAGCGCGATGCCATCGAGGCGTACACGGCCGAACGCCTCGCCTGAAAGCGGATGGGGGCCGCCCCGGCGGACGGGGCGGCCCCTCGGAGCCGTAAAGCCAGACGCGGGCCATGTGCGACGATCGCTCGAATGACGGGCGTGAGCGGGGATTTCGAGCTGTCCATGGGCGAGCTGCGTGTCGTGGCGCGGTACGCCGCCGAGGCGGCGCAAGGCGTCCTGGCGGTGTTGGAGGACGCCCACCCCGACGACGGCAGGCCGCGGGCCGCCCTCGCGGCGGCCCGGGAGTTCATCGACGGCGCGCCCCGGACCAGGCTCCAGCGCGTCACGTCGATGGACGCGCACCGGGCGGCGAAGGACGCGGTCACCGAAGCCGCACGGCTGGCCGCGCAGGCGGCGGGCGACGCCGCGTCCGCCGCCTACCTGCACCCCCTCGCGAAGGCCCACCAGGTCGGTCACATCCTGCGGGCCGCCGCGAACGCCGCCCGCATCGCGGAGATCGAGGCGGGGGAGGACCCCGAGGCCGGGAACCGGGTGCTCGAAGAGGCCCGCGAACGGGCCACCCCCGCCCTGATCGACGTCCTCCGCCGCTACCCGCCCGCGCCCGGCGGCAGGAGCCGCGCCGCGCACCTCATGGCCGCGCTGGACGCCTCCCTCCGCCGGGCGCCGTGACCGCGTGCCCGCGCCCCGCTCAGCAGCTGACGCTGCCCCGTCGCAGGGCGTGCCCGCCGTCGTTGGCGTCGTCCGACCAGTACACCGGCTTCGAGCCCGACACGCACTCGTCGGCGCCGGACAGCGCGAAGCCCTCGTTGTTGTAGTTCGGCATGCCGGAGGGGCGGTTGTACGTGCCGGTCACGGCGAACGTGCCCGCCGCGTTCACCGTCAGCGTCTGGTGGCGGCCGTCGCAGGTGTCGTCGCAGACCGCCCACAGGCGCGACGCCTGGGGCTCCCACTGGAGTTCCATCACGCCGGACAGGCCACTGCTGAAGGAGGCGATCCGGGTGTACGAACCGGAGTCGGCGAGGACGTAGCCGTAGACCATGCCCGTGCCCTCGACGCCGACGAAGAAGACGCCGTTGCCGTGGGCGCCGTAGTGGGCCGGGTCGTACGCCGCGCCCGTCGAGGCGTCCTTGAGACCGGCGCCCGTCAGCGACGCGTCCGGCACCCAGGCGATCGCTTCGAGGCCCAGGTTGGAATCGGTCGACGGGAGGTCCGAGGTGAGGTTCCACTCCTTGGCGGCCGTCAGCGACGAGCCCGAACCGCTCACGTCGTACCGCAGCACCGACAGGCGGCTCGTGCCCGAGGCGTCCCCGTTCCGCTCGCTCGCCACGAAGATCCCGCCCGGGGTCGCGGTCACCCCCTCACTGTCCGGGCTGCCGGAGCCGCCCGGGAAGCGCAGGGTCTTTCCCGAGGACCAGCCGTTCGCGGTGTCCGGCTTCCAGCCGCCGGACCCGTCCCGCACCAGGCGCCACAGCTTGCCGCTGTTCTGCGCCGCCCACAGCACGCTGCCGTCCTGGTAGAGCCCGCTCAGGTCCTCGCCGAAGACGTTCGAGCCGTCCGCGGTGGCGACCGCGCTGCCGCCCGGCCACGCCACGGGGGTCGTCGAGCCCCCACCCGTACCGCAGTCGTTCGCGGCGCCCGGAGTCACCGACGCCGCCTGCCTGAACGCGCCGGTGCCGTCGGGGCAGCGGGACCAGGACGGACCGGAGTGCTTCGTCCACGAGAAGCCGTCCACCTGCGTCGTGCCGTCCGCGAGATAGAGCCGCGCCTCGTCCGCGGACCCGAGCCCGAACGCGCCGCTGACGTCGAACGTCCGGAAGCCGCCCGGCGCCAGCGTCGTGCCGGAGGGGATCTCGTACGCGTGGTCCTCGTCGTCGTCCTTCAGGATCCAGCCCGAGACGTCGACCGACGCGGTGCCCTTGTTGTACAGCTCGACCGAGTCGTTCACGTCGCCGGTGGTCACCACCTCGTTGATCCGTACGTCATCGGCCGGAGCCGCCTGCGCCGCCGGAACGCCGGTCAGCGCACCGGCCGCCAGCAGCGGCGCGGCGACGAGGAAACGGGCGAGAGCGCGGGGCCGCCGGGGGCGGGAGGGCGATGCGTTCACGTGGGTCCATCCTGAGGTCGTCGTGGGGCGGGCGGCCCGACGCTCCCGGCCCAGCCCTAACAAGGAGCCACCCCCCAGGGAGACTTCCCGCGAACGCCGGACAAATTCTCCTGGTCCGAGCCTCCCGGAGGGCGGCTCCGGAGGGATGACTACTCTCATGCCCATGTCATCCCAAGGACGCAACGCCGGAGCCACCGTCTGCATCGTCATGGCGATGCTCAGCCTGATCGCGGCGGTGATCCTCGCCGCGGTCGCGATGTCCGATTCCGCAAAGGTGTCGGACAAGCCCCTGGGCGAGTACGCCAGCGAACTCAGCCTCTTCGAGGACGCCGACTGCGAGCCCAAGCAGGAGGGCACCCCGCCCGACCAGCTCTTCGAGAAGTGCTACTTCGAATACGAGGCCCAGACCCAGAAGGACGCGGCACTCTGGTCCCGCGAGATCGCGTCCCGCCAGTCGGCCGCGCAGACCAAGGGCTACCTGGCGATCGTCCTCGGCCTGTTCGGCGTGACCTTCGCGGTCTTCGCCGCCATCCCCGCGGGCAGGCGCGAGGACCCCGCCCCCGCCCCGGCCTCCGCCTGATCCGTCGCCGACGTCAGTGGCCGTCGTGAGCGAGGGATTCGCCCCCGTGTGCGCGGACCGCGGCGACGGGCTGTCCGGTCCAGCGCCGGACGGCACGACGCAGGCTGCCCGCGTCGGTGTAGCCGACGCGTTCGGCGATGGCGGAGAGGGGGAGCTCGGTCGAGGAGAGCAGACGGAGCGTGTGCTCGCGGCGCAGTGTCTGGAGCTCCTGCGACCAGGCGGTCTGATGTTCGTCGAGGCGGCGCTGGAGTGTGCGGGGGCTGAGCGACATCCGACGCGCCGTGGACGCGAGCGTGGGGATTCCCGCGTCCGGGGCGGCGCGGAGAGCGGCGCGGAACAGGTCGAGCCAGTCGCGCAGCGGGATCGACTGATCGAGCAACTGCTCCGCGTGTCTTCGGAGAAGGGCGGACAGGCCGGGCGCGTGGGGTTGCGGCGCGCTGAGGTCGGCGGTCCTGAAGGTGATGGAGTTGACCGGACCGGCGAAGTCGATCGCGCGGGTCCCGTACAACTGGACGAGACTCTGGTGGGTCCGCGGGGCGCGGGCCGCGAGGACGACCCTGACCGGCACGATGGCGCGGCGGGTGCTCCCGCTGATCCGGGGCCGGAACAGGCTCAGGGAGTAGGCCCGGATGGCGGACGCGATCTCGTCGCTGAGGTCGGCCGCATTGATGTGGCTGAGCGTGATGTGCTGCTCGTCCTCCTCGATACGGAGGGCCTCCGTTCCGGCGTCGGCCACGGTCGCGACGAAGTGGGCGGCATCGCGCAGTCCTTCGAGGGGCGTCGGTGCCTGAGTGAGCAGGTAGTCCCAGAGTCCCAGTGACCCCAGAGGGCTCTGGCGGGCCATGTGCGAGGAGACCTCGTGCCATGGCGCCTGAAGGGTCATGAGTTCCCAGATGCGGACGTTGGTGGACGCCGGAGTCCGGTAGCGGTCGTCCGCCAGGTGCCGGGGGGCCATACCGACGAGACCCGCGTACGCGGCCGGGCTGACTCCGAGCCGTGCGGCGGCCGCGGCGTTCACACGGGTGAAGGATGCCGCCGTCGTGCCGGCCAGCTGCGGAAGGTCCGTGGCCTCAGGACCTTCCTGCCAGCGGTGCCGGGGACGACGCTGGCGCGTGAAGCCCGGTGGGTGGCACGTCGAGTCCTTTGCGGGCGGGACCGTTGGATCTAGCGTCATGTCCTGCCCCTCGGCCGAAGAAACGTCCCCGGGAACCTCTGTCCCAGGGGCGAGTTCCGTCGTGCCGAAGGGTAACGCGGACGCCGTTTCGTATCGCGGAGGGGGCGATACGGAGCGGCCATGCGGGCCAGGTCACCACACCACTCAGGAGGCTTTATCCATGCGGAAGACCTTCGCGTCGGTCGCGGCCGTCATCGGGCTGATCGCCCTGTTCGCCAGTGCGCCCGGCGCCGCGGCCTCGACCGACGACCCGACCGTGCCGTCCGCCGTCGTCACGGCCGATCCCGCACCTGACTTCACCGTGCACAACCTGTCGGAGGGTGTGGTGGTGGAGGAGGGCGACTCCGGAGAGGACCGCCCCTTCACGTACGGCAACATGGTCAACTACCTGTACAGACTATGCCTGGATGACAGCAGCAACTACGGGCTCCGGGCGCACAAGTGCGACAACGAGAGCTACAACAACGGCTACCAGTCGTGGCGGGCCGCGGTGGACGGCGACTACATGCAGTTCAAGAACGCGAAGACTCACCTCTGCCTCGACGGCAGCAGCCTTCGGGGCGTACGTACGCACACCTGCAATGACGCGAGCTACAACAACGGCTACCAGAAGTGGCGGACGTACTGGGCTCCCGGTGGCCAATGGGTCAGTTGGCAGAACGTGGCCACGGGGACGTGCCTGGACTACAGCTCCGGTCATGGCCTGCGCCTGCACGACTGCAGTTGGGCGGCCTGGAACAACGGCTACCAGGCGTGGAACAAGTGAACCGTCGCCACCGCACCCCGTCCTCTCCCGCTGAGCGGCGGGCCGGGGTGCGGCGGCACCTTGCACCTCAGATGTCCCGGAAGAGGCCAGCCAGCGAGGTGACCTGCGACGATGAGAGGGAATTGGTCGCTGACCTGGGAAAATGGTCTTTCAGCTGCTTCATGCTCGTGCCAGTTGATGAAGCCGAAAGTCCCAGAAAAGTCCCAGAGCGCTCCCACGGCTGACGGAGGCTCTTTCGGCTTCACTCGACGTAGGGCAGCGTGGCGGGCCGGGGCTGAGCGCTGGAGGTCGACCTTTGTTCCTCCGCCGCGATGGGCAGCTCACCTCCGCTAGCGCGGAGAGCACGTCTGCTGGCCTACCCGGGCGCGTCGGTTCAGCTTCGCCGTTTCACATCCGAAGGCGCGCAGGTTCCAAGGTTCCTGGACGCCACCCGCATGCAACCCGCACCCGGACAGCCGAATTCTGCCGCCTGAGGGTCGGGTTCGTCCCGGGTCGGCAGGAACAGTTGCTCTGGGGGCCAGTGCCGACTCGCGCGGCTCCGACCTGCTGAAACGGTGCACGAACCGCTTATGCACCGCGTCCAGTTCACCCGCCCCAACCTGACATCAGCAAGGTCCCCACCCATAACCACACCAACGACCGACCTGGCCACCAGTCACCGCAAGTACCGTTGCAGTACTAGAAGCCTCGCTCGTGCTCCCGCACGTAGGTGAACCCGCGTGGCAGCTCGTGCGGCCCGGCCAGACCGGCCCGCTGGTGATCGTCTCGATACGCGGCACGGGCCTCCGCACTGGCCTCCTTGCCGAGGTGGCCGATCCGCATCAGATGCCCGGCAACCCGGTGGGCGGCCAAACTGTAGGCCACCTCCGGTTCCGCATGGCGCAGATCCTCGCGGTCTGCCTCTCGCAGGACTGGCGCGTAGCACAGCAGTGGAACTGTCCTCTCTCCGCGCCGCCCCGGGTAGTGCAGCATGCCGGCCCGGTTCACGCTGCCCCCCTGCCAGGCAAGCAAGCCGCGCGAGAGGAGCCGCTCTATAGCCCCGTCGATCTTCTTCCTCGGCGGTCGTTCCGGCTGCGCCCGTTCCACCGTGTTCCAGACCAGCGCCTGCCGTGGCAGCAGCGCCCGGCCCTTCTCGTCGAGGTAGCCGAGTTTGCGCAATGTGATCAGCACGAGGTCCTCGACCCTGTCCACCCGGGCGTCGAACGCCGCCAGCTCACGCGTCATGATCCTCGGGTCGTGGACGTAGCGAACCACCGTGCCACCGAACACGACGGGGGTGTCCAGCGGCGAGTACGACAGCCGCAGCTGCCTCCACGTGTCCCACCGCACCGACACCCGCGTCCCCGGAAGGACGAACGGCTGCCATCCGACCCCGGTCAGCAGCGGCTCGGCGCCGCCGGTGTCGAGCCTGATGCCCTTCTGCCGGTCCAGTTCCTTGATGCGGTGGCGCCCGCGCAGAAAGGTCAGGTCGAGCGGTTCCTGAGGGGCGGCTCGGTCGGCCATCGCGGTCGGCACCGGGCATGTGCCGTGCAGGAGGTGCTTGGCACGGACGTAGAACTTCCATTCGACCGTGAGGCCGGTGTTGACCACCGAGTAGGGCGGCCCGCTGTCGAGTTCCTCGACGACGACCTGGGCGAGTTCTTCCTCGTGGGGAGCCGGAGCCTGCTCATCCTGTCGTGACCGCTGCTCCTCCTGAGGGGCGGATGCCTCCAGCCGCCCGTAACAGCCATTGCACAGCAGACGCTTGTTGTGTATCGCGACGAGACGCGCCTTCTTCGTCCGCACACACCGCGAACAGGTGAAGGACGTGACCACCTCCAGCCGGACGAGTTGAGTGTTGCCACGGGGCGGGTAGGTCTTCGCGACCTTCACGCCAAGAACATGCTCACCGACGTTCATGACAGCAGATCCCCCTGGATTCCTGCCCTGTGGAAGAAGGGATCAGCGTAAACGCGCGCGATTCAGGTCTGCAGATGGTCCGGCACGATTCTCTGCACCAGCCGCCACATCCTGCTCGACGGGCTCACCTTGGCCTCCTCACCCTGGTTCGCCAGCCTCCGGGCCGGCCCGCTCGGTGGCGGCGAGCGCAAGACGTACCTGGCGTACCAGCGGCTGCGGAACCTCGCCTGCCTGTGTCCTCCGCAGCGCAGCAAGGTGCTGGTCTACCTGAAGGTCGATCCGAAGGACGTGGCACTCGTTCCGGGCTTCACCCGGGACGTGTCCGGGCTCGGTCACCACGGGACGGGCGAGCTAGAGGTGCAGATGCGTTCCCTACGGGACGTGGAGCGGGCCCAGGAGCTGTTCCGGGGGAGTTACGCGGCAGCGTAATCGCCTGCCGTCCTCCCGTGGACGGCTGTGGTGGCGGTCAGGACCTGGCTAACGTCGGCGGTGAGGTGCACGCGCTCGCCCTGAAGCCAGATCAGGCAGGGTTCGGGTGTCACCGGGCCGCGGGACTCCAGAGACCGGATGGTGCTGATGGAGACGGGCACGTGCCCGAGGAACGGCCCGGGCCGCCACCCAGTCACCGGTCGGCCGGGGCGAAGTGGAAGAGCGCGGTCGGCCGCACGCGTTTCTCTCCGCAGGGCATTCGGACGCCCGGCGGCCACTTATCGAGCTGAGGAAGGCCTGATAGCAGGCGCCGAGATGAGCCCTGGGACCGGAAGGTTGGTGAGAGACGGGATTCCGCAGACCATCCGGAACAAGGGAGCCGAACCGGTCACCTACATCGCAGGACCAGAGGAGTACCGGGCCCGACTGCGGGAGAAGCTGCGCAAGGAGGTCGCGGAGCTCCTGGACGCGGACGAAGGGTCGGCACCCGGCGAGCTGGCTGACGTGGCGGAGGTGCTACTTGCCCTCGCTGCTGATCTCGACGTCAGCCCGGAGCAGTTGGAAGCGATCCGCGTTGCGAAGACAGGCGAGCGAGGCGGCTTTGCCGGGCGGATCGTCTGGATGGGCACTGCTGATACAAGAGGCTGGCTGCCGACGCCCACAGCAGGGGCCATGGAGCTGGTCAGCAAAGGCCGTCCCCATCCCCAGGAAATCTTGTCTCCCGCGGAGCCAGGTACTCAGCCGTCGCTGAGTGGCACGGTTGTCGAGACGTACGTCGAGGGCGACTGGCAGGCTGTTTGCGGGGAAGGGGTGGGATCGTCTCCGTCCCGGCGGGCAACAAGGACGCCGAGGGTGAAGCGGCTGACGGCGTCGTGGCCGGCCAGGTGGAAGACGCCGGTCGCGGCGCTCAGCACAAGCTCCCATTGGGCAGCCGCCAGATCGGCGACATGGGCGGGGCAGCGGATGTCGTCCGTGACAGGACGCACTCCCGCGTGCCGGCGGCGAGCTCGTGGATGATGCGTTCGTGCGTGGACCGGCCGTCGCCGATGAGCAGCGATGTGGGTCCGATGACGGCAGTGGGGTGGAGGAGGCCGTACGGCAGTCTCGGCAGCAGTCTTCGCGGTAGGGGGTGATGGGGTTGGGGAGGGCCCTCTCGTCGTTGGGGAGGGCCCTCTCGTCGTAGTGCACGTCGGCCCCGGAGAAGATCGCGCTGCTGGACACGTGCACTACGCGGATCCCCCTGCTCACCAACGCGGCGCCGAGGCGGATGGGACCGTCGGCGGTGACCGCTCAGGCAGCGCTGCCGCTGGACGCGTTGACCACCGTGCTCGGTGCCGCGGCGTCGAGGACCGCGTCGACCTGATCGGCATCACGCAGGTCCGGCTGGTGCCAGGCACGGGCACCTTCGACGGGACGGGAGTTGAACGTCGCGGCCGTTGCACGGGCCGCCTCGTGTGCCTGACTCAGAAGACTAGTCCGCCGGGCGCGCTCTTCTGTCCACAGCTGTACACCGGCAAGGGTGCGCGCCCGATGCTCCTGACATGAACCTCGCCGAACATCTGGGAACGGGAGCCGTGGCGGTGGCTTCCGGGGTGACCATCGAGCTGGTCATGAGGTGCTTGCGCCGTTGGCGGACCCCTACCAAGCCCCCAGAAGCCTCACCGCCCGCGCTCGCCACGACAGAGGAGGTCCCCCCGATGGGGCGCCCCGGCCACATCACGAAGCCCGATCTGCCTCCCGGCGCACACAGAGAACTCGTCGACCTGCTCCACGACCTGCACGTCCGCAGCGGGCGGATGTCCATGCGCACCATCGGGGAACTCACGCGCCGCCCCCACACCACCGTGCACAAGGCACTGAGCAGCCCGGAGCTGCCGGACCTCCACGTCGTCATGGCCATCGGGCTTGTCCTGGCGAACGTCGTCCGCAGCAGCGACCAGGACGCTCTTCTCGACGACGTCCAGGAGCGCATCGAGACGCTGTGGAAGAAGGCTGCGCATGAGGGGCGCCCGCCTGCCGTAGGCACGATCCTGGAGGTCGTCACGGAGACGTGGGCCGAGTTCTCCCGGGGGGAAGGAATGGCCAGTTGGGGCATCAACCTCCCCGACTACTCCCAGCTCGCACGGTGCCCGGTCCTCTCCGTCACCCTGCGCAACGGTCTCGTGACTCTCGTGGTCTCCACCCCGGACTGGGCCGCCATCAACGCGGTCGAAGACCCGCAGCAGTGGCACCGGTTGTTCGAGTGCGCGGTGATCAAAAAGCTCGATTACTTCCTGCACGTCTGGGTCGAGCATGTGCCGGGCTTCGACACGATTGCGAATCCCTGCCCCCGCCGTCCTACTTCGCCAACCTGCGCGCGGAGCGCGGCGTGCCCTAGGCATGGATCCGGGGGAGGCCGTAGCGACTGACGGCCAGGTATGTTTCCGGGGTGGCCGCCTCGAGAAGACCTTCGTCACCCGTCAGGTCGAGCTCCGGTTCCTCGGGACGGCGCAGCAGGTCGCTCCAGTCGCTCGTCGCTCCACGCTCGTAGGCTTCCCGGAGCAGGGAGCGCAGCCGAGGGCGGGCTTCCTCCTGCTGTTCGTGGAAAATCCGCCGCTGGGTGAGCCGCTGCTCGTCCTGAGCGTCTTCGCTGCCCCGCTCGTCGGCGGCCAGCTGGTTCTCGGTGCGCAGCCGCGGGGTACGCCAAGCGATCGCGAGATCTTCCTCGTGGAGGCCCGCGCAGACGGCGAACAGCTTCCGGGACATACCGAGATGTACCTCGGTGCTGGGGATACGACAGGTGAGGAAGTCGTCGATCCCCCAGGAACGGATCTGGGCACGTGGGAGGTGCGCCTTGCCGTGAAGTGCCGCTCCGCGGAGGTCGGCCCGCATGGCGAGGGTGCGGTCGTCCTTCTCCAGCGGTGTGGTCAGTCCGTGGCGTCGGTGGCGCGAAGTGCGGTCGGCTGGCACCGGCACCGTGCGCAACTGCGAGGCCGACGCGGAGCGCAGCGCCAAGTAGACGAGCATCTGGGCGCGGGCCGCGCCGATGAGCGCGTCGTCGTTCTCGCCGAGGTGGTCTTCGAGGTTGCCCTCGCCCACCGCTGCCTCGCCGTCGGGGTCGGATCCGGCCGGGGGAAGGGGCGGCTGGCCGGGGTGCAGCGCGTGGTCGATAGTCAGGAAGAGGTCGTCCCCGGGCCGCACGGCGGCTCCAACCAGGACGCTGCGGTGCGCGTACGAGCCGAAGACCTTGCTCCCGGCCTCCAGCTGCGCCCACCCGTCGCGCAGAGTCTTGAAGTCGCAGATACCGCCCTTGGCCTCGATCAGCCAGTACGCCTTCTCCGTCTCGTGCCGTCCCCACAGGTCGGGCAGCTTCCTCTTGGGGTCCTTGAAGGTGGCGCTCAGGGCGGGGATGGGGCCGCCGAGTTCGAGGTGCTCGGTCTGCCCCAGACCCAGCAGTGAGCGGCAGACCCACTCGGTCATCGTCATGCCCAGCCGGTAGGCGGCAGCGCTCTTCGCGGTGCGCTCAGTGCCGTACGCGTAGACCGGGTTCAGCGTCAGGCGCTGGCCCGTGGCACCCGGCACGGGGGGCTGATGCTCGAAGGGGTGCGCACCTAGGTAGGCGTACAACGGGGCGACTCGGGCGACGAGCTCCCCGTGTGCGTACTGCGGCTGGTTCTGCAGGTGCGGGGTGATGTCGCGGCCGACCTCAGTAGCCGCCTTGATGATCTCCCGCCACGTGGTGGTCGGGGCATACCAGCCGTCCGCCTTCGGGAACCCGTTCGTTGGGCTCCACGCCTTGTGCTCGGCCGTCCGCCACTGCTTCCTGGGCTTGGCCGCGGGCCCGTTACGAAACAGCACCGGTATGTCGAAGCTGTCGGCGTAGGTGAGTGGCGGCTCGTCGGGGACGTGCGCGGGGATCATCGGCGTCATGGGACAACCCTGGCACGAGCCTCGACGCCCCTGGGACGGACGTTGCGAGGTTGCTTCGTTGACAACTCTGCGTGACGGCTGACGGCTGCTGAGGTTGGTCTGACGCATCGTCGACTATTCAAGATCATCTTGCGCATGTGTTGCACAAGGCACTGAAAAACAACAGTGATCAGTGACAAGCCGTGAAGGTGAGTATTCGCAGCTCAGATGGCATGCTGCGGTGTTGTGCCCCTTGGGTCCAAGGGGCACAACACCCCGCCCGTCAGATGTCCCGGAAGATCTCGATCTGCGCCCCCACCGAGTTCAGCCGCTCCGCCAGCTCCTCGTAGCCGCGGTTGATCACGTACACGTTGCGCAGCACCGACGTGCCCTCGGCCGCCATCATCGCGAGGAGGACGACCACCGCCGGGCGCAGGGCCGGGGGGCACATCATTTCGGCGGCGCGCCAGCGGGTGGGGCCCTCGACCAGGACGCGGTGGGGGTCCAGGAGCTGGAGGCGGCCGCCGAGGCGGTTGAGGTCGGTGAGGTAGATGGCGCGGTTGTCGTAGACCCAGTCGTGGATCAGGGTCTGGCCGTGGGCCGAGGCCGCGATGGCCGCGAAGAAGGGGACGTTGTCGATGTTGAGGCCGGGGAACGGCATCGGGTGGATCTTGTCGATCGGCGCCTCCAGCTTGGAGGGGCGGACCGTCAGGTCGACCAGGCGGGTGCGGCCGTTGTCCGCCGCGTACTCCGCGGTGCGGTCGCAGTCGACGCCCATCTCCTCCAGGACCGCGAGCTCGATCTCCAGGAACTCGATCGGCACCCGGCGGATCGTCAGCTCGGACTCCGTGACGACGGCGGCGGCCAGCAGGCTCATCGCCTCGACCGGGTCCTCGGAGGGCGAGTAGTCGACGTCCACGTCGATCTCGGGCACCCCGTGCACCGTGAGGGTCGTCGTGCCGACGCCGTCCACGCGTACGCCCAGCGCCTCCAGGAAGAAGCAGAGGTCCTGGACCATGTAGTTGGAGGACGCGTTCCGGATGACCGTGGTGCCGTCGTGGCGGGCGGCGGCCAGCAGGGCGTTCTCGGTCACGGTGTCGCCGCGCTCGGTCAGCACGATGGGGCGGCCGGGCGTGACGGAGTGGTCCACCCGGGCGTGGTAGATCCCCTCGGTGGCGGCGATGTCCAGGCCGAAGCGGCGCAGCGCGATCATGTGCGGCTCGATCGTCCGCGTACCGAGGTCGCAGCCGCCCGCGTACGGCAGCTTGAACGCGTCCATGCGGTGCAGCAGCGGGCCGAGGAACATGATGATGGAGCGGGTGCGGCGGGCGGCGTCCGCGTCGATCGCGTCCATGTCGAGCCGGGCCGGCGGCACGATCTCCAGGTCGGTGCCGTCGTTGATCCAGCGGGCGCGCACGCCGATGGAGTTGAGCACTTCGAGGAGGCGGTAGACCTCCTCGATGCGGGCCACGCGGCGCAGCACCGTACGCCCCTTGTTGAGCAGGGACGCGCAGAGCAGCGCCACGCAGGCGTTCTTGCTGGTCTTGACGTCGATGGCGCCGGAGAGCCGGCGTCCGCCGACCACGCGCAGATGCATGGGACCGGCGTAGCCGAGCGAGACGATTTCGCTGTCGAGTGCTTCGCCGATACGGGCGATCATCTCAAGGCTGATGTTTTGATTGCCGCGCTCGATGCGGTTCACCGCGCTCTGGCTGGTGCCGAGCGCCTCGGCGAGCTGGCTCTGCGTCCAGCCCCGGTGCTGACGGGCGTCACGGATGAGCTTGCCGATACGTACGAGGTAGTCATCTGACATGCCGAAAGGCTATCTCAGATATGAGATTGCACCCGCGTGGGGGTGTGCCGTTCGGGTGAGAGTGGCGTGCCGAAGGGGGCGGGGGAGTGAAGGGCGGTGCCCGAAACTCCCTCGCCCACCGGCCCCCGCCCCTCGTAGGGTCACGCCCCATGGATTCCCGCGGCACGCACGTGCTCTCCGTGAACATCGGCCGTCCCCGCCCCAACCCCTGGAAGGGAATCAGCGCGACCGGCATCGACAAGCGGCCCGTCGACGGGCCGGTCGCGGTGACCGCCCCCGGACCCAAGGGCACCGGAGCCGTGGGGCTGGCCGGTGACCGTGTCTACGACGTGAAGCACCACGGCGGCACCGACCAGGCCGTCTACGCCTACGCGCGCGAGGACCTCGACGGCTGGGAGGCCGAGCTCGGCCGGCCGCTCGCCGGCGGGGTGTTCGGCGAGAACCTGACCACCCTCGGCGTGGACGTCAACGGCGCCCATATCGGGGAGCGCTGGCGGATCGGGCCGGACGTCGTCCTTGAGGTGTCGTGCGCCCGGATTCCGTGCGGGACGTTCCAGGGCTGGCTGGAGCGGGACGGCTGGATCAAGCGGTTCACCCGGGCCGCCCTGCCCGGCGCGTACCTCCGGGTGATCGAGCCCGGCGAGATCCGCTCGGGCGACCGCCTGGAGATCGTCCACCGGCCCGCGCACGAGGTGACCGTCGCGCTGGAGTTCCGGGCCATGACCCTGGAGCCGGAGCTGCTGCCGCGCCTGCTCGTCGCCGACGCGCTGCCCGACGAGAGCAAGGACATGATCCGCCGCCGTACGGGCGCCACGCGTCCCGATCGGGGCGCCCGGACATGACCCGTCACCGGTCATGTACTAGAGTTATCTCGACATCGAGATATATGCCGAAGGCGCACAGCGGGCCCGCCCGGGGTAAGGGTTACCTAACTAAGCCTCACCTTAGCGGATGGTCCGGTGGTCCGAGGCGGCACCACGCGGCGCCCGCCGTGGTGAGGCGCGGCGCGGAGTTACGCGCACATTGATGAAGGAGACTGTCGTGTCGGCGAACAGCTTCGACGCCCGCAGCACGCTGCGCGTGGGCGACGAGTCGTACGAGATCTTCAAGCTGGACAAGGTCGAGGGCTCCGCGCGCCTCCCCTACAGCCTGAAGGTGCTGCTGGAGAACCTGCTCCGCACGGAGGACGGCGCGAACATCACCGCCGACCACATCCGCGCGCTCGGCGGCTGGGACTCCCAGGCGCAGCCCAGCCAGGAGATCCAGTTCACGCCGGCCCGCGTGATCATGCAGGACTTCACCGGTGTGCCCTGCGTCGTGGACCTCGCCACCATGCGTGAGGCCGTCAAGGAGCTCGGCGGCGACCCGGAGCGGATCAACCCGCTCGCCCCGGCCGAGCTGGTCATCGACCACTCCGTCATCGCCGACAAGTTCGGCACGAAGGACGCCTTCGGGCAGAACGTCGAGCTGGAGTACGGCCGCAACAAGGAGCGCTACCAGTTCCTGCGCTGGGGCCAGACCGCGTTCAGCGAGTTCAAGGTCGTCCCGCCGGGCACCGGCATCGTCCACCAGGTCAACATCGAGCACCTGGCGCGTACGGTCATGGTCCGCAACGGCCAGGCGTACCCCGACACCCTCGTCGGCACCGACTCGCACACCACCATGGTCAACGGCCTCGGTGTGCTGGGCTGGGGCGTCGGCGGCATCGAGGCCGAGGCCGCGATGCTCGGCCAGCCGGTCTCCATGCTCATCCCGCGCGTCGTCGGCTTCAAGCTGACCGGCGAGCTCCCGGCCGGCACCACCGCCACCGACCTCGTGCTGACCATCACCGAGATGCTCCGCAAGCACGGCGTCGTCGGCAAGTTCGTCGAGTTCTACGGTGAGGGCGTGGCCGCCACCTCGCTCGCCAACCGCGCCACCATCGGCAACATGTCGCCGGAGTTCGGCTCCACCGCCGCGATCTTCCCGATCGACGAGGAGACCCTCAACTACCTGCGCCTGACCGGCCGCGACGCCCAGCAGGTCGCGCTGGTCGAGGCGTACGCCAAGGAGCAGGGCCTCTGGCTGGACCCGTCCGCCGAGCCCGACTTCTCCGAGAAGCTGGAGCTCGACCTCTCCACGGTCGTCCCGTCCATCGCCGGCCCGAAGCGCCCGCAGGACCGCATCGTCCTCGCCAACGCCAAGGCCCAGTTCGCCCAGGATGTCCGCAACTACGTCGACTGCGTGGACGAGGCGGGCAAGGAGTCCTTCCCGGCCTCCGACTCCCCGGCCATCGGCGCCGCGGGCCCGACGAACCCGGTCACCGTCACCGCCCCCGACGGCACCACCTACGAGCTGGACCACGGCGCCGTCACCGTCGCCGCGATCACCTCCTGCACCAACACCTCGAACCCGTACGTCATGGTCGCCGCGGCGCTCGTGGCGAAGAAGGCGGTCGAGAAGGGCCTGACCCGCAAGCCGTGGGTCAAGACCACCCTCGCCCCGGGCTCCAAGGTCGTCACCGACTACTTCGACAAGGCGGGCCTGACCCCCTACCTCGACAAGGTCGGCTTCAACCTCGTCGGCTACGGCTGCACCACCTGCATCGGCAACTCCGGCCCGCTGCCGGAGGAGGTCTCCAAGGCGGTCAACGAGCACGACCTGGCCGTGACCTCGGTGCTCTCCGGCAACCGCAACTTCGAGGGCCGGATCAACCCCGACGTCAAGATGAACTACCTGGCGTCCCCGCCGCTGGTCGTCGCGTACGCCATCGCCGGTTCGATGAAGGTGGACATCACCAAGGACGCGCTCGGCGTCGACCAGGACGGCAAGCCCGTCCACCTGGCCGACATCTGGCCCTCCGAGGCCGAGGTCAACGACGTCGTGGCGAACGCCATCGGCGAGGACATGTTCAACAAGTCCTACCAGGACGTCTTCGCGGGCGACGCCCAGTGGCAGGCGCTGTCCATCCCGACCGGCAACACCTTCGAGTGGGACTCCGAGTCCACCTACGTGCGCAAGCCCCCGTACTTCGAGGGCATGACCATGGAGACCTCGCCGGTCGAGGACATCACCGGGGCCCGCGTCCTGGCCAAGCTGGGCGACTCGGTCACCACCGACCACATCTCCCCGGCCGGTGCGATCAAGGCCGACACCCCGGCCGGTCAGTACCTCACGGAGCACGGCATCGAGCGCCGTGACTTCAACTCCTACGGCTCGCGCCGCGGCAACCACGAGGTCATGATCCGCGGTACGTTCGCCAACATCCGCCTGCGCAACCAGATCGCGCCGGGCACCGAGGGCGGCTTCACCCGCGACTTCACGCAGGACGGCGGTCCGGTGTCGTTCATCTACGACGCCTCGCAGAACTACCAGGCCGCCGGCACCCCGCTGGTCATCCTGGCCGGCAAGGAGTACGGCTCCGGCTCGTCCCGCGACTGGGCGGCCAAGGGCACCGCGCTCCTCGGCGTCAAGGCCGTCATCGCCGAGTCCTACGAGCGCATCCACCGCTCGAACCTCATCGGCATGGGCGTCCTGCCGCTCCAGTTCCCGGAGGGCCAGACCGCCGAGTCGCTCGGCCTGACCGGCGAGGAGACCTTCTCCGTCACCGGCGTCACCGAGCTGAACGACGGCACGACCCCGCGTACGGTCAAGGTCACCACCGACACCGGCGTGGAGTTCGACGGCGTCGTCCGCATCGACACCCCCGGTGAGGCGGACTACTACCGCAACGGCGGCATCCTGCAGTACGTGCTCCGCAGCCTGATCCGCAAGTAGGGATCAGCGGCAGTACGGCGAGAGGGCCGCCCCCCCCCCCCCCGGGGGGGGGGGCGCGGGGGCCGGGGGGGGGGGGCCCCCCCCCGCGGGGGGGGGGGGGGCGCCCCTCTCTCATGCTCCTGGAAGAGCTGCCGTGCGGATCAGAACAGGAACTTGTAGCTGTCCCAGCCGCTCGTGCCGATCTGCCGCTTGGCCTTGTACGGGGCCGTGGCGTTGCCGGTGCCGCTGTACAGGTACAGCTCGCCGCCCTTGCGGGCGATCAGGTCGGTCTTGCCGTCCAGGTCGATGTCACCCGTGGAGACCAGACGGTTGTACTGGTTCCAGCCGCTGCCGATCTTGGTGCGCTTGGCGAACGGCGCGCTCTGGTTGCCGGTGCCCTTGTACAGCCACAGGACGCCGGACTTGTCGCGCGCGACGACGTCGTTCTTGCCGTCGCCGTTCAGGTCGCCGTTGCCGGCGATCTCGCTGTAGATGTTCCAGCCGTAACCGGCCTTGATGCGCTTGGTGACCTTGCCGTCGCCGTACCCGAGGTAGACGTACAGGTCGCCCTTGGTGTCGACGGCGAGGATGTCACCGGCGGCGGCTCCGCCGATCTGGCCGGGGGAGACGAGCTTGCTGTAGGTGTTCCACCCGTAGCCGATCTTGACGGCCGACGAGTCGAACGGCAGCCAGCCCATGTCCCCGTTGCTCTCACGGAACCAGAGGCCGTCGCTGTCGCCGTCGTTCTGGTGGTCGACCTGCATCATCGAGGTGACGCCGGTCCAGCCCTGGCCGTACTGCTCGCGGGCGGTGAGACCGCCCTTGCCGTTCGGGCCGTACGCGTACGCGATGCCCGCGGAGTTGACGGCGTAGAGCGAGAAGTGCGGGTTGCCGGCCGCGGCGGCCGCTGCCGGAGCCGCTGCCGGCTGGTCGGCCGAGGCCCCGAGCGAAGGCTGCGGGGCGTCGGCGGCCACGGCGGAGGTGCCGGTGGCGACGAGGGCGGCGGTGAGCGCCGCGGCTGCCGCGCGAGCGGCTATGCGCATGTGGTGCCGGCCAGTGGTTTTGGCCACAAGTACTCCATGGATCGTGAAGTGGGAGTGGCCCGCCGCACGTTGGCGACGGGCCACGGTTTCAGCGGAATCGTGTCACGATTTCGTACGTGAAACCTTCACGTTTCGTCATGAGTGTGTAACCGCTGTGACCGGCTCAGAAGAAGAGGCGGTACGTGTTCCAGCCCGAGGTGCCGATGAGGGCCTTCGGCTTGAAGGGGGCGGCCGCGTCGCCGGTGCCCTCGTACAGGTACAGCTCGCCCTTGGAGTTGCGCGCGACCAGGTCGGTCCGGCCGTCCATGGTCAGGTCACCGGCGGCGAAGAGGGTGTTGTACTGGTTCCAGCCGCTGCCGATCTTGGTGCGCTTGGCGTACGGGGCCTTCTGGTCGCCGGTGCCCTTGTACAGCCACAGGACACCCGACTTGTCGCGCGCGACGAGGTCGCCCTTGCCGTCGCCGTTCAGGTCGCCGTTGCCCGCGATCTGCGTGTAGATGTCCCAGCCGTAGCCGACCTTCAGGCGCTTGGTGACCGTGCCGTCGCCGTAGCCCAGGTACAGGTAGACGTCCCCCTTGTTGTCGCGGGCGAGGAGGTCGCCGCCCGCGGCTCCGCCGAACTGGCCGACCGAGACGACGGTGTTGTAGGTGTCCCAGCCGTAACCAACCTTCTTGGCCGGGGAGTTGCCCTCGTAATACCAGATGTTGCCCGAGGTGCCGAGCTGCCAGCGGCCGTCCGCGAGGTTGTCCGCGTCGTTGTCCACCAGGCCGACGAACTTGAGGCCCGTCATGCCGGTCTCGAACTGGACGCGCGACGAGAGGGTGCCGTCACCCTGCGGCACGTAGGTGTACGCGGTGCCGGCGCTGTCGAGGCCGTAGAGGCCGAACATGGGGGCGTCGCCGAAATCGGCGGCGGAGGCGGAAGAGGCGGCAGCGCCGGTGGCGACCAGAGCCGCGGTTATCGCGGCGGCGAGACGGGCGGCAGTCCGTCCGTGCCGACGGCCAGAGATCTTGGCCACGTATTTCTCCATGGATGGTGGGAGGTGGCGCGACGCGCCGCGGGATACGGGGACACGCCACGGAATTGGGGTGATCCTTTCACGACTCCCTCACGTCTCCAAGGGTTTGTCGAAATGAGGCCAACGCACGGACTTCGCCCCGGTATGCGGACGCCACGGGGGCGCGTCGGGGGCCCGATCGCCCTTCCTCCGGAGAGACATGCGTACACCGGTGCATGCCGGGAAGGCGGAAGTCAGCTTCCCGAAAACAGTCGGACAGCGGTAGAAGAGGAGTTGTCGTGTCATTTCTGTGGGCCATCATCGCGGGACTCGTCATCGGCCTGCTGGCCAAGCTGGTCGTCCCCGGCCGTCAGCCCATCCCCCTGTGGCTGACCGTCCTGCTCGGCATCGTCGGCGGCCTCGCCGGCAACGCCCTCGCCAGCGCCTTCGGTGTGCGTGACACCGGGGGCATCGACTGGATCCGGCACCTCTTCCAGATCGGTGTCGCCGCCGTGCTCATCGCCTTCGTCAGCCCGGTGTGGGCCCGACGACGCGCCTGACCTGAGCCGCCCGTACGCCGAAACGCCCTGTCCACCGCACGCAGCGGTGGACAGGGCGTTTCGTGGTGCCGCTCAGGCCCGGTGCGCCGCGATCAGCGCCTGATACCAGCGGTAGCTGTCCTTCGGGGTGCGCTCCAGGGTGTCGTAGTCGACCCGGACGATGCCGAACCGCTTCGCGTACCCGAGCGCCCACTCGAAGTTGTCCAGCAGCGACCACACGTAGTAGCCCCGCACATCGACGCCCGCGTCCATCGCGGACCGCAGCGCCGCCAGATGCGTACGCAGGTACTCCACCCGGTCCGCGTCCCGCACCGCACCGTCCGGCCCCACCGTGTCGAACTCCGCCGAACCGTTCTCCGTGATGTGAACCGGCGGCAGCGCGTCCCCGTAGGTGTCCTTCAGCGCGGTCAGCAGATCGGTGAAGGACTCCGGCACGACCGGCCAGCCCATCGCCGTCCGCCGCACGTCCGGGTACTGCCCCTCGGCGTACCGGTTGTCCGTGGCGACCCGCAGCGCCGGGTCCGCCTCGCGGTACGGGGCGTCGGCCACCACGATCGGGCGGTAGTAGTTGATGCCCAGGAAGTCCAGGGGCTGGGAGATCAGGTCGAGGTCGCCGTCGCGCCGGAAGTCCTGCCCGGTGATCAGCTCGCCCCAGGTGTCCTCCTCGGTGGCCGGGTAGCGGCCCGCGAGGATCGGCTCCGTCCACACCAGGTTGTGCTGGGTGTCCGCACGGACCACCGCGGCCCGGTCGGCGTCCGTCGGCGCGGCCGGGACGTTGCGGTCCAGGTTCAGCGTGATGCCCGCCTCGCGGACCCCCGCCGCCCGCAGCGCCTTCATCGCCAGGCCGTGGCCCACGAGCAGGTGGTGCGCGGCGGCCAGGGCACCGCGTCCCTCCTTCGCGCCGGGCGCGTGCCGCCCCACGGAGTAGCCGAGGAAGGCGCTGCACCACGGCTCGTTGAGGGTGATCCAGCGCGGTACCCGGTCGGCCAGGTGCTCCGCCACGATTGCGGTGTACTCGCCGAACCGCTCGGCCGTCTCCCGTACCCGCCAGCCGCCCCGGTCCTCCAGGGCCTGCGGCAGGTCCCAGTGGTAGAGGGTGGCGGCCGGCTCGATGCCCGCCTCCAGGAGCTCGTCCACCAGCCGCGAGTAGAAGTCGAGCCCCTTCGGGTTCACCGCGCCGGAGCCCTCCGGCAGGATGCGCGACCAGGCTATCGAGAAGCGGTACGAGCCGACCCCGAGCTCCCGCAGCAGCGCCACGTCCTCCCGGTAGCGGTGGTAGTGGTCGCAGGCCACGTCACCCGTGTCGCCGCCGTCCGTCTTCCCGGGCGTGTGGCTGTACGTGTCCCAGATGGACGGGCCGCGTCCGTCCTCCCGCACTGCCCCTTCGATCTGGTACGAAGCCGTCGCCGCACCGAAGACGAAGCCGGGCGGGAAGACCGGGAACTCACTCATGCATACCCCTACTTGACCGAGCCACCGGTGATCCCGGCGGCGATGTACTTCTGCGACAGGACGAGCAGCACCGCCGCCGGGACCGCGGACAGCACGGAAGCGGCCATCACCGAGCCCCAGTCACCGACATGGGCGCCGATGTACTGGTAGATGCCCAGCGTGATCGGCTTCACGTCGTCCGTGGTGTTCAGCGTCAGCGCGAACATGAAGTCGCTCCACGCGTACAGGAACGAGAACAGCCCGGCCGTGATCAGCGAGTTGCGGCTCATCGGCAGCACGACCTGGACGAACGTCCGGAAGCGCCCGGCCCCGTCGACCTCGGCGGCCTCGATGACCTCGCGCGGGATCGCCACCATGAACGACCGCATCAGCACGATCGCGAACGGAATCCCGAGCGAGGCGTCGGCCAGCATCAGGCCGGCGTACGAGTTGACCAGGCCGAGGTCCACGTACGCGCTGTACAGGGCGTTGGCGATGACGATGCCCGGCACCATCTGGGTGATCAGCGTGCCGAAGACGATCGTCCGGGTGCCGCGCAGCTTGAACTGCGCCAGCCCGTAGGCGGCCGGGGCCGAGATCGCCAGGCAGATGACGACCGCGCCGAGCGCCACCGCCAGCGAGGTCAGCAGATTGCCGCCCTGGTCGGTGAGCGCCGAGCGGAAGCCGGAGAGGTCCAGGCCGTGCGGGACGGGGTCGACCTCCAGCAGCCCCGACTCGGGCTGGAGCGCGGTGTTCACCATCCAGTACAGCGGGAACAGCATCACGCACAGCACCAGGACGCCGAAGACGGTGGCGCCCCAGCGCCGCTTCGGCCGGCCGGTGGACCGCGTGGGCGCGGCGGGGGTACGCACGGTGCTCGCCATGCCGGTCACTTCCCCTCGTTGCGGTTGGCCCGCAGGTAGAACACCGCGAAGACGGCGGAGATCAGGATCAGGATGTTGCCGACCACGGCACCCGCTCCGAAGTCCAGCTGGACGAAGGAGTTCTGGTAGGTGAGGGTGCCCAGGGTCTGTGTGGAGTCGGCGGGTCCGCCGTCGGTGAGTGCCAGGATCAGGTCGAGGATCTTCACCGTCGACATGAAGCCGAGCACCAGGACCACGGTGATCACCGGCCGCAGCATCGGCAGGGTGATCGAGCGGAACGTCCGCCAGGCGGAGGCGCCGTCCAGCGAGGCGGCCTCGTACAGCTCCTTGGGGACCTCCTGGAGCCCGCCGTAGAGGATCACCATGTTGAACGGGATGCCGATCCAGATGTTCACCAGGATCACCGAGATCAGCGCCATGCTCGTGCTGGTCAGCCACGGGGTGTCGCCGCCGATGCCGATCGTGCCGAGGAAGGAGTTGAGGACGCCGGTGTCCTGGTCGAGGATGCGCCGCCAGACGACACCGGAGACGACCATCGGCACCAGCCACGGCAGCAGGATGAGCGACCGCAGCACCCCGTTCAGCGGGAAGCGGCGGTTGAAGAAGACGGCGAGGCCGAGGCCGATGCAGAACTGCCCGATCAGCGATCCGATCGTGAACAGGATGGTGTGCCACAGGGCCTTGCCGAAGAGCTCGTCGTTGAAGACCTTGCTCCAGTTGTCCGTTCCGTTGAACGGGGAATCGCCGGTGAAGAAGGTGGACGGCGAGTAGTGCTGGAAGCTCATCACGATGTTCCGGACGAGCGGGTAGCCGAAGAACAGCGCCATGAAGATCACGGCGGGGGCGATGAAGCCCCACTGGGCGAGCCGCCTGCGGCGCCGGATCCGGGCGGGGTTCGGCGGCTTCGCGGTCTTCGTGGTCGCGAGCGCCGGGGCAGCGGTGGTGGTCGACATGGTTCGGATACCTCAGTTCCCGCTCGTCGCGCGCTTCTGGGCGCGGGCGAGGGCGGCCTCGCTCGACTCGCCGGTCAGGGCGGACTGGAACGCGCTCTGGAGCGCGAGGGAGACGGACGACCACCGCGCGCCGAGCTTGGCGGTGCGCGAACGGGCCGTGGCGACCTGGTCGGCCAGGGCGTCGAGCTCGGGGACCTTCTTGCGCCACTCGGCGGCGGCCTTCTCGTTGGCCGGGACCATCCAGCTGTTCAGCGCGTAGGTGATCTGCTCCTGCTCGCCGGACATGCAGCCGATGATCTTCGCGGACATCTTCTCCCGCGCCTCGTCACCGGTGTTGGGCACGGTCAGCACGCCGCCGCCCAGCGGGCCCACCGAGTCGTCGCCGGCCTTCGGGACGGGGATCTCGGCGATGCCCCAGTTCAGCCCCTTCTTGGAGTTCAGGGTCTCCACCTGCCAGGGGCCGTTGATCATCATGGCCGCGTTGCCCGCCATGAACTGGTCGTTCACGTCGGCCTGCGTCCAGTTGACCGTCGACTTGGACAGGGAGCCGTCCTTGAGGAGGCTCTTCCAGTAGTCCAGCGCCCCGGCCACCTCGGGGGTGTCGAGTTTGGTCTCGTCGCCGCCGTTGGACCACATGAAGGGCGTGAACTGGAAGACGCCGTCCTCCGCGCCGCCCGCGCTGAGCGCCAGGCCGTACCGCTTGCCCTGGGTGAGCTTCTTCGCGGTCTCGCGCATCTCGGCCCAGGTGGTGGGGACCTTCAGTCCGGCCTTGTCGAGGGTGTCCTTGTTGTAGAAGAGCGCCAGCGTGTTCACCGTGCGCGCGGCCCCGTAGTACGTCCCCTCGTACGAGCCGAAGTTCACGATGCCCTCGGGGATGTCCTTCGTGGTCAGCCCGAGGTCCTTCAGCGGGATCAGCCCGCCCGCCTCGGCGAACGTCGGCATCTCGGAGGCGTCCAGCTGGAGCACGTCGGGCAGCGACTTCGAGGACGCCATCCGCAGCGCCTTGGTCATCACCTGCGCGGCCGGGACGCTCTGCTGCTCGATGGTCACGCCCAGCTGCTTGCTGCACCGGGCCAGAGTCTCGGCGTCCCAGCGGTGGTACGACTCGTCGGTCGAGGAGTTCAGAACGGTGTACACGTCCGGGTCCCGCTGCTGGCCGCAGCCCGACAGGACCACACCGCCGATCAGCGCGGACACGACAGTGAGCGGGACGGCGACCCGTGGGGTGAAGCGGTTCGACATTCAGGTGCCTCTTGTCGGCAAGGGCCCGGGCGGCTGCGCTGCCGTCCGACCGATTTGTTTGCTGCCAGTACTAATACGGCATGTGGCCGTCCGTTTCTAGACCGTCCTGGTGACGTACAGGTCACACAGGGGAAACGTGGCCGCTCGGGCGGCGTGTTCGTGCCCTTGTCGCGGCGGATCCATGGGCTTCGACGGGTGAATCGAAGCGCTTCGAAAAATATTTGTTTTGTGTACGATCAAAATCAGGAACCACAGGAACGGACCCCCCCATGAAGTTCACCGACGGCTTCTGGCAGATGCGAGACGGTGTCCACGCCTCGTACGCCACCGAGCTCCGCGACCTCCGCCTCGGCACCGACCGCCTCACCGCCTACGCGGCGGTGCAGCGCGTGACGCGTCGCGGGGACACCCTGAACGCCCCGCTGATCACCGTGGAGGCGTACGCCCCCGCCGAAGGCGTCATCGGGGTCCGCGTCACCCATCTGGCGGGCAAGCGCCACCCGGGCCCCGACTTCGCCCTGCCCGGCGCCACCGGTGACCCCTCGGCCGTCACCCGCGAGGACGCCGGGGCCGCCGAGCTGACCAGCGGGCCGCTGACCCTCCGCATCCCCGCCGACGGCGGCTTCGGCCTGGAGTTCCGGGACGCGGACGGGCGCCTCCTGACCGCCGCCGGACGCAAGGGGACCGCCTTCGCCACCACGGGCGAGGGGGCCCACCACATGTTCGCCCAGCTCGCGCTGGGCGTCGGCGAGACCATCCACGGGCTCGGTGAGCGGTTCACCCCGTACGTGAAGAACGGCCAGGTGGTCGACATGTGGCAGGCGGACGGGGGGACCAGCAGCGAGCAGGCGTACAAGAACGTCCCGTTCTACCTCTCCTCGCGCGGCTACGGCGTCTTCGTCAACCACCCCGGCAAGGTGTCCTTCGAGGTCGGCTCCGAGGCTGTCGGCCAGGTGCAGTTCAGCGTCGAGGACCAGACGCTGGAGTACTTCGTCGTCGCCGGGCCCACCCCCAAGGAGGTGCTGTCCCGCTACACCGCGCTGACCGGCCGCCCGGCGCTGCCCCCGGCCTGGTCCTTCGGCCTCTGGCTGACCACCTCGTTCACCACCGCGTACGACGAGGCGACCGTGACCTCGTTCGTGGACGGCATGGCCGAGCGGGGCATCCCGCTCTCCGTGTTCCACTTCGACTGCTTCTGGATGCGCGAGTACCAGTGGTGCGACTTCGAGTGGGACCCGGCCGTCTTCCCCGACCCGGAGGGCATGCTCGCCCGGCTCAAGGACAAGGGCCTGCGGATCTGCGTCTGGATCAACCCGTACATCGCGCAGAAGAGCCCCCTGTACGCGGAGGGCGCGGCCCGGGGCTACTTCGTCCGCACCCGCGAGGGCGACGTCTGGCAGTGGGACAAGTGGCAGGCCGGGATGGCCCTGGTCGACTTCACCAACCCCGAGGCCACCGCCTGGTTCCAGGGCAAGCTGCGCACCCTCCTCGGCCAGGGCGTCGACGGCTTCAAGACGGACTTCGGCGAGCGCATCCCCACCGACGTCGTCTGGCACGACGGCTCCGACCCGGAGCGCATGCACAACTACTACACGCACCTGTACAACAAGGCCGTCTTCGAGCTCCTGGAGAAGGAGCGCGGCCAGGGCGAGGCCGTCCTCTTCGCCCGCTCCGCCACGGCCGGCGGCCAGCAGTTCCCCGTGCACTGGGGCGGCGACTGCTGGTCCTCCTTCGAGGCGATGGCGGAGTCCCTGCGCGGCGGCCTGTCGCTCAGCCTGTCCGGCTTCGGCTTCTGGAGCCATGACATCGGCGGCTTCGAGGGCACCCCGGACCCGGCGGTCTTCAAGCGCTGGCTCGCCTTCGGCCTGCTCTCCTCGCACAGCCGGCTGCACGGCTCCTCGTCGTACCGCGTCCCGTGGGAGTTCGGCGACGAGGCCGTCGAGGTCGCCCGGCGCTTCACGGAGCTCAAGCACCGGCTCATGCCCTACCTGTACGGGGCGGCCGTCGAGGCCCACCGCACCGGCGTCCCCCTGATGCGCCCGATGCTCCTGGAGTTCCCGGACGACCCGGCCGCCCGCACCGCCGACCGGCAGTACATGCTCGGCCCCGACCTCCTGGTCGCTCCGGTCTTCAGCGAGGACGGCGAGGCCGAGTACTACGTCCCCGAGGGCACCTGGACGCATCTGCTCAGCGGCGAGACCGTCTCCGGCCCGGCCTGGCACCGGGACAGCTACGGCTTCGACAGCCTGCCGCTGCTGGTCCGCCCCGGGGCGGTCCTCCCGGTCGGCGCGGACACCTCCCGGCCGGACGGCGACTGGACGGAGAACCTCCAGCTGCGCGTCTACGCCCCCGAGGGCACGGGCGACCTCCGCCGCGCGGTCACCGTCCCCGGCCTCACGGGCGAGCCCGCCGCCACGTACGAGGTGGTCCGCGAGGACGGCACCCTCCGGGTCACCGCCGACACGGACCGGCCCTACGAGGCGGTGGTCGTCACGGGCGGGCAGACCGCTCCCGCGATCTGACCCAGGCGGTGAACGCCTCGACCGCGTCCACCACCGCCTCGAAGCGGAGCGAGTGGTACAGGTCGAAGGCGTGGTTCCCGCCCCGCAGCTCGGCGTAGACGACCGGGCTCTCGGACGCGTCGCGCAGCCCTTCGGCGACCTCGCGGATGCCGGCGGCCGGCACCAGCGGGTCCAGGTCGCCGTGCACGATCAGCATGGGCGGCGCGTCCGGCCGGGCATGGCCCAGCGGGGACGACTCCGGCCCCTGGTGCCAGTACGCGCCCAGGAAGCCGTTCAGCACGACGAGCCCGGTGACCGAGGTGTCGGCGTCCTCGAACCCCGGCTGGAACGCGGGGTCGTTCGGGGTCAGCGCGGCGATCGAGCCCATGTGACCGCCCGCCGAACTGCCCGCCACGAACAGGGTCGACGGGTCGGCCCCGTACTCGTGGGCGTGCTCCCGCGCCCAGGCGATCACCCGCTTCAGGTCGATCATGTGCTCGGGGTGCCGGACCTGCGGCTTCAGCCGGTAGTTGGCGCTGATGGTGACCCAACCCCGGCTCGCGAGCCGGTACAGGAGCGGCAGCGACTGGCTGTTCTTGTGGCCGCCGCTGTAGTGGCCGCCGTGCATGTGGATCAGCACCGGCGCGCCCTGCGGGCGGTCCCGGTGGTGGTACACGTCGAGCAGATTGCGGCGGCCCGCCTCCCCGTACGACAGGTTGGCCACGCGCCGCACGTCCCGGCGGCGCTTGATGATCGGTACGAAGAGGACGCGGAACCACGAGGGCCGGTACCGCAGTCCTCCGGCGAGGTCCGCGTCGATGGAGGCGCGCCACCCCTCGCCGAGCCCCTTGGTCATCGCGCGCTCGATCCGGTCCCGCTCGCCCCACGCGCGGTGGGCGACCACGGCGAGCCCGGCCGAGGCGAGGGTCGCCAGCGCGACGATGAACCAGGCGCCCGGCGAGCCCATGACGTCGTCCTGGGCGAAGGCCATCGCCGTCGGAACGAGCAGCATCCAGAAGAAGGCGGCGAACGGCAACTCGTTGGCGGCCAGGCCGAAGATGTAGGCGGGGCGGCCCAACGGGTGCTCCCACGGCACCGGTCTCAGGGCGCACCACGTGCCGATCGTGACGACGAGCACGGGAAACAGATATCCGACAGGCACGGCACCTCCTGGAACGGCAGCCGGGCCTGCCTGCTTCGCGCACCCCCGGTCGAGGGCCGCGCCCACCAGTCTTCCCCGACGTCCGCGAGGCATCAATGACGGGACTGGTAACGTCTTTTGACTCTGGACTAACAAATCCGGGGGGCCGGGCGTGGAGATGCGGGAGATCGAGATATTCCTGACGCTCGCGGAGGAGCTGCACTTCAGCCGCACCGCCGAGCGGCTGGGCGTCAGCCCCGGCAGGGTCAGCCAGCTGGTCAGGAAACAGGAGCGCCTCATCGGCGGCCCCCTCTTCGACCGCACCACCCGCACCGTGCGCCTCTCACCCCTCGGCGAGCAGCTGTACGAGGCGCTGAAGCGCGGCCACGAGCAGATCACCCAGGGCATCGAGGCCGCCAGGGCCACCGCCCGGGGCACCAGGGGCACCGTGACCCTCGGCACCATGGGCCCGTACGCCCTCCAGATCAAGGACACCCTCGACCTCTTCCACGCCCGCCACCCCGACGCCCGCGTCCGGCACCGCGAGATCCAGCCCGCCTCACCGTTCGACCTCCTCGTATCGGGCGAGGTGGACATGGTCTACGTATGGCTGCCCGTCGAAGGGCCGGGGCTGACCGTCCTGCCGACCGCGCACACCTCCGCGCTGTTCCTGATGGTCTCGGCCGGTCACCCCTTCGCGGAGCGGGAGTCCGTCTGCCTGGAGGACTTCGGCGACTGCGCCGTGGTCGAGGGCGGTTCGATCCCCTCCGCGATGGAGGAGGCCCTCAACCCCCGGCGCACCCCCGCCGGCCGCCCGGTCCGCCGGGGCCCCCGGGTCACCACCTGGCAGGAAGCGCTCAGCGTCGTCGCCTCGGGGCAGGCAACCGCCGCCGTCCCGGCCGAGACGCAGGACTTCTACGCGTGGCCGAGCCTGGCCTACGTCCCGATCCGGGACGCGCCCCCCTGCCGCTGGGCCCTGGTCTGGCGCACCGCAGCGGAGACACCGCTCATCCGCGCGTTCGCCGAGGCGTCGTCCGACGCCGGACGGCTCAGGGACTGACGTCTCACGGGCGCGCCCGCTCTCCACGGCCCGGCCGGAATGCGATCGTGGAACGGCGGGTTAGCCCTGTACGGAACGTGAACACGAGCGGTAACAGCACTGAGAGCGGATGGCCTTCACATGGGCGAGCTGATCCTGATCCGGCACGGCGAGACCGAGTGGTCCCGCGACGGGCGCCACACCAGCCACACCGACCTGCCCCTGACCCCCCTCGGTGAACGCCAGGCCCGCGCCCTGGCCCCCCTGCTCGCCGACCGCTCCGTCGCGCTCACCCTGGTCAGCCCCCTGGTCCGGGCCCGGCGCACCGCCGAACTCGCCGGGCTCGCCGCGCCCCGCATCACCCCGGAGCTGCGCGAGTGGGACTACGGCGGCTACGAGGGCATCACCACGGACGAGATCCGCCGCACCCGGCCCGACTGGAACCTCTGGACCGACGGGGTCGGCGCCGGTCCGGAGGCCCACCCCGGCGAGACCCCGGCACAGGTCGGGGAACGGGCCGACCGGGTGCTGGCGGAGGTCGCGGAGGCGGCCGGACGCGCCGGCGACGAGGACGTCGTGCTCGTCGCCCACTCCCACTTCCTGCGCGTCCTGACCGCCCGCTACCTCCGCCTGACCCCGGCCGAGGGCACGCTGTTCCAGCTGGCCACGGGCGCCGTGTCCCGGCTGGGCCGGGAACACGGCAACCCGGTCATCACCGCGTGGAACGTCACTCTGCCGGAGAGCCTGTTCCCGGCCGCGGTCCCGGAGACACCGGAGCGGACCTGATCCCGGCGGCCCGGCCCGGCGGCCTCACCCCAGGCCGTCGGTCATCGCGTTGAGGAGGGTGCCCGACGCGTCGTCGTTCTCCAGCGAGAAGGCGAACATGCCGGCCAGCCCCCTGCTCTTCGCGTAGTCGGCCCGTGCCTTGATGGCGCGGGGGGTGTCACCGGTCCAGAAGTTGGTGCCGTCGTAGATCCAGGAGCTCTCGGTGACCGGGTCCCAGTGGGTCTGGGCGTCTGTCGCGTTCAGCTCCTTCCAGGCGGCGAGCCCGGCCTCCTGGCTGAGCTGCTTGGCGGGCGTGGGGCCGGTGGCCGACTGGTAGAGCCCGTAGTCGTCACCGGCGGGCACACCGGTCCAGCCGCGCCAGTAGAAGGGCACGCCGAGCACCAGCTTGGAGGCGGGGAAGCCGCCCGGGATGCCGTACGCGGGAAGCCCGTCGGTGTACGCGGTGACGGCGGTGTCGAGGTTGTACTTGGCGGTGCCGGGCGTGATCGGCGTCGTCGGATCGGCGGGGCTGTCGTGCAGCGGGTCCTGGTGGTTGGTGGGCCCGGTGGCGTCCCAGGCGCCGTGCATGTCGTACGTCATGACGTCCGCGTAGTCCAGGTAGTCACCGATCCTGTCGGTCTCCAGGTACGCGATCTTGTCCTGGCCGCTGGGCAGGGCGGCGGTGAGCAGGAACCGCTTGCCGATCGCCGCGCCGTACGCGTCGAGCTGCGTGCGGAACTCCTTGAGCAGCAGGGTGAAGTTGGCCTTGTCGGCGGCGGAGTAGTGGTTGCCGGTGTGACCGCCGGCCGAGCCCGGGTACTCCCAGTCGATGTCGATCCCGTCGAAGATCCCGGCCGCCGACGCGGGGCCGCCGGACGGGTCGCCCTGCACGTTCTTCGGCAGGTTGCCCTTCATGAACATGTCGATGCAGGAGGAGACGTACGCCTTCCGGGAGGCGTCGGTCGCCGCGGCGTCGGAGAAGTACTTGGAGTAGGTCCAGCCGCCCAGCGAGACGGTGAACCGCAGGTTCGGGTACTTCGCCTTCAGTGCCCGCAGCTGGTTGAAGTTCCCCTTCAGCGGCTGCTCGTAGACGTCGGCGGTGCCGTCCACGCTGTCGGCCGCCGAGACGTCCGCCTGGTAGTCGGCGTACGCGTCACCGGCGCCGTCGCCCGCGTTCGGGTTGTCCTCGTTGCCCGCGTCGGACGCCTTGATCGCCTCGAAGCACTTGTGCGTCGTGGGGTGGATGTTCTCGAACGCGTAGGTGACGACGTCCAGTCCGGCGGCGGCCCCGCTGGTGCCGATGTGCTTCGGGTAGTAGGCGTTCTCGTAGATGCCCCACTGGTCGAAGTAGGCGGAGGCGTAGGGCTTCGCGGCGGGCGCGGCCCCGGTGGTCACGGTGACCGCGGTGGACTGGGCGGAGGCGTGCGAGCCCTGGTAGCCCTGCACGGTGAAGGTGTACCTGTGGTTCGGCAGCAGCGAGCTGACGGCGACGGTGGTGCCCATGGAGGTGGCCACGAGCTGTCCGCCCGACCACACCTTGTACGAGGCCACGCTGCCGTCGTCGGACGAGGTCGTCGATCCCTTCCACGTGAGCACGGCGGCGTTCCCGGTGACCTTCGACGCGGTCAGCCCCTTGGGCGTGGTGACCTTGCCGTCACCGGTGGGCCCGTTGGGGTCGGCCGGCGGGTCGGTCGGGTCCGTGGGGGGATCGGTCGGGTCGGTGGGCGGGTCGGTCGGGTCCGTGGAGCCGCCACCGGGCCCGGTGAGGCTGAGATCGTCCGCGTGGTAGGCGCCCTGCCCGTACCAGCCGTGCGTGTAGACCGTCACCGAGGTGGTGTTCGCGCCCGTCCTGAAGGTCGTGGACAGCTTCTGCCACGAGGAGGCGGACGGCGCCCAGGCGCTCGCGTCCACCCCGGTTCCGGTGGCGCCCAGGTAGACGTAGGAGCCCTGCACCCAACCGGACAGGGTGTACGAGGTGTTGGGCTGCACGGCCACGGTCTGGCCGCACTGCCCGGTGTCGGCGGCGGTGGCGTTGCCGGCCAGCCCGCCCGATCCGCTGTGCGCGGTGGAGGTGACCGAGGCGCCGTTCGTACAGGTCCAGCCGCTCAGCGAGCCGGTCTCGAAGCCGGCGTTGGTGAGGAGTTCGGCGTCGGCCGCGGCGGCGTGGCCGGGGACGGCGGCCAGGGCGGCCCCGGAGGCGACGAGCACGGCGGCGACCGCCAGCGCTCCGTTGCGTCGTGCGCGGGCCGCCGGTCCGCGCACCTGCGCGGTCGGGGAGCCTGCTGGGCGTGCGGACATCGTGCCACCTCCGGGTACGGGTGCGGTTTATGTGTGCATGCCAGACGGCCGTCCTCTACGGAGATTGGACTGGACCAATGCGCCGGGTCAAGCGCGGAGCGGGACTTGGGGGAAACTTGGTGTAGACCAATTTCGGTGGAACGCGCCGTACGCAGCACGACCGGGCGGGACCAGAAGGCCCCGCCCGGTCGTGTCGCTCGGCGCGGTCGCGCGGTCAGGCGATCAGCTCCACCTCCGCGAGCGACGCCTCACCGTCGAACACCAGCCGGTAGTGCGCGTACGAGCCGGGGGACTTCACGGAGAAGGCCCGCGTCTGCTTGTCCCAGGCGAAGGACTGGCCGGACCGCTTGTCGAGATCCTTCCAGCTCTTGCCGTCCGACGAGCCCTGGAGCACCCAGCCGGCCGGGGCCGTGGCCTTCGCGGCCGAGGTCAGCGTGTACTGGACGCCCTCGGTGGCGGACGGGACGGGCAGCTCGACCGTGGCGGCGGTGCCGGTGGTGGCCGAGGTGTTGTCGAACAGCGGGCCCTCGCCCTTCAGCACGTCCTTCCGCGGGGACGGCACCTGGTCGTCCTTGGTGATGGAGACCGGCGCGGCGTCCTTGCCGGTGCCCCAGGCGGACGGCTTCGGGCCCATGTCGAAGTCCAGCGTCCCGCCCTTGGCCAGCAGGTCGTGCGGCAGCGAGGTGGAGGTCCACTTCTTGCCGTTCACCCGCAGGCCCTGGACGTAGATGTTCTTCGCGCTGTTCTTCGGCGCCTTCACGACCAGCGTGCGGCCGTTCTCCAGGTGCACCGTCGCCTTGGTGAAGAGCGGCGAGCCGATCGCGTACTCGCCACTGCCCATCACCAGCGGGTAGAAGCCGAGCGAGGAGAAGAGGTACCAGGCCGACTGCTCGCCGTTGTCCTCGTCGCCGTGGTAGCCCTGGCCGATCTCGCTGCCCGTGTACAGGCGGCCCAGGACCTCGCGGACCTTCTCCTGCGTCTTGTACGGCTGCGAGGCCGCGTCGTACATGTACGTGACGTGGTGGGCGACCTGGTTGCTGTGCCCGTACTGGCCCATCCGCACGTCACGGGCCTCCGTCATCTCGTGGATGACGCCGCCGTAGCTGCCCGCGAACTCCGGGGTGCCGGTCTCCGGGGTGGCGAAGTACGTGTCCAGCTTCTTGGCGAGCCCGTCCCGGCCGCCGTACAGGTTGGCCAGGCCCTTGCTGTCCTGCGGAGCGGTGAAGGCGTAGCCCCAGCCGTTGGTCTCCGTGTAGTCGTAGCCCCAGACGCGCGGGTCGTAGAGGCCGGACGGCAGCCGCCAGTCGCCCTTGGCGTCCTTGCCCTGGAAGAAGCCGGCCTTGTCGTCGAACAGCTCCACGTAGTCGCGGGCCCGGTTCATGAAGTACTCGGACTCGTCCTTGTAGCGCTGCTCGTGCGTCTTCCTGTAGAGCGCCTCGCCCATCTTGGCGATGCCGTAGTCGTTGACGTAACCCTCCATCGACCAGGACATGCCCTCATGGGTCCTGGTGTCGGCGTACCCGGTGAAGGGGGACGTCTCCATGCCCTTGCGGCCCACGCCCGAGGACGGCGGGACGACCGTCGCGTTCTTCACGGCCGCGTCGTACGCCGCCTTCGCGTCGAAGTCCACGCCCTTCACGTACGCGTCGGCGAACGCCACGTCCGAGGAGGTGCCGGTCATCAGGTCCGCGTAACCCGGCGAGGACCAGCGGGAGATCCAGCCGCCGTCCTTGTACTGCTGCACGAAGCCGTCGACCATCTCGCCGGCCCTCGAAGGTGTCAGCAGTGAGTAGGCCGGCCAGGTCGTCCGGTAGGTGTCCCAGAAGCCGTTGTTGACGTACACCTTGCCGTCCACGATCTTCGCGCCGGTGTGCGTCGGGGTGTCCGAGCCGGTCTGCGGGGAGAAGGGGGAGGCGTACTTGTCCTTGCCGTCGACCCGCTCGGAACCCGAGTTCGGGTAGAGGTAGAGCCGGTACAGGCTGGAGTACAGCGTGGTGAGCTGGTCGGCGGTGGCGCCCTCCACCTCCACCTTGCCGAGCAGGCCGTCCCAGGCGTCCTGCGCCCTGTCCTCGACCCGCGCGAAGGAGCGCGCGGCGGGGATCTCGGCGGCCAGGTTCTTCTTCGCCTGGTCGATGCTGATCAGCGAGGTCGCCAGGCGCAGGTTCACCGTGCGGTCCTTGCCCGCGTCGAAGCGCAGGTAGCCGGTGACGTCGTCACCGCCGCCGCCCGAGAGCTTGCCGCTCGCGGTGACCGGCGCGTCGAAGACGCCGTACACGAACAGCCGCGTCGCCCCGGTCGAACCGCCGCTCTTCACGTCGGAGAAGCCGGTGAACGAACTGGTCGCCGGATCCAGGGTGAGCCCGCCGTCGTTGGAGACGTTGTCGAAGACGATGCTCGCGTCCTTGCCCGGATACGTGAACCGCATCCGCGCCGCGTGGTCGGTCGGCGTCATCTCAGTCTTGAGGCCGTTCTCGAACGTCACGCCGTAGTAGTGCGGCCGCGCGGTCTCGTTCTCGTGCCTGAACGGCAGCGCGCGGCCCGTCCGCGAGGCGTCCGGGGTGCCGGAGGCCGCCGAGGGCATCAGCTGGAAGGTCTGCCGGTCGCCCATCCAGGGGCTCGGCTCGTGGCTCGCCGCGAACGCCTGGAGCGTGGGCAGGTTGTCGTCGTTGTTGCCCCGCGCGTAGTCGTAGAGCCAGCTGGTCGAGCCGGCGTTGGTGACCGGCGTCCAGAAGTTGAACCCATTGGGCACGGCCGTCGCGGGGAAGTTGTTGCCGCGCGAGAAGGAGCCGCTGGAGTTGGTGCCCCGGACGGTGGACGCGTAGTCCGAGAGGTGCGCCTTGCGCTTCGCCGGCTTCGCGGGCGCGATCTTCAGGTCGTCGATCCAGCCCTGGAACTTCGCCGGGCCCTTGGGGGAGTCGTAGGCGACCAGGACGCGGTCGACGGTCTTGCCCGCCGCGACGGTGCCGATGGCGGCGTCGACCTTGTTCCACTGGTTGACGTAGAGCCGCTTGGCGTCCGCCTGGCCCTGCGGCGTCAGCAGGCCGCCGTTGGTGTCGGTGGCGCGCAGGTCGCTCAGGTAGGTGCCGTCCGTGAAGGCCAGGTCCACCGCGACGTGCGTGGCCGGGTAGGACAGGTCCGTCTCACCCATCTGCGGGTAGACCAGGTAGGACAGCTCGGTGTCCCGCTCGACGCGCGTGTTGACGTCGAACACCTTGTTGTACGAGTACGCCCGGCCGTCCGCCTTGTGGGTGCCCGCGTACCGCAGCGCCCTCTTGCCCGTGAAGCCCGCGCCGGCCTTGGCGGTGGGGGAGCCGGAGGGGCCGTTGCTGATCTGCGTGCGCATGTCGGAGGGCGCGGGGGCGGAGGTGTCGCCGTCGGAGAACTGGACGTCGGCGAGCTGGGTGGCGTCGGTGGCGCCGTTGTTCTTGGTGATGTCCAGACGGAAGTGCTGGTACGCCTTGTCCGCCTCGAAGTCGTACGACTTGGTCTGGAAGCGCTCGCTGAAGGTCTGGCCCGTCCGGGTGTCCAGGTCCGTCCAGGTCTTGCCGTCGTCGGAGCCCTGGAGCGTCCAGTCCTTGGGGTCGCGCTCGTCGTGGTCGTCGGCGGAGGTGAGCGCGTAGGTCACGACCTTCACCGGTTCGGTGAGGTCGAACTCCAGCCACGCGGTGGGCTCGAACGACAGCCACTTCGTACGGGATTCGCCGTCCACGAGGTTTTCCTTCACCTCGCCGCCGCCGGTGTTCTCGTCGCTGGCGCGGACACCGGTGACCTGGTCGGTCACATTGCCCGGTATTCCGGAGGAGAATCCGCCATCGACACCCGATGACCGCTTCTTTCCGTCGGGGCCCTCTTCTACGGAATTACGCCAGTCCGGTTGCTTTTCGTCCTCCTCGAAAGAGGTGCTGAACGTCCGGTCACCCGCGGGTTTCTGACCTCTCGGGCCGGGCCCGGCCGATTGAGCGGCGGCCGCCGTGGGGGCTGTCACGACCAGGGCCAAAGAGGCCGCGATCAGCGCTGCCGTGCTGCTTCGTCTCGTGCGAGAACGGTGTCGGGGGTGCATGCCGAGCCGATTCCTCTCGGGGAAGTGTGCGCTTGGACAACGTTGTCAGAAGATGCGCAGGAACCAGTAGGGAGCGAAGTGGCTCATGCTGTCAAGGGAGTTGGGGCGCATGCCGCCGCCGAATCGACCGGAATGCGGAAATCGTTACATCCGAAGGAGGGTCCGGAGTGTCGAGGTATCCGAGAGGTCTCAACTCGGGAAAGACTGCCGTGCAACCTTGCTTTCGATCTTGCTCAGTTGGCGGCAAGTGGACTATACCTGTCGGCGTCCGCACAGCTGCTTCACCGGTTGTGCGGCTGGGGGACACGGGGGCAGGACAACGCGACGCCGCAGGTGCGTCTGCTGTTCGGTCCCCCGGCGCCCCCCACGGCAATCGTTAGCCTGAAATCTGTACCACCCAAGCGCAACTGACCGCGGTGGCGGGGCCCTTCGCTGAGGCGAATTACGACGGGGCGACCGGTACACACCGCCTGAGTCCTGGAGAAGGCGAGGACTTGAGCATGGGATCCACCTCCGCCCACAACAATGAGGGCCTTGGCCGTCGCGATGTGATCAAGCGTTCTGCCGCACTCGGTCTGATCACCGTTCCGACCATGAGCTTCCTGTCCGCCTGCGCGAGCGGCGACAGCGGTGGCGACGAGCCCGTCAAGAAGGGCAAGACCAGCGCGAAGAACCCGCTGGGTGTCAACGAGAGCGCCGCGCTCGACGTGGTGATCTTCAACGGCGGATTCGGCGACCAGTACGCCAAGGACGCCGAGAAGAAGTACGGCGAGGCATTCCCCAAGGCCAAGGTCAAGCACACCTCGACGCAGAAGATCCAGTCGCAGCTCCAGCCGCGCTTCAACGGCGGCACCCCGCCGGACCTGATCGACAACTCGGGTGCCGAGCAGATGGACATGGGTGTCCTCGTCGGCAAGAAGCAGCTGCTCGACCTGACCCCGCTGATGGACGCCCCGTCCTACGACGACCCGAACAAGAAGGTCCGCGACACGCTGCGTCCGGGCGTTCTGGAGATGGGCCAGTTCGACGGCGACCCGGTCTGGATCATGTACTACGCGTACACCGTGTACGGCGTCTGGTACTCGCAGACCAACCTGGAGAAGCTCGACGCGCAGTACCCGGAGAACTGGGACGACATGCTCGCCCTCTGCGCGAAGGCGAAGAAGAAGGGCATCGCGGGCTGGACGTACGCGGGCAAGTACCCGTACTACCTGCCGTTCTCCCTCTACCCGTTCATCGCCAAGATCGGCGGCCGAAAAGTCCTCGACAAGATCGACAACCTGGAGCCGAACGCCTGGAAGGACCCGGCCGTCAAGGCCGCGTTCGAGGCGTACTACGAGCTGAAGCAGAAGGGCTACATCCTCAACGGCACCACCGGCCTGACCCACATCCAGTCGCAGACCGAGTGGACCAAGGGCAAGGCGCTCTTCCTCCCGAACGGTTCGTGGGTGGAGAACGAGGCGGCGCCGACCACGCCCAAGGACTTCAAGATGATGGTCTCGGCCCCGTCCAGCCTGGACTCGTCCGACAAGATGCCCTTCGGCACCATCTGGGCGTCCGGCGGCGAGCCCTTCGTCGTCCCGGCCAAGGCGGCCAACCCGCAGGGCGGCATGGAGCAGCTGCGCATCATGCTCTCCGAGGAGTCCTCGAAGAACTTCACCAAGCAGGTCAAGTCGCTGAGCGCCTACAACGGCGGCACCGATGGTCTGACCCTCTCCACGGCCATGCAGGCCGGTGTCGACGCGCTGAAGAAGGCCGGCGACAACGTGGTGAACCCGCGCATGCAGGACTGGTACGTGAAGCTCCAGAAGGAGCAGATCGGCGCCGGTCTCGGCGAGATGATGGCCGGGCGTCTGACGCCCGCCGAGGCCATCAAGAAGATCCAGGCCTACGCGGACGCCGCGGCCAAGGACCAGTCCATCAAGCACTACAAGCACCAGTGAGCAACCGTCACCAGCGGCGGCACCCGCGGAAAGATCGGGGTCGGTAAACGATGCAGCACGGCAAGTACCGGTTCATTGTGGGGTTCCTGGTAGTCCCCTTGGCCTTGTACGCGGTCTTCGTCATCTGGCCGTTCATCCAGGCCATCTACTATTCCTTCACCGACTGGACCGGACTGAGCCCGGACTTCAAGATGGTCGGCTTCGGCAACTATTCGCGGATGCTGAAGGACGACATCTTCTGGAAGTCCCTCCAGCACAGCGTGATTCTCGTGCTGGTGCTGCCGCTGGTGACGCTGGGCCTCGCGCTCTTCTTCGCCTTCATGCTCAACGTCGGAGGCCGCCGGCGGAAGAACGCCGCGGTCTCCGGCGTGCGGGGCTCGGCCTTCTACAAGATCGCCTACTTCTTCCCCCAGGTCCTCTCCATCGTCATCGTCGCCCTGCTGTTCCAGTTCGCGTACAACCCGACGTCCGGCATGGTGAATTCGGCGCTGAAGGGGATCGGTCTGGACTCCGTCCAGCCGGAGTGGCTGGGCGATCCGAACCTGGCGCTGATCTGCGTCATGGTGGTGCTGGTCTGGTCGACGGTCGGCTTCTTCGTCGTCCTCTTCTCGGCCGGAATGGCTTCCATTCCCAAGGACTTCTACGAGGCGGCGCTCCTGGACGGGGCCAGCCGCATCACCACGTTCTTCAAGATCACGGTGCCGCTGCTCTGGGACACCATCCAGTCGGGCTGGGTCTACATGGGCATCCTGGCCCTCGGTGTCGAGGCGTTCACGGCCGTCCAGGTCATGACGGTCGGCCCCGGCGGTCCCGACTACTCGACCACGATCCTGCCGCTGTACGTCTACCAGACCGCCTTCCGCGACGGTCAGGCCGGCTACGCGACGACGATCGGTGTCGGACTCCTCATCGTCACCATGGCGTTCGCCGCCGTCGTGATGCGGCTGGGCCGGCGCGAGCGGCTGGAGTTCTGATGCCGCGCTTCCCGGGACGCGTTCCCCGGACCCCCAGCAGGCAAGACAGCCCGGCCGCGGCGGCCGGCTCGACAGTAGTACGAGGTGAGCACGCGTGAAGGCCACTGAAACCCCTCCCGCGGTCGCGGCGACGGATCCGGCCCCCGTGTCCAAGTCGCCCGCCCCGGCGGGCAAGGGGAAGAGCAGCGAGGGGAAGACCCTCAACGTCTTCTCGCACGGCGTGCTGATCATCTGGGCGATCCTGGTGGTGATGCCGCTGCTCTGGGCGGTCATGTCGTCGTTCAAGGACGACGACTCGATCCTGTCGACGCCGTGGGCGCTGCCGGACAAGCTCCACTTCGAGAACTGGTCGCGCGCCTGGAGCCAGGCGCACATGAGCGACTACTTCTTCAACACGATCGTCGTGGTGGGCGGTTCGCTGATCGGCACGCTGCTGCTCGGCTCGATGGCGGCCTACGTGCTGGCCCGGTTCGACTTCCCGGGCAACCGCTTCATCTACTACCTGTTCATCGGCGGGATGAGCTTCCCGATCATCCTGGCGCTGGTCCCGCTGTTCTTCGTGATGAACAACATGGGGATGCTGAACACGCGGCACGGGCTGATCCTCGTCTACATCGCGTACTCGCTGCCCTTCACCGTCTTCTTCCTCACCTCCTTCTTCCGGACGCTGCCGGGGTCGGTGGCGGAAGCGGCGATGATCGACGGGGCCTCGCACACCCGGACGTTCTTCCAGGTCATGCTGCCGATGGCCAAGCCCGGTCTGATCAGCGTCGGCATCTTCAACTTCCTCGGCCAGTGGAACCAGTACATGCTGCCCACGGTGCTGAACACGGACCCGAACTACCGGGTGCTCTCGCAGGGTCTGGTCGAACTGGCCACCAGCCAGGGGTACAAGGGCGACTGGTCCGGGCTCTTCGCCGGTCTGGTGATGGCGATGCTGCCGGTCCTCGCGGCCTACATCATCTTCCAGCGCCAAGTCGTGGCGGGGCTGACCGCGGGAGCGGTGAAGTAAAGCCCCGTACACCCCGAACGCACTTCACGAACGAAGCGAACCGCCCGCCGGCATCCCAGCCGGCGGGCGGTTCGTCTGTGTACGGGGGAGTTCGCCCGGGCCGCCGGGCCCGGGAGCGGCGCTCATCGGTGGCTCCGACTGCTCAAGGTCTTGACGGGGCCTGCCCCAAAACGGTCAGCTTAGAGTTCACATGTTGGAGAATATGGCAGGAGTGAGTGAGTCGATGGAGACTCCGGGGTCGCAGACGTCTCTGCATCGCGCCAACCTTGAGCGGGTCGTGCGCGCCGTACGCATGGCTGGTTCGCTCACCCAGGCGGAGATCGCCAGGAGCACGGGCCTCTCCGCGGCCACCGTCTCCAATATCGTTCGTGAACTGAAGGACAGCGGCACGGTCGAGGTGACCCCCACCTCGGCGGGCGGCCGCCGGGCCCGCAGCGTCTCGCTGAGCGGCGACGCGGGAATCGTGATCGGCGTCGACTTCGGCCACACCCACCTGCGCGTGGCCGTCGGCAACCTGGCCCACCAGGTGCTCGCCGAGGAGTCCGAGCCGCTGGACGTCGACGCCTCCTCCGCCGAGGGCTTCGGACGGGCGGAACAGCTGGTCAACCGGCTGATCGAGACGACCGGGATCAGCCCGGGCAAGGTCATCGGGGTCGGCCTCGGTGTACCCGGCCCGATCGACGTCGAGTCCGGCACCCTGGGCTCGACGTCGATCCTGCCGGGGTGGACGGGCATCAACCCCAGCGAGGAGCTGTCCTCGCGCCTCGGCGTGCCGGTGTACGTGGACAACGACGCCAACCTTGGAGCCCTGGGTGAGCTGGTCTGGGGGAGCGGCCGGGGGGTCAGGGACCTCGCGTACATCAAGGTCGCCAGCGGTGTCGGCGCCGGTCTGGTGATCGACGGGCACATCTACCGGGGCCCGGGCGGCACGGCCGGCGAGATCGGCCACATCACCCTCGACGAATCGGGCCCGGTCTGCCGCTGCGGCAACCGCGGCTGCCTGGAGACCTTCACGGCCGCGCGCTACGTCCTGCCCCTGCTCCAGCCCAGCCACGGCCCCGATCTCACCATGGAGCGGGTGGTCCAGCTGGCCCGCGAGGGCGATCCGGGGTGCCGCCGGGTGATCGGTGACGTCGGGCGCCACATCGGCAGCGGGGTGGCCAACCTCTGCAATCTGCTGAACCCGAGCCGCGTGGTGCTGGGCGGCTCGCTGGCCGAGGCCGGGGAGCTGGTCCTGGGGCCCATCAGGGACTCCGTGTCGCGTTACGCGATCCCCAGCGCGGCCCGGCAGCTCTCCGTGCTTCCTGGGGCCCTGGGGGGCCGTGCGGAGGTGCTGGGCGCGCTGGCGCTCGTCCTGAGCGAGATGGGGGATTCAACCCTTTTGGAGAGCACTCTCCCCGCGGCCACTCCTGCCTTCACTTAGATAACGAATGGCACCGTTGTCATCTCGTTAAGGATTTACTCCTTGACGCCGCCCTCGCGGCCGAGTTGACTTCCAGCCACCTCGGCCGCGACGTTGCGGCCTCGTCAGGGAGGCAAACCCCCAATGAACGCAATGACGCGACGCATCGTCATAGGCACGGCCGCCGTTTCGATGGCCGTCTCCCTCGCCGCGTGCGGCAAGGCCGGCGACGACAAGAAGGACTCGGCGGACTCGGGCAGCAAGACCAAGATCGGTCTGCTGCTCCCGGAGAACAAGACCGCCCGCTACGAGACGCTGGACAAGCCGCTGTTCATCGAGGCGGTCAAGAAGGACTGCGCCGACTGCGAGGTCGTCTACAACAACGCGGGCGGTGACGTCGGCCAGCAGAAGCAGCAGTTCGAGCAGCAGATCGCCGACGGCATCAAGGTCATCGCGATCTCCTCGGTCGACGCCGAGAAGTCCGCCGCCTGGGTCGAAGCCGCCCACAAGAAGGGCGTCAAGGTCGTCGCGTACGACCGCGCCATCGCCGGCGCCGACGCCTACGTCAGCCACGACAACGAGAAGATCGGCCGCCTCCAGGGCCAGGCCGTTCTCGACGCCCTCGGCGCCAAGGCCGCCAAGGCCAACCTCGTCATGATCAACGGTGACGAGAAGGACCCGAACGCCGGTCTGTTCAAGAAGGGCGCCCACGCGTCCCTCGACGGCAAGATCAAGATCGCTTACGAGGCGTCCGGCGAGTGGGACCCGAAGATCGCCGGCGAGAAGATGACCGCCGCCATCTCCTCGGTCGGCAAGGGCAAGATCGACGCCGTCTACTCCGCCAACGACGGCATGGCGGGTGGCATCATCACCTCCCTGACCAACGCCGGCATCAAGGACATCCCGGTGGGCGGCCAGGACGCCGAACTCCCCGGCATCCAGCGGATCATCGCCGGTACGCAGACCTTCACGATCTACAAGTCGCCGAAGCAGCTGGCCCCCGAGGCCGCCAAGTTCGCCGTCAACCTGCTCCAGGGCAAGGACATCGGCGCCCAGGGCGAGACGGACGGCGTTCCGTCCACGCTGCTTGAGCCGACCGTGGTGAACAAGGACAACATCCAGTCCACCGTGATCAAGGACGGCATCTACAAGGCCGCCGACGTCTGCGTCAAGGACATCGCCGCCAAGTGCACCGCGCTGGGCATCAAGTAGTACCTCCGCGCGCCGGGGCCGTCCGGCCCCGGCGCGTGCGGGCCCCCTTCCGTCCCGCACGGCGGAATCCGCCCGCCCCATGACTGTCCGGCCCCGGCCGGCTCACACCCCGCTTCCGGCCGGGTGCCGGACACTCTTCCCCCCCCCAGTGCTTCCCGTATGTCGACGCTGCCCTCGCGGCGCGGCGTCTCCGCCGGTCAGGCGGCACATCCCCGCCGGTCAGGCGGCGAAGGAGATGGTTCACGTGTCACAGACGCCCGTGCTGGCGTTGCGTGGAGTCTTCAAGCGATTCGGAGCGGTCCAGGTCCTCTCCGGTGTCGATCTCGAAGTCCACGCCGGAGAAGTGGTCGCCCTCGTCGGCGACAACGGTGCCGGAAAGTCCACGCTGGTCAAGACGATCGCCGGCGTGCACCCCATCGATGAGGGCGTCATCGAGTGGGAGGGCGCGAAGGTGGACATCAGCCGTCCGCACGACGCCCAGAACCTCGGCGTCGCCACCGTCTACCAGGACCTCGCGCTCTGCGACAACCTGGACGTCGTCGCCAACCTCTTCCTCGGGCGCGAGATCAAGAAGGGCGGCGTCCTCGACGAGGTCGCCATGGAGAAGCGGGCCCAGGACCTCCTGTCCACCCTCTCCATCCGCATCCCCAGCGTCCGCATCCCGGTCGCCGCGCTCTCCGGCGGTCAGCGCCAGGTCGTGGCCATCGCCCGCGCCCTGGTCGGCAACCCCAAGATCGTGATCCTGGACGAGCCCACCGCGGCCCTCGGCGTCGAGCAGACCGCACAGGTCCTCGACCTGGTGGAGCGGCTGCGCGAGCAGAACCTCGGCGTCATCCTCATCAGCCACAACATGGCCGATGTGAAGGCCGTGGCCGACAAGGTCGCCGTGCTGCGACTCGGCCACAACAACGGCGTCTTCCCCGTGGCCACGACCAGCCACGAAGAAATCATCGCCGCGATCACGGGCGCCACGGACAACGCCGTGACCCGCCGCAAGTCGCGCAGCGCGGAGGCATCCAAGTGAGCAACACCAACGAGACTTCGGCCAAGGTCCCGGCCCAGGCGGAGCCCACCGAGGCCCCCGCGGCGGCGCCCGACGCCGTCAGGGTCGTGGACCCCCGGCTGCTCGTCCGCGAGCAGGGCTTCAAGGGCTACTGGACCGAGTTCAAGCGCAAGGTGCGCTCGGGCGAGATCGGCTCGCTGCCCGTCGTGGTGGGCCTGATCATCATCGGCATCGTCTTCCAGGCCGAGACCGGCAACTTCCTCACCTCGTACAACCTTGACCAGATCACGCTGTACGCGGCGGGCCCCGGCATCATGGCCGTCGGCATCGTCTTCGTGCTGCTGCTCGGCGAGATCGACCTCGCGGTCGGCTCCGTCGCGGGTCTCGCGGGCGCGGTGTGGGCCGTCCTCGGCACGGACATGCCCGACGGCCTCGCCATCCTGCTCGGCATCCTCTCCGGCACGGTCATCGGCGCCTTCCACGGCATCGTCTTCGCCAAGATCGGCGTGCCGGCGTTCGTCGTGACCCTGGCGGGCTTCCTGGGCTGGGCCGGCATGCAGACCTGGGTGATGGGCGAGAAGTCCACCATCACCACCCCGCTCGGCAGCTTCGTCCGGGACCTGACCAGCTACTACTTCGAGGACGTCGCCGCCGCCTACGGCCTCGCCGTGGCCGTGATCGTCCTCTTCTACCTCACGCAGCTGCGCGACGCCCGGCGCCGCAAGGCCGCCGAGCTGCCGTCCCGCCCGCAGAGCGAGATCATCCTGCGCACCGCGCTGCTCGCCGTGCTGGCCCTCCTCGCCGCGTACGCGTTCAACCAGGAGCAGGGCCTCCCGCTCTCCCTGGTGATCTTCCTCGCGATCCTGGTCATCACCGACTTCGTGCTGCGCCGCACCACGTACGGCCGTCAGGTCTTCGCGGTCGGCGGCGGCGTCGAGGCCGCGCGCCGTGCCGGTATCAACGTGTCCTGGATCCGCATCTCGGTGTTCATGATCTCCGGCACGCTCGGTGCGGTCGGCGGTCTCTTCCTGGCCTCCGCGACCGGCGGCGCCGACCGCTCGCTCGGTGGCGGCAACCAGCTCATGATGTGCATCGCCGCGGCCGTCATCGGCGGTACGTCCCTGTTCGGCGGACGCGGCAAGGTCTGGTCGGCGCTCCTCGGCATCCTGGTCATCCAGTCGATCGTCCAGGGCCTCAACCAGATGAACCTGTCGTCCAACGCGATCCAGTACATGATCACCGGTGCGGTCCTCCTCATCGCCGTGATCATCGACTCGGTCTCCCGCAAGACGCAGAAGACGGCGGGCCGCGCCTAGCGACACCGCAGGCCGCGCGCCGTACGCACCACCCGCCGGAGCCCGGCGCCCCCACGGAGGGCGCCGGGCTCCGGCGCGTACCGGCACGGACGGGGCAGCACGCCCCGACTCCCGCTTCGGGGGGAGGCCGTTAGACTCATCGGATCGGCATGCTCGACCAGCACAATCGCAAGGAGGCACGGTGACACAGCCGCGCGAAGCGCGTCACGCACGGGCGGTGGTGGGCGACGGATGGGATCTGCTGACCCGCATCGGCGGACCGCGTGACCTCGACCGGCTCACTTCCGAGCAGCTGGAGCAGCTCGCCGAGGAGATCCGGACCTTCCTGGTCGACGCGGTCTCCAAGACCGGCGGACACCTCGGACCCAACCTCGGCGTGGTCGAGCTCACCATCGCCCTGCACCGGGTCTTCGACTCGCCGAAGGACAAGGTCCTCTTCGACACCGGCCACCAGAGCTACGTGCACAAGCTGCTCACCGGCCGCCAGGACTTCAGCAGGCTCAAGAGCAAGGGCGGCCTCTCCGGCTACCCCTCGCGCGCCGAGTCCGAGCACGACGTCATCGAGAACTCGCACGCCTCCACCGTCCTCGGCTGGGCCGACGGCCTCGCCAAGGCCAACGAGGTCCGCGGCAAGGACGACCACGTCGTCGCCGTCATCGGCGACGGAGCCCTCACCGGCGGCATGGCCTGGGAGGCGCTGAACAACATCGCCGCCGCCAAGGACCGCCCGCTCGTCATCGTCGTCAACGACAACGAGCGCTCCTACGCGCCCACGATCGGCGGCCTCGCCAACCACCTGGCCACCCTGCGCACCACCGACGGCTACGAGCGCTTCCTGGCCCGCGGCAAGGACCTCCTGGAGCGCACCCCCGTCGTCGGCAAGCCGCTGTACGAGACCCTGCACGGTGCCAAGAAGGGCCTGAAGGACTTCATCGCCCCCCAGGGCATGTTCGAGGACCTCGGCCTCAAGTACGTCGGCCCCATCGACGGCCACGACATCGAGGCCCTGGAGTCCGCCCTCCAGCGCGCCAAGCGCTTCGGCGGCCCGGTCATCGTGCACTGCCTCACCGAGAAGGGCCGCGGCTACACCCCCGCCCTCCAGGACGAGGCCGACCGCTTCCACGCCGTCGGCAAGATCCACCCCGACACGGGGCTGCCCGTCGCCACCTCCGGCCTCGACTGGACCTCGGTGTTCGGCGAGGAGATGGTCAAGCTCGGCCGCGAGCGCGAGGACATCGTCGCGATCACTGCGGCCATGCTCCAGCCGGTCGGCCTGACCGGGTTCGAGAAGGAGTTCCCGGACCGGATCTACGACGTCGGCATCGCCGAGCAGCACGGCGCGGTCTCCGCGGCGGGCCTCGCCACCGGCGGCCTCCACCCGGTCTTCGCGGTGTACGCCACCTTCCTCAACCGCGCCTTCGACCAGGTCCTGATGGACGTGGCCCTGCACAAGTGCGGGGTCACCTTCGTCCTGGACCGGGCCGGCATCACCGGTACGGACGGCGCCTCGCACAACGGCATGTGGGACATGTCGATCCTCCAGGTCGTGCCGGGCCTGCGGATCGCCGCCCCGCGCGACGCCGACCAGGTCCGCGCCCAGCTGCGCGAGGCCGTCGAGGTGGACGACGCGCCCACGGTCGTCCGCTTCTCCAAGGGCGCGGTCGGCCCCTCGGTCAAGGCCGTCTCCACGGTGGGCGGCATGGACGTGCTCCGCGAGCCGGGCGCCGCCCGGCCCGACGTGCTGCTCGTCTCCATCGGCGCGCTCGCCCCGATGTGCCTGGAGATCGCCGACCTGCTCGACGCCCAGGGCATCTCCACGACCGTCGTGGACCCGCGCTGGGTGAAGCCGGTGGACGAGGCCCTGGCCCCGCTCGCCGCGCAGCACCGCGTCGTCGTGACCGTCGAGGACAACAGCAGGGCCGGAGGCGTCGGCTCCGCGGTCTCCCAGGCGCTGCGCGACGCGGACGTCGACGTACCGCTGCGCGACTTCGGCATCCCGCCGGTCTTCCTCGACCACGCCTCCCGCAAGGAGGTCATGGCCGAGATCGGGCTGACCGCCCCGGACATCGCCCGCCAGGTCACCGGCCTGGTCGCCAAGCTGGACGGGCGCTACGAGACGGCGGAGGACCGCACCGTCGCGGAGCGCGTCCGGGACTGACGCGTACCGCCCCTTCGGCCGGACGGGCCGGTCGGACCACCCGTAACGAGTGGTCCGACCGGCCCGTTCGCGTGAAATCCGGCCGCCGCAGGCGTGCCGCGAACGGGTGACGGGTCCGGGTCCGGAACATGGCGTGCACGACGAGTGCGTGGAGGTACGCCGGTGAGCACGCAGCAGGACCTGCCCCCGAGCGGGAACGGGCTGTTCAGGACCAAGACGGTCGAGCAGTCCATCCGCGACACCGAGGAGCCGGAGCACGCCCTCAAGAAGTCGCTCTCGGCCCTCGACCTCACGGTCTTCGGGGTCGGCGTCGTCATCGGCACCGGCATCTTCGTCCTCACCGGCAAGGTAGCCAAGGAGACGGCCGGCCCGGCCACCGCCCTCGCCTTCGTCGTCGCCGGTGTCGTCTGCGCGCTGGCCGCCCTGTGCTACGCGGAGTTCGCGTCCACCGTGCCGGTCGCGGGATCGGCGTACACCTTCTCGTACGCCTCGCTCGGCGAACTGGTCGCCTGGACCATCGGCTGGGACCTGGTGCTGGAGTTCGCGCTGGGCACGGCGGTGGTCGCGGTCGGCTGGTCCGGCTACGTCCGCTCGCTCCTGGACAACGCGGGCTGGCACCTGCCGGACGTGCTGTCCGGGCCGGACGTGGCGGACGGCTTCGGCTTCGACATCCTGGCCTTCGCCCTGGTGCTGGTCCTGACCGTGATCCTGGTGCTGGGCATGAAGCTCTCCGCCCGGGTCACCACCGTGGTGGTCGCCGTCAAGATCGCCGTCGTCCTGATCGTCATCATCGCGGGCCTGTTCTTCATCGACACCGCGAACTACTCGCCGTTCGTCCCCCCGGCCGAACCCCAGCCCTCCGGGTCCGGGTTCGACGCCCCGCTGGTCCAGCTGATCTTCGGCTACGCCCCGACGAACTTCGGCGTCATGGGCATCTTCACCGCCGCCTCCATCGTCTTCTTCGCCTTCATCGGCTTCGACGTCGTCGCCACGGCCGCGGAGGAGACGAAGCTGCCGCAGCGCGACATGCCGCGCGGCATCCTGGCCTCGCTGTTCATCTGCACCGTGCTCTACGTGGCCGTCTCGATCGTCGTCACCGGCATGCAGCACTACACCGAGCTGTCCGTCAGCGCCCCGCTGGCCGACGCCTTCAAGGCCGTCGGACATCCCTTCTACGCGGGCGTCATCAGCTTCGGTGCCGCCGTCGGCCTCACCACGGTCTGCATGATCCTGCTGCTCGGCCAGACCCGGGTGTTCTTCGCGATGAGCCGCGACGGCCTGCTCCCGAGGTTCTTCTCCAAGACGCACCCGCGCTTCCGCACCCCGTACCGCCCGACCATCCTGCTCGGCGTGATCATCGCCGTCGTCGCCGGGGTGACCAGCATCAACGAGCTCGCCACGCTGGTGAACATCGGCACCCTCTTCGCCTTCGTGGTCGTCGCGCTCGGCGTCATCGTGCTCCGCCGCACCCGCCCGGACCTGCACCGCGCCTTCCGCACGCCGTGGGTGCCGCTGGTCCCGATCCTGTCGGTGGCCGCCTCGGTCTGGCTGATGCTCAACCTGCCGGCCGAGACGTGGCTGCGGTTCGCGGTCTGGATGGTGATCGGGGTGGTCATCTACTTCGCGTACGGCCGCTCGCACAGCCGGGTGAACCGCGAAAGGCCGTAGGGCCTGTCTTCAAACTGCCGTCTGCCGGACGACGCCAGTTTGAAGACAGGCCCTAACCCCCCGGCCGCACCGTACGCGGCCCCGTGCACCGCGCCCCGTGCGCCTCGACCCGGCGGCGCAGCTCACGGTCGGCGGTGACGACGACACAGGGGCGGGGCGCGGTCTCCGCCGCCAGCTCCGCGATCAGGTCGTCACCGCTGCCCGGGGCCGCCTCCACCCGCACCCCGGGCACCGGCGCGACGTCCCGGGCCCGCCCCTCGACCACCAGCACCAGCTCGACGGGTCCTGGCACACCGGGCAGGCCGTCACACGCGTAGGGGACCAGCGAGTCGCGCAGCCGCTCGGCCGCGCCCCGCCGGTCGCGCCACCAGCCGTCCGGGACGGACCCGACGACATTGGCGGCGTCGACGATCACCAGGGGCAGCGGATTCGGCATGCGGCAAGAGTGCCATGCCGGGGTATGGCGAAGCCCCGCGCAAGTGGTGCGGACGCGGTGATTCCAAGGGTTCGAACGGTGATTCTATGATGGGTGCTCCCCGCCTTCCGGATGCCGGTCGTGACACAAAGCCGCAGATCGGGGGCGGACCATCACGGAAGGAAGACGCCACGACATGCGAGTCAGGTCGAGACGTGCCCAGGGGAGCGCCTCGGGCAAGGGCGGCGACGCCCTGCGAGACGTCGAAAGCGCCCGTGGCACCGGCGAGACCCCGGTCGACGGACGCTGGCTCGTGCGTGGCAAGGACGGCAGGCTCACCGCCTACGCCCGCAACGAGGACGGACTCCTGCGCTGGACCGAGGAACGCCCCGGCGGCCCCGGCTGGCAGGGCCCCGAGTTCTTCCCGGCTCCGCACCTGACTCACCTCGGCGTCGCCCAGGGCCCGGACGGCTACGTCCACTTCATCGGCCGCCGCACGGTGCCCGGCGACGAGGAGCAGCCGCAGGTCGACCTCGTGCACGCCATCCAGTACCAGACGGGCCGCCCGGTCACCGCGTGGCGGACCGTGGGCAATCCGTACAAGGACGGCGATGAGCGCGCCGCGCGCATCGGCCCGCCGGCTGCCGCCGTCGCCCCGACCGGCATGGTCCACGTCTTCGTGCGCAACGCCAACGGCGGCATGATGATGCGCCGCGAGGCGAAGAACGGCAAGTGGGAGGGGTGGAAGGACCTCAGGGGCACCCTGGGCAAGGAGACGATGGCCGTCTCGGTCGGCGAGTCCGGCCGCATGGAGCTCCTGGTCCCCGGCACCAACAAGGCCATGCGGTGGGCGCAGGCCGAGCCGGGCGGCGCCTTCCAGAAGGGCGACAACCTGACCGTCAAGATCGCCGGCGGCGCGGTGAGCGCGCTGGAGACCGGGCCCGACCGCACCACCTTCTACTGGACCGACGCCACCACCGGCACCCTGGTCGCCACCCGCCTGGACGCCCCGCCCATCACGATCGGCGACACCCCGGCCGAGGGCCCGGTCGCCGTGCTCCGCGCCGAGCTGGACGACTACGACTGCACCGTGCTCGCCCACCGCACCCGCGACGGCCGCGTGCTGCTCGCGGCCTGCGGTACGGAGAACGAGGCGGGCGGCCTGTGGTGGGCGGCGACGGGCGAACGCACCTCGGCGCCCCCGGCGTTGGCGCTCGACGGCGAGGGGCGCGTGGTGCTCGCGATGATCGGCGAGCGCGGCGGGCTCTACGTGGCCCGGCAGAACGACGAACCGGGGCTGGCGCTGGGCCCGGCCCGGCGGGTGTGACGCGGACAACCCTGTCCGTGCGACGCGTACGGCCCCGGGAGCGTTCCCGGGGCCGCAGGTCTTGCGTTCGGATCAGCCCTGTCCGAGCGCCGGGGACTTCTTGGCGGACGCCGGGATGGGGGCGTCCTCGCGGATCGCCTTCCACAGCGCGTTCGCCCGCGACTCCACGGCCACGACGCGGTTGTGGTCGATCTTGTCGTACTCGACGGGGAGCATGATCGTCTCCATCGTGTCCGGGTCGACGCCGTTCATGGACCGGGCGAACTTCGCGAGCGAGGTGAGCGAGGCCAGCTCGTCGTCGGTGGTCAGGGCCGCCGTGGCGGAGTTGGCGATCTTGTAGGCGCTCGTCGGACTGCCCAGCAGGTCCTGGCTCTTGACCTCCTTGAGCAGCGCCATGAGGAACTGCTGCTGGAGGCCGATGCGGCTCAGGTCGGTGCCGTCGCTGAGGCTGTACCGGGTGCGGACGAACTTCAGGGACTCGGTGCCGTCGAACTTGTGCGGTCCGGCGTCGACGTTCAGCCCGGTCTTCTTGTCGTGGATGGGCTCCTTGACGTCGATGTTCACCCCGCCGATGGCGTCCACGAGCCCCTTGAACCCGGCGAAGTTGATCTCCAGGTAGTGGTCGATCCGCACCCCGGACATCTTCTCGACGGTCTTGACCACACACGCCGGACCGACCTGCGAGTAGACCGAGTTGAACATCACACGGTCCTTGCCCGCCACCGTGGACCCGTCGCCCTTGGTGCACTCGGGCCGGGTCACCAGGGTGTCGCGCGGGATGGAGACGGCGATGGCCTTCTCGCGGCCCTCCGGAATGTGCACGACGAGCGCCGTGTCGGACCGGGCCCCGCTGACCCCGGCCCCGCCGCCCAGCTCCTTGTTCTCCGAGCCGGCCCGCGAGTCGGACCCCAGGACCAGCAGGTTCTGCCCGCTGGTGGGCAGCTTCTCGGGACGGTCCTCACCGAGCGCCTTGTTGATGTCGACGCCCTTGATGTTGCCGTTGAGGTGACTCCAGAACCACCACGCGGTACCGCCGGCGGCGACGACGAGCACCAGGGACGAGATCAGGATCACTCGCCGTATGCGCTGGCCCCGCGTCCGGACACGCTTGCGCCCCCGGCGGCGGGGGGTCTCCGGGGAACTCCCCTGGCCGGGGGTGGTGTCGTCTTGGCTCATCCTGAGTGAGTCCTCACAGCTTGTGGCCTGGTCAGGGCGCAGATGGTGGGGTGGGACTCGGGTGGGGGGTGGAGCCGGTCCTCGTTTTCCCGGGATGAGCACTATAAACAGTCGATCAGGTGTACGTACGAAGGCTGTGGCGTAACTGTGACAGACCGGGCGGTCGGCTCAGCGGGTGACCGGTTCGGGGCGACATCGATCATGTTTGCCAGGAACCATGAGGCATCGGAATGCTATGAGTGGATTTCCTGACCGAAGCGGGAGTGCTTATCTTCTTGGGAGCCGGGGCAACCGCAAGCCCGGTTCCCTAAGTGAGGAAGGCGGGCGCATGGCACGCAGAGGGGGGCGTCGGCCGGAGCGCGGCAGGCGGACACAGGATCGCGTGGGCGCCGCTCGGGCGGGTGACGCCGGCGGCGTGGCCATCGTGGTCGCCGGCCCCGGTGATGCCGTGGAACCTCTGGCGTTGCAGCGGAGCGGCCAGTTGGTCGACGTCGTCTGCGCCCAGCCCGGCACGCCGGAGGAGCGGGCGGCGCTCCACCGCGCCATGGCGGACGCCGCGGACCGCGGTGTCCGGGTCTCGGACGAGCCCTGGGTCATCGACGCCGAGCCGGGAAAGATCACCGCCCGGGTGCTTGAGGCGCTGCGTGAGCTGCGGCCGCTGCTGGTCACCACCCTGGACCCCGACCCCGAGCACTCCTCCCTCGACCCGGAGGCCAAGGGCCCGGTCGTCACGGAGCCGCCTCTGCGCGGCAGCGTGGCGCGCGCCACGATCGCCGCCGCCCGCCGGCACCAGCGGGAGTGCGGTTCACCGGTGTTCATACGGTGCCACCGGGCGGGCGTGCCGGCCGCGTCGGGGCCCCGGGCGTGTGATCGTCATCCGCTCCCGCTCCGCTGGCTCGTCAGGGGTGTGGACGGCCGGCTCTCCGCCTATCTTCCGTCGGCCGCGGGGGTGCTGCGCTGGACCGAGAGGCGCGTGGGCGGGCACGAGTGGATCGGCCCGGAACTCCTCGAAGGACCCGATCTTCTCCCCGGCCTCGAAGTCGTCCAGGATGCCCAGGGGTACGTACACCTCTTCGGCCTGCGTCGCCGGAAGGGGGCGGACGGAACGGAGTGGGTCGAGGTGGCCCACACCACCCAGTACCAGAGCGGGCGTGCTCTGGGGGCCTGGCACTCCGTCGGCAACCCGAACGGCAAGGACCCCGGCAAGAGCCGCGAGGTCGGCTTCCCCGCCGCGGCCTTCGACGCCAGTGGTGACCTCGCCGTCTTCGTGCGCAACTTCGGCCACAGCATCAGTGTCCGCCGTCAGGGACCGAACGGGCGGTGGAGCGGCTGGCAGCACCTTCGCGGGGTCCGCGTCGCCGACGAACTCATCGCGCAGCCCGGTGGTTCGGGCGTACCCGAGGTCTGGGCCAGGGCGAGGGACGCGGCGGCCGCCATCCGCTGGCACCGCGAGACGCCGTCGGGTGAGTGGACGCTGGACGCCGCGGGATCGGTCAGCCCGGCCCCCGGCACCCTGTCGGCGGCCCCCGAAGCGGGGTCGGTGCGCTACCGGTACGCGGGGAGCAACGAGGTCTGTGTGCAGGTGCCGGGGGCCGGTGCTGTGAGCCTGGGCGGGCCGGACGGCGCGGGGGCGGTGGCAGGGGTCGCGGGCGTGGACATCCAGGGCTGGGGCTGCACGGTGCTGGTGCGGTCGGGGGAGTCCGGCGCGTGCCTGGTGGGGGCGCATGCGGACGGACGGCCGGAGAGCGGCGTGTGGTGGTTCGACGTGGGGGAGACCTCGGTGGTGCCGCCCGCGGTGGCGGTGGACGGCCTCGGCCGTGCGGTCGTCGCCGTGCTGGGGGACGACGGGCGGCTGCGGATCACGCGCCAGGAGCAGGGCGATGCCGGCCTCGTCTTCGCCCCGTGGACCGTGGTCTCCGGGATCTGAGCACTGGCCCGGAGGCGATCACATGATCATGTGGGACCATCTTTGATGGTTTCAAGTTTGACCATGGCCTTGGTAGGCTCTCATCCTGTCTTTATGTGGATCACAAGTGAAGATTCTGTGTCCACGGTGTGAACGCCCCTTGATTGCGACTGTTGCAGGCCGATGGGGCCGCGTTGACCGCGTGAGTCGTGTGTGTCTGAGGGGTTATGGGGAAACTGTCGCTGCGTGCCGTTCAGAAGCTGACATGCAAGAAGCGCGATGCCTGGTGGACCGTCCTGCTGGTCGATCCGGTCGCGACGCGCATGCTGATCGTGATGGCCAAGTTCAAGTTCATCACCCCGAACCGGGTCACCTGGTCCGCGCTGTTCGTCGGCCTCGGCTCCGCGTACTTCTTCCTCAAGGGCGACACCGCCTCCCTCGTCATCGGGGCCGCGCTCTACCATCTGAGCTTCATCCTCGACTGCATCGACGGCAAGCTCGCCCGCCTCAAGGGCAACGGCACCGTCTTCGGCGGCTGGCTCGACTACGTCTTCGACCGGATCAGGGTCCTCTTCTGCGCACTCGCCCTGATGGGCGGCCAGTACCTGCGTACCCACAACGAGTACTACCTCCTCGCCGCCCTGGCCGTCGTCTTCCTCGACATGCTCCGGTATGTCGACGCCCTGCAGATCTACAAGATGCGCATGTCCATGCGCATGAAGATCGAGAAGGTCACGCTGGAGCGCAAGGCGCTGGAGGAGGAGCAGGGCCGGCGCGACGCGGCCGAGGCGGCGGACGGACAGCCCAAGGTGGTCTTCATCGAGGACCTGCTCCGGGAGAACCCCGGCGTCGAGGCCGAGGTCCTCAAGCAACAGAGCGACGACGTGGTCGACCTGCACGCCCAGTTCCGCGACCGGTTCCCGTGGTACACGCGATTCCGTCAGGCTCTGCTGCGCAGCCGCATCAGGCCGCACTTGATCAGCGGCATCGAGTTCCAGATGTTCATCTTCATCGTGGCGCCGCTGATCGGCCGGATCCTGTGGACGACCGCGATATCCGCGGTGGCGCTGGGCCTCTTCGAGCTCGTGATCATGTACAAGTTCTGGCTCTCCACCCGTGACTTCACCCGGCTCATGGAGAAGCTCGCCACCGAGCCCTCCAAGGCCGGCGTGATCGCCGAGAACCTCCACCGGGGACGCCACCGCCGGGCCGGCGGCCTCGACGAGGAGCGCCGCGCCGCCCTGGCGCAGCAGTTCCCGGTCCCCGAGCAGGACGACGACCTGGGCTTCCAGCCCTACCCCCAGCCCTATCCCCACCATGCCCAGGACATCGAGACGCAGCAGCTCAGGGCGCTGCCCTACTGGGTGGAAACCGAAGGTTCGGTGCGATGAGTGCGGCAGTCGACCCGGCGGCTTACACGGTCTCCGTCGTGGTTCCCGCGTACAACGCCGCTGCCACCTTGGGGCGGGCCCTGAAGTCCGCGCTCGCCCAGACGCACCGGAACGTCGAAGTGATCGTCGTCGACGACGCCTCGGCCGACGGGACCCTCGGCGTGGCGCAGCAGTTCGCGGCGGCCGACAGGCGTGTACGGATCGTCGAGCGTCCGCAGAACAGCGGCGGCGTCGGGGCCCCGCGCAACAACGGCATCATGACCGCCACGGGCCAGTACGTGATGTTCCTGGACGCGGACGACGAACTGCCCCTCAAGGCGTGCGAGGAACTGCTCGCCTCGGCCGTCGTCACGGGTTCGGACATCACCGCCGGACGCGCCCTGCGCGTCAACCTCAACACCGATGAGACCACGGTTTGGCAGCCGCAGCTCTACTCCTCTCCGCGTACGGTGGCCGGGCTGCGCGCACTGCCCCAGCTCTTCGACGACCCGATCGCGGCGGGCAAGCTGTACCGGCTCGACTTCCTGCACAACCACGGCGTCCGGTTTCCCGAGGGCGTCTACTACGAGGACACGTACTTCTCCACGCTGGCCAACTACTGGGCCGGTTCGATCACCTTCCTCACCGTCCCCGTGTACCGCTGGATGTGGGAGCGCGACTCCTCCGCGCCCTCCATCACGAACCGCCGCGGCGAACTGCGCAGCATTCGGGACCGGGTCGCCGTGCACCAGTACACGGACTCCTTCCTGCGCCAGGTCGGGGAGGGCGAACTCCTCGCGCACAAGGCGGTGAAGTTCCTCTCTCACGACCTGCATCTGTACGCGCGCGAGCTGCGCTCGGGCGACGAGCGGTACCGGCGGGGTTTCGCCGCCGTCGTGGGCCCGTACCTGCGCTCCCTGGAGCCCTCCGTCTACGAGCTGTGCGGCGTGCTGGAGCGGGTCCGCGCCTTCTGCCTCATGCACGGGCGGGTGGACCTGGCGCTGTCCGTCTCGGACTACGCGCAACGCCGGAGCGTGCTCAGCTCGGACCTCGTCGAGCGTGACGAGCGCGTCTACTGGTCCGAAGCGCTGCTGCACCTTCCCCACGCGGAACGCTTCCTCGACGTCACGGACCTCGACCTCGTCGGCAAGCCGCTGACCGACGCGCGGCTGTTCAATCAGGCGACCGAGGTGGAGATACGGGACGGCGAACTCCATCTGTCCGGCTACCTGCTCAATCAGTTCGGCAGGTTCTCCACCGGTGGCAAGATCGAACTCAAGGCCGTGCTGCGGCTGCGCAGCACCAAGAGGGACCACGTCTTCCCGGTCAACGCGGTCGAGACGGACGATCACCGTGTGCATTACCAGTCGGTCCTCGACCTGAAGAGCAGCGTGGGGGCGGCGACCGGCGAAGGCGTCTGGAACCTCTTCGTCCAGGTCCGCCACGCGGGCGAGCGCGCCACCACGACCGTGGCGATCCATGGCATCGACATCACCCGGGAGCGTTACGAGGGCCCGACCGGAACGTACGAGATGTACGAGACGGTCAGCGGGAACGTCGCACTGCGGCCGGAGACCGCGGAGCGTGCCGCCCTGGATACCCGCAGGGGGACTCCCTGGAACTGGTGGCACGGCGCCGAGGAGCCGCCGCCGGTGTCCCAGCCCGGCCCGTACCAGGCCGCGGTCGTCGTCCACTGCCACAACGACGAGCACCATCTGAACGAGTCACTGAGGTCGCTGGCGGCCCAGAGCGTGTTCACCCAGACGCAGGTCGTGTTCGTCGACGACGGTTCCACCGACCGTACGGGCGAGTATCTGCACAACTTCGTCGCCTACTACCGCAACGCCTCCGTGCTCCGGATCCCCCCGCAGGGCGCGGCGGCGGCCTTCGAGCACGGCCTCGCCGAGGTCGTCGCCCCCTACGTGCTGTTCGCCAGTGGCCGCGACATTCTCGGCGCCGACAGTCTGCGACAGCTCACCGAGTCGGCCGTCAAGCACGACGTCGATGTGGCCATCGGGAACTACGACACGTTCCCCGGGCCGCGTCGCAACGCCGACGAACCGTGGAAGCGGTACTTCGGCGCGGGCGCCAAGGGCCGGACCGACCTGGTGGCCAAGGCTCCGCACATGCTCTTCTCGGTCGACCTCGGGAACAAGCTCTTCCGTGTCTCGATGCTGCGTGACCACCGGATACGGCCGTCGGACGGCGGCATGTTCGTCGAGACGTGGGTCAGCATGCTGGCGCTGACGACCGCCCGGACCTTCAGCCTGGTCGACCGGTACGTCTATTTCCAACGCGATCCCGCTCAGAACGACTCGCTTTTCGACGTCGATTGGAACGACCCGGTCAAGGTCCGCCAGCGGCTCCACCTCAACCGGTATCTGCTGGACCACGCCGAACGGATGGAGGAGCCCATGGCCCTCCTGATCCAGCGTTTCGTCGTCCGCTCCTACCAGCCGTTCCTGCGCAACTACCACCGCATCATGAACCGCACGGAGATCGCGGACGTCTTCGAGGACCTGTGCGCCGTCTACGCCCGGATTCCGGAGAAGGTGCTGCTCCAGTACGTGACGCACCCCGTGTCCCGGATACAGCACCACGCCGTCCGCACCGGCAACTTCCCGCTGTTCTGCGACCCGTTCTCCAAGCCCGAGTACGAACCGTCGCTGCAACTGGACGAGAGGGGCATGTACCGGCGGCTCGCGGCCGACGGCGTCGAATCCAGCCTGCTCCGGGTGGAGCGCCAGAAGGCCGTACTCGAAAGCGTGCGCTACCGGGACGGCGAGCTTCAGTTCGAGGGTCTGATGACCCTGACGGGCGTCGACATCTCCCAGCTCTTCACGAACCGCATCGAGCTGATATGCACGGACGGGACGAGGAGCGTGGCGATCCCCGCCGAGCAGGTGTACCGGCGCGACCGGTGGAGGGTCAGGAACGAACGGGACTGGTTCGGGGGATGGCGCGCGGCGGCGACGCCGAAGGCGCTCGCCGGACTCGCCGGCCGCGACCTCACGGTGGTCCTGCGCTTCCACGACGGCGACCGCCACGTCGACGCTCCGGTCGGAGCCCGGCTGATGCTGCACCGGTTCAAGGGCATGCGCAGGATCGGCCGCGACTGGTTGTGGCTCGGTGTCCGCGAGGACGACTCCATGGTCTTCCGCTACTTCACCGGGGCCGGCCGGAAGCTGCGGGGCCGGCTGTGGAATCTGCGGCGCCAGCTGCTGTCCGCGCTGCCCGGCCGACCGGGCTGGCGTACGCGCCTCGCCTACCTGCTGAGCTATCCCCGGCTCCACCGCAAGGACATCTGGATCATCGGGGAGAGGGCCGATACCGCGCAGGACAACGCCTACCACCTGTTCCGGTGGATCAGGGAGAACCAGCCGCGCCGGAAGGTCTACTACGCCATCAACGGGGACGCCAAGGACCGGGCCAAGGTGGCACCGTACGGGCACGTCCTGGACCGCACCTCGCGCAAGTACCGGATGTATCTGCTGCATGCCAAGCGGCTCATCAACCCGTACGACCTGGAGGCGTACCTCGGGTTCCCCGAGCTCAGCAAGAGTTCCTTCCTGCGGGGCTACGGAGACCTGCTGAACTACCGGAGGGTCTTCCTCCAGCACGGGGTCACCTACAACGACGTGGCGCCCTCGGTGCACCAGCAGGTCACCGACGTCGACCTGCTGCTGACCGTGGGCGAGGCGGAGCGTTCGTACTTCGCCGAGCACTGCGGCTACGGCTACGCCCGGGTCGCGGCCGCGGGCTTCCCGCGGTTCGACGCCCTGCAGCCCGTGCGTTCGGGACGGCCGAGGGTGCTTCTGATGCCCACCTGGCGGAGGGACATCGTCGCCCCTTCGTACGACAGGGCGGCCAAGGCGAAGATCCCGTTCGCCGCGTCCGACTACTTCCGGTTCTTCTCGACCCTGCTGCGCGACGAGCGCCTGCTGGCTGTGCTCGAACAGTGCGGGGTGGAACTGGAGTTCATGCCGCACTACGAGATCCGCCCCTATCTGCATCACTTCCGCATCGACCATCCGTCGGTGACCGTGACCGGCGACGGACGGGACGTGCAGCTGGCCATGCGCGAGTGTTCACTCCTGGTCACCGACTACTCGTCGGTCTTCTTCGACGTGGCCTACATGGGCACCCCCATCGTCTACACGCCGTTCGACGAGGAAGACTTCTACGGCAACCACTACAAGCGCGGCTACTACGAGTTCGAGCGCGACGGATTCGGCCCGGTCTGCCGCGACGTCGACGCGACGGTGCGGGAGATCATCGCCACGATCGAGCGGGGCTTCGCCGTGGAGCCGCAGTACCGCGCCCGGGTCGACGCCTTCTTCGGCCGCCGGGACACGAACAACTCGGAGCGGGTCTTCCGGGCCATCGACGAACTGGAGGGAGCGGTCGAGAGCAGCAGGGCGCCGGACGCGCCGTCGCGTACGCACAGCGCGCTCGACGGCGGCGCGGGTCTCACCGGCACGGACCGCCACCACCGGGACACCAGCAGGGAGTGGGCGTAGTGCGGCGGACGCGCACAGTCTTCCTGGCCGGTGACTCCAGTGTGACCCGCCGGCAGCGCAGCTTCGCGCCCATGGCGGGGTGGGGCCAGACACTGCCCCTCTTCATTCCCTCCGTCGGGATCGTCAACTGTGCACGGGCCGGAGCGAGTTCACGCAGCTTCATGGAACGCGGCAGGATGGCCTGGCTGCTGAGGGAGGCCCGGCCGGACGACCTGGTCCTGTTGTCGTTCGGGCTGATCGACATGAAGCCCGACAAGGGCCGGCACACCGAGCCGTTCCGTGACTACCAGGTCCGCCTGAGCCAGTGTGTGGACGCGGTGCGCGACCGCGGCGCCCACCCGGTCCTCGTGACCAGCCACGAGCGCAGGGTTTTCGACGCGCAGGGCAACCTGCGGCCGCTGCTCGGGATGTACCCACCGGCCATGAGGGAGGTCGCGGCGGACAAATCCGTACCGCTGATCGACCTGAACGAGTGGAGCGTGCGCCGGTGGCGTGAGGCCGGTCCGGACGGCACGCGGAAGATTTTTCTCTACCTCGCCCCGGGGGAGCACCCCAACTACCCCGAGGGCGTGGCCGACAACACGCACCTGCGCGTCGGCGGAGCGATCGAGTGCGCGCGCTTCATCGCCCGTGAACTCCGGGACCGCTCGATGCTTGAAGCGCATCACTTCGAGAACCTGGAACGTCCCCGCTTCTCGCCCGACAGCGTGGAGTGGCCGGATGACGACGTCTTCGGCGAACTGGTGCGGGCCCGGACCTTGGAGGTCGTCGAATGAGTGACTGGTATCTGCTCGCCCGTATCCAGGTCGCGCACCCGGAGCGCACGGGAGTCTCGGCGCTCATGGAACTCCACGCCGACGCGGACCCCGAGGTCCCCGTGGTGCCGGGCCAGGACATTGCCCTGCATCTGCAGATCCTGCCCGCGGGCGGCCCCTACCGCGCGTACGGCTACATCTTCGACGACATCGTGGCCGAGCACGCCACCATGGCTCGGCTGCAAGGGCTCGGGCACCTCCCCAACGGCCGGTTCGCGACGTACGCGAGTGGAGACGAGCCCCGGGCGGTGACCGCCGTCCTCACGGTGAACGACGACGCCCCCGAGGGTGCGGTCCTGCTCCCCAAGGTGTGCGTCGGCGTGATGTCGTACGCGGGCGAGAAATTGGTCTCGTCCGCGCAGATCACCGAAGCGGGCTTCCGGGTACGCCGTGCCTGGGTGCCCGGCCGCAGCCTGTCCATCCCGGCCGGAGGCTACGCCGTCATCGGTCCCGACCGCGACGCTGCCGAGGCGGGCTTCCGCGTGGTCGGTGTGGGCATCCCACAGGCGGGCACGGTGACCGCGGCGCCGGACGGCAGCATCACCTACACCGGAGTGCCCGGAGCGGCCGGCTACGACCGCTTCTCCGTCTGCTACGAGAACGCGCGGGGCCACCGCAACTGGTCCGAGGTGACCGTGTACGCGGGGGACATCGGCAGGAACCCCGGGCTGCTCCCCGGCGCCCTCCCGGGATGAGGCGTCGTCTGTTCCTGACCGCGGCCGGCGGCTTGGCCCTGGGCGGTTGCAGCACGGCGGACACGCGGAGGCTCCGACCCCCCGCCCGCCGGCTCCCCCTCCCTCCCGGCGTCCGGTACGAGGAGCACACGGTCCGGCTCCCGGCCGGCCCCGTGCGCCACCAGGTGCTGTCCGTCGCGCCGGACGCGCCGGTCAAGCTGGGCGCGGTGCACGGTGCCCGCCTGGACTCGGCGGAGACAGTGCGGTCCATGGCGAAGCGGGCCGGGGCGGTCGCCGCCGTGAACGGTTCCTTCTTCGACATCCGCACCAGTGCGGTCTTCAGCGGCTACGACGGGGACCCGCTCGGGCTGTACGTCGAGAACAACGCACTGCTCAGCGAGGCGGCGAACGGACGTACCGCCCTGGTTCTGGGGGAGGACGGCGTCCCCGGACGCATCACCGAAGCCCGCTCGGTGAGCCGCGTGGTGGCCGAGGACGGTGCGGCGCGGCTGATCGACGGCGTCAACCGGATGCCCGGCCGGATCGTCGGATGCGGCGGAGTGGGAGGCGACGTCCGCCAGGGGCAGCGGTCCACCGCCCCCGCTCACAACAAGCTCTGCACCGACCCCGATGAACTGGTGCTGTTCACACCGCAGTGGGGCCCCGAGGCGGCCCGTGCGCCGGCCGGAACCGTCGAAGCCGTCCTCGCCGGCGGGGGCCGCGTGCTCCGTCTCCGCACACCGGCCGGAGGACCCGTGCCGGCCGGCGGCCGCGTCCTGCAGGGGACCGGCGCCGCCGGGGCCTGGCTGCGCCGCCACGCCCTGCCGGATACCGTCCTGCGCATCACGTCGCAGGTCTACGACAGCGCGGGTCGGCGGCTGTCGGGGAAGGACCTGACCGTGCTCCAGGCCGGGCCCCGGCTGTTGCGCGAGGGCCGCGTCGACATCAACATCAAGGCGAACGGGCTCTCCCCGACCGCGCTCTCCCAGCGCCACCCCCGGACCCTGGCGGGGTTCACCCGCGACGGGACCCTCCTGCTCATGACGGTCGACGGCCGTGACCCCGGCGTCAGCATCGGTGTGACCATGGCCGAGGCGGCTGAGCTGATGCGTACGTGGCGCGCCCACGACGCCCTGAACCTCGACGGCGGCGGTTCCACGACGATGGTCGTGCTGGGGCAGCTGCGCAACCGCCCCAGGGGGGCGGACGGTGCGAGCGTGAGCGAGCGGGCGGTGGCCGACGCACTGGTCGTCGTGGCGGCCTAGGCGGACGCGCGGGAGCCGCCCGTTACGCGGACGGGCCGTACGGAAACGACATCCGTACGGCCCGTCCGCGTAACAGAGCGAACGCGTTACGCCGGAACGCTCGCCACGCCCGCCGCCAGGAACTTCTTCCCGTTCACGCGCTCCGAGACGCCCTCGCGGTCCAGGTACGGCGTGATGCCGCCCAGGTGGAAGGGCCAGCCGGCGCCCGTGATCAGGCAGAGGTCGATGTCCTGGGCCTCGGCCACGACGCCCTCGTCCAGCATCAGGCCGATCTCCTGGGCCACCGCGTCCAGGACGCGGTCGCGGACCTGCTGCTCGGTCAGGACGGTGTCGCCCTGCTTGAGGAGGGCGGCGACCTCGGGGTCGAGGACCGGGGCGCCCGTGTCGTACACGTAGAAGCCGCGCTTGCCGGCCTTGACGACCGCCGCCAGGTTCTCGGAGACGGTGAAGCGCTCCGGGAAGGCGCGGTTCAGGGTCTCGGAGACGTGCAGGCCGATCGCCGGACCGACGAGCTCCAGGAGCACCAGCGGGGACATCGGCAGGCCGAGCGGCTCGATGGCCTTCTCCGCGGTCTCGACGGGGGTGCCCTCGTCGATGACGTTCTGGATCTCGCCCATGAAGCGGGTGAGGATGCGGTTGACGACGAACGCCGGGGCGTCCTTCACCAGCACCGCGGTCTTCTTCAGCTTGCGGGCCACACCGAAGGCGGTGGCCAGCGAGGCGTCGTCGGTCTTCTCGCCGCGCACGATCTCCAGGAGCGGGAGGATCGCGACCGGGTTGAAGAAGTGGAAGCCGACGACCCGCTCGGGGTTCTTCAGCTTCGACGCCATCTCGGTGACCGAGAGGGACGAGGTGTTGGTGGCGAGGATCGCGTGCGCCGGGGCGACCGCCTCGACCTCCGCGAACACCTGCTGCTTGACGCCGATCTCCTCGAAGACGGCCTCGATGATGAAGTCGGCGTCGGAGAAGCCCTCCGCCTTGTCCAGCACACCGGAGACCAGGGCCTTGAGGCGGTTGGCCTTGTCCTGGTTGATGCGGCCCTTGCCGAGCAGCTTCTCGATCTCGGCGTGGACGTAGCCCACACCCTTGTCGACGCGCTCCTGGTCGATGTCGGTCAGCACGACCGGCACCTCAAGGCGGCGCAGGAAGAGCAGGGCGAGCTGGCTGGCCATCAGGCCCGCGCCCACCACGCCGACCTTGGTGACCGGGCGCGCCAGGTTCTTGTCCGGGGCCCCGGCCGGGCGCTTGGCGCGCTTCTGGACCAGGTTGAAGGAGTAGATCCCGGACCGCAGCTCGCCGCCCATGATCAGGTCCGCCAGGGCCTGGTCCTCGCGGTCGAAGCCGGCGGACAGGTCGCCGTCCTTGGCCGCGGCGACGATCTCCAGGGCGCGGTACGCGGCCGGGGCCGCGCCGTGCACCTTGGAGTCGGCGATGGCCCGGCCGCGCGCCACGGCCTGGTCCCAGGCGTCCCCGCGGTCGATCTCGGGGCGCTCGACGGTGACCGTGCCGTTGAGCACGCCCGCGGTCCAGACGAGGGACCGCTCCAGGAAGTCCGCGCCCTCGAAGAGCGCGTCCGCGATGCCGAGCTCGAAGACCTGCTTGCCCTTGAGCTGGCGGTTCTGGTTCAGCGAGTTCTCGATGATCACCGAGACCGCGCGGTCGGCGCCGATCAGGTTCGGCAGCAGCACGCAGCCGCCCCAGCCGGGGACCAGACCGAGGAAGACCTCGGGCAGCGAGAACGCCGGCAGCGCCTTGGAGACGGTGCGGTACGAGCAGTGCAGCCCGACCTCGACACCGCCGCCCATCGCCGCGCCGTTGTAGTACGCGAAGGTGGGCACCGCGAGGCCGGACAGCCGGCGGAAGACGTCGTGGCCGCCCTTGCCGATGGCCAGCGCGTCCTGGTGCTCCTTGAGCAGCTCGACGCCCTTGAGGTCGGCGCCGACCGCGAAGATGAACGGCTTGCCGGTGATGCCGACGCCGGTGATCGCGCCGTCGGCGGCCTCCTTCTCGACCTGGTCGATCGCGGCGTCGAGGTTCGCCAGCGACTGCGGTCCGAAGGTGGTCGGCTTGGTGTGGTCCAGGCCGTTGTCCAGCGTGATGAGGGCGAAGCGCCCCGCACCGGCCGGCAGGTCCAGGTGGCGTACGTGCGCCTGGGTGACGACCTCGCCCGGGAACAGCTCGGCCGCACCCTTCAGAAGCTCGGTGGTGGTGCTCACTTGTCGCCTCCGGCGTTCTCGAAGTGCGGGTTCTCCCAGACGACCGTCGCGCCCATGCCGAAGCCCACGCACATGGTCGTGAGGCCGTAGCGGACCTCGGGGTGCTCCTCGAACTGGCGGGCCAGCTGCGTCATCAGCCGGACACCGGAGGAGGCCAGCGGGTGGCCGTAGGCGATCGCGCCGCCGTACTGGTTGACCCGGGCGTCGTCGTCGGCGATGCCGTAGTGCTCCAGGAACGCCAGCACCTGTACGGCGAACGCCTCGTTGATCTCGAAGAGACCGATGTCCGAGATGGACAGACCGGCCTGGGCGAGGGCCTTCTCGGTGGCCGGGATCGGCCCGTAGCCCATGACCTCCGGCTCGACGCCGGCGAAGGCGTAGGAGACGAGGCGCATCTTGACGGGGAGGCCCAGCTCGCGGGCGACGTCCTCGGCGGCGAGCAGCGAGGCGGTGGCGCCGTCGTTGAGGCCCGCGGCGTTACCGGCCGTGACGCGGCCGTGGGCGCGGAACGGGGTCTTCAGGTTGGCCAGGGACTCCATCGTGGTGCCCGGGCGCATCGGCTCGTCGGCGGTGACCAGGCCCCAGCCGGTCTCACCGGCCTCCGCGTTGGTGCGGCGCACCGAGACGGGCACCAGGTCCTGCTGGATCTTGCCGTTGGCGTACGCCTTGGCGGCCTTCTCCTGGGACCGCACCGCGTAGGCGTCGGCGCGCTCCTTGGTGATCGTGGGGTACCGGTCGTGCAGGTTCTCCGCGGTCATGCCCATGAACAGGGCGGACTCGTCGACCAGCTTCTCCGACACGAACCGCGGGTTCGGGTCGACGCCCTCGCCCATCGGGTGGCGGCCCATGTGCTCGACACCGCCGGCGACGACGACGTCGTACGCGCCGAAGGCGATGGAGCCGGCCGTCGAGGTGACGGCGGTCAGGGCGCCCGCGCACATGCGGTCGATGGAGTAGCCCGGGACGGACTGCGGCAGACCGGCCAGGATGCCGGCGGTACGGCCGAGGGTCAGGCCCTGGTCGCCGATCTGCGTGGTCGCGGCGATGGCGACCTCGTCGATCTTCTTGGGGTCCAGGTCCGGGTTGCGGCGCAGCAGCTCCCGGATGGCCTTCACGACGAGATCGTCGGCGCGGGTCTCGTGGTAGATGCCCTTCGGGCCCGCCTTGCCGAACGGGGTGCGGACGCCGTCTACGAAGACGACGTCCCGGATGGTACGAGGCACGATGGCTCTCCTCCAGGGTGCGGGATGGCACTGCTGCGGGGCGCGCCCGGAGGCACGCCGCTCCGGTCATGCTACTTGCGGGTAACCAGACTGCCCACCCCCTGTGGCCGGAGCGGCGAAGGTCACACGCGGAAACTGCCCGGAGAGCACCCCTCCGCACACGGCGAATGGCCCGGACGGACTCGTTTTCGAGTCCGTCCGGGCCATTCGTGCCGCGTGCCGGAGCGCACGGAAGTCGGCGTGATCACGCCCCGTCCCGTGCCGTTGCGAGGGCCGCGTGCCGTTACGAGGGCTGCGTCAGCGCCCGGTACAGCAGCGGCGCCACCTGCTCGATCTGCCAGTGCCGCGCGCCGTACCCGGCGAGCGCGGACTCCACCGTCTCCGGCGTCGGGTTCTTCGGCGGCTCCCAGCACACCCGGCGCACCGTGTCCGGCGTGATCAGGTTCTCCTGCGGCAGGTGCAGCCGCTCCGCCAGCGCGGAGACCGCGGCGCGGGCCGCCGAGAGCCGGGCGGCGGCGGCCGGGTCCTTGTCGGCCCAGGCGCGCGGCGGCGGCGGGCCGGCGAGGGCCTGGCCGGGCTGCGGCAGCTCCGTGTCGGGCAGCGCCTTGGCCCGGTCCACGGCGGCCTGCCACTGCTCCAGCTGGCGCCGGCCCATGCGCGGACCGAAGCCGGTGAGGGCGGTCAGCGCCTGCGTGTTCACCGGAAGGGCGAGCGCGGCCTCGATGATCGCCGCGTCCCCGAGCACCTTGCCGGGCGAGACGTCGCGTCGCCGGGCGATCTGGTCCCGGGCGTTCCACAGCTCCCGGACGACCGCCATCTGGCGGCGGCGGCGGACCTTGTGCATCCCGGAGGTGCGGCGCCACGGGTCCTGGCGCGGGGGAGCGGGCGGAGCCGAGGCGATGGCGGAGAACTCCTCCTGGGCCCACTCCAGCTTGCCCTGCCGGTCGAGCTCGTCCTCCAGCGCGTTGCGCAGGTCGATGAGGAGCTCGACGTCGAGCGCGGCGTAGCGCAGCCAGGGCTCGGGCAGCGGGCGGGTGGACCAGTCGACGGCGGAGTGGCCCTTCTCCAGTGAGTAGCCGAGGACGTTCTCGACCATGGCACCGAGGCCGACGCGCGGGAAGCCGGCCAGCCGTCCGGCCAGCTCGGTGTCGAAGAGCCCGGTCGGCGTCATCCCTATCTCGCGCAGGCAGGGCAGGTCCTGGGTCGCCGCGTGCAGGATCCACTCGGTGCCGTGCAGGGCCTCGCCGAGCGCGGACAGGTCGGGGCAGCCCACGGGGTCCACGAGCGCGCTGCCCGCCCCGTCGCGGCGCAACTGGACGAGGTAGGCGCGCTGGCCGTAGCGGTAGCCGGACGCCCGCTCGGCGTCGACGGCCACCGGGCCCGAGCCCGCGGCGAATGCGGCGATCACCCCGGCCAGGGCGTCGTCGGACGCCACCACCGGCGGAATGCCCTCGCGCGGTTCGAGCAAGGGGATCGGCGCCGGGGCGACGTCGTCCGGGGGAGCGCCCCCGGTGGTTCGCAGTGATGTGTCTGCTGCGGTCTCTTGGGCGTCGGTCACGTGTCAAGGGTATCTGTGTGTGCGCGGCGCCTGCCGACGGAACGTTCCGTCGGTAGGCGCCGATGCACGTAATCCAGCCGGTTCCGTACGCCGTGCACCGGCCGGGGCGGGGAATCAGTGGATGATGCCCGTCCGCAGGGCCACCGCGACCATGCCGGCGCGGTCGCCGGTGCCCAGCTTGCGGGCGATGCGGGCGAGGTGGCTCTTCACGGTCAGGGCGGACAGCCCCATGGAGACACCGATGGCCTTGTTCGACTGGCCCTCGGCGACGAGCCGCAGGACCTCCACCTCGCGGCCGGACAGTTCGCGGTAGCCGCCCGGGTGGCTCGGGGTGCCGGGGGGCCGACGGTGCATCCGGGCGGCGGTGGCGCCGATGGGGGCGACGCCGGGACGGGCCGGGTGGCCGATGTTGGTACGGGTGCCGGTGACGACGTAGCCCTTGACGCCGCCCGCGAGGGCGTTGCGCACGGCGCCGATGTCGTCGGCGGCGGACAGGGCGAGACCGTTGGGCCAGCCGGCGGCTCGGGTTTCGGACAGCAGGGTCAGCCCGGAACCGTCGGGCAGGTGGACGTCGGCTACGCAGATGTCGCGCGGGTTGCCGACGCGGGGACGGGCCTCCGCGATGGACGACGCCTCGATGACGTCACGAACTCCGAGGGCCCACAGATGGCGGGTCACGGTGGAACGGACGCGCGGGTCGGCCACGACGACCATGGCCGTCGGCTTGTTCGGGCGGTAGGCGACCAGGCTTGCGGGCTGCTCGAGGAGAACGGACACCAGGCCTCCTGGGGAGTGGCGGGACGGGCCGGCTCGGGGATGAAGCCGGGGCGAACCGTGCTTGAAGGGTCATTGACTCCTTCGGCAGCAGACCCCTGCTCCTTTAGGGGAAGATCACGATTTGTTGAGTAACAATTCGGGCAAATGGGGTTCTCGATCGATTCCTGAGAGCGTTTTCCTCTGGCTGAAAGTGATCGTATGACGCGCCGTCACGGAGATCGTCCGACGCAGCGGCACGGAAAACGGGGCGGCCCGAAGGCCGCCCCGCCCGTTCAGAACCCGGCCGCCGCTACGGCGTCTGCGGCCCCCGGCGCTGTGGGAGCGTGACCACCGCCGCGTCCAGAGGGCCGGACGGCGGCAGGCCCGCGATCTGGCAGAGCAGGTCGCCCCAGGCGACCAGATGGGCCGCCGCGTCCGGTGCCCCGCCCAGGCCCTCGCGCGGGGTCCAGGAGGCCCGGATCTCGATCTGCGTCGCGGGGCGCCGGGTCTCCAGCGCGCCGAAGTAGTGCGAGCCCGCCATGGTGACCGTGCCGCCCGCCTCCCCGTAGAACAGGCCGCGGGCCTCCAGCGCGCCGGTCAGCCAGGACCAGCAGACCTCGGGGAGCAGTGGATCGGCGGCCATCTCCGGCTCCAGCTCGGCGCGGACCAGCGTCACCAGCCGGAAGGCGCCCTGCCACGCCTCGTGGCCTGCCGGGTCGTGCAGCAGGACGAGGCGGCCGTCGGCGAGGTCGTCGTCGCCGTCGACCACCGCCGCCTCCAGCGCGTACGCGTGCGGGGCGAGCCGCTTCGGTGGCCGGGTCGGTTCCACCTCCAGCTCGGGACGCAGCCGCGCCGCGCGCAGCGCGTCCACCGCCGAACGGAACGCGGACGGTACGGCACCACCCTCCGCGCCGTCCGTGCCGTCAGCGCCATCGGATTGACCGGAGATGTGTCCCTGAGCCGCAGCCATGCGGGGAAGAGTAGGCGGAACGGGAGCTCCGTGCGCGGAAGGACACCCGTGCGGGGCCGGGCTCGTTTCCGGCGCGTGCGAAGATTCTGTGCGTGAGTGCCAACGACCGCCCCTCCGGGCAGCAGACGAAGACTTCCGCCACGTACGACTCGGCGTTCCTCAAGGCGTGCCGGCGCGAGCCGGTCCCGCACACGCCGGTCTGGTTCATGCGCCAGGCGGGACGCTCGCTGCCCGAGTACCTGAAGGTGCGCGAAGGCATCCCGATGCTCGAGTCCTGCACGATGCCGGAGCTCGTCGCCGAGATCACGATGCAGCCCGTCCGCCGCCACAAGGTCGACGCCGCCGTCTACTACAGCGACATCGTCGTCCCGCTCAAGGCGATCGGCATCGACCTCGACATCAAGCCCGGTGTCGGCCCGGTCATCGCCGAGCCGGTCCGCACCCGCGCCGACCTCGCCCGGCTGCGTGACCTGACCCCCGAGGACGTCCCGTACGTCACCGAGGCCGTCCGGCTGCTCACCGCCGAGCTGGGGGAGACCCCGCTGATCGGCTTCGCGGGCGCGCCGTTCACGCTCGCGAGCTACCTCGTGGAGGGCGGGCCGTCCCGCAACCACGAGCACACCAAGGCCATGATGTACGGCGACCCGGAGCTCTGGGCCGACCTGCTCGACCGGCTCGCCGAGATCACCGGCGCCTTCCTCAAGGTCCAGATCGAGGCCGGCGCCTCGGCCGTCCAGCTCTTCGACTCCTGGGTCGGCGCCCTCGCCCCCGCCGACTACCGGCGCTCCGTGCTGCCCGCCTCCGCGAAGGTCTTCGACGCCGTCGCCGCGTACGACGTCCCCCGCATCCACTTCGGCGTCGGCACCGGCGAACTGCTCGGCCTGATGGGCGAGGCCGGGGCGGACGTCGTCGGCGTCGACTGGCGGGTGCCGCTGGACGAGGCCGCGCGCCGCGTCGGCCCCGGCAAGGCGCTCCAGGGCAACCTCGACCCGGCGGTGCTGTTCGCGCCGACCTCCGCGGTGGAGGCCAAGACCCGGGAGGTGCTGGACGCGGCCGCCGGCCTGGAGGGCCACATCTTCAACCTGGGCCACGGCGTCATGCCGAACATGGACCCGGACGCGCTCTCCCGCCTCGTCGAGTACGTCCACACCAGCACCGCCCGCTGAACCGGCGCGGAGGCGGGCGCCGCTCAGTCGGTGCCCGCCTTCCGCAGTACCGACACGGTCTTGCGGGCCGCCACCAGGACCGGGTCCCAGACGGGTGAGAACGGCGGGGCGTAGCCCAGGTCCAGGGCGGTCATCTGTTCCACGGTCATCCGGGCGGTCAGCGCCACCGCCGCCACGTCGACCCGCTTCCCGGCGCCCTCGCGGCCCACGATCTGCACGCCGAGCAGCCGGCCCGTGCGGTACTCCGCGAGCATCTTCACCGTCATCGGCCGCGCGTCCGGGTAGTAGCCCGCCCGGCTGGTCGACTCGATCGTGGCCGTGACGTACCGCAGGCCCACCGCCCGGGCGTCCTTCTCGCGCAGCCCGGTCCGGGCGATCTCCAGGTCGCACACCTTGCTCACTGCCGTACCCACCACGCCGGGGAACGTGCCGTAGCCGCCGCCGGCGTTCGAGCCGATGACCTGGCCGTGCTTGTTGGCGTGCGTGCCGAGCGCGATGTGCCGGGTGTGGCCCGCGACCAGGTCCAGGACCTCCACGCAGTCGCCGCCCGCCCAGATGTTCTCGTGGCCCTGGACCCGCATCGCCAGATCGGTGAGCAGCCCGCCGTGCGGCCCGAGCGGCAGTCCGGCCTCCCGGGCCAGGGCCGTCTCCGGCCGGACGCCGATGCCGAGCACCACCACGTCCGCCGGGTAGGACGCGTCGTCCGTGACGACCTCGGCGACCCGGCCGTCCGGACCGGTCCTGATCCCGGTGACCTCCGCCCCGTTCACCGTGGTGATCCCGAGCCCGTCCATCGCGTCGTGGACCAGGCGCCCCATGTCCGGGTCGAGCGTGGCCATCGGCTGCTCGCCGCGGTTGAGGACGGTCACCTCGTAGCCCCGCTTGAGCATCGCCTCGGCCATCTCCACGCCGATGTACCCCGCTCCGACGACGACCGCGCGCCGGCCCTCCGTCCGCTCCAGGGTGTCCAGCAGCGCCTGCCCGTCGTCCAGGGTCTGCACCCCGTGCACCCCGGCCGCGTCCATGCCGGGCAGGTCCGGGCGCACCGGGCGGGCCCCGGTGGCGATCACCAGCTTGTCGAACCCGGTCCAGTACGCCTCGCCGGACTCCCGGTCCAGGGCGCGCACCCGGCGCCCCGCCACGTCGATCGCGGTGATCTCGGTGCGCGTGCGCAGGTCGATGTCACGGGCCCGGTGCTCCTCGGGCGTACGGGCGATGAGGTCGTCCCGGTCCGTGACGTCGCCGCTGACCCAGTACGGGATGCCGCACGCGGAGTACGAGGTGAAGTGGCCCCGTTCGAAGGCGGTGATGCTCAGCTCGTCCGGGCCCTTGAGCCGCCGGGCCTGGGACGCGGCGGACATCCCCGCCGCGTCCCCTCCGATGATCACCAGTCGTTCCGCAGTCATGCAGGTCCCTCCGAAGCGTCTTCGAAAGCACCCACGCTACGGCGCGGGCCGCACCGGTGGCCCACTCACCCGCCCTGCGTACCCCGGCGGCGGCGCAGCAGCCGCCACAGCACGGCCAGGACGGCCGCCGCTGCGAGGAACGGGGCCGCGGCGCCGACCGCCATCGCCAGCCACCGCAGCATCGTCAGGAAGGCGTGCCAGCCCCCGGCGACGGCGTCCGGGAAGCCCGGGTCGTCATCGGCCGCCCCGGCCGTCGTCTCCGGTTCGACCAGGTGGAGCGTGACGGTCGCCAGCGTCGTACGGTCCTTCAGCGACGCCTGCTGGGCGAGCAGCGACTCCAGCGCGGCCTGACGGCTGCTCAGTTCGCCCTCCAGGGTGACCACATCGGCCAGCTTGTCGGCCCGGTCCATCAGCTTGCGGACCCGGGCCACGCTCGCCCGCTGGGTGGCGATCCGGCTGTCGACGTCGACCACCTCATCGGTGACGTCCTTGGCCGCCGACGTACGCGAGACGAGCTTCCCCGCCCCCGACAGGTCCCGCAGCACCTCGTCGTACGAATCCTGCGGTACGCGCAGCACGAGGTGCGAGGAGTCCCGGGTGCCGTCGATCCGCTCGGTGGTCTCCTTCTCGACCAGCCCGCCCGCGTCCTGGACCGCCGTCCGGGCGTTCGCCGCCGCCTTCGACGCGTCCTTCACCTCGACGGAGAGCGATGCGGTGCGGATGACGTGGATGGCGGTCGGTTTCGGGTTCTTGCGCTGCTCCGGCCGCGCCGCGTCGGCCGCCGGTGCCCCGGCCTTGCCGGCCTCGGAACCGGACTTCTGCTGCTGCGGCCCGATGACGCCCCGGTCGGCGGCGCTGCTCGCATCGTCGCCGGACGCGCCGCAGCCGCTCAGCGCGAGCACGGCTGCCAGCAGTACCGCAGCCGGTCCGGACACGCGCCGGCCGGTGCGTGCGAAAGGTGTTCCTTGCATAACTGTCCCCCCAGGACGGGTGATTGATGTCGGCGGTGAGACGTGGCGGGGAGTGTGGACGGACCCGGAAATCCGGTTGCGAACCGGTCACGGTCGGCGCCCCGGACCGGTTTGAGAGAGTGGAGCCATGCAGCCATCCACACACCGCGCGGACCGGGCCCCCCGCCATGTCGTCGTCATCGGCGGCGGCATCGCCGGACTCGCGGCCGCCCACCGGCTCGTCGGCGCCGGGCTGAAGGTCACCGTCCTGGAGGCGACCGTCCGGCTCGGCGGCAAGCTCATGACCGGCGAGGTCGCCGGCGTCCAGGTCGACCTCGGCGCCGAATCCATGCTCGCCCGCCGCCCGGAGGCCGTCGGCCTGGCCCGCGCCGTGGGCCTCGACGACCGCCTCCAGCCGCCCGCCACGGCCACCGCCGCGCTGTGGACGCGCGACGCGCTGCGCCCGATGCCCAAGGGCCATGTGATGGGCGTCCCGGGCGATCCGTCCGTCCTGGGCGAGGTGCTGTCGGCCGAGGGACTCGCCCGGATCGCCGAGGACCGCGAGCTGCCCCCGGTGGCCGTAGGCGAGGACGTCGCCGTCGGCGCGTACGTGGCGGACCGGCTGGGCCGGGAGGTCGTGGACCGGCTGGTGGAGCCGCTGCTCGGCGGGGTGTACGCGGGCGACGCCTACCGGATCTCGATGCGCGCCGCCGTACCGCAGCTCTTCGAGGCCGCCCGGGAAGGCGGTTCCCTGCTCGACGGGGTCACCCGGATCCAGGAGCGGGCCGCCGCCCGGCAGCAGACCGGGCCCGTCTTCCAGGGCATCGAGGGCGGCATCGGGACCCTTCCGGGGGCCGTCGCCGACGCCGTGCGCGCCGGGGGCGGCGAGATCCGCACCGAGACCCCCGTGCTGGGGCTGACCCGCACCGCCGACGGCTGGGACGTCCGCACGGACACCGGGGTCGTCTCCGCCGACGGCATCGTCCTCGCCGTCCCCGCCTGGTCCGCCGCCACGCTGCTCGCCGCCGAGTCACCGGGGGCGTCGGCCGAACTGGCGGGCGTCGAGTACGCGTCGATGGCGCTGGTCACGATGGCGTTCCGGCGTTCCGACGTGACCGGGGCGGCCTTCGACGGGCGCTCCGGCTTCCTCGTTCCGCCGGTCGACGGGCAGACCATCAAGGCCGCCACCTTCTCGACGCACAAGTGGCAGTGGGTCGCCGACGCGGCCCCGGACCTGTTCGTGCTGCGGACCTCCGTCGGCCGGTACGGCGAGGAGGAGCACCTGCACCGCGAGGACGGCGAGCTCGTCGGCATCTCTCTGCGCGACCTCGCCGCCGCCACCGGGCTCACCGCCCGGCCGGTGGGGACCCAGGTCACCCGGTGGATCGGCGGCCTGCCCCAGTACCCGGTGGGCCACCTGACGCGGGTCGCCCGCATCCGCGACGAGGTCGCCAAGCTGCCCGCGCTGCGGGTGTGCGGCGCGGTCTACGACGGCGTCGGCATCCCAGCCTGCGTGGCGAGCGCCCACCGCGCGGCGGACGAGATCGCCGGGGATCTCGGCGGGGATGCCGGCGGAGAGATCATCGCCACGCCGACCCTGGTTCAGGGCACTCGGAGCGAGGCGGGACAATAGCCGTATGAGTGCTCCTGAGACTGCGACATCAAGCAAGGTTCCGAACGCCGGCAAGAAGGCCAAGGACCTCAACGACGTCATCCGCTACACGCTGTGGTCCGTCTTCAAGCTGCGCGACGTCCTGCCCGCCGACACGGACCGCGCGGCCGTCTCCGGTGAGGTCCAGGAGCTGTTCGACCAGCTCGCCGCGAAGGACATCACCATCCGCGGCACGTACGACGTCTCGGGCCTGCGCGCGGACGCCGACCTCATGATCTGGTGGCACGCGGAGACCGCGGACGAGCTCCAGGAGGCGTACAACCTCTTCCGCCGCACCCGGCTCGGCCGCCACCTGGAGCCGGTCTGGTCGAACATGGCGCTGCACCGCCCCGCCGAGTTCAACAAGTCGCACATCCCGGCGTTCCTCGCGGACGAGACGCCGCGCAACTACGTCAGCGTCTACCCCTTCGTGCGCTCGTACGACTGGTACCTGCTGCCCGACGAGGACCGCCGCCGCATGCTCGCCGACCACGGCAAGATGGCCCGGGGCTACCCCGACGTGCGCGCCAACACCGTCGCCTCGTTCTCGCTCGGCGACTACGAGTGGATGCTGGCCTTCGAGGCGGACGAGCTGTACCGCATCGTGGACCTGATGCGGCACCTCAGGGCCTCCGAGGCGCGGATGCACGTCCGCGAGGAGGTCCCCTTCTTCACCGGCCGGCGCAAGTCGGTCGCGGACCTGGTGGCCGGGCTCGCCTAGCGAACGGGCTTGTGACCACCCCAACCCGGAAGATCAGACGGCGGGCACACGGCACCTGGTGCCGCCCGCTGGTCCAGCGACACCGGGTTCGGCTCAGCGGTGCGGCGCGCTTCCCGCGCGCCGCACCGTTTGTCATTCGCGGCTGCCCAGCAGCTTCCGTACGCCCGACCGGCCCGTCAGCGCCGCCCGCAGCGCCGGGTCGTCCACCGCGTCCACCCCGCGCACCGCGACCGTCACCAGCGTGTCGCCCGTCGCGCCGTCCCCCGGCACCGCGCACGCCGCCAGCAGCCGCTGCCCGTCCGGGGAGGCCCAGGAACGGTAGGGGTGCGCCTCGACCCGGGCTATGGCCAGGCACCCCAGGGTCAGCGCGAGCGGCACCGCGAACCACACCTGCGTCGGGGCCGTGCCCCCGCCGCCGGGCGCGAGCAGGGCGGCGGCGCCCAGCGCGGCCACCAGCAGCGCCGCACCGCGTACCGCCCGCACCGCCGAGGCGACGTCCGCCCCGCGCGGGACCGCCAGACCGGCCGCCACGAGCCGGTCGGCCACCGCGCGCACGGCATCGGCGGCCGCGGCCGACGCGCGCACCGGCGCTATCGGCGACTGGCCCTCCGGCCCTATGGCCCGGATCACCGTGCGCTCCACGTCGTCGCGGCCCTCGGGGTCCACGACCGTCGCCCATCCGGTGTGGGCCAGCAGCAGCCGGCGCCGCAGATGCATGGAGACCAGCGCCAGATCGGCGACCCGGCCCGGCCCGCCCGCCAGGAACGCCGCCTCGTACAGCGTGAGTTGCCGTCCCCGCCGATCGGCCGCGCCGACGGGCCGCCGTGCGGCGCGGGCTCCCGCGAGGCAGAGCCGGGCGCAGGAAAGACCCGCCGCACCCCACGCGACCAGCAGCAACAGAAACGGCACCATGCCGGTGTTCTATGCCAGCGCAGCCCGTGGCGCCATAGCTCGTCCATTAAATGGACAGCCGTCTCAGGAACTGCTGCCGCAGCTCGACCCGCCACCGCAGCTGGAACCGCCACCGCAGCTGGAACCGCCGCCGCAGCTCGATCCGCCGCCCCCGCAGCTGCTGCCGCCGCCACAGCCCGACCCGCCGCCCCCGCAGCCGGAGCCGCCGCTTCCGCCGCAGCTGCTGCCCGACGAACTGCCGCAGCCGCCGCCCGGACTCGCCCCCGCACACCACACGGCCGGCGCGACCAGCAGGGCCGAGGAGCCGTGCGCGGTGTACGAGGACGCGGTGGGCCGGGTCCGGGCCGCCGCGATCAGCTGCGTCCGCAGCTCCGGGTCCGGGACGCCGCGCAGCCCCCGGGTCGCCACCAGGAACCCCGGATCGGTCCGGTGGGCGTGCGCGGCCCCGAACTCCGCCGCCGCCCTGCGCCCCGCCCGGGTGATCCGGGACCGGGCCACCGCCGCGCAGACCACCCCGGACACGAAGCCGACGACGACGGCAGGGATCATCGCCACCGCGAACGGGTACGCCCAGCCGGAGCCCTCGTCGTCCGCCATGAACTCGGCGATGGCCAGGCCGATGGTGACCGGCCCGGACGCGAGACACAACAGCATCTGCAACAGGCCCCAGACGCGCCACTTGGCGTTCGCGCGGGGCGCGGCCAGCAGCCCGCGGTCGGCGAGACCGTCGCCGGTCTCCTGCACCGCCGGGTGCCGCATCACGGCCGCCCGCAGCGTCGGCAGCGCCCCGCTCGGCGCGGCCGCCAGCTCGTGCAGCACCGCCCGTTCCACCGGGTCGTACGCCACCGGCCGGAGCACGGCCACGATGCCGGGTCCGCCGACGGCCAGCCTGCCATCCGCGTGCATCGCGGCCAGCGCGGTGTCGACCACCCGCCCGGGCCCGCCGTTCAGGAACGCCACCTCGGACAGGTCGTGCGCCGGACCGCCCACCCCCCGGCGGGAGCGGGCCAGGCCGCAGATCAGCACGGTGGACGAGGTCACCACCGCGAGCGTGAGCAACACGAGCATCCCCTCCATGCCCGTCACCGCCCCACCAGCACGGAGCGGGCCGCACGGGCCAGCCGCGTCGCGCGCCCGGGCGGCCGGGGCGCGGCCCGGTCCCGCCACCACCGCGTCAGCCGGCGCCGGGCCGCCTCATCCTCCGGGCGGCCCGCGATGAGCAGGTGCTCGGCGAAGTCCAGAGCGTCGCGGCGGTACCCCGACGTCATGGGCCGCGCCCCGGCGTACGCGAGGAACGCCGACCGGTAGCCGCTCCCCAGGATCTCCGGCAGCTCGGGCGCCACCTTGGCCACGACGTCCGCGCGCTTGGCGGCCAGGGCGCGGCTCTGCACCCGGAGCCGGCCCGCGTCGAACCCCTCCGGCGCGGGCGTCCCGGCGACCAGGGCGGACAGCAGCGCGGTCTGCGCGACAGCGACACCGTTCCGTACGGACTCCGCGACGGACCCGGCGGCAGCGGCCGGGGCCGCGGGGACGGCAGGGGCCGCCGGGGTGTCCCCGCCCTTCTCCAGCACCCCCCGGATCGCGTCCAGCTCGCCCGCCAGCTCACCGGGCGGCGGGAACGCGTCGTCGCGCTCCAGCAGCACCCCGGGCGGGTCCACCCGCGACCGCAGCTCCGCCAGCACGTCGAGGACCGGGGCGGTCACCGGGTGGGCGTGGGTGTCGTGCCACACGCCGTCCTTCTCGACCCCGCCCGCCACATGCACGTACGCGATGGCCTCCACCGGCAGCTCGTCCAGCGCGGTCGCCGGGTCCTCGCCCCGGTTCACGTGGTTGGTGTGCAGGTTGGCCACGTCGATCAGCAGCCGCACCCCGGTCCGCGCGACCAGCTCCGCGAGGAACTGCCCCTCGGTCAGCTCCTCGTCCGGCCAGGAGACCAGCGCCGCGATGTTCTCCAGCGCCAGCGGCACCGGCAGCGCGTCCTGCGCGATGCGCACGTTCTCGCACAGCACGTCCAGCGCCGCCCGGGTGCGCGGTACCGGCAGCAGGTGCCCCGCCTCCAGCACTGGCGAACCGGTGCGTGCCCCGCCCGCCCGTACGAAGGCGATGTGCTCGGTCACCAGCGGCGCGCCGAGCAGCGTGGCCCGGGCGGCGAGGTCCGCGAGCTTGCCGGGGTCGGGACGGTCCGCGCCGCCGAGGCCCAGCGAGACGCCGTGCGGCACCACCGTGACCCCGCGCTCGCGCAGCCGTACCAGGGAGTCCGGCAGATGGCCGGCGCAGAGGTTCTCCGCGACCGCCTCCACCCAGTCGATCCCCGGCAGCGCCTCCACCTCGTCGGCGATCTCCGGCCGCCAGCCGATCCCGATGCCCAGCCGCATTCCGTCCCCCATGGTGCTTCCCCCTCGCTTCGTGCAGGGGTGATGGCCCCCGAGCGCGGCCCTGAATCCGGAAGGGGGGACGTTCAGAGCTTCATTTGAGGTTCCGCCGGTCTCAACGCCGCAGCGCCGGGTGGTCGGCGACCACCGTGCACGAGCCCGGGGCGATCTCCGTGAAGCCCGCGTCCCGTACGACCGGCAGGCCGCTCACCGTCAGCTCCGCCCAGCGGTCCGGCTCCGCCGTCGCCACCGAGAGCGGGAAGCCCGCCTCGCGCCACGCCTTGCGCTCGGTCTCCGACAGCTCCCACCAGGCGAGCTGCGCCCCGTGTCCGACCTGCGCCATCTCCTTGCCGGCCGACATGCCGAGGTCCGGGTTGAGCCAGAGCACCGGGTGCGCCGGGCCGGGCGCGGCAGGCGGCTCCGGGTCGTCCAGGTCGGTGCCGGAGACCTGGAGCTTGGCCAGCTCCTTCGGCCAGCCGTCCAGGGGCACCGGCGGGAAGACCCGCACCTCCGCCTCCTCGCCCGTCACCGTGATCCCGGGCAGGGCCGACGCCTTGCGCCACTCCGCGCCCCGGGCCCGCCGGACCACCTTGCGGATACGGGCGTCCTGCCAGTCCCGCATCACCCCGGCCCACTCGCCCTCGCCCACCGACCGCTCGTCGGACAGCATCACGAGCACCGCGCGGGCGGCCGTGCGCAGGGCGTCGGTGCGGGCCGGCGGCGCGGCCTTCTCGATGTGCACCACCAGAGGCAGTACGTACTGAGGTGCTTCGTCCCGGTTTGTCCGCTCCGACCGGAAAGGGCTGTCCACGGGCACGGCGGCCGGCTCGGCGGACGGGGACGCGGGGATGTCGTTGCTGCTCACCCGCCCAGTCTGCCAGCCGCCCCGGACACCGTTCTTGGCGGAATGGAGGGCTCCGGGCGAGGATGCCGTCCATGAAGAGCGATCTCTTTTCCAGCGAGCACATGGCGGAGCAGGCGACCGTCCCCGGGATGACGCTGCAGAACGCCAAATCCATCAAATACGCGGTGAACGGGGAGATGCACGCCCGCCAGGGATCGATGGTCGCCTTCCGCGGGAACCTCCAGTTCGAGCACAAGAGCCAGGGCATCGGCGGCCTGCTCAAGCGCGCGGTCACCGGCGAGGGGCTGCCGCTGATGGCCGTGCGCGGCCAGGGCGAGGCATGGTTCGCGCACGAGGCCGCGAACTGCTTCATCGTGGAGATGGAGCAGGGCGACGCCCTCACCATCAACGGCCGCAACGTCCTGTGCTTCGACGCGTCGCTCTCGTACGAGATAAAGACCGTCAAGGGCGCCGGGATGGCCGGCGGCGGGCTCTTCAACAGCGTCTTCACCGGCTACGGCAAGCTGGGCCTGATGTGCGACGGGTACCCCATCGTCATCCCCGTCACCCCACAGCAGCCGGTGTTCGTGGACACGGACGCCGTCGTCGGCTGGAGCGCCCAGCTGAACACCTCGCTGCACCGCTCGCAGAGCGTCGGCTCGATGATCCGGGGCGGCTCGGGCGAGGCCGTCCAACTGCGCCTGGAAGGGCAGGGGTTCGTGATCGTACGGCCCAGCGAGCTGAAGCCCGAGAAGGCGTCCTCCCACTGAGCGCCGGTACGGAGGTCCTGCGGCTGCGGGGAGCCGGCCGGCGCTACGGCCTCACCGGGCCCTGGGTGCTGCGCGGGGTCGACCTCGTCCTGCCCCCGCGCGCCCTCGTCCGCGTCGAGGGCGCCAACGGCACCGGCAAGTCGACCCTGTTGCGGCTGCTGGCCCGGATCGACGCGCCCTCCGAGGGCCGGATCACGGGCCGGCCGCGCACGGCGTACGTTCCCGAGCGGTTCCCGGCGGCCCTGCCGTTCACGGCCGCCGGATATCTCGTCCACCTCGGCCGCGTCCACGGGCTGGGCGCCGCCGAGGCGGCCCGGCGGGCGGACCGCTGGCTCACCCGGTTCGGCGCCGCCGCGCACGCCCGGACGCCCCTCGCCGAACTCTCCAAGGGCACCAGCCAGAAGGTCGCCGTCGCCCAGGCGCTCCTCGCCGAACCGGAGCTCCTGGTGCTGGACGAGGCGTGGACCGGCCTCGACACCGAGGCGCGCGACGTGCTGGACCGGGCCGTGGCGGAACGCGTCGCGGCCGGGGCGACGGTGGTCTACGTCGACCACGACCCGCGACGGCTGGCGGGCGCGGCCGACGCGGCGTACCGGGTGGAGGGCCTGGGCCTCACCGCCGTCCCGCTCGCGCCCGCCGAGCCCCGGGTACGGATCGAGGCGACGGCCCCGCCGGGGACCCCGCTCCCGTCCGGGCTGCCCGGTGCTCCCGCGTCCACCCTGGCCGACGACGGAACGGCCCGCCTCACGGTCCCGGCGACGCACTCCGACGCGCTGCTCGCGGCGCTGCTGTCGGCCCGGCCGGCGTGGCACATCGGGCGGGTGGAGCCGGTGCGGGGGACCGGCGCGGGCGAGGGCGGCGATGAGACCCGCACGCGCCCCGGCCCCGTACCGGAACCGGCGCCGCACCGCTCACCCACCCCGGACGGGAACCCCGCGCCATGACCGCGCTCATCCGCTACCAGGCCGCCCTGCTCGTACGGTCCCAGCGCTGGCTGGCCCCCGTTCTGCTCTACCTGGCCTTCCTCGCCGTCGGCGTCCGCTCAGGGCAGCCCGTCCTCGACTCCCTCGGCTACACCGCCGCCGGGATGCTCCCGGTCACCGCCTGGCTGGTGCGCGTCTGCGTCACCCAGGAGCCGCCCGCAGCCCGGGCGGTCGTCGCGGCTGCGGCGGGCGGGCAGCCCCGGGCCCATCTGGCGGCCCTGCTCACCGGGCTGGGCGGCGCCGCGCTGCTGGGCACGGCCGCCACCGCCGTGGTCCTGGCGATCAGCGACCCGGCCAGTACGGACCACGCGGTGCGGGTGCCCCTGCCGCCCGCCGGGGCCGCCGGGATCCTCGCCACCGCGTGCTGCGTGCTGCTGGGCGCGGCGGCCGGGGCGCTGTGCTGCCGGCCGCTGCTGCACGGGCGCGGCTGGTCCGTCGCGGCGACGGCGCTTGTGGCGCTGCTGGCGCTCGTCACGGCCGGGTCGCCCGCGAAGTACGCGGTGACGGGCCTGGTCACCGGCTCGCTGACCGGTACGGTCCACGTACCGGTGCTTCCCCTCCTCGGAGCCGCCGCCGTGACGGCCGCCGTGTTCGCGCTCGTGTGCCGGCTCACCTCGGTGCGGGGCTGAGTAGGCTCGTAAGCATGACTGAGGAATCGAGGCCCTGCTGCGAGACGCCGCCCGCCGGGACGCCGGAGCGGGCCGAGGGACCGCCGTACGCCGAGTGCGTGCTGTGCCGGAAGCCGACCGAGTACGCCGAGTCGGTCAAGGGGATCACGCTGTGCCCGGTGTGCGAGTGGCAGGAGGCCCAGCGCACGGCCTGCTCGGGCTGAGACGGTTCAGCCGGCCATCAGCTCGGACACCCGGACGAAGCGGTAGCCGCGCTTCCGTAGCTCCGGCACGACCTGGCGGACCGCCTCGGCGGTGACCGGGGCCGCGCTACGGGTGCAGTGCATGACGACGAGCGAACCGGACCGCACGCCGTCGAGCACCTGCTCGGCGACGGCGTCCGCGTCCGTCGCGAAGGCGTCGCCGCTGACGACGTCCCACTGCACCGCGGTCACCTTCTCCGGCCCGAGGGCGCGCAGCGTGTCGTCGTCGTAACAGCCGCCGGGGAAGCGGAAGTACGGGACCACGTTCCGGGCGCCGGTCGCCCGGATCGCCCCGAAGGCCCGCTGGACCTCCTTGCGCACCGCGCCCTCCTCGACCGTCGGCAGCCCGTAGCAGGGCGTGGTGAACGCGTAGTGGCTGTAGGAGTGGTTGCCGATTTCGAAGAGCGGATCGGTGCCGATGGAGCGCGCCTGGTCCGGGTACTCCTCGGCCCACCGCCCGGTCATGAACACCGTCGCGGGCACCTTCAGGCGGCGCAGCACGGCGATCAGTTCCGGGTTGTCGAAGTGTTCGCCGGCCGCTGCGCGCGGCCCCTCGTCGGCCGTCATGTCGGCGTCGAAGCTCAGCGCGACGACCTTCGCGGCGCGCTGCGGCCCGCGCTGGAAGACGGGGGTCCGGCCGCCGGGGCCGGGGGCCATGACGGGGGGCTTGTCGGCGGGCTTTTCCGTGACGTGAGGGGCGGGCGGCCGTTCGACGGCGGTACGCGTCGGTTGTGCCTGGCCGCAGCCGACGAGCACCGCGCCCAGCACCCCCAGAGTGGCCGCCTTATGTGTAAATCCGATCATTTTCGGAAGCTAGCCGACCGGCCGGAGGGTGCACGGGGGTGGCACGCTAGACCGGCGGCGCCCCACGCAGATGGCGCATCAGCTGTTCCAGGGCCGCCCAGCCCTCGGCGCTCTCGCCGTCGCCGAGCGGGTAGTAGTAGCCCGGCCGGCCGCCGGGACCCAGCCGCACCGGCGCCTCCTTGAGCGGGGTCCGGGAGGCGGTGTCGAGGCCCACCTCGGTCACCTCGGCGGAGCCGAGCGCGAAGGCGTACGGGAGCGGGGGCCGTTCGAAGCGGGGCGGGGCGTTCAGGTCGCGGCGCCCGTGGCCCAGCTGGCAGAGCATGGTCCGCAGCCCGTGCCGGGTCACCAGCTCGTCGGCGAGCCCCGGCAGCGCGTCCAGGGCCGGCTGCTCGTCGGGGCCGTGGCCGAGGACGAGGGTGATGTCCTCCTCCACCCCGTCCGGGGTGCGGCTCACCTGGAGGGTGGCGACGGCGGGCCGGTCCGGGCTGCCCACGGCCACCAGCCAGGTGGGCCGGGGCGCGCGCTCGTACGCCAGGTCGGTCAGCCGCCGTCGCGACCAGGTGAGCCCTGCGGGCTCCGACGTCCCCCAGCCGGCCGGGGGCGCGCCGGTCAGCGCCTCCCAGGCGGCTTCCAGTGCGCCGCCGAGCACGAGGTCGGCGGTGGGGCGGTGCACGGTCCGGAGCGACACGACGAGCTGCCGCTCGCCGGTGGGCCGGGCCTCCGTGAACGCCTCCGCCACCGGGGTCTGCCCGTCCTCGCGCCGGTCCGGTGCGAACGCGTCGTCCTGCCAGCGCAGTACGGCACCGGTCAGCCCGTCGTAGTAGCCGCAGCGCTCGTCCCGGACGACCCAGCGCGAGGAGGTGGACTGGAGCAGCAGCCGCGTCGGCAGGGAGAGCGTGCAGTGCGGCGGGGTGACGATCTGGAGCGACCGCTCGCTCTCCACGGTGGCCCGCAGTGCCTCCGTCAGCCAGCTCGTCATGGGGACGACCGGGCGGTCCTGCATGACGACGGCGGCCTTGTCGGTGAGCATGTCGACGGCGGGCTGCGCGGCTGCGGGGGAGGGCACGGCTGTGATGCCCGAGACGTCGAGCGGGCTGGCCGCGCCGGTGGTGCCGGGGGTGTCGGCGGGCCACACCGTGCCGCCCAGCAGCATGGTCAGCCGCGCGGCGAAGGCCCCGGCCAGCTCCTCGGCCCGGTCCACCCCGGCGGCGGCCCGCGCCTCGACCCACCACCAGGGCCCGTCCCCCTCCGGAGCGGCCTCCGCCCCGAGCAGCCGGACGGCTTCCCCGGGCACCTGGATCAGCAGGGGCACCTCGACGGACACGAGCGGCCGCCCCTCGTCGTCGCACAACTGCACGACGGCCCCCTCCCCGGCGCTCCCGACGCGCAGATCTGGCCCACCGGCGAGCAACCCGGCCAGCACACTGAGCGAGTCGGGCATGCGCTTGGTGAGTGCGACGACGTCCTGGGTCATGCGGGGTCCTTCGGTGAGGTGGATCGTGGGATCTGGCTAGCCCGGAGGCAGCGGCTGTTCCGGCGCGTTGTTGAACAGGTAGGCGTACATGTCCCGGAGATAGGCGTCCAGTGTCTCCTTGTCGGGGAACTCGATGTCGGTCAGGTCCTCGTACTGGGCGGGCCCGAAATCCTCGTCCGACATGATTTGCTCGAATCCCGTCCGGATCAGGTCCACGTAGGAATCCTTGAAGCTCAGCAGGGTGCGCCGCAGGTGGCCGGTGTTCTCGTACCCCCGCTCAAGGTCCAGGTACACCCGGAAGAAGTTCCTGACGTGCGGGTCCAACAGTTTTCCCCTTCATCCGCACCTACTGCACCCGTCGCTGCGGAGTGATCACTTGAACCTCGCCGCCACGCGCACTGATCCACGCCTCCAGGTCCGCGCCGCCCACTTCCCGGGAACCCTCGCCGCTGACCACCGTGACCGGACCGAAGGCCGTGCCGGTGAGGCCGCGTACCAGCGTGGTGTCGTCCACGGTGACCTTGAACGTGTTCTGGAACAGGACGGCGTCCGTCAGGTCCGCGCCCCGCAGGTCCACGTCGTACAGCGAGGCGCCCATGATGCGCGTCCCGCGCAGGCTCGCCCCCGAGGCGTCGACGTCGTGGAGTGACGCCTTGACGAGGTCGGCCCCGTCGAGCCGGGCGGACCGGAGCACGGCCCGGTCGAGCTTCGCCCGGACGAGGTCGGCGCCGACCAGGTTGGCCCCGGTCAGCTCCGCCCCAGTGAGGTCCGCACGGTAGAAACACGCTGATGCGAGCTTCACACCCGTCAGCACCGCGTCGATGAGCCACGCGCCGGGAAATTCGCCGTTCGTGAGATCGGCGCCCCGGAAGTCGTGCCCCACCCCGTACAAGGCGTAACTCGTGTCGTCGAGCCATTCCCTCAACTGCCGCGCCGCCGCCGGGTCGGAGGGAAACGCGGCAGGCTGCCAGGGGACAGACTCGCTGGACGGTGTCCCCGTCACCGCGAGCCTTCGAACGCCTCGCGGACTTCCGTCCGTACGCGCTCGTTGCCGACTGACGTGAGGTATTCGCCGAACTCCCGGATCTCCGGCCCCTCGGCCCGGTAGACGATCGTGACGGCGTGCTCCAGCGTGCGGGGCGAAGCGCTGGCCCGTAGGACGTTCATGGCCAGCTCGACCGACACGGGCCCGTCGACCGGGGCGACGGCGCACGCCAGGTCCACGAGCTGAGTGGCCAGATCGAAACGCTGCTTCTCGCCGGCCGTCAGGGCACGCACACCTCGGCCGATGGCTTCCTTGATCTCACCGAGCGCTGCCCTGACCGTTGCGCTGTCGATCAGCTCGCCGAGGCGGTCCTCGAAGTACTGGGTGTCGGCGAGCGGCACGAGCGCCCGGAACGCCTCTTCACGCAGCGCCGTCGTGCCCTTCTCCTCGACCTCGTAGTGGCTCATGTCCACGGCAACCGCCAGTTGCGAGAACGTGCTGTCCACGGAGAACTTCCGGTCGAATGAGAAGTTGTACCACGGGGTGCCCTCCGGGTCACCGGTCGCCCGGATCACCGCTTCAAACCCGGCCGCCTCGCCCTCTTCGGTCAGATCCCGGCACGCCAGAAACCGTTCCGTGGGCGGGGCGCCGGGGTCGTTCATCACACGGGTGAGTCCGGCGACGCGGTCGCGTTCCTGATCCACTCGGTCCTCTTCCTCGGACTATCCCGGGGGCATCGGCTGTTCCGGCGCATCGCCGAACAGGTAGTCGTACATGTCCCGGAGGTAGGCGTGCAGTGTCTCCTTGTCCGGAAATTCGATATCGGTCAGCCCCTCATATTCTGCGGGGCCGAAGTTTTCATCTGCCATGATCTGCTCGAACCCGGAGCGGATCAAGTCGACATAGGAATCGCTGAAGCTCCACAACGTGGGCCTCAAGTCGCCCAGGACCTCATATCCACGCTCAAGGTCGAGTTGAGTTCTGAAAAAGCCTCTGAAGTCTGGGTCGGCTGGGATTTCGCCTTTCAAGTGCACCCGCTTCGATTGCCGGTGATCAGCCCACCGCCGTGTCGGTGAGGTCCGGTCCTCGGCCGTCGACAAGGTCGGGCGCCGCCAGTTCGTAGCCCTTGGCGTGTCCGTAATACGTCGGCTCCCCGGGTTCCGGTTCGACGCCGAGCAGCGCCACGATCTCCTCCAGTGCCGACCTGAGCCGAGGGGCGTTGGCCGCGTGGATGGCCGGGTGGGGCTCGCCCCGGAAATCGCACGGGCCCCAGATGTCGTGGTGCACGGAGATCTCGGCCGAAGGGCCGATCTCGTCCGGAGACACCATCAACTCGACAAGCCGGTGCTCCCTCTGCGGTGTTCCCTCCGCGTCGAACCACGTTCCGGAGCCCAGGACGAGGAGTCCGCCCATCTCGGCCTGCGGATGTCCGGCGGGCAGGCAGGAACGGAGGGCCTCCGGCAACTGTGGATCGTCGAGGGAACGCTCGACCAGATCCAGTCGGCTGTGAATGCCGAGACCGCCCTTACCGAGCTGGAACCAGTTCCATTCGAGGGCGTCCGGCTCCAGAAGGCCGTGCTGCCGGAGAACGGCACTCATGCGTCCCGCCGTCAGCAGCGCGGATTCCAGGCCCGGCTCCACCACGTCGTCCAGGTCCCAGAACCACGAGCCGCTCTCTCTTGGCGCGCGCGTCAGCATAACGATCGAACTTCCTTAAGGTTTGGCGGCGTTGGTCGGATAAATAGTGACGGAGCCGTCCTTGAACTTTAGCTCGAACGAGGCGTTGGTCCGGTCGGCGGCCCGCTGGACCGCCTGGATCTCGCGCTCCGTGAGTTCGTTCCTGAAGCCCTTGATATCGAGGATTCCGACCTTGACGTCCACCCCGGCACCGGCGAGCTGCTTCTCCGCGATCTTCTTGACCGCCGACTTGATGCCCGCGACGCTGTCCACGTCCTTGAGCTGAGCGCCGTACTCGATGCGGCCGTCCTTGCGGACCAGTACATCGAGGTCGAGCTTCTTGTCGGGGAGTTTCAGCTCGAACTCGATGTTCTTGATTCCCTTGGCCTGCAATTCCGCCGCGTGCTCCATCGCTTGGTGCACCGCCGGAATCATGTCCTTCTGCTTGACCTGGAAGAGGAGGCCCTCGGGGTCCTTGAACATCGGTACGTCCGCGAAACGGCCACTCGCGATGTAGTCGGCGACAGCCGCCCCGTATTCCGACTTCCTCAGCTGCGTCAGCATGCGGGCCTGGTCCGTCGGAGGGACCTTCAGATCCTTGAGGGCGTCCGTGACGGCGGCTTCCCTCTCGGCGGGCATCCCGCCACTGGGCGTCTGCGCCTTGTGATCTCCCTCCAGCACGACGCCCGGCTCGCGCTCCGGCGTCCCGGAACCCCCCTCCGGACCGTTGCCCGTGCCACCGCCTTCGCCCGAGCCCGGCCCGTCGGTGGCGCCGCCACCGGGTGTCTCGTGGTGGCCGCCCGGGCCTGACGGCTCGTGGCTTCCATGACCACCCGGCCCATGTCCGCCGCCCCCGGTACCAGCGTGCGACCCGGACTCGCCCCCGCCCGACCCCGTCGGACGCTCCGTCACATGCCCGCCCGTCGACGGGGTCGTGTGGTGCGTCGTGCCGCCCGTCGTCGGGTGGGAGCCGTTCGGCGGGTGGTTCGCGGAGTTCTCGACGTGTCCCGGCCCGCCCGCGCCCTCCAGGACCTTCTCCCGGTCCGGTACGCGCTCGTGCGTGTCCGGGAGCTCGTTCTTGTGGGGCTCCGGGACCGGCTCGGTGTCCGGTACGGGGTTGCCGTGCTCGTCGCGGATGACGCCGTCCTCGCCGACGACGCGCGGGTTGCCCTGGTGGTCGGTGTAGTGGAGGCCCGGGGTCTCCGTCGTCGGGTGCGGGGCCGTGCCGGACGGGGCCGTACGGGCCATGTCGTCCACGCCCGTGGAACTCGTCCGCAGGCTCTCCATCAGGTCGCCGACCTTGATCTTGGTGACGCCCGCCGCCTTGCCGAGATAGCTCATCGGGTCGACCAGCGCGCCCGCCTTGCCCGCCACCGAGGCCGCGTCCGCGACCACGCCCAGCTTGCCGGCCTTGCCCAGCTTCAGCAGGGAACCGGAACCGATGGTCACCACGTTGAACAGGACCGTGCCGAAGGCGCGCGACGGGTCGTGGCCCCACTCGTCCCAGGCGACCAGCGACTTGCCGAAGTTGCGCAGGGCCGCCTTCTGGCGGTCGCTGTCGCTGTGGTCCGCCGGGCCGAACATCTTGTCCATCGCCCAGTCGTACGGCGTCATGATGTACGCGCTGATGCCGCCGAAGACGTCACCGATGCCCGACCAGGTCTTCTTGAAGTTGTCCCAGTCGAAGACGTTGACCATGCTGCCGAGGCCCTTGATCGTGCCCCAGACCCCGTCGACGAAGAAGCCCTTCAGCGCGCCGCCGACGTTGTCCTTCGTCCACTCCCACGCGGCCCGCAGCCCCGTGTACTCGCGCTCGTCCACCGTGCCCCACGGCGTCTCACCGGCGTCCTTGACGTCGTCCGCCTTGAAGCCGTACATCCCGGCCTTGTGCGAACCGTCGTCCACGACGAAGTGCGTCCCGCCCACCAGCGCCGTGATCTTGTTGGCCGCGTCGCGCTCGGCGCCCTGGAAGGCCACCCACGTCGTGCCCACCTCGTGGACCAGGCGGGCGTTCTCGTCGATCTTGTCCTGGTCCTGCTGCCAGTCGTCGTCGTCCCTGTTCTCCGCGACGAACCGCGCCGCGTCCTCGCGGAGCCGGTTCATCCTGGCCACCAGCGGCCGGGCCGTCGTCGCGAACCCCGAGAGCGCCCCGCTCACCGACTCCAGCTTGTCGGCGAACGCGTCCGCCTTGTCCCGTACCGGAATGGTGGAGTCGAGCAACTCCTCCTGCTCCGGGGCGTCATAGACCGGGTCCAGCGCCTGGAAGGCCGTGTGGACGTCCTTGCCCGTGGTCCGGATGTCGGAGGCGGTCGTCTTCAGGGTGGCCGCGTGCTTCTCCAGGGCCTCCAGATTGCCGGTGAAGAAGGGGATCTTCGCCAGGTCGATCACTTCTTCGGCCCCTTCCCCTTCAGCTCCTCCGGGGTCGGCGCCTTGGAGTACTGCTCCTGCTTGTTCTTCGCCATGTCCAGGTCGCCCGCGAGGTACGCCTCAGTGGCGAGGCGCGCCCCCGTCATGGACTTCGCCGCCCGCACCGGAAGGAACTTGAGGTCGTTGAGCGTGTGCTGCTGGAACTCCTGCAACGCCTGGGCCACCGGCCCGAACGCGCCCCCGGCCGGAATCTCGGTCCCGCCCAGCACCATCGTGCCCGCCGAGGTCGCCGACCCCACCAGACCGTTGTTGTACGACGTGAACTCCGTCTGGAATTCGCCGCCCACCTCGGCGGTGTTCTTCAGGACCCGACGAACGCCGTCGGGGTCGATGTCCCACTTGGTCACGGTCCCCCCCCGTAAAGAATCTCTTCCGCTGAGCGTCGAGGCGACCGGCACGCCGAAGCACGGGCGCACCGGAGCGCACCCCGTCATCCTGCCCCGGCACACCCGGATGGATCAAACCCCATGTTGCCGTATGCAAAGACGCGGCGGGGTGCGCCGCGGTTCCGCTCAGCCCGTCAGCGCCACGGACCCGTGACCGCGAACGTGGTGCCCGGTGTGTAGACGTTCACGTACATCGTCCCGTAATCCGGTGCGAACGTGACGCCCGCGAACTCGCCCCACTCCGGCTCCTCGGGCGTCCCGATGTTCTGCCGCCCGCGAGCCATCGGGTATACCTCGCCGCGCCGGGTCAGGCCGAACACGTGCTGGGCACCGCCGCCGTCCTCACAGACCATCAGGCCGCCGCCGGGGGCCAGGCTGATGTTGTCGGGGGACTCGCCGGGCAGCTGGAGGTCGGTGTCCGGGCCGAAGACGACGACCAGGGTCAGCCGGTGCGCCCGAGGGTCGTAGCGCCAGACCTGCCCGTAGTGGTCCGCCGCCGAGCCCTGCGCGCGGTACGCGAAGCTGGAGACGAAGTAGACGCACGAACCGCCCCAGTAGCAGCCCTCCAGCTTCTGGCCGTGCGTGATGCCCTTGCGGCCGAAGTCCTGGAACCGGATGGGTGTTTCGACGGCCTGCGGGTCCGGTACGGGCACCCACTCGACGCCCTCGAACGCCGTCCCGGTCTCCCGCACCGCCGAGAGGTCGGGCACGCCCGGCACCCGCATGGCCTCCAGCCGGCCGCCCGCCCGCAGCGAACCCGTACCGCCGAGCGGCTTCTCCGGCAGGAAGCGGTAGAACAGCCCGAACGGCTTCTCGAACGCGTCCTCCGTCTCGTACACCGTCCCGTCGCGCGGGTCGATCGCCACGGCCTCGTGCTGGAAACGGCCCATCGCGGTCAGCGGCACGGCGCCGGTGCGGCGCGGGTCGGCTCCGTCCACCTCGAAGACGTAGCCGTGGTCCTTGGTGTAGCCGTTGGTCCCGGCCCTGTCCTCGGTCTCCTCACAGGTCAGCCAGGTGTTCCAGGGGGTGCGCCCGCCCGCGCAGTTCACCGCCGTACCGGCGATGGCGACGCGCTCGGACAGCACGCGGTTGTTGCCGTCGAGCTCCAGGGCCGTACAGCCGCCCTTGCCCATCGGGTCGTACGTCAGGCCCTCGACCGCCGGTACGGGAATCGCGGCGTTCCCCCGGTTCTCGTGGTTGCGGACCAGCCGTACGTGCCCGCCCCGGCCGCCGAACGCGGCCATGCCGTCGAAGTGGCTGGGTACCTGCCCCTCGCCGGAGCGGAGCGGGTCGCCCTCCCGGGACAGCACCCGGTAGTGGAAGCCCCTGGGCAGGTCGAGCAGGCCCTTCGGGTCCGGCACCAGCGGGCCGTAGCCCTCGTGACCGCGTGCGGCGGAGCTGCCCGCGAAGAGTTCGGTGAACGCGCCGGTGAAGGCGATCGAGACGGCGGCGGCGCTCGCCGCCAGAACGTTTCGCCGGGAGGCGAGCGGGCGGGGTGCGACTGACATGAGCGAACTCCCTGCTGGGGGACAGGTGGCATGGCTTCGTCAAGAGAGGGTCTGCCCGTACGAGGCCGTCGTTGAACGTTGGCACGCCCGGCTCAGCCACCCGCCCCGACGCTCCGGGGCAGCAGCAGCCGGAACGTCGAACCCTCGCCCGGCCGGGTGTCGAGTTCGAGCCGCCCGCCGTGCGCCCCGGCGATGGTGGCCGCGATCGACAGACCGAGCCCGGACCCGGGTTCGGCGCCCTCCCGGTCCGCCGACGGCCCCCGGTAGAACCGTTCGAAGACCTGCTGGGCCGCTTCGGCCGCCAGCCCCGGCCCGTCGTCCGCGACCTCCACCACGCACGCCGGGGCACCGGCGGGCAGCGCGGCCGTCGCGCCGTAGCGCCCGGGCCGGTCGGTGCCGCCGGCGGCGGGGCCGGTGCGCACCGCACCGACCCGGACCTCGACACGCGCGCCGGGCGGGGTGTGCACGCAGGCGTTGGCCAGCAGATTGCCGATCACCTGGGACAGCTGGTGGGCGTCGCCCAGCGCCTCCACCACGTCCAGCGCGGCTCCGTCGCCCCCGCCCCCGCCCAGCGGTGCCAGCCGTACGTCGCGGCCCGGATGCGCCACGACGGCCGCGCCGACGCCGTCCGCCGCGAGCGACAGCAGATCCACGGTCTCGTGGTGCGCCACGGGGGCGTACCCCAGCTTGGCCAGCAGGAAGAGGTCGTCCACGAGCCGGCTCATCCGCTCCGCGTTCCGGGCGATCAGCGCATGGGCCTCGCGTCGCCGGGCGGCGGGCAGGCGCGGCTGCTCCACGAGCAGTTCGGCGAACCCCTGGATCGAGGTGAGCGGTGTGCGCAGTTCGTGGCCCGCGTCCGCCATGAACCGGCGCAGCCGCTGCTCGGACGCGTCCTTGCGGTGCAGAGCCGCCCGGACCTGGCCGAGCATCGTGTTGAACGCGAGCCCGAGCCGCCCGGTCTCCGTGCGCGGGTCGGTGTCCGTGACCGTCAGGGCCGACTCGCCGCCGGTGATCCGCAGGGCGGTCCGCTCCATCCGGGCCAGCGGGCGCAGCCCCAGGCGCACGGCGGCGCTGCCGAGCAGCCCGACCCCGGCCGCCGTGGCGACGCCGATCGCGAGGCTGAACCACAGCAGCTTCGACGTGGCCCCCTCCACCGTGCCTAGGGGCAGCGCGACGACCACGCGCCGCCCGTCCGGACCCGTGTCGGCGACCACCCGCCAGGCCGAACCGCCGTCCTCGTCCGGCACGGTGGCCGGGTGGCCGCGCTCCAGGGTGAGGCCGGAGGCGGTGGCGGGCAGCCGGGGGCGGCCGGCGCCGGTGCCGAGCGAGCCGGGCCGGAGCCGCCCGTCGGAGGCGTAGAAGTAGACCCGGAAGTCGGAGGGCAGGGCGTCCTCGGGCGCGGGGCCGGGGAGCGGCCTCCCGTACGGGGCAGGGGGCGGCGGGCGGAAACCGGTGAGCCGGTGGTCGATCTGGGCCGTCAGCCAGGACCGCGTCACCGCGAGCCCCGCCGCCTGCGAGACCAGCACGGCCGCGGTGGCCAGGACGGCCGAGATCAGCACCAGCCGGGTCCGCACGGAGCGGGGCCGGCGCGGCGGAAACCTCACGGCGTGTCCTCGCGGGGCAGCCGCAGGCAGTAGCCCACGCCGCGCACGGTGTGGATCAGCGGACGGTCCGCGCGGTCGATCTTGCGGCGCAGGTTCTTGATGTACGTGTCCACGATGCGGGTGTCCCCGGAGAAGCCGTAGCTCCACACGTCCAGCAGGATCTCCTGCTTCTCCAGCACCTTCCCGGCCTGCGACATGAGGCACACCAGCAGCCGGAACTCGGTGGGGGACAGCCGCACCGGCTCCCCGGCCCGGTGCACGGTGTGCCGTTCGCGGTCGACGCTCAGGTCCGCGTACCGCAGCGGCGGCTGCTCGGCCGGCGGCCGGGGAGCGCCGCCGGTACGGCGCAGGATCGCCCGGACGCGCAGCAGGATCTCCTGGATGTGGAACGGCTTGGTGACGTAGTCGTCGCCGCCCGAGCTGAGCCCGATGATGCGGTCCTCGATGTCCGTGCGCGCGGTCAGGAGCAGCACCGGGGTGTAGTCGCCCCGGGACCGCAGCTCCCGCGTCACGGCGAAGCCGTCCGTGTCCGGCAGCATCACGTCCAGGACGACCAGGTCCGGCCGGCAGCGGTCCACCTCGGCCACCCCGTCCCGCCCGTTCGCCGCGGACGCGACGCGGAAACCGGCCGCGGTCAGCGCGGAGGTGAGCAGCGTACGGATGCCCGGGTCGTCCTCGACGACCAGCACGGTGTGCCGGGCTGAGCGGTCGCCCATCGGAAGGATCACCTCACGGCTCTGCGGACACGGTCCGGGCGGCGCCGTGCGGCGCGATGCTACGGACCGAACTTGTGCGCGTTCACAGGAACGGCGGCGCGCCCCGGCGGGGGGTCCGGGGCGCGCCGGGGGTCAGCCGGTCACCTCCTTCGCCAGGGCCGCCGTGCGCCGGGTGACCGTCGTGCGCAGGGCGCCGACCGCGCTCTCGACGTCCTTCGCGGCGACCCCGGCGCGGGCGGCCTGCTCCGCGAGGCCGTCCAGGGTCTTCGCGGCCTTGCCGGAGGCGTAGAACTTCTCGTACAGGTCCTGGTACGCCTTCTTGTAGACCGCGTCGAAGGCGTCGAGCTCCAGGAAGCGCTCCTTCAGCGCGTGCCCGGACCGCATGCCGCCGCCTCCGCCGTCCTTGCCCGCGTCACCGTCCGGCGCGCCGGGCATGTCGCCGAAGTCGGGCACCTCCGCGCCCTCGGGCAGCTCCGGCATCCCTTCCGTCGGGCCCTCGGGCATGCCGGCGCCGGGGCCGCCGTTCGTGGCGCCGGTGCCTCCGGGGCGGCCGCCCATGCCGCCGCCCATGCTCATCTCGTCGTCCGGCCCCGCCGTCGCGTCCCCGCTGAAGGTGAGGTTGTAGTCCCAGCCGAGCACCGAGAACTTCTTGCTGTTCAGGTCGTACCCGAGGAGATAGTTCTTTCCCGGGCCCGCCATGTCGTCGAAGTTCATCAGCAGGTTCTGCGTGGCGACGTAATGGGCGAACGAGTCGACGTCGACGTGCTGGTCGAGGTCGGCCGCGAACTCCTTGTCGGAGGACTTCGCGACCCACTCGGCCAGCTTCATCACCGGTTCGAGGTCCTGGCTGCCGACCTTGTTGAGCTGCCGGAACGACGTCTCGTACTTCGAGGGGTCGTCCCCCTGGTAGTCGAACGTGCCGCCCGCCCTGGCCTTGTAGACCACGGACTCGCCCTCGACCGCCTCCGCGTACTCGGTGTCGGGGTTCTCGACCATGAGCCGCACGGCCGTCGGCCGGTCGTTGACCTTGAGGGTGGTGAAGCCGTACCGCTCGGCCGGCTCCCCGGTGCCGTCGATCAGCGAGAGCGCCAGCGCCTCGTTGAAGGGGACCTGGGCGTTGCTCCCCGGACGCAGCGAGATCTCCCGCTCGCCCTGGTAGGCGCGCCCCTCCACGTACTCGTCGGTCTTGATGAGCCAGGGCAGTTCCTCGGGCTTGTCGGCGGACAGGTCGTACTGCGTCATCCCGCCACCGCGCCCACCGGCACCGCCGCCGGGAGCCTGACCGCCACCGGCGGTATCCCCGCCCTGCCCGGCGGGCCGGCCCGCGCCCCCGGCGGGCATCCCGCCGCCGCCCGGCATCCCGCCCCGGTTGCCGCGCAGGGACATCAGGGTCGAGTTGCCCTTCAGCCGGATACCGACGTCCTGGAGGTAGACCCCGTCGATCGTCAGGTCGGCCGGGATGGAGTCCTTCGTGCCGTCCTTCTTGAACTCCTTCATCATCTTGTCGAAGTCGGTCTGCTCGTACTCCAGTCGCACGGAGTGCTTCACCGACGTGTCGTACAGGCCGACCGCGCCCCGCACGTCGTCCGTGATCGTGTCCGCCTCCACCCGCGAGGCGGAGGTGACGTACGGGGAGACCCGGGCGTCGCCGAACGCGTACAGCATCACCGCGAGCCCCGCGCACAGCGCCCCGGCGGGCTTCCAGTGGTGCCGCAGGCGCACGGGTACGCGGTCGCGCAGCCGTCGCCCGCGGGGCGTGCCGTCGACGGTGCTCACAGGTCGGTGGTGTCGTAACCGGTCAGGACCGTCACGCGCTGGCCGGAGGTGCGCTCCTGGAGCGCGGTGACCAGGTCGGCGGGCTCGGTGCCCTTCTTCATCCGGACCGTGTAGAACACCTCGTTCAGGGCCCCGCCCCGGATCGTCTCCGTGGAGACCAGCTCGAACTCGGTCGTGTACCTGATCAGCACGTCACGGATGCCCGGGGTGTAGTCCTCGCCCGCCGGGACCTGGACCTTGACCACCTGGCGCTGCACGTTCAGCGCGAACCAGTCGAACTTGTGCATGATCACGACGACCGCGCAGATCACCACCGCGCCGACCGCGGCCAGCGTGTAGAACCGGGCACCGCAGGCCATGCCGATCGCCATGGCCAGGAAGATGAACCCGACGTCCCGGGTCTCCTTGACCGCGTTCCGGAACCGGACCACGGACAACGCGCCGACCAGGGAGAACGCCCGGGCCAGGTTGGACCCGACGACGAGCATGATCAGGGCGACGATCATGCCGACGATCACCAGGGTCTGGACGTAGGACTGGCTGTACGACACGTTCCGGTGGGTGTACCGGTAGACGTAACCGATGACCGTGCTCAGGACGAAGGACAGCGCCATCGCCGCGACGACGTCGGCGACGCTGAACGTCCCGCTGAGTTCCTGCAGATCGAAATTCACTGTGCTCCTGCTTCGAGTGCCGCGAGATGGAAGACGGACCGGGGCGCCAGCCCGAACGCCTCGATGGACTGGACGTACTTGGAGACCCGGATCAGGCTCAGGTCGCGGCGGGCCGCGAGGTCGGTGATCCAGTGCGGGGTGCGCTCGTTGACCTTGATCTCCATCACCGACATGTGCGGCGGCACGGTGAACCGGTTCTCCGGGTTCTCCTGCCCGAAGTGGAAGTCGCGGTCGCGGCCCCGGATGCGCCGGTCGAAGGTGACCCGGAGCCCGGTGTCGGCGGCGCGCCCGACCAGCGCCTCGCGCTGGTAGCCGGTCATCGCGGTGGGCCTGAGGTTCAGCCGTACGACCAGGTCGAGCACCTCGTGGACGAACGCGCGCTCCTCGGGGGAGTGCGCCACCAGCTCGCGCCCGTCACAGAGTTGGCGAGCCGTCACGTACGGCAGGGTGATGCGCCGCTTCTGCGTGACGCGGTTGACGCGCTGTTTGATCTCGACGCAGACCGGGGAGTCGTCCGTGACCCCGGCCGGGTCGCCGTAGTGCCTGATGCGCAGCTTGCGGCGGAACTTCAGGCCCTCGATCTTCTCCCAGTAGAAGCGCAGCTCGGGGGAGTCGTAGTACAGGCTCCACACCCCGTACCCGCCGACCGGGCTGTTCAGGTCGCGGTCCATCCGCTCGCCGAGTTCGTCGCGCAGTTCGGCGGCCCGTTCGACGGGGAGCAGGTACTTCAGCTCGTACCGGTTGAAGGCGTGCAGCCTGCTCGCCACATGCAGCGGTGGGGGGTCGTCCGTGGCCGTGTCGGGTTGCGACACCGTGCGCCTCCTTCGTTGTCCGTGCCGGACCGGCCGGCCCGCGCCACGGAACCAACGAGGGATGAGGAAGCGATGAGAAACCCGGGTGGATTGAAGGAGGATTCAGGATGGCCGGAAGGTGGACACGGCCGCTGCGAAAACGCCTGTGTCCCCGGGCGGACGGCCCGGGGACACAGTGCGGAGGGGATCAGGCGAGCGAAGCGCTCAGCGTGATCGTGGTGCCCGAAAGCGCCTGGCTGACCGGGCAGTTGGCCTTGGCGTCCTCGGCCGCCTTGACGAAGCCGGCCTCGTCGAGGCCGGGCACGGTGCCCACCACGGTGAGGTGGATGCCGGTGATGCCGGTGCCCGGCTGGAAGGTGACGTCGGCCTTGGTCTCCAGCCGGGCCGGCGGGGTGCCGGCGCCGCTCAGGCCGTGCGAGAGGGCCATCGAGAAGCAGCTGGAGTGGGCCGCGGCGATCAGCTCCTCCGGGCTGGTCTTCCCGTTCGCCTGCTCGGCGCGGGACGGCCAGGAGACCGGGAACTCGCCGACGCCCGAGGAATCGAGGGTGACAAGGCCCTTCCCCTCGGCCAGGTTGCCTTCCCATTCCGTGTGGGCGGTACGCGTGGTAGCCATGCTGGGTCCCTTCAAGCGGTGTACGCGGTGGTGCGGGACGGCGGCGCACATCCTCGTACGCCGTCGGCATTACGTCCTTACGCCCCCGAACCTACTGCGCCACCAGTCCCTTCGCGTCACGCGCCAGGGCCGTGAGCCGGGAGATCGCCCGGAAATACTTCTTCCGGTACCCGCCGTTCAGCATCTCGTCGCTGAACAGCTGGTCGAAGGGCAGCCCGGCCGCGAGGACCGGCACCTCCCGGTCGTACAGCCGGTCGGCGAGGACCACGAGCCGCAGCGCGGTCGACTGGTCGGGCACCGCCCGCACCTCGGTCAGGCACACCGCCCCGACCCCGTCCGTCAGCGCGCCGTACCGGCTCGGGTGGACGCGGGCCAAGTGGTCGAGCAGCGCCGGGAAGTCGTCCAGGCTGGCGCCCGGCGTGGCGTACGCGGCCTTGGTGACCTGCTCGTCCGAGAACGGCGGCGGGGCCTCGGGCAGACCGCGGTGGCGGTAGTCCTCGCCGTCGATGCGCAGCGGGCGGAAGTGCGCGGACAGGCCCTGGATCTCGCGCAGGAAGTCGGCGGCGGCGAACCGGCCCTCGCCGAGCTTGCCGGGCAGCGTGTTGGAGGTCGCGGCCAGCGCGACGCCCTCCTCGACCAGCCGGCTCAGCAGCGAGGACACCAGCACGGTGTCGCCCGGGTCGTCCAGCTCGAATTCGTCGATGCACAGCAGCCGGTGCCCGCTCAGCGTCCGCACGGTCTGCTGGAAGCCCAGCGCGCCCACCAGGTTCGTCAGCTCCACGAAGGTGCCGAAAGCCTTCAGCGAGGGCGCGGCCGGGGTGGCGTGCCAGAGCGAGGCGAGCAGATGGGTCTTGCCGACGCCGTACCCGCCGTCGAGATACACCCCGCGCGGGCCCGAGGGCGCGGCCGCCGCTTTCCGGCCGAACCACTTGCGCTTGCCCGCGCCCGTGGCGTGCGCCCCGCCGAGCCCCGCGGCGAAGTCGCTGAGCACCCGGACGGCCTCGGTCTGGCTCGGCTGGTTCGGGTCGGGTACGTACGTATCGAAGCGCACCGAGTCGAAGCGCGGCGGCGGCACCATCTCGGCGACCAGGCGGTCGGCGGGGACGTGCGGCTCGCGGGCGCACAGGGACAGCGGGGCCGCTTCGGCTATGGGGCTGGACCCCGGCACGGCGTGGGAGGACGACACAACCGTCAAGCTTACGACCCGTGCCAGACTGCCTGACATGCGACGCCTGTTCCCTGTGACCGACCTGACAGCGGCCGACACCTCCGGTGAATGGAGCCTGGACCGCCTCGCCGACGTCTACGCCTACCCGGCCGTGGGCGGCCCCTGGCTGCGCGCCAACATGGTGTCGACGCTGGACGGGGCCGCCCAGCACGACGGCCGCTCGCAGCCGATCTCGTGCGAGAGCGACATGCGGATCTTCGGCACCCTGCGGGGCTTGGCCGATGTGGTGATCGCGGGTGCCGAGACCGTACGCCAGGAGGGTTACCGGCCGGCCAGGGCGCGGGACGCCTTCGCGGCGCGCCGGGCGGCGGCCGGGCAGACGCCCGCCCCGGCCGTCGCCGTGGTCAGCGGCAGCCTGGACCTGGACTTCTCGCTCCCGCTCTTCGTGTCGCCGCTGGTCCCGACGCTGGTGCTGACCGGGGCGGGCGCGCCCCCGGACCGGATCGCGACGGCCCGGAAGGCGGGTGCCGAGGTGGTGATCGCGGGGGAGGGCTCGCGCGTGGACCCCGCGCGCGCCGTGCGGGAGCTGGCCGACCGGGGGCACCGGCGGCTGCTGACGGAGGGCGGGCCCCGGCTGCTCGGCCAGTTCGTGGCGGAGGGGGTGCTGGACGAGCTGTGCCTGACCCTCGCGCCGATGCTCACGGCCGGGGACGCCCAGCGGATCGCGGGCGGGCCTGCCGTCGCCGTGCCGAAACGATTCGCCCTGGCCTCGCTGCTGGAGGAGGACGGCTTCCTCTTCAGCCGCTACCGCCGGCCCTGAGGCCCCGCCGTCCTCGTACGCCCCAGGGCTCTCCTCGTACCTCCCCGTGCGGTGGCAATGAGCGGAATATCATGTTCCGGTTAGCGTTCCGTGGGCAGAATGGATCTCGCAGACCCCGTGCGAGCGCGGGGAAGGATGGTTTCGGCAGCGGCCCGCGACGGCCGCTGAAGAGAAGGGCTCTGTGGTGTTCACCAGCGTTTTGATGATCGAGAAGGCCCTCACCTCCGGGGACATCGAATTCGTCACCACCCTGCACGGGGAGGAGCGCATCTCCTTCGTCGTCCTCATGCAGCCGCGCGGCGACCAGGCGGACGTCCTGCTGCGGGCCATCGACGACCTGGCGATGGGCGAACTGAAGGAAGCGGCCCGCGAGAGCGAGGAACCCGAGGGCCGGAGCGCCAGGGAGTCGGCCGAGCTCGCCCTCCAGGTCTCCCTGGAAGCCCTGCGCCAGGCGGGCTCCGAAGCCGTCGGACAGGTGATCGAGAGCCACCCCCTGGACAAGCTCACCTCGGTGGTCGAGGAGTCCGAGGCCGACGAGGTCATCGTGCTGACCGCGCCCCACTACGTCGAGGAGTTCTTCCACCGCGACTGGGCGTCCCGCGCCCGGCACAAGGTCGGCGTCCCGGTGCTCAAGCTCTTCGCGCACAGCGAATAGGCTGGGATCCCTTACCCGTACGCACCTGGGAGAGACACGTATGGCACCCGGCATCCCCGCCGCCATGGAACGACCGCACTTCATCGGCATCGGCGGCGCCGGAATGTCGGGCATCGCCAAGATCCTCGCCCAGCGCGGCGCGAAGGTCGCGGGCAGCGACGCCAAGGAGTCCCCGACGGCCGAGGCGCTGCGTGCCCTGGGGGCGACCGTCCACATCGGGCACGCCGCCGGGCACCTGGCCGACGACGCCAGCTGCGTCGTCGTCTCCAGCGCCATCCGCGCCGACAATCCGGAGCTGGTGCGCGCCGGGGAGCTGTCCGTCCCCGTCGTGCACCGCTCCGACGCCCTGGCCTCGCTGATGGGCGGGCTGCGCTCCATCGCGGTCGCCGGCACCCACGGCAAGACCACCACCACCTCGATGCTGGCCGTCGCCCTGAGCGAGCTGGACCTCGACCCCTCGTACGCCATCGGCGGCGACCTGGCCGGCCCCGGCACCAACGCCGCGCACGGCGAGGGCGACATCTTCGTCGCCGAGGCGGACGAGAGCGACCGCAGCTTCCAGAAGTACGACCCCGACGTCGCGATCGTCCTCAACGTCGAGCTGGACCACCACGCGAACTACGCGTCGATGGACGAGATCTACGAGTCCTTCGAGACCTTCGCCGGGAAGATCGTCCCCGAGGGCACGCTCGTCGTCTCCGCCGACCAGTCCGGCGCCGTCGAGCTGACCCGCCGGGTCCGCGCGGCCCTGCCCGCGCTCACCGTCGTCACCTACGGCGAGTCCGGGTCCGCCGACGTGCGCGTCCACAAGATCACCCCGCGCGGCCTGACCAGCGAGGTCACGGTGGTCCTGGGCGGGAAGTTCCTCACCTTCACCGTGTCCGTGCCCGGTCGCCACTACGCGCTCAACGCGGTCGCCGCCCTCGCCGCCGGCATCGCCCTTGGCATCCCCGCCCACAACCTCGCCTCGGCCCTCGGCAAGTACACCGGGGTCAAGCGCCGCCTCCAGCTCAAGGGCGAGGCGGCCGGCGTCCAGGTCATCGACAGCTACGCCCACCACCCCACCGAGATGACCGCCGACCTGGAGGCCATGCGCGGCGCGGCGTCCGACGCCCGGCTCCTCGTCGTCTTCCAGCCGCACCTGTTCTCCCGCACCCAGGAGCTCGGTACGGAGATGGGCCAGGCCCTCGCCCTCGCCGACGCCTCCGTGGTGCTGGACATCTACCCGGCCCGCGAGGACCCGGTCCCCGGCGTCACCAGCGCCCTGATCATCGACGCGGCCACCGCCGCCGGCGCCGACGTCACCGCGGTCCACGACAAGGACCGGGTCCCCGAGGTCGTCGCGGGAATGGCGAAGCCCGGGGACCTCGTTCTCACCATGGGAGCGGGCGACGTCACCGACCTCGGCCCGCGGATCCTGGACCACCTGTCGAGCTGAAGGAGCCACCGTGACGTACGACGTCGAGAAGCCGGACGAACAGTGGCGGGAGGAACTCACCGCCGCCGAGTACGCGGTGCTGCGCAAGGCCGGCACCGAGCCCGCGTTCGTCGGTGAGTACACGGACACCAAGACCGAGGGCGTCTACTCCTGCCGGGCCTGCGGCGCGGAGCTGTTCCGCTCCGACACCAAGTTCGAGTCGCACTGCGGCTGGCCGTCCTTCTACGACCCGAAGGACACCGACGCGGTCGAGCTGGTCCAGGACCGGAGCCACGGCATGGTCCGCACCGAGGTCCGCTGCGCCCGCTGCGGCTCCCACCTGGGCCATGTCTTCGAGGGCGAGGGCTACCCGACCCCCACGGACCAGCGCTACTGCATCAACTCGATCTCGCTGCGGCTGACGCCCGACGCCTGATCCTCGGGCGTTGCGGGGCCCGGGCCGCCGGGCCCCGGCCCCGCAACGCTCCTCAGGCCCGCCGCACCCGCCCCGCGATGCGGCGGCCCAGGCGGCCCAGCGTGCCGCGCTCGCGGCGGTTCCAGTCGCGGAAGGCGTCCGCCCGGCCGCTGCTGCCCGAGCGGCCGACCGCGTCCTCGACGGCCGCGACCCGGTCGGCGGGCAGCCCCCGCACCACGGGCCGCAGCACCTCGTCGAGGAGCCCGGCAGCGGCCTCGGTCCACGTGGCGCCGGCGTGCGGGTGGGCCGTCCACACGGTGAAGCAGTCGGCCGCGTAGGCGGGGTCGGCGGCCAGCCGGGCCCGGACGCCGTCACCGCGCGCGGCCCGGGCGTAGGCGGCGATCAGGTCCGTGTCCCCGCTCTGCACGAGGGCGTACAACTCCTCGTCGGGCCGCTCCGGCGCCAGCAGGCGCCCGGCCACCGCGTCGCACGCCTGCCCGAGCACGCCCGGCTCCACCGGCTCCGCCTCCGCACGCAGCGCCCGCACCCGTTCGGCCCAGTCCGGCTCCGCCGCCCCCGAGCGCACCTCGCGGGCGAAAGCGAGCAGCTGGAGCGCCGCGCGCACCCGGCCCCCGGTCTCCTGCGGGAAGCCGCGCAGCAGGTCGTGGGCCAGCTCCGGGGCCGCCCCGTCGTCGGCACCGGCCGCGAGCGCGGCGGCCACCAGGACTGACCAGGTGCCGGCCGCCCGGTGCGCGTCCGAGGTCGCCGCCTCCAGCAGCTGACGGGCCTCGGCCGCCGTCGGTGCCCCCTCGTCCCACACCAGTCCCACCGCCGTCCGCAGCACCAGCGGCTCCGCGAACGGGGAGACCCCGCCGGCCCGCAGGACCCGCTGGAGCGTCGCGACCCGGTCGTCGCCGCAGCCGGCCCTGGCCTCCGGCGCCCCGGCGCACATCCGCAGATGCGGCAGCGCCTGCGTGCCGGTGAACGGCAGCGGCACCCGGCTCAGCAGCCGCGCGACCCCGGCCGGATGGTCCGGCGCGATCCGGTCGAGGGCGCCGAGGAGGGCCGTACGTACGTCGAACTGCTCGTCCATCAGCTCAAGGAGCGCGGGCGCCCAGCCCGGCGCTCCCTCCTCGCCGCCCGTCAGCAGCGCGGGTGCGAGGCGGCCGACCACGGAGGGCAGCAGCTCGGCGCAGTCCACCCCGAGCAGCCGGGCCACCCGCAGCAGCTGCACCGTGCGCGCCACGTCCAGGCCGACGCCCGCGCCGCTCAGCTCGGTCACGATCTCCGGCCCGAGCACCCCGGCCACGGCCGCGCCCTCCGGGCCGCTGAAGGCGGTGCGGCCGGGCAGCTCCAGCGAGCCGTTGCCGCCGCGTACCGCCTCCGTCACCAGCATCGCGGCGAGCGGGGCGGTGGTCGTCGCGGGCGAGCGGCCGTCGAGCGCCGCGAACAGCCGCCCGGCGGCGTCGAATTCGGGTCCGGAGCGGTCGTCGGTGCCGGGCGCGGTCAGCGCCTCGACCAGCCGCTGGGTCCGGGCCCCGTCCAGGGCGTACGGCCGCTCGGCGGCCCAGTCGGCGGCCGCCGCGCGCTCCTCGGTGCCGAGCGGTATCCCGGCGCACAGGGCCGTCACCGCCAGCGGCCCCGCCGCGAACGGCTCCCCGGGCAGCGCGGCCGCCTCCCGGAACAGCTCCGGCGCCCGGCCGCGCCAGATCCGGGCCGCCGTCTCGGCCCAGGTGTCGCCTACGGGTCCCTCCGGCCGCGGACCGGCGCACAGATGCACGCGCAGCCCGGGGTCCGTCAGTTCCTCGGCGTCCTCGGGCAGCACCCCCACCACCCGCCCGGCCGCCTCGCGGGGGCGGCGGGTGTACGTGGTGAAGGTCAGGTGCTCGGCGAGCCCGTCCGGCAGGGCGAGCCCGGCCAGCGCGATCCAGCGGGCGACGTCCGCGCTCTGCCGTTCGGCCAGGACGACCCGCTCCGGACCGTCGGGTCCGTGCAGGCGGCGCAGGTCGGACAGCACCCCGGCGAGCCAGAGGCCGCGTGAGACCGCGAAGTCGTTCAGCGCCTCGCGCTCGCGGGCCTCGTGGCCGGCCGGGGCGGGCAGCGCGGCGAGCGGATCGGGCAGCGGGCGGTCCGGGGTGGCGGCGGCCCAGCGGGCGGACCGGCAGGCGGTGAGCGGCAGGGTCCCCGCGGGGAGCCGGGTGCCGGGGGGCAGGTGGACCGCGTGGGCGTGGAAGCGTACGCCGGAGGTCCGGGGGGAGCGCACCGGCACGGTCCGGGCGAGCAGCCCGCTGCCGTCGGAGAGCAGGCTGAAGCTGTACGCCTCGGGCAGGGCGCGCAGAGCGGTGTCCGTGAGCCGGTCCGGTGTACCGCGCGGCGCCTCGTACGCCAGCAGCGGTCCCGCCTCGGTCAGCACGGACGCGGGTATCGAGGCGTCGACGGACGTGAACCGGGCGGCGGCCGGCCCGTCCTCGCCGGTACCGTCCCCGTCCGCGGAGGTGTAGTGCAACTGCGCGAGGCTCATGCGTCGGCTCTCTTCGTCCCTGCCTGAAGATCCCCTGCCACCCGCACCCGCCCTCGCGGTGGCAGCGCCGTCCCGGCAGAGAGCGGCGACCCCGGCGGGGAGTGCTCCGCAGTCGCTGGGGCGACGCTATCAAGGAGCGAAGGCGGCCGGGCGGCCGAACCGTGGCCGATTCGGCACGGTGGGGGTGCGGTGCGTTGGTTACCGTGGCGCTCCTGGGGGGGAGCATGCTGCATACACTCTTCGACCGCGACGACTTGACGCCCCGTGAGCGGCTGGCCGCGCTGAACGACATGTTCCTCACCAGTGAGCACGCCATGGGCGTCCTCAGCGGTGAGGGGGACGGTTTCACCGCGTCGGTGCGGGGCATCGGCCTCGGTGCGGTGGACGTCGTCCAGCTGACGATGTCACCGGGGCGGGTGGTGCGTTCCGCGAAGATGGTGCGGCAGAGCGATCCGGAGCTGGTCTGCGTCGTGCTGGCCGCCTCCGGGCGGACCGTGCTCCGCCAGGCCGGACGGGAAGCTGTCCTGGAGACGAACGGCCTGGCCCTCTACGACAGTTCCCGCCCCTTCGAGATCGGCGTCGGCGCCCCGGGCGGCGAACCCGCGAGGCTGATCCGGGCCCACATCCCGCGTGCCCTGCTCGGGCCCTCCCCGGACCTCGTGGAGCCGCTGCTCGCCCGGCCGCTGCCGGAGGGCGGCTTCGCCGGCATGTTCGTCCACCTGATGAGCGGTCTGGCCGACGACTCGCGCGCGTACCGCCCGAGCGACCGGGGCCGCCTCGCGGAGATCGCCGGCGACCTGCTCACCGCACTCGTGGACCATCACGCGGAGGCGGAGCCGGTGCCCGGGGACGACTCCCGCAAGGGGGCCCTGCTGCTGAGCATCGAGGCGTTCGTCCAGCGGCACCTGAACGACCCGGACCTGTCCCCGCGTACGATCGCCGGCGCCCACCACCTCTCGGTGGGACACCTCCACCGGCTGTTCAGCGCGCGCGGCACGACGCTCGGCGCGTGGATCCGGGGGATGCGGCTGAAGCGGGCCGGCCGGGACCTGCGCGACCCGGCGCTGCGCGAGGTGACCGTGCATCAGATCGCCGTGCGCTGGGGCTTCCGCGACCACTCCACCTTCACCCGCAGCTTCCGTACGGCCTACGGCATGTCGCCCCGCGACTACCGGCACGCATCGTCAAATCAGTGGTGACCGTAGGTCAAGGACGGGGCGGGCCGCGGGAGCGAAGCTGTGGTTGCCGGGCCACCGGTGCCACGGGGGCACCGGTGGCCCGGGAGCGAGCAACCGGATGGTTCCCGGTCGGGGGGGGGGGCCCCCCCCGCCCCGGGGGGCGCCGCCCCCCCCCCCCCCCCCCCGGGGGGGGGGGGGGCCCCCCCGGGGGGGGGGGGGGGGCCCCCCCCGGGGGCCCCCCCCCCCCCCGGGGCCCCCCCCAAAACCCCCCCCCCGGCGGGGGGGGCCC
>NZ_JBVJAM010000004.1:291493-524327 GCF_055590565.1 Streptomyces sp. NPDC041814 | reverse complement strand
GACGGCCTCCACCACGCGGTCCAGGCCGTCGCCACCATGCACAACCTCGCCATGACACGGTGAAACAGCAGGTCAGCCACCACTCCGGCCTGCCCAAGCCCGACCTTCTGCAACACCCTTTAGGCCGCCTGACCCTGGCCTCGGAATTCGGACCGTATCTGGGGCTGCTGGCCTGAGACTCCGTGCAGCCCATGGCCCTTCCGGTCACAGGGGGCGCTCGAAGAGCGTGGCGATTCTCGCGGGTTCAGTCGAAAGCATTGCGTGGATTTCTTCCGGAGAGATCACAGGATGATTCACTTCCGGCCGGTCGGTGAGCGTAAGTCCCGGTCGGCAGAGCCGGTAGTCCGTGCCACGCTTGTAGCAGTTGACGGACATCCCCGACCGGCGGAGCAGCGACGTGAGTTCCCGCTCGACCTCGTCGGGGAAGGTGACATAGCAGCCGGATTTCTGCAGTTCGGGGATCACCTCGTCGTAGGCGTTGTCCGGAAGGTCCGACCCGGCCAGCTTGACCTCCACGAGTCCCGGGCATCGCAGAAGAGGGCCGATATCGGTCACCCCGGACCGCTCGATGTGCACCGTGTGTACGTCGAGTTCGCCGATCGCGTCCAGGCTGCCCAGAGCGCTGTCGGCAAGGGAAACGAGGCGGAGTGAAGCCAGCGAGGACAGTTCTTCGAGACCGTTAAGCTCACAGCCCGCCAGTACCAGGATTCTCAGATTCTGGCATGCGGAGATTCCTTTCAGGCTGCGCGCGTGGTTGACAGTGAGGACATCGAGCTCCTGGAGGCGGCTGGGCGATTCTTCAAACCCGGTCCCCAATCTACCTTCGATCGCCGCGTGTACTGCGGAATCCCACATGACGTAACCTCTCTGCTAACTCGACCGCAACTGGCGTGCGGCGTAGTTGAAGTTCTCTACGACGCGCAGGTAGTTCTCTTTCTGGATCTCGGCAAGTTTAGCAACAGTGAGTTCTTTGAGTTCTTCAATGGTGACGCGGGATGTGGTGTTGACGTCGCCGACGTCCACTTCCTTCTTCTTGTAGGTGCCGGAGATGGGAAGGTCACGGACCCGGGGTGGCAGGTTCGGGTCGAGCTCCCCGTTCCACATGATGGCGCCGTTGTCGAGCAGCGAACGCAGATGTTGCAGAAACCCGGTGGGCGTGGCCGCGGCGCCTTCGGATTCCACGTAGCTCTCGAAGATTCCGCGCAATCCGCCCGGTGCGATTCTTGCGTTCGATATCTCCGATCCGCCCCGCATGGCGGGGTCGCCGTGGTAAACGGGGTCGGCGTGGGCGCTGTAGGTGTTCTCCGCGAAGCCGCCGGTATGGACGTGAAGGTTGTCAGCGGTCACCTCGGTGGTGCCGGCATCGACCCGGAGATCCCAGATGACGTCGCAGGTGAAGGAGCGCAGTGCGTTCTGCAGGGTGATCCACCCCTTCGCCACGTCCACGCCGTGGGACTCGCGAGCGGAGACCGCTGTCTCAAGGACGCGCCCGATGTAGTTCGAGGGAATCCATTCGTGTCTGCCGGAGGCGACCTCCCGGAACTTGTCCTTCACCCATTCGGCGTTCGCGCCGACGGCCCAGAGGCGCATGAAATCATCGGACTTGAGCCCGTTCAATTCGCCGCCGACCTCCACCATCCGCTTCAGGAAGTTGACAATCGGTTTGTCGGGTCCGATGTCCTTCGCCAGTTTCACGGCTTCCTGCAGAGTGATGTCGGCTCCCGGGTGCGTGCCCGGCAGCCCGAGGAAGCCCCCGAAGTCCTTGTAGTCCGCCTTGAAAGTTATTTCGGCAAGCTTTGCGGTCAGCTCCTCGTCGGCCTCGTCATTGGCCAGGCTGCGAATTCGTTGCGCACTCTCGGGACCTTTGATCTTCTCCAGGGCCCCGTCCCCGAGTGCCTGATTGAATGTTTCGCGCACATCGTGGGAAGGGATTGGCTGCTTGTTGACGAGTGCGAATTTTCTGAAGACGTCCGTGTCGGCGAGACTCGAGTCGCGAGGTGTCTCGAAGTAACCGATGAGCTTTTTCCTGGTGGCCGCCGAGTTCAACCCGTCGAGGGCGTTCCTCTCCGTACCCCTCAGGAAGTCCTCGGTCCAGATGGACTGGCTGTCGATCTTCGCCCGGCCGAGCTGTTGTCCCCAGTTCTTGTGAATGAGTGCCACGCGTTCCGGCCCGTAACCGGCGAGGACCGTCTTCATGCTCGTGATGATGGCTCTCATGCTGGAGACCTTCGACGTCTCGTCCTCCGTGGGATTGACGGCCCCATGCACGGACCACGCGTCGGCGCCCTCCACTGCCTTGAGCTCGGTGAGTTCGTAGCGCCTGCGAATGGACGCCAGCTGTTTTCTGACATGGGCTGCGGGCAGCAACCCGCCCTCGTAAGAGTTGATGACCCGCAGGGCAGCCTCCATGCCCCGGTCCAGTCGCTTCTTCTTGCCCTGGGGTGTGTCGTCCCTGGTGGCAGGCTTGTCCCTGTCCCTTCGGCCGTCCTTCTTCGAGGGCGCCCCCCGCTCCCCTCGCAGCTTGCGCCACAGCGCCTTGCCCTTCTTGGCGATGAAGTTCACGATCTTGTCGATCGCTCGGTTCACCGGGCGCGACACCGCGTGGAAGACGCTCTTCACCTTCGCGGCCAGGCTGCCGATGCCCAGCAGGGAAGCCAGGAAGCCGATGAGCAGCGGGACGCTCGCGGCCAGGGCGGTTTCGACCATCTTCGGGACGCCCGCCTTGCCGCCGTTGGCTATCGCGACCACCGCGTCCAGGACCGAGTTGACGAACTCCACTATCTGGGCGCCCTGGTTCACCACGAAGGTGACGATGTCGATGATTCCCTTGACCGCGCGGACGAACGCGGAAGCGGGATTCAGGAGGGAGAGGATCCAGGTGATTCCGGCGATGATCACCGTGGGGATCAGGTAGCTCGTCAGTTTTTCCAGGATGGTCGACTTGAGGTCGCCCGCCTCCTCCTGGATCTCCTTGACCGCGCCGGCCGGGCCCTCCCGGGCTATGTTCTGGGCGACCGGGACCGAGGACTCGACCGCCGTCATCGCCTCGTCAGGGACGCCCTTGCGGGTCACGCGGGCCCGGATGTTGGCCCAGGTCAGGCCCAGCAGCGAGCCGATGAGCTGGATAATCCCCTTCATGTCGAACCGCTGCGGGAGTTCGAGGCCCGCCTTCACCGCGGTGCCGAGCAGCCAGGACACGAGGCCGGTCTTCAGGTGGTCGGCGATATTCGTGACGAAGAGGTTCAGGCCCGCGCCGACGGCCGACACCAGGTTGCCCAGGAAGCCGATGGGGTCCTTGATGATCTTCATGATGGCGCCGGCCGCCTTGGCGAGGATGCCGAGCAGCAGGTTCTTCAGCTCGTTGATCGTCTTTATCGCGCCGACGATCGCGTCCTTCGCCTTGTCTATCAGCCCTTTGTTGGCCTCCTGGAGCTTCTTTATCTCCTCGTCGACCTTGTTCAGCGCGGCCGTGTATTTCTGGGCGAGGTCCTGGACCAGCTGGTCCGACTTCTCGTTGACCGTTGCTTCCAGGTCGTCGAATTTTCCGGCGAAGTCCTTCGCCGCCTCTTCGCCGAATTGCCGCAGATCGGCGGGGAGTCTGTCGACTTCCGCCTTCAGCTCGCCCCGCCCCTTCGCGATCCGGGCCTTCGCCTTGCCCAGCTCGGCGCCGATGATGTCGGCGACCGATGAGATCACCGTCTGCATCCGGGACACGTACAGCTTGCGGGCCTCCTGGTAGAGGTTGTTCGCCTCCTCGGGCAGGCCCGCGAACTTGTCCTTCACCCAGCGGGCCTTGCCGGTCCAGCCGGAGTACCGCTTGTCCTTGTACTTCTTCATCCGGCGCATGTGGTCCGCCGTGAACGCGTCCCGGGCCGCCTTCTCACCGGAGGTGAACGCCGCGTCGACCTTCTTGTCCAGGCCGGACAGCGTCGCCTCTACGTCCTTCTTCGTGCCGTCGTAGACCTTCTGGAGCTTCGCCGTGACCTCGGCGCGCTTCTTCTCGTCCTTCGACTTGGTCTCGCCCTTGCCGCCGTCCACCTTCTGCCCGGCCTGCGCACGCGTCGCGGTCAACGTGCTCATCGCGGCGGCGCCCGAAGCCGCGGCGCCCGCCTTCGCGGCGGACAGCTGCCGGGTCTCGGCCGACCTGCCCTTCGCCGGTGCCTTCGCGGAGTCCGCCTCGGCGGTCTTCTTCGCGCTCAGCGCCTCGCTGAACTCGGGCTCGTTGCCCTTGGCGAGCTGCTCCTCGGTGACCTCCGCGTCCGCCATCGCCTTGTCGTTCTGCGCGGGCCCCTCGGAGAAGTCCGTGACCGACGCCGGCTGTTTCTCGGGGATCGCGGCCGCCGCGGACGGTGCCCCGGGGTTGCCGGGCGGCTGGTCCGGGGTGAGCGGGGTGACGGGTTTGTCCTTCGCGGCCGACGTGTCCGGTGGGGCCTTCGTCGCCGTGTCGATGTCCTTGGCCGACGACTCCTTGCCGTCCGAGACCTTGCCGTCGACCTCGGCCTTGACCCGTTCCGCCTTGCCGGACTTGGAGAACTTGTCGGCGTCGTCCAGGTTCTTCGGAGCCTGCGCGTCGATCGCCTTGTTCACCGCGTCGATGAACGCCCTCTTGTCGAACTCGCCCGGCTTCGCGGCGTTCATCTTCTCCGCGTTCGCCGCCTTGCCCTGCGCCTCCTTGTCGTCCGGAGGCGCGACGGCGGCAGCCTGCGACGCCTTGGACTCCGTCGCGGCCGGACGGTGCTGGGCCATCCGCTGCTTCTTCGCCGCGATGTCCGCCTTGACGCCCCGGAAGCCCGGCGCCTGGGCCGGCGACGGCTTGACGGGTGCCGTGTAGCGCTGGGCGACGAGGCGGGAGACGGCCGCGTTGCCGGCCGCCCGTTGCAGCCGCTGGAGACTGCGGCGGTCCGGCGCCGGGGCAGGGGCGGGCGTGGGTGCGGGAGCCGCTTCCGTACGAGGGGAGCCGTCACGGGACCCGGCGGCGGGGGCGGAGGGCGGCTTCTCGGGACCCGCCTTCATACGCCACCTCCCGCCAGTACAGCTGCCCGCACACGGTGGTCAGCCAGGCTGCCGGGCCTCCCGGGGGCGGAGGGAGGACCGGCGGGACGGGGCAGGGGCAGGCCCGTGCGGTGCACCCGGCGCCGTCCCCTTGCCTCTTAGGGCAGCCGCCCCTGCACGCCGGGGCGGCCGACTATCCGTTCCGGGTGATCGCCGAAGTGGCGAGAATCGCCGGTGTTCCCCGGTCGGGCAGCGGTCGTGCGACGGGGTGGCAAGCACGTCGAGGAGCACATCGAGGAGAGGCCCCTATGCCGTCGTACCTGTCCCCGGGCGTCTACGTCGAAGAGGTCGAGTCGGGTTCCCGGCCGATCGAAGGGGTGGGCACATCGGTCGCCGCCTTCGTCGGGTTCGCCCAGCGGGGCCCCTTTGACGAGCCGACGCTGATCACGAACTGGAGCCAGTTCGTCAGCACCTTCGGCGACTTCGTGGACGGGACGTACCTCGCCTCCAGCGTCTACGGCTTCTTCGCCAACGGCGGCGGCATCTGCTACGTCGTCCGCATCGGCGACGGCTCGGACACCGTGGCCGGGGGAGCGGAGGGCGAACTCGCGGCCGGCTCCGAGGTCCAGGTCGGGCCGTACGCCGTCAAGCCGAGGCCGGGCGTGGCCGGCGAGATCAGCGTGGAGGTCGTGGAGGCCGAGGGCGAGGACCCGCCGTCCGACGTGTTCCAGCTCATCGTGAAACGCGACGGCCAGGTCGCGGAGACGTATCCGTCCGTGACGACCAAGCGGAGCAAGGAGAACGTCGCCACCCGGGTCAACGCCAAGTCCGAGCTGATCGAGATACGGGAGTCGGGGCGCGGCGCCGCCCCCGCCCGGCCCGCGCCGCAGTCCGTGACCCTGGCCCCCGCCGCCCCGCCCGCCGGAAGTGCCGGTGCGCTGGCCCCCGAGGTGTACGTCGGCGACGCCGACCGCCGCACCGGCCTGGGCGGCCTCGAAGCGGTGGACGACGTCACGATGATCGCCGTACCGGACCTCATGGGAGCGTACGAACGCGGTCTGCTCGACCTGGAAGCGGTCATCGCGGTGCAGCAAGCCCTCATCAGGCACTGTGAGTTGATGGGCGACCGGATCGCCGTCCTGGACCCGCCGCCCGGTCTGACGCCGCAACAGGTCCGGGCCTGGCGCACCGACCGGGCGAACTTCGACTCGAAGTACGCCACGCTCTACTACCCCTGGATCAGCGTCGCCGACCCGGCCTCCGGCCGAGCCACCCTCGTACCGCCGAGCGGTCACGTCGCCGGGATCTGGGCACGCAACGACGACTCGCGCGGTGTGCACAAGGCCCCGGCCAACGAAGTGGTGCGTGGGGCGGTCGCGTTGCAGACGCAGCTGACCAAGGGCGAGCACGACCTGCTGAATCCGATCGGGCTGAACTGCATCCGGTCCTTCCCCGGACGCGGCATCCGCGTCTGGGGCGCCCGCACCCTCGCCTCCGACCCCGCGTGGCGCTACCTGAACGTGCGGCGGCTCTTCAACTACCTGGAGGAGTCGATCCTCGCCGGCACCCAGTGGGTCGTCTTCGAACCGAACGACGACGCGCTGTGGGCCCGCATCCGGCGCACGGTCTCCGCGTTCCTGGTGAACGAATGGCGCAAGGGCTCGCTCTTCGGCCTCACCCCCGACGAGGCGTTCTACGTGAAGTGCGACCGGGAGACGAACCCGCCGGAAAGCGTCGACGCGGGTCAGGTCGTGTGCGAGATCGGCGTGGCGCCCGTGAAGCCGGCCGAGTTCGTCGTGTTCCGCCTCTCCCAGCTGACCGGCGGGACCGGGGGTGTGGACGAGTGACCGGCGCGTGCCGCCCCCCAGTTCAGTGACCGGCCCGTCCCCGAACCCGGCGTAAGGAGCCTGTGGTGCCACTTCCCGATCTCGACAGTTCCGTCGGGCACTCCTTCGGTCTCGAATTCGACAGCGTCGTCATCAAGCAGATCACCGAGGTCAGTGGTCTGAAGATGGAGCAGGACGTCATCGAGCTGAAGCAGAACACCGCCGACGGAAAGTACGCCATCAAGAAACTGCCCGGCCGCCCGAAGGCCGGCGAGGTCACCGTCACACGCGGTCTGACCGAGGACAACAGCTTCGAGCGCTGGATCAAGGACTCCCGCTTCGGCCGCATGACGAACGCCCGCCGCAACGGCGCCGTCATCGTGTACGACTACGAGGGACTGCCGATCAAGCGCTACAAGCTCATCAACGCCTGGCCCAAGTCGCTGGAGATCGGCACGCTCAAGGCCGGGGACACCTCGGTGCTCACGGAGAAGCTGGCGATCACGTACGAGAGCATGGAGCTCGACTGATGCGGCGTTCGGTCCAGTTCCAGGCGCCTCCGGAACGGGACACGGGCACCGGCCGGTCCGAACCGTTGCGGACCGAGTTCACCTTCGAGCTGCCGCGCGGATACGTCGACGAGTCGGGCACCGTGCACCGCAGTGGGGTGATGCGGCTGGCGACCGCCCGGGACGAGCTGGTCCCCCTGCGCGACGACCGGGTCCGCGAGAACTCCGCGTACCTCTCGGTCGTGCTGATCTCGCGGGTGGTGACGCGGATCGGAACGGTCGAGGACATCCATCCGGGGGTCATCGAGGACCTGTTCGCGTCGGATCTCGCGTTCCTCCAGGACTTCTACCGCCGGATCAACGCCGAGGGCCACACCCGCGCGGCCGTCACCTGTCCGTCCTGCGACGAGGAGTTCGCGGTGGATCTCGCCGGTGGCCGCCTGGGGGAATCATGACGTACGCGGCCGACCTGCTCTACGAGGAGGTCGCGTACCTCGCCTATCACTTCCACTGGCCGCTGGACGACCTGCTGGACCTGGAACACCCGGAACGCCTGAAGTTCGTCGCGCAGGTCGCCCGCCTCAACGGGCAGTAGCCAGGAGCACGGAGGAGGACGAGGAGCATGGGCCTGATGTCCTGGCTGCGCGGCGGCCGTTCCGCCGATGCCCCGCCCCCGCGGCCCGCAGGGCCGGACCGGGCGGACCGGGTCGACGTGCGCCGCCTGGAACCCGTCCAGCGGTCCGTCACGGGCCAGGACCTGCTCATCGACCCGACGGGTTTCGAAGCGGGCCTGACAACACGTCAGAACACGTCGCTGGGTACACCGTTGGGTCATCTGGTGAGTCCGGATGCCCCGGCCGGCCTGGTGCGCGGAGTGGTGGACGCCGCTCCGGGAAGCCCGCCCCCACCGGTCCAGCGCGCCATCGGGGTGCCGATGCCGCCGCCCCCCGGTACGCGGCGCGGCGCGGTCGCCGTCCAGCGGACATACGGGGATGGCCAGCCGAACCTCGCCTCGGCCGGACCGGCCTCGGCGCCCGCCGGTCCGCCCGTACGCCGACTGGTCGGCGAGCAGCCCCTCCTGCCCACGGACGGGCACACCGAGCCGGTGGGCCCGGCGCCGCACGCGGACGCCCCCCACGCCCCGGCGCCGCACGCGGACGCCACCGAGCCCGGCGCCCCGGCGCCGGAGATCCCGCCCGTACAGCGCGCGCCCAGCGGCGCACCGCCGCAGCCGTCCGCGCCCCCTCCTCCGCTTCAGCCCCGGCGCACGGGTGGCCTCGGCGCGCCGCTCCCCGGCCTGCCGCCCACGGCCCAGCGCAGGGCGGTCCGGCCCTCGCCGCCCCAGGTGCAGCGGGACAGCGCCCCGCCGCCGGACCGGGTCCGTGCCGCCGACCCCGTGCCCGGCCCCGGCGGGACCACGGAGGCGGATGCCCCCACCGGGACGGAGACCGTCGCGCCGCTCCTGGGCGACGCCCCGCTCCAGCCGGACGGTGGTGCGCGGGCGCCCGACGCGCCGCCGGAGCGCCGAGCGCCCGCCGCCCCGGTGCAGCGCACCACCGCCCCGTTGCCCGCAGCCCCCGACCGCCCCACCGCGCCGCTGCTCGGGGACCGGCCCCTGACCCTGCGTACGGCCGACGCCCCCGGCGGCACCCCGGCGGTCCAGCGCGCGGCGGAGAGCGCGGGGGCCGACGGCGGTGCATCCGGGCCGTCACCCTTCGTCCCCGCGCCCCCGGACCCTCCGCCCGCCGTCGCCGTCCGGTGGACCACGGCCGGCCAGGGCGCGGGTACCGGTCCCGGAGCCCCGGGGGAGCCGACAGCACCGACCGCCCCGGCGGCACCGGTGCAGCGTGCGGTGTCCCCCGTACAGCGGCAGACGGCCCCGCCATACGCCCGGCCCGAGCCGGGCCCCGGCCGGGGCCCGCGCGTCCCCGCATCCGTCCGGAACGCCGGGGCGGTCGCCGTGGCGGCCGGGGTGGCACAGCGCATGGCGGACGGAAGCGTCGTCTTCCCGTCCGCGCCCCCCGGCGGCACCTCGCGGCCGGTCGTCCAGCGGGACTCGGAAACCGCCGAGGAGCCCTCGCCGCCGCCCCCGCCCGAACCCGATCCGGAGCCCGGCCCCGAACCCGGGCCGCCGACCGCGGAACAGCCGTCGGCGGCGACGACCGGCTCCACGGATCCCGAGGGAACCCCTCGTACGCCACCCGTCACCGACGAACTCGTCCGGGCGCTCTACGCACCCCTCAGCAGACTGCTGAAGGCAGACCTGAGGCTCGAACGCGAGCGGTCCGGCTCACTCATCAACACCCGTCACTGATCGAGAGGCACGCGCATGGCCAACGCCCCGGAGGACCCCGCAGTCAGCGTCTGCTTCGTCGTGACGATCGATGACATCGAGCTCGGGTCGTTCAACACCTGTGACGGGCTGGGCTGCGAAGTCGTCCTGGAGACGCGCGAGGAGGGCGGCAACAACGGGCACGTGTGGCAGCTGCCGACCCGGCTGAAGTACTCCAACGTCAAGCTGTCGCGTCCGCTGACCCGGGAGACGGAGAAGGTGGCGCGCTGGTTCGCCACCATGACGACCGGGTTCAGCCGCAAGACCGCGCACATCGAGGCGCGGACCGGCGACGGCCGCAAGGTCGCCCAGTGGGGGCTGCTCGAAGTGGTGCCGGTCCGCTGGACCGGGCCCTCCTTCACCCCGGAGTCGCCCAAGGTCGCGATGGAGACGATCGAGATCGCCCACCACGGCTATGTGATGGAGGGCTGAGCGGCGTGAGCTCGGGACCCATCGCCTTCAGCGCGGCCGGGACGTCCGGGGTGGCGTCCGCCGCGAAGGGCGGCTCCGCCAGGCCCAAGCTGGAGCACGCCTACCTGGAGCTGCGTACGCCGCCCACCGGGGGCGGGCTCACCCCCGGCGGGCCGTGCGGGCGGATCGACTTCCAGTTCAACCCCAAGGAGCTGAGCCTGACGAAGGCGGCCTCCTGGAAACGCACCCCGGCCAAGGGGGCGAAGAGCTCCGGGCCGCCGGAGTACCAGGGCTCGCAGCCCAGCAAGCTGACCGTCGAGATGTTCTTCGACGCGGGCGACACCCAGGACACCCGGGTCGTGACGGCGGTGGAGCAGCTGTTCGCGTGCTGCGTGCCGACGAACGAGACCAGGCAGCAGCAGCGTTCCTCGCCGCCCTGGGTGGTGTTCCACTGGGGCGGGCTGACCGGATTTCCCGGCTACGTGAGCCAAGTCGCCGCCAAATACACGCTGTTCACCACGTCGGGCGTGCCGATCCGTGCCGTGTGCCAGGTGACGATGGAGGAGATCAGCGGCGAGACGCCCGGGCAGAACCCGACGTCCGGGGCGCTGGCGGCCCGTCGGGTGCACCGGGTCGCGTCGGGGGACTCGCTGCCGTCGCTGGCGCACCGGGAGTACGGCGACGCGGGCGCCTGGCGGGTCATCGCCGAGGCCAACGGCATCGACGACCCGATCAGGCTCGCCCCGGGCACCCAGCTGCTGCTGCCCGCGCTGGACGAGCTGAGCCGGCTGGACGGCAACGGCGGCCGGGGAGCGGGCCGATGACACGCCCCGGGGTCGCCAGCGCGCTGGTGGTGGAGTTCGACGGCCGCCCGCTGCCCGCGAAGTTCCTCAACACCCTGGTCGAGGGCTATGTGGACGACAGCCGGACGCTCCCCGACCTCTTCCTGCTCCGGTTCCGTGACCCGGACCGCGTCCTGCTCGAACAGACCGGCCTGAAGATCGGCAGCGAGGCCCGGCTCCTCGCCCGGGCCGGCGGCGCAACCGCCCCGAAACCGCTCCTCGAAGGCGCGGTCACCGCCCTGGAGGTCGAGCTGGACGAGACCGGCACCTTCACCGTGGTCCGGGGGCTCGACGCGTCGCACCGGCTGCTGCGGGGCCGCCGCGTCGCCAGCTACCAGAACATGACCCTGTCCGACATCTGCGGCCAGGTCGCCCAGCGCGCCGGGCTCAAACCCGGCACCGTGGACATCGCCGGACCGGTCATCGAGCACATCGCCCAGCCCAACACCACCGACTGGGAGTTCGTGCGCGGCCTCGCCGAAGAGGCGGGCGCCCAGGCGTACGTACGCGACGGGCAGCTGCACATCACCCGGCCCGCCGAGGCGAGCGGGGCACCGGACAGTTCCGCGCGCGCCGACCGCGACCCGCTCGTCCTCGAACTCGGCAGCAACCTGCTGCGCTGCCGCGCCGGTGTCTCGGCCGCCGAACAGGTCTCCGAGGTCGAGGTGCGCGGCTGGGACATCGGCGCCAAGGAACCGCTGATCGGCCGGTCGCCCGCCGGGAAGTCGGCGACGCTGGACCTCGGCGTCACGGCGGCCGAGGTCAGCGCCCCCTTCGGCGAGGCCCGGTTCGTCGTCACCGACGCCGCGTACGGCACCCAGGCGCAGGTGGACCAGGCGGCGAAGGCGCTGGCCGAGCGCATCGCGGGCTCCTTCGCGGAGCTGGAGGCGGTCATCAGGGGCAACCCCGAGGTCACGGCCGGCAGCGCCGTCGCGCTCAACGCGGTCGGCGCGCCCTTCGAGGGCCGCTACACCGTCACCTCCTCGCGCCACGTCTTCGACGCCGTACGCGGCTACGAGACCTGGATCACCGTGTCCGGTCAGCAGGAACGGTCGCTGTTCGGGCTCACCGGGGCCGCGGGTGCCTCCGGGAGCGGTCCCCGCTGGGCCGGGCTGGTCAGCGGGACGGTCACGGACACCCAGGACCCGGAGGGCTCGGGCAGGGTGAAGGTGCGCTTCCCGTGGCTGTCGGACGAGTACGCGAGCGACTGGGCGCGCACCGCGCAGTCCGGCGGGACGGGCGGCGGCGAGGCGTTCATCCCGGAGGTCGGCGACGAGGTGCTGGTGGGCTTCGAGCAGGGGCATCTGGACCGGCCGTACGTGCTGGCGGGGCTCTACAACGGCAAGGACCGGCCCGGTGGGGGAGGGGGCGGGACACCGGGCGCATCCGGAACCCCGGGCGCATCCGGCGCCTCCGACGCGGGCGGCGGCGATCTGGTCGACCCCACCACCGGTGCCGTCAACCGCCGGGCCTTCGCGTCCAAGAGCGGCAACCAGCTCGAACTGCTCGACGCGGCCGACGGCCCGCAGGGCGTACGGCTGCGCACCGGCGACGGGAAGCTCACCATCGCCCTGGACCGCCGGGGCACCGCCGTCGTCATCAACAGCGACGGCAGCGTCACCATCGAGGCCAAGGAACAGGTCTCCGTCACGGCGGCGAAGGGTGTCTCCCTGGACGCCGGGCGCGGCGAGCTGACGCTCACCGGCGAGAGCGTCACCCTCACCTCCCGCAACGGAGTCGCCCTCAACGGCGGCAACGGCAAGGTCGCCCTCTCCACGGACGGTGCGGTGGAGGTGCACGGCGGCCAGGTCACGGTCGACGGCAGCCGGCGCACGGACCTGAAGAGCGGCGGCTCGGTCTCCGTCAACGCACCGATGATCCAGCTCAACTGACGTACCGCCACTACCACTGCGAAAGGAGCGCCCCGCATGCCGTCAGCAGCAGCCGCCCGGGTCGGCGACCCCACGGGGCACCCCGGCACGGTCGGGCCGCCCGGGGTGGTCTCGGTGCTGATCGGCGGCAGACCCGCGGCCACGGTCGGCACCCTCCATCAGTGCGCCTCGCCGCTCGGCCACCCGCCGTCCCCGCTCGCACCCCCGGGCAGCCGCAGCGTGTTCATCGGCGGCAGACCGGCCGCCCGCGTGGGGGACCTGAGCGGCTGCGGGGCGCCGATCCTGTCGGGCTGCGCCACGGTGCTGATCGGAGGCTGAACGGACATGGGAGAACAGTTCATCGGGGCCGGGTGGGCCTTTCCGCCGCGTACGGACGCCACCGGGTCCATCGCCCTGGTACGCGGCGAACGCGAACTGGAGGAGTCGATCCGGCTGATCCTCGCGACCTCGCCCGGCGAGCGGCCGATGCGGCCCGAGTTCGGCTGCGCCGTCAACGACTACGTGTTCGCCCCCGCCGACGCCGGAACGGCCGGGCAGCTCGCGTACGAGGTACGCCTCGCCCTGGAACGCTGGGAACCGCGCATCGAGGTCGCCGATGTCACCGTCCGGTTCGACGCGGCGGACAGCGGGGTGCTGTACATCGACATCGGCTACACGGTGCGCGGCTCCAACGACCCGCGCAACCTCGTCTTCCCGTTCTACGTGATCCCCCAGCACGGGCCGGAGACGAACCCCGACGACGAGGAGGCCGGCGCGTGACGCTGCCCAGTCCCCATCTGGACGACCGCCGCTTCCAGGGCCTGGTGGACGAGGCCAAACGCCTGGTCCAGCAGCGCTGCCCGGAGTGGACCGACCACAACGTGTCGGACCCGGGCGTCACGCTCATCGAGGCGTTCGCGACGATGGTCGACCAGCTCGTCTACCGGGTGAACCGGGTGCCGGAGAAGAGCTACCTCACCTTCCTCGACCTGATCGGCGTACGGCTGCACCCGCCGACGGCCGCGCGCACCGAGGTGACGTTCCGGCTGTCCGCGCCCCGCCCCGACCCCGTCGTGGTGCGCGCCGGGACCGAGGTGGCGACCGTCCGTACGGAGACGGAGGAGGCGGTCGTCTTCACCACCTCGTCCGAACTGGCCATCGTGCCCTGCTCGTTCGCCCACCTCGCGACCTGGCCCGCCGCCGAGGAGGTGGTCGACCGCACCGAACAGCTCGCCATCGGGCGCGACGTGGCGTGCTTCGGCGCCACCCCCGCCCCGGGCGACTGCCTCTACGTGGGCCTGTCCGCCGCCGTGCCGGCCGGTGTCGTCGTCCTGCGGCTCGACTGCCGCGTCGAGGGTGTCGGCGTGGACCCGCTGCGCCCGCCCCTGGTCTGGGAGGCGTGGGACGGCACCAGCTGGGCGGCGTGCGAGGTCGAGAAGGACGACACCGGAGGCTTCAACCGCTCCGGCGAACTCATCCTGCACCTGCCGAGGACCCATACCCCGGCCGCCGTCGTCCGGCGCACCGGCGGCTGGCTGCGCTGCCGCCTGATCGAGGCCGAGCCCGGCCGCCCGACCTACCTGGCGCCGCCCGTGGTCCGGTCGGTCACCGCCTTCACCATCGGTGCCACGGTCGCCGCGGAGCACGCCGAGACCATCACCGACGAAGTGCTCGGCGCGGCCGAGGGGGTACCCGGCCAGGCGTTCACCCTGGCCCGCTCGCCCGTCGTGCCGGGGGACTTCGTGGTCGAGGTCGCCGACCCGGCGAGCGGCCCCGAGCCGGAATACACCCGCTGGACCAGGGTCGACGACTTCGCGCACTCCGGCCCCGAGGACCGGCACATCACCCTCGACCCCAACTCCGGCCGCGTCGAGTTCGGCCCCGCCGTACGCGAACGGGACGGCTCCATCCGCTACTACGGTGCCGTCCCCGCGAAGGGCGCCACGGTCCGGGTGCGTTCGTACCGCACCGGAGGCGGGCTGCGGGGCAACGTCGCCCGCGCGACCCTGAAGATCCTGCGCAGCGCGATCCCGTACGTGGCCCGAGTCGAGAACCGCAGACCCGCGCTCGGCGGTGTCGACGGGGAGAGCGTCGACAGCGCCCGGGTGCGCGGCCCGATGACCCTGCGCACCCTGCACCGGGCCGTCGTCCCGCACGACTACGAACTCCTCGCCCGCGAGGTCGCCCCGGACGCCGCCCGCGTCCACTGCATCCGGGCCGGGACCGACGGCGACGAGAGCGACGCCACCGCACAGGGCGTACGGCTCCTCGTCGTGCCGGCCGGGCGCAGCGACGACCAGGGCCGGATCGAGTTCGACGAGCTGGTCCCGCCCGCCCAGACCCTGCGCCTCATCGCCGGACACCTGGACGAGCGCCGCCCCATCGGCGCCCGCCTCGTCGTGGAACCGCCGTTCTACCAGGGCGTCACCGTCGTCGCCTCGGTCCAGGCCGAGCCCGGCGCGGACCGCGACCGCGTACGGGACGCGGCGCTGGCCGCGCTGTACGGATACTTCAACGCCCTGACCGGCGGGCCCGGCGGACAGGGGTGGCCGTTCGGGCGCCCGGTCCAGTCCGGGGAGGCGTTCGCCGTGCTCCAGCGGGTGCCGGGCGTGGACCTGGTGGAGGACGTACGCCTCTACCGCGCCGACCCGGTGACCGGCGAGCGCACCGACGCCACCACCAAGATCCCGCTCGACCGGCACGCGCTGGTCTTCAGCTACGAGCACCAGCTCCGCGTGAGGGGCGCCTGACCCATGCGCACCGGCGTCCCCGGGCTCCCCACCCCGCACCCGCTCATCGACCAGCTCCCGGCCGTCTACCTGGAGCAGGACTTCATCCGCCGCTTCCTCACCGCGCTGGACGACGTCCTCGCCCCGGTCCTGCTCACCATCGACAACCTCCCCGCCCACCTGGACCCGCGCAGCGCCCCCGACGACTTCCTGGCCTGGCTGGCCCAGTGGGTGGCGGCGGAGTCCCCCGAGGACGGGCCGGTCGAGCGGCGCCGGGAGACGGTACGCGGTGCGGTGGCCCGGCACGCCCGGCGCGGGACGGCGGGCGGCCTGGCCGAGGCGGTGCGCCTGGCGACCGGCGCGGACCCGGAGATCACGGAGAGCGGCGGCACCGCCTGGTCCACCGGACCCGGCACCACGCTCCCGGGCGCCCCGCGCGCCTGGGTGACGATCCGGGTCCGGGAGGGGCACGACCGGCCCGTCGACCGCGCCCGGCTGGAAGAACTGATCGGCACGGAGGTACCGGCCCACGTGGGCTTCACGCTGGAGATCCTGCCCCCGGACGGGGGCGCGGGGGGTGCGACGCGGTGATCTGCGAGTCGTGCGGGACGAGGAACGAACCGGGGCGCGAATTCTGCATGTCGTGCGAGGCGTTTCTGGCGTGGGAGGGGGACGACGAGCCCACGCCCGCGCGGCCCGGCCCGGCGGCTACGAGCCCGTCGGCGCCCGTACCGCCACCGCCCGTGAATCCGGAACCGGGCGGTGGGCCCGCGCGCCCGGCCCCCGCACCGCCGGACCCGACGCCCCCGCCTCCGGCGTCTCCACCCCGCCCGGCCCCCACCCCACCCAACCCGCTCCCCGCGGTGGACCCCCTTCCCGCCATCCCCTCCCAACGCCCGCCGACCCCCGCGTCCCGCGCCCAGAACCCGGGCCGCCCGGAACCGTCCCCCCGTACGCCGCCCGCACCTGCCACCGGTGCCGCTCCCCGTCGCCCGGGCGACCGGCCGGACGCACCACCCGGCCCGGCGGCCTGGACGCCCGACGCGTCGGGCCCCGAGCGGCCCGCCGCACCGGGCGGGCCCCCCGCGCCCGTCCGGTGCCCCGGCTGCGGCGCCGAGAACGCACCCGACCGCACCCTGTGCGTCCGGTGTGCGCTGCTCCTCGACCCCGGGCCCCCGCCCGAAGCGCGCCCGCCCTGGTGGCGCCGCCTCTTCCACCGGGGCCCGGCGAGGGGCCACGAGGCCGGGGCGCGTCCGCGACGCCGACGGCGGGGGCCGCGGCTCGGGGTCCCCCTCGCGCTGCTCCTCGTCCTGGCCGGGGTGTGGTTCGCGCTGCCGCACCTGTCCGGGCTGCTGGGCCTCGCCAAGGAGGAGACCGGCGCGCCGGAGTCGATGCCGCCCTCCGCGTGCCACGCGTCGAGCGCCGCTCCCGGGCATGCCGCGGCCGCCGCCGTGGACGGCTTCAACAACCGGTACTGGGCGCCCAAGGCGGCGGGCGGCGGGGCGGGGGAGTTCCTTGAGTGCACCTTCGACGCGCCGGTCCGCCTACGGAAGATGGTGGTGTTCCCGGGCACCTCGACGCGCACGGACGAGTATCTGACGCAGGCCCGCCCGGCCAGGATCGTCGCCGAACTGACCGCGCGGGACGGCACCAGGAGCACGAAGACGATCCGGCTCGCCGACCAGGCCGGCCAGCAGACGTTCGACGTACGGGGGTCGCAGACCGTCCGCATCCGGCTGACCGTCGACTCCGCGTACGGCACCGGCAAAGGCCGCCGGGTGGCGGTCGCCGAGGTCGAGTTCTTCGGCCACCGCTCCTGACCCGGCCGCGCACCGCGCGCCCGGCTTGCGACAGGGGGAGGGGGACGGCAGGGTTCGGTGCTGTGCCCACTCTCCTGATCGTGCATCACACGCCCTCACCGAACTGCCAGGCCCTCTTCGAGGCCGTCGTCTCCGGTGCGACGACGGACGAGATCGAGGGCGTACGCGTCGTACGGCGCGCCGCGCTCGCCGCGACGGCGTCCGACGTACTCGAAGCCGACGGGCTGCTCCTCGGCACCCCGGCGAACCTCGGATACATGTCCGGGGCGCTCAAGCACTTCTTCGACCAGATCTACTACCCGTGCCTCGACACGACGCGGGGCCGGCCCTTCGGCTACTACGTGCACGGCGGCAACGACGTCACGGGCGCCGTACGCGGCATCGAGACGATCACCACCGGCCTCGGCTGGCGCCGGGCGGCGGACGTCGTCGAGGTGACCGGCGAACCGGCCAGGGCGGACACCGAGGCGTGCTGGGAGCTGGGAGCCACGCTGGCGGCCGGCCTCACCGAATAAGGGCTGCGCCGCCGGGGGCCGGACGCTACTCTGTCCCGCGATGACAACTCACTCTCTCCAGAGATTGGGGGCCCCGTCCGCGCAAGGTGAGTGCTGATGACCACTCACCGGCCCGACGAGGATCCCTTCCTGTCCTTCTGGCTGCGCGTGCGCGAGTTCGCCGTGCCGCCCTCCATGATCGAGACCGCTACCACCCGGCGCCGTACCGGCGACTGGGCCGGCGCGTGTGCCGCCGCCGGTGTCGACGTCGACTTCACGCCCCGGGCCCTGGCCCGCACGTACGGGCGCGAACTCGCCGCCCGCGTACGCGCCGACCTGCGTCACCTGGCACCTGACCTGCTGCGCTGGCACCTGCCGAGGATCGCCCCGCGCGGCCTGCTGCGTCCCGGACTGACGATCGCGCTCGCGCGGTACGACTCCGAGCCGCGCCCCGGAGCCGCGCGCGCCCCGGCCCCCGTGCACCTGGTGGCCAGAACTCCGCCCGCCTGGGCGGACGCCGGGCAGCGGATCAGCCTCGGCCTGTGGGACGGCACGGGCTCCGGGACCGTACGCCTGCACCCGCACCCCTACCCCAGCCGGCGGTTCCGGCTCGACCTGCACCGCCACCTGTGGGACGCGCGCAGCGCCGCCGACCTGCGGGTCCGTGCCGGAGGCGAGAGCGGCGGGCAGCCGGACCTCCTCGGCCAACTGCCGCCGGGGCGCCGCTGCGCCGTCGGCCGCTGGGCGGCGGAGGCCGCGCTGCTGCTCACCGCCGAGGGCCGCACCTCGGGCCCCGTCACCGTACGGCTGGGCGGCAGACACCGGCTGCACCTGGACGTGGACGGCGGCGAACAGCCCGCCCTGCGGTTCGCGGACGCACGGGCGGCCGCCGCTCGCACCCCACTGGTGCTGCCCGACGCGGCCACCTGGGCACTGCCCGACCTCGAACTCCTGCGGTCCGGCGCCATCGAGCCCGGCCGGCTGCACCCGCTCGTCGCGGACGCGCTGGCCCCTGGGCACGCACCGGCCGGTCAGCCACCGGGCCCGGAAGGCGCCGGGCACCCGCGCGTCGTGGACTGCCGGGGCGCCCGGCACCGGATCGGCCTGGCCGACGGCGTGCTGTCCGCCCTGGACCACGACCCGGCCGAGATCCGGCGCGAGGAACTGCTGGTCGCCCTCACCGGGACCCCGCTGCCGTGCCTCAGGGCCATCGACGAGGCCCACCGCCGCCCGGACTGCCTCACCGGGGTGCGGGAACGGCTCGACCACGGCGACATCAGTGGCGCCCTCGCCGTGATCGAAGGCCTCCTGGGCCCCGGCGCGCAGCTCCGGGACGGCCCGCTGCGCGACGAACTGGAGTCGGCGGCGCTCCGCCGGATCACCTACGGGCTCTACCGCGCCGACCTGATCGAGCCCGGGCCCAGCACCTGCCACCCCGTTCCCCCGCCCGCCCCCGCACGCCGCACACGCCCGCGCCGGGCCGGAGCGCGCTGACGGGTACGCCCGCACCGCCCACCGCGACTTCCAAGGTGATGACACATGCCCGTGAACACCCTTTCCGCACCGCCCTCGGCCTCCCAACTCGACATCGCCGGGGTCCTGACCTCCCTGCTGCGCGACACGACGACCGAGGCGCGCCCCGACACCCAGCTGGAAGCCCTGACACTGGCCGTCGCCGCCGATCTGCCCGTGCTGCTGTGGGGCGAGCCCGGCATCGGCAAGACCGCCGCCCTCACCCAGCTCTCCGACGACCTCGGGCTGCCCCTCACCACGGTCATCGCCAGCGTGCACGAGCCGTCCGACTTCTCCGGGCTGCCCGTCGTCGGCGACGATCCGGCGGAGCAGGGCGTGCCCATGGCCCCGCCGGACTGGGCCGTGCGGCTGGTCCGGGCCGGGCACGGGCTGCTCTTCCTGGACGAGCTGTCCACGGCCCCGCCCGCCGTGCAGGCAGCCCTCCTCCGTCTCGTACTCGAACGGCGTGTCGGAGCGCTGCGACTGCCGCCCGGCGTACGGATCGTGGCCGCCGCGAACCCGCGCTCGTCGGCGGCCGACGGCTGGGAGCTGAGCCCGCCGCTGGCCAACCGGTTCGTCCATCTCCAGTGGACCCACGACCAGGACGTCGTCGTACGCGGTCTCGGCGGGACCTGGCCCCGGGCGACCCTGCCCAGGCTCCGGCCCGAACGCCTCGGCGAGGCCGTCGACTTCGCCCGGCGCGCCGTGTGCGGACTCCTCGCGGCCCGTCCCGCGCTCGTCCACCGGCTGCCCAGCGGCGAGACCCGCAGGGGCGGCCCCTGGCCGTCGCCCCGGAGCTGGGACATGACCCTCACCCTGACCGCCTTCGCCACCGCCGCCGGAGTCTCCCGCGATGTGCTCTCCCTGCTCGTCCGGGGCACGGTCGGGGACGGGCCGGGGCTCGAACTCCTGGCGGCGATCGACCGGATGGACCTCCCGGACCCGGAAACGCTCCTGGCCGACCCGGCGGCCGCCGTACTGCCCGAGCGGGGGGACCTGCGGCAGGCGATGCTCGACGGGGTGGTCGCGGCGGTGCGCAACCGCCTCGACCGGTCGCGCTGGGACGCCGCCTGGGCGCTCCTGGTGCGCGCCGTGGAGACGGGAGCGCCGGACCTGGTCGTCGTCCCCGCGACCACACTCGCCGCGCTCAGGCGGGAGGAGTGGGACGTGCCCGCGTCGATCGAGGCGCTGGCCGGGGTCGTGTCGGTGTCGCGGCGCGCCGAGGACGCGGCGGCCCGCGCCGCCGCGGCGACGAAGGGCAGCCGGTGACCGGGGACCGGCTGGACCGCGACAAGCTCTTCGCCGCCCGGCTTCAGGCAGTCCGGGCCCGCCCGTTCCTGGCGACGGCGCTGTTCGCCCTCCACGTGGTCGAGTCGCCGCGTGTTCCGACGATGGCCGTCGACCGGTACTGGCGGTGCTACGTGTCGCCGTGGTTCGTGGAGCGCACACCGGTGGAGGAGCTCGCCGGGGCGTGGGTCCACGAGGTGTCGCACCTGCTGCGCGACCACCACGGGCGCGGTGACCGGTACGCGCGCCAGGAGGGGCTGACCGGTGCCGGGGAGCGGTTGCGGATGAACATCGCGGCCGACTGCGAGATCAACGACGACGTGTACGGGGACGGACTGACGGCCCCCGAAGGAGTCGTGCGGCCCGCGATGCTGGGGCTCCCCGAGGGAGAGCTGATGGAGGACTACCTGCACCAGTTCCGGCTCGGTCCCCGCACCCAGGACTTCGCCTGGCTGGACTGCGGCAGCGGCTCCGACGGGCTCGCCCGGGAATGGGACATCGGACCCGACGGCGCGCACGGGCTCAGCGAGCAGGAACGCGACGCGGTGCGCTTCCGGGTGGCCCAGGGCATCACCGGCCGCCCGGGCCACGCGCCGAAGGCGTGGAAGAGGTGGGCGGAGGAGGCGTTCCACCCGCCCCAGGCATGGCGCGACCTGCTGGGGGCCGCCGTCCGGTCGGCCGTCTCCGGCCACGGCGCGGGCGACGACTACTCGTACGGGCGTCCCTCGCGGCGCTCGGCCGGGCTGCCCGGGGTGGTCCTGCCGAGCCTGCGGCGCAGACCGCCGCGCGTGTCCGTGGTCATCGACACCTCGGGCTCGGTCAGCGACGCCGAGCTGGGCAGCGCGCTCCTTGAGGTGTCCGCGATCACCCGTGCGGTGGGCGGCCGCAGGGACCTGGTCACGGTCCTGTCCTGTGACGCGGCCGCCCGGGTCGTGCACCCGCTGTGCCGTGCGGAGGGCATCCCGCTCGTGGGCGGAGGCGGAACCGATCTGCGCACGGGCTTCGCGAAGGCGCTGCGCACGCACCCCCGGCCCGATGTCGTCGTGGCCCTGACCGACGGCCAGACCCCGTGGCCCTCGGACCGGCCCGCGTGCCGGACGGTGGTGGGCCTCTTCGACCGGCCGGACCGGGATTCCTGGGACGAGGGGGACCCCGACTACGTCCCGGACTCGCCGCCCGACTGGGCGCGCGTCGTGGACATCGGCTGATCTGCGGGCCGTCGATCAGGGCGACCGCCCTTGCGTTCGGCACCGGGCGCCCCCGCCCGGAGCCCGTCCGCCACCAGGTCGAAGAGGCGGGCGGCACGGGGCTGCCAGTCGCTGTGCGGGTCCAGTTGCCACAGACCCGCTATGGCGAGGAGGAAGTCGTCCGGGGTCACCCCGGGGCGTATCGTGCCCGCCGCCTCGTTCGCCGCCAGCAGCAGCGTGATCGCCTCGGTCACCGGGCCGTGGCCGACCTGCGCCAGGCTGCCGTGCCCACGGGTCGCCGCGCGCAGGGCGTCCGCCAGGCCCGCCTTCGCCATCGCGTACCGGGCGAGGCGGTCCATCCACTCGCGCAGCGCGCGGTCGGCCGGGCGTTCGCCGAGGAGCTGGGCCGCCGCGTCGGCGACCTGCCGCATCTCGTACCGGTACACCTCAAGGACCAGTGCCTCGCGGTGCGGGAAGTTGCGGTAGAACGTGCCCTGGCCGACTCCGGCCTTCCGCGCGATCACGCTCACCGGTGTGTCCGCGGCCCGGGTCAGCTCGGTGAGCGCGACGGCCAGGATGCGCTCGCGGTTGCGCTGCGCGTCCGGGCGCGTCGGCGTACTCCTCGCGTCCCGCACGCTTCCCCCTCCCGAGCCGCGGCCGGGGACGGCCTTGCTCGCCGGACAGCTGTCCGTTAGGTTCGACAACCAAGCGGACAGCTGTCCGCTTGCCTCCACCACAGCGCCGGATCAGGCCACTTGACCGACCGGCTCCCGTCGGCCCCCCACCCCGCACGCCGCGCTCTCCGCCTCCCGCACCGGCCGTACACCGTTCCGTGCGAGCGCCCGAGCACCTGCGAAAGAAGGCTGATCATGGCCCCATCGACGTCCAGCGCCGTCACCCTGCGCGTCAACGGCGAAAAATACACGCTGACCGTCGACCACCGCACCACCCTGCTCGACGCGTTACGCGAACGCCTCGATCTGACCGGCACCAAGAAGGGCTGCGACCAGGGCCAGTGCGGCGCCTGCACGGTGCTGCTCGACGGCCGGCGGGCCGTGGCCTGCCTCCAGCTCGCGGTGGCGGCCGAGGGCCGCGAGATCACCACCATCGAGGGCGTCGCGGACGGCGACCGCCTGCACCCCGTGCAGCAGGCCTTCGTGGACCTCGACGGATACCAGTGCGGCTACTGCACCCCGGGCCAGATCTGCTCCGCGCTCGCGGTCATCGAGGAGCACGCCGCCGGGTGGCCCAGCGCCGCGACCGAGGACGTGCGGCCCGAGGCCGGAGCGCCCCTGCTCACCACCGACGAGATCCGCGAGCGCATGAGCGGCAACCTCTGCCGCTGCGGGGCGTACGCACAGATCGTGCAGGCGGTCGCCCGCGCCGCCGAGGACATGGGGAACACCGCGGACGAGCCCAAGGAGCCGGTCGCATGAAGGAGTTCGGTTACGAACGGGTCCATGACGTCGCCGGAGCTGTAGCCCTCCTCGGCGCCGACCCCGGCGCCCGGCTCCTCGGCGGCGGCACCAATCTGGTCGACCTGATGAAGGCGGGCGTGGAGCGCCCCAGCCTCCTCATCGACGTGCGGGAACTCCCGCTGGGCGAGGTCGGGTTCAGCCCCGGGGACGGCCTGCGCGTCGGCGCCGCCGTCACCAACAGCGACCTGGCCGCCCACCCCGACGTACGCCGCCACTATCCGGCCCTCGCCCAGGCGCTGCTCGCCGGAGCGTCCGGGCAGCTGCGCAACATGGCCACCGTCGCCGGCAACCTCCTCCAGCGCACCCGCTGCGGCTACTTCGCCGACCTCGCCAAACCGTGCAACAAGCGGGCCCCCGGCACCGGCTGCCCCGCCCTGGCAGGGGACCACCGCAACCACGCCATCCTCGGCGCGTCGCAGCACTGCGTCGCCACGCACCCCTCCGACATGGCGGTCGCGCTCGCGGCGTTCGACGCGGTCGTCTCGTACGAAACGGCCGACGGGCCGGGCGAGCTGCCGGTCGAGGCGTTCTACCTTCCGGTGGGCGACACCCCGCACATCGAGACAGCGCTTCCCACCGGCGCCGTGATCACCGGCGTGACGCTGCCGCCGGCACCGGTCGCCGCCAACTCCCGTTACCGCAAGGTCCGAGAGCGTGCCTCGTACGCCTTCGCGATCGGCTCGGTCGCCGCCGCCCTCGACGTGCGCGACGGAGTCGTGCGCGACGCCCGCCTCGCGTTCGGGGCCGTCGCCTCCCGGCCGTGGCGCGCCCGCATCGCCGAACGGGCGCTCACCGGCGGCCCGGCCGACGAGGCCGCCTTCGCCGCGGCGGCCGCCGCCGAACTGGCCGACGCCCGGCCGCTGCCCGAGAACGGCTACAAGGTGACGCTGATGCGCAACCTCGTCGTCGCCGAGCTCACCCGACTCGCCGAGGAGGCCGCCCGATGACCACGACGACCGGCACCACCACCGCCACCGGGGCCGTGGGCGCGGGCCGTGCCCGGGTCGAGGGCCGCGACAAGGTCACCGGCGCCGCGCGCTACGCGGGTGAGATCCCCTTCGCCCGGCTCGCCCACGGCTGGCTGGTCCTCTCCACGATCGCCCGGGGCCGGATCACCGCCGTGGCGGACGAACCCGTCCTCGCCATGCCGGGCGTGCTCACCGTGCTTCACCACGGGAACGCGCCACGCGTCGACACCGACTACGTGGGCATGCTCGGCCGGCCGAACCCGGTCGTCGGGCTCTTCCAGCACGACCGGGTCCCGTTCGCCGGCTGGCCGGTGGCCCTCGTGGTGGCCGAGACCCCCGAACAGGCCAGGGAGGCCGCCGAGGCCCTGGTCGTCGGTTACGAGGAGGAACCGCACGACGTGGAGTTCCGTGCCGGGCGCGCCGACGCCTACCGGCCCGAGGACTCGCCGATGGTGCGGGCCGACACGGACAAGGGCGACGTCCGGGCGCGGATCGACGGCGCCGCCTTCGTCGTGGACGCGGAGTACACCACGCCAGAGGAACACCACTGCACGATGGAGCCGCACGCCGCGACCGCCCGCTGGGACGACGGCCGGCTCGACGTCATCGACTCCAACCAGGGCAGCTCCTGGGTGGCCGGAGAACTCGCCCAGCTCTTCTCGCTGGACCCCGCCGCGGTGCGGGTACGCTCCGAACACATCGGCGGCGCCTTCGGATCGAAGGGCCTGAGTGCCCATCAGGTCGCCGCCGTCATGGCGACCACGGCCCTCGACCGGCCCGTACGCGTCGTCATCACGCGCCGCCAGATGTTCTCGCTCGTCGGCTACCGCAGCCCCACCGCCCAGCGCGTCAGGGTCGCCGCCGACGCCGACGGCCGGCTGCGCGCCTTCGACCACGAGGCGCTCAACCTCACGTCCGGCGTACACGAATTCATCGAGACCAGCGCCGTGCTCGGCCGGGTGTTGTACGACGCCGAAGCGCACCGCACCCGGCACCGGATCCTGCGGCTCGACGTGCCGACGCCGACCTGGATGCGCGCCCCCGGCGAGGCGCCCGGCTCCTTCGCCATCGAATCGGCCCTCGACGAACTCGCCGAGAAGTGCGGCGTGGACCCCATCGCCCTGCGGGCGCGCAACGAACCCGCCACTGGCCCCGTCTCGGGCCTGCCGTTCAGCAGCCGCAACCTGCTCGCCTGCTTCGAGGAGGGCGCCCGCCGGTTCGGCTGGGCGGACCGCGACCCGCGTCCCGGCCTGCGCCGCGAAGGCCGCTGGCTCATCGGGACCGGGACCGCCGCCGCCTCCTACCCCTCCGGCGTCGGCCGCTCCACCGCGGCCGTCACCGCCGAGCCCGACGGCACCTTCACCGTGCGGGTCAACGCGGCGGACATCGGCACCGGGGCCCGCACCGCCATGACGCTCGTCGCCGCCGAGGCGCTCCAGGTGGACCCGGACCTGGTCCAGGTGCGCATCGGCGACAGCGACCTGGGCCACGCGATGGTCGCGGGCGGCTCCACCGGCACCCGCTCCTGGGGCTGGGCGGTGCGCCTCGCGGCGGCGGACCTCCGCGAACGGCTGGGGCTGGGCGGCGGCATCCCGGCCGAGGGGATCACCGCCCGCGCGGACACGGCGGACGCCATCGCCGCCCTGCCGCAGCAGGAACGGCACTCGTTCGGGGCGCAGTTCGCCGAGGTCGCCGTCGACGTCACCACCGGCGAGGTACGGGCCCGCCGCCTCCTGGGCATCTTCGCGGCGGGCACCATCGTCAACCCCCTCACCGCCCGCAGCCAGCTCATCGGCGGCATGACCTGGGGGCTCTCCATGGCGCTCCACGAGGAAGCGGTCCGCGACGCGGCGACCGGCGGGCACGTCAACGCCGACCTCGCCGGATACCACGTCGCCTGTCACGCCGATGTGCCGCTCATCGAGGCGGACTGGGTGGACGACCCGCTGCCCGGTGACCCCGTCGGCATCAAGGGCATCGGCGAGATCGGCATCGTGGGCGTCGCCGCCGCGATCGCCAACGCGGTGTGGCACGCGACGGGCGTACGCCACCGCGCCCTGCCGATCCGTCCGGACCGTGTCCTGCGAGCGTCGGCCGACCGCGCCTAGGGCGTGCTTCGGAAGCAGCGCCGTCCGCCCGCCGGACAGACGGCAGTTTGAAGCCAGGCCCTAATCACCCAGCCGCACTTCGCGCCCCCGCCAGCGCCGTCGCAGCCAGCGGTCGTGGCTGGCGACCACGACCGCGCCGGGCCCGGGGCCGAGTGCCTCCTCCAACTCGTCGCAGAGCGCGGGGGAGAGGTGGTTGGTCGGCTCGTCCAGCAGCAGCAGCTCCGGTGGGCGGGCCATCAGCAGCGCGAGCGCGAGCCTGCGCCGCTGGCCCGCCGACAGCTGCCGCACCTCCTTGGCCAGGTCCGTCTCGTGCAGCAGCCCGAGCGAGACCAGCGGCACCAGCTCCGCCCGCTCGGCGCCCAGCACCCGTACATAGGTGTCGCCGACGGTACGGTCCGGCCGGGTGAACACGCTGTCCTGCGCGAGCACCCCGACGGACAGCCCCGGCCGCCGGACCACCTCACCGGCCGCGACCGGCCGGCCCGCGAGCACCGCGATCAGCGTCGACTTCCCCGTACCGTTGCCGCCCGTCACGAGCAGGCGGTCGGACGCCTCCACGTCGAGCCGGTCGATGGCCAGCCGGCCGGGGAACCGCACCCCGCGCAGCGACACCAGCGTGCCCGGCCCGGACGGCTCGGCCCGCTCGGGATACCGGAACCGCAGCGGCTCGGGCGGCTCGGCGACCTGGCGGCGCTCCGCCTCGTCCAGCCGGCGGGTGGCATTGCGCACCCGGCGCGCGATCTGGCTCTGCACCCGGCCCGCCCGCAGCCCGTACCCCATCTTCTCGCTGTCGCGGGGCCCCCGGTCGGGCGCGACCTGGCGCGCGGTCACCGCGGCCGACCGGCGCAGCTCCCCGATCTCCTCCTGCTCCTCGGCGTACCGGCGCTCCCACCGGGCCCGTTCCGCCCGCTTCTCCGCCAGGTACGCGCTGTACCCGCCGCCGTACCGTACGGGCCCCTCGACCGCCGGATCGAGGTCGATCAGGTCCGTGCAGACGGCGTCCAGGAACGCCCGGTCGTGGCCGGCGATCACCACGGGACCCGGCATCGTGCGCAGCTGCTCCTCCACGAACGCGGCGGCCTCGTCGTCCAGATGATTGGTCGGTTCGTCAAGGAGAAGGGCGCCCGGCCGGCGCACCAGCAGTGCCGCGAGCGCCAGCCGGCCGCGCTGCCCGCCCGAGAGCGAGCGGATCGTCCGCCCGTGCGACAGGGAGCCGAGCCCGAGCCCGCCGAGCACGACGGCCGCCCGCCGGTCGGCGTCCCAGACCTCCCGCTCTTCGGCCTGTTCGAGTCGCCCGCCGTACGTCTCCAGGAGCTGCGCGTGCTCCGCGGAGTCCTCCGGCGTACGGGAGAGCAGGCCGGAGAGCCGGTCCAGCTCGGCGAGGTCCGCCCGGGCCTCGCGCAGCGCGTCGTCCAGCACACCGGCGATGGTGGAGTCGGCGTCGAAGGGCATCTCCTGGTGCAGGAATCCCACATCGGCGGGCCGGACGACCTGACCGGCATCGGGTTGGTCCACCCCGGCGAGCAGCCGCAGGAGTGTCGACTTGCCGACACCGTTCTCACCGATGAGTCCGATGCGGTCGCCGGGCGACGCCGTGAGCGAAACCCCGTCCAGGACGCGCTTCGGGCCGAGGACGCGGACCAGGTCGTGGGCGAGGAGGGCGCGGCTCATGATTCCGGCGCCCCCGTCTCCCGCAGCTCACCGTCCGCCAGCCGCAGCCATCTGCCCACGCCGATCCGTTCCAGGAACCGTTCGTCGTGGCTGACCACCACGAAAGCGCCCCGGTACGAGGCGAGCGCGCTTTCCAGCTGGCCGGCGCTCACCAGGTCCAGGTTGTTCGTCGGCTCGTCCAGGAGCAGCAGCTGCGGGGCCGGCTCCGCGCACAGGACACAGGCCAGCGTGGCCCGCAGCCGCTCGCCGCCCGACAGCACGCCGACCGGCAGGTGGGCGCGGTCTCCGCGGAAGAGGAAGCGCGCGAGCAGGTTCATCCGCTCGGCCTCCTCGCGGTGCGGGGCGTACGCGGCGAAGTTCTCGGCGACCGTGCGCCCGAGGTCGAGCAGGTCGAGCCGTTGCGAGAGGTACGCGATGCGCCCGTCGGCCCGCCGGATCGACCCGCTGTCCGGCTCCAGGTCCCCGTTGACCAGGCGCAGCAGGGTGCTCTTGCCGGCGCCGTTGGGCCCGGTCAGCGCGATGCGCTCGGGGCCCCGGATCGTCAGACCCACGCCCTCGCCGGCGAACTGCTCCCGGCCGCCGAGGCGCACCCGCAGCTCCTCGGCGAGGAGCACGGTCCGGCCCGCCGGCACATCGGTGTCCGGCAGATCGAGCGTGATGCGCTGCTCGTCGCGTACGGCACGCCCCGCCTCGTCCAGGCGGGCCTGCGCCTCACCGACCCGGGCGGCGTGCGTCTGGCCGGACTTGCCGGCCGCCTCCTGGGCACCGCGCTTCATGTTTCCGGCGAAGATGCGCGGCAGGCCCGCGTTCTTGAGGTTGCGGGCCGCGTTGCTCGCGCGCCGCTCGGCTCGCTCACGGGCCTGCTGCATCTCGCGCTTCTCCCGCTTCAGCTCCTGCTCCGCGTTGCGGACGTTCTTCTCGGCCACCTCCTGCTCGGCCCGCACGGCCTCCTCGTACGCCGTGAAGTTGCCGCCGTACAGCCGCAGCTCGGAGGGGCCGAGTTCGGCGATGCGGTCCATCCGGTCCAGGAGCGCGCGGTCGTGGCTGACCAGGAGCAGCGTGCCGTTCCACGACTCCAGCGTGTCGTAGAGACGGAGCCGTGCGTCGAGATCGAGGTTGTTCGTCGGCTCGTCGAGCAGCAGGACGTCCGGCCGCTTCAGCAGCTGGGCCGCAAGGCCGAGCGAGACGACCTGCCCGCCGCTGAGCGTGCCGATGCGGCGGTCCAGGGCGATGCCGTCCAGGCCGAGCCGGTCGAGTTGGGCGCGGGTGCGCTCCTCGATGTCCCAGTCGTCGCCGATGACCGCGAAGTGCTGCTCGCCCACGTCGCCGGACTCCACGGCGTCCAGTGCGCGGATCACCGCGTCGACGCCCAGAACCTCGGCGACGGACAGGTCACCGGTCAGGGGGAGGCTCTGCGGGAGGTAGCCGAGGGTGCCGTCGACGGTGACGGAACCGGCACTCGGGCGCAGCTCGCCGGCCAGCAGCCGGAGCAGGGTGCTCTTGCCGGAGCCGTTGGGGGCGACGAGACCGGTGCGGCCGCTGCCCACGCTGAAGGAGAGACCGGAGAAGACCGGGGTGTCGTCCGGCCAGGAGAAGGTGAGGTTCGAGCAGATGAGGGATGCGTCGGACATGCGGGGGACCTCGCGTGTGAATCCGGGGACGGCAGACACTACGACCCCGGGGAGATGGCCTGAGGGAACAACGACATGGCCACTGCGGCGGCGCCCTGGGCGCCCGCTGCGGCTACGGGGCTCCGGGATCACCCGGAGATGTCGTCGTCGCCTGCCATGTCTGGTCTCCTCGTACACGCTGAACGGCCCGTCGATCTTAGCAGCCGGCCCTGCCCGGCGCGCCATGGGTGCCCCGGAGGGCGGCGGCGCCGGGCCGCCGCCCTCCGGGAGCGTGCGGTCCTACGCGGCCGTCGCCCCCGTGGTGGAGGCGCCGGACGGGATTCCGAAGGACGGGTCCGGCACGGCCTCGGGGCTGATGAGCGTGGAGGAGCGGCCGTCGACGCCGACCGGCACGTCGCCGTCGATGGTGACGCGGCGCAGCTTGCGCTCGTGGGTGTCGGAGTCGTCCACGCCGTAGTGCTGGGTGGCGCGGTTGTCCCAGATCGCCACGTCGCCCACCTGCCAGTCCCAGCGCACGGTGTTCTCCGGGCGCTCGATGTGCGACTGGAACAGGTCGACCAGGGCCCGCGAGTCACGGCCCGTCAGCCCGCTGATCCGCTGGACGAAGTTGCCCAGCAGCAGGACGCGTTCGCCGGTCTCCGGGTGCACGCGCACCACCGGGTGCTCGGTGAGGAACTTGGTCGACGTGAACACCTCGCGGTACTGCTGAAGCGCCTCCGGCAGGGCGTTGGGCCGCACCGCCGCGTAGTCGTAGTCGTTGGAGTGGACGGCCCGCAGACCGTCCGCCAGGGTGCGCAGCTGCTCGGGCAGCTCCGCGTAGGCGGCGGCGGTGTTGGACCACAGCGTGTTGCCGCCGTACGGGGGGATCACGACGGCCCGCAGGACGGAGAAGGCCGGGTAGGCGGGGACGAAGGTGACGTCGGTGTGCCACTGGTTGGCCCGGCCGCCGTGGTCGGAGTCGATGCCGAGCGAGTACCGCCCGTCGGCGGACGGCACGGTCGGATGGGCGACGGGCGTGCCGAGCAGCCGGCCGAACGCCTCGTGGCTGTCCTCGTCCAGGTGGTCCTGCTCCCGGAAGAAGACGACCTTGTGGGCGAGGAGCGCGGCCCGGACGGCGGCGACCGTCTCCGGGTCGAGGTCGCCGCCGAGCCGTACACCGGAGATGACCGCGCCGATGCGGCCGCCGAGCTGCTGGACGGTGACGGCGGGGGCGGTGGTGGTGGAGGACATGGGGATTCCCTTCGAGGAGGTGCCCGCAGCGGCCGGACGCGGCCGACGGCGAGTCGATTGTTTGTGGAGCGGAATCAATCGGGCGGGATGCGCCCACGGGCAGTACGCGACGCACTACCCGGGTTAGCGCGAGGAGGCCGGCTCCGGAGCGGGAGCGCGGTGCGGTGGTACGCCGGTGAGATCAGGCGGCGGTACAGCGGCCCGTACACCCGGGCCGCTGGGCGGGGCGGCCGGCGCGGGCGGGCCGCGCATCGGTGAGTGCCGTCGCGAACATGCCCCGGAGACTCGCAGCGCCCCGCCGGACACGTCAAGCGCCCGCCGACACCCCACGAGGCGCACGGCAGTGGTTCGATCGGCGCCTGAACGGGGTCGCCGGACGTTCTCCAAAGACGCCGAAAAACCGTTGCTGGCCTGCGAGTTCATCCGACCGCCCCAACACGGCGCGGGCGCCGCCCCCGGCCCCGGTCACCGCCCCCGTGCGAATTCACGCCGACGTAACGTTGCGGGCGCCCCACCGGCGCAGGACCGGGGCCGATTCAGGCCGCCGTGTCGCGCCAGTGCACCGATCTCGTACGGCCCGGCCCGGTGCGGGAGTTGCCCGAGCTGAGCACCGGAACGGGGTGGGCCGCCCGCAGATCCCGGTCGACCCGCACACCGGCGAGAGCGGCGGACCCCTGGTCGCCGGGGTGAACGCATCGTCAGTCCGCATGCCGGAACGGCCGCTCTTCCCGGCGTGGCCGGTGCCGTCGGTCTGAACCCGCTGTTCAGGGGCCCGCCGGCGGCATCGGTGCGGTAGCGGGTCGCCCCAGGACGGAAGGCGTTTCGTACCAGGATGCGGACAAGGCAGGTTGACCGTCCGGCGAGGCCGCTGTCATATTGCTCCCGTGAACCCGGACAAGCGCCTCGTCTCCCGCAGGCACGTCGACCTCTGTCGACAGGCCAGCGCGGTCTGTGCCGTCCGCCGCTGACCCGGACCGCGGCGGGCAGCCCCACGGCCCCGCCCCGCTGACCTCTCACGGGTGACAACAACCCGCTGAGAACCGGGAATCGCCTCTCCTTCCGGCTTCCCCTCGCCCCCGCGTGCCGCGGGAGCCCCTCACACCCACCCGCGCCGATTTCCGTACGGCCGCCGCAGCGGCCCCGGTCCGGTGCGCCGTTCGCGCGGCCCAGCCCCCATGCGCCGTTCCTCCCGCAGCGGAACGCATACGCGTACGTGCTTCGCCGCGCGCTCCCACCTCCCCTTTTCCCACCGTCACAGGCAGGCATCGATGACCGAGCTGTACCCCCTCACGCCCACCGGACCGTCCCGGCGCTCCACGCTGCGCGCCGCGGGCGGCGGCGCCCTCCTCCTCGGACTGGGCCTCGCGGGCTGCCGCTCGGCCGTGTCGGAGACGTCCTCCGCCGCGCGGGGCGCGAGCGCCGCTCCCCGGCGCGGCGGCGTCCTGAACGTCGCCGTGAACGCGGATTTCACGCCCGCCCTGCTGTTCGCGCAGAGCGGCCATTCCCTACAGCAACGCCTCATCTACAACACGCTCACCCGATACGACGACCGACTCCATCCCACACCCGAACTCGCCACCTCCTGGACGTACGCCAAGGACGGACGCAGTATCACGCTCCGGCTCCGCGACGACGTCACCTTCCACAACGGCCGCGCCTTCACCGCCGACGACGTGATCCTCGCCGTGAAGAACCTTCAGAACCCGGTGCTCGCGGCCCAGTTGCGCAGCACGGCCGCCACGATCACCGGGTTCGAGAAGCGCGGCGACCACGAGCTGGTGCTCAAGCTGGCGCACCCGGTCAACAACCTCTTCGACCTGTTCGAGTTCATGATCATCGCGGACTCCGAGAGCGTCGAGGACGCCGTGGCCGGGAAGAGGCTCATCGGGACCGGCCCGTTCAAGCTGAAGAAGTGGAGCCCCGGCTCCGGCCTGAGCCTCACCCGCAACGACGCGTACTGGCAGCCCGGCCGGCCCTACCTCGACGGGGTCGAACTGCGGGTCATAGCCCAGGCGGACGCGTTGATCTCGTCCCTGCGCTCCGGCCAGTCCCAGCTCTCCTTCGACGTGCCCGGCAAGAGCCTCGGCCTTGTCAAGGCCGACAACGGACTCACCATCAGCGACTACGACACCGGCGGCGGTGCCGTCTACCTGGGCGTCAACACCACAATCGCCCCGCTGAACGACCGCACCGTCCGCCAGGCGCTCGCCTGGGCCGTCGACCGCGACCGGCTCGTCGCCCAGACCCTCGGCGGATACGGCCTCGCATCCGCCGCGCCCTGGCCCAAGTCCTCGCCCGCCTACAGCGAGGCCGACCGCACCCACTACACCCACGACCCCGCGAAGGCCCGGGAACTCCTGAAGTCCGCCGGGCACACCAGGCTCGACCTCCCCATGCTGCACATCGCGCTGCCCGGCGAGACGGCCATCGCCGAGTCCATCCAGTACGACCTCAAGCAGGTCGGCGTCCACGTCACGCTCCAGCCCACGGACGGGGCCACCGCGCAGAAGAAGCTGATCTCGCAGGGCATGCCGGCCCTGTGGTCCCTCGGCCACGGATTCGCCCAGGTGCAGCCGTCGACCCTCGCCGTCAGCGCGTACCCGTTCAACGAGGCGAAGAACACGTCCCGATACCGCTCCGCCGCCTACACCAAGGTCGTGCGGGAGGCGTGGACCGAGCCCGAGACCGACACGGCCGCCGCCAACGCCCTGCACCGGAAGATCTCCTCCATCCTTCTGGACGAGGCGTTCCTCATCGACCTCGTCGTACGCGGCCAGATCCAGGTCTCCGCCGCCCGGCTGCACGGCGTCACTCTCAACAAGTTCTCCTACCTCAACCTCGACAACGCCTACCTGGTGTGACATGCGCAGCTACCTGATCCGGCGGCTGCCGTCCGCCCTCCTCGTCCTGGCCGCCGCCTCCTTCCTGATCTTCACCATCCTCAGGCTGGTCCCCGGCGACCCCGCCACCGCGCTCGCCGGGCCCGACGCCGACGCGGCGACCGTCGCCGCCATCCGCGAACGGCTCGGCCTCGACGCACCCCTGCTCTCCCAGTACGCCCACTGGATCGGCTCGCTCCTGCGGGGCGACCTCGGACCCTCGTACGCGATCGGCGGACAGACCGCCGACCTCATCGGCGACGGGCTCGGCGCCACCACCGAACTCACCGTCGGCGCCCTGCTGTTCGTGATCCTGCTCGGTACGGCCTTCGGTGTCGTCGGAGCCACCTCGCGCAACCGGTGGCTGACAGGGACCGTGCGCGTCCTCACCACCGCCGCCCTGGCCGTGCCGCCGTTCGTCAGCGGCGTCCTGCTCGTCCTGGTCTTCGCCGTCGCGCTCCCCGTACTGCCGCCCGGCGGCCGGGTCGCCTTCCTGACCGCCCCGGACCTCGCCGCCCAGTACCTCGTGCTGCCGGCGCTCTGCCTTGCGCTGCCCAGCGCCGCCGTGCTCGGCCGCTACCTCAAGGACGGCATCGAACGCGGCCTCGCCGAGGACTTCATCCGTACCGCCACCGCCGCCGGGATCGCCCCGCGCCGCCTGCTGTGGCGCCACACCCTGCCCAACGCCCTGCCGCCCGTCGTCACCCTGCTCGGCATGCAGGTCGGGAACCTGCTCGGCGGGGCGGTCCTGGTCGAGGCGATCTTCGCCTGGCCCGGCCTCGGACAACTCGCCGAACAGGGCCTCCAGCGCCGCGACTACCCGGTCGTCCAGGACCTGCTGCTGCTCCTGGTCGCCGTCTTCGTCCTCGTCCAGCTGCTCACCGACCTGGTGTACGCCTGGCTCGACCCCCGGATCAGGTGGGAGTGACCCTGATGACCCAGACGACCGACCTCCGCACCGCCGCGCCGCCCCCGGCCGCCCGCAAGCCGCGCGCCACGGCCCGCCCCCGCCACCCGTACCGCACCGCCCTGTCCACCGCACGCGCCCGCACCGGCCTCGTCCTCGTCGGCGCCGTCGTCCTCGCCGGACTCCTCGCGCCGCTGCTCGCCGGGCACGGGCCCACCGACCAGAGCGGCCAGAGCCTGACCGGGCCCGGCACCCCCGGACACCTCCTGGGCACCGACGACCTCGGGCGCGACCTGCTCAGCCGAGTGCTGTACGGCATCCGCACCGACCTCACCATCATCACGATCGCCGTGCCCGCCGGCGCCGCACTCGGCTGCCTGCTCGCCCTGGCCGCTGCCGCCCACCCGGTCGCCGACACCGTCGTCCAGCGCGTCTTCGACCTGCTCCTCGCGTTCCCCGGGCTGATCCTGGCGCTCGCCGTCACGGCGATCCTCGGCCCCGGACGCATCCCCGTCGTACTCGTCATCGCCCTCGCGGAGATCCCGGTCTTCGGCCGGCTGCTGCGGAGCGGCGTCCTCGTACAGCGGGAACGGGAGTACGTCACCGCCGCCCGGGTCGGCGGCGGTTCGGGCCGCCGGGTGCTGGTCCGGCACATCCTGCCCAACGCGGCCGACCCGCTCGTCGTGCAGATCGCCGTCTCGCTGACCGTCGCCGTCTTCATCGAGGGCGCCATGAGCTTCCTCGGCGTCGGCGTCCGGCCGCCCGAACCCACCCTCGGCGCGGTGCTCAGCCAGTCCATGCCGTATCTCGCCCAGTCCCCGCACTTCGCCGCGGGCCCCCTGATCACCGTGACCGCGCTCGTCCTCGGACTCTCGCTCATCGCCGAGGCCCTCAACCGGGAGATACGCCGATGACCGCCCCCGAGCTGCTGGAGGTCCGCGACCTCGGCGTCGAGTTCACCGCCCCCGACGGCGCACCGCTGCGCGCCGTGCGCGGCGTCTCCTTCACCCTGCGCCGGGGCGAGACCCTGGCCGTCGTCGGCGAGTCCGGGTCCGGCAAGTCCACCACGGCGCTCGCCCTGAACCGCATGCTGCCCGGCACCGGCCGCATCACCACCGGCACGGTCCGGCTGCACGGCCGCGACCTGGCCGCCGCCGACGAGGCGGAGCTGCGCGCGGTGCGCGGCGCCCGCATCGGCATGGTCTTCCAGGACCCGATGACCGCCCTCAATCCCGTCCTCACGGCCGGCCGCCACATCGACGAGGCCCTGCGCGCCCACGGCAACCGCGACAAGGCCGCCCGCCGCGCCCGTACCGTCGAACTCCTGGACCGGGTGGGCATCCCCGACCCGCACCGGCGCGCCGACGACTACCCGCACCAGTTCTCCGGCGGCCAGCGCCAGCGCATCCTCATCGCCATGGCCCTCGCCGGCGAACCCGACGTCCTCCTCGCCGACGAACCGACCACCGCACTCGACGCCACCGTCCAGGACCAGATCCTCACCCTGCTCGGCGACCTCAACCGCGAGACCGGCACCGCCCTCGTGCTCATCACCCACAACATGGGCGTCGTCGCCCGCGCCTGCGAACGGGTGCTCGTCATGTACGGCGGCACCGTGGTCGAGGACGGGCCCACCGCCGAAGTGCTCACCCGCCCCCGCCACCCGTACACCGCCGGACTGCTGGCCGCCGTCCCGCGCCTCGCGACCCCGTCCGGGACCCGGCTCACCGGCATCCCCGGCAGCCCGCCCGACCTCACGCTCCTCGGGGACGGCTGCGCCTTCGCCGACCGCTGCACCCTGGCCGAGGACCGCTGCCGCACCGCGACCCCGCCGCTGGCCCGTGTGGCCGGTGACGTACGGGTGGCCTGCCTCCCCGCCCTCGGACGCACCGAACCCCTGCCCGCCCCGGCCCCGCCCGCCCGCATCGACCGCCCCGCGCCGGGCGCGGTCGTCCTGGAGGCGGACGGCCTCACCAGGACGTACGGGGGACGCGGCGCCCGGAGGCGCGGTGTGCCCGCTCTCGATGGGGTGTCGCTGACGCTCAGGGAGGGCGAGACGCTGGGCATCGTCGGCGAGTCCGGCTCCGGCAAGTCCACCCTGGCCCGCGTCCTCGCCCACGCCCACACCGCCGACGGCGGCACCCTGCGATTGCGCGGCGAGGACGTCACCCGGCCCTCGCGCCGGGCGCTGCACGCGGTGCGCCGCCAGGTCCAGATGGTGTTCCAGGACCCCTACGCCTCGCTCAACCCGCGCATGACGGTGGGCGAGATCGTCGCCGAACCCCTCGTCGCGTTCGGCATCGGCGATCGCGACGCGCGCCGGGAGCGGGTGGCGGAACTCCTGGAGCTGGCGGGCCTGGACCCGGCCGTGGCCGACCGCCACCCACGCTCCTTCTCCGGCGGCCAGCGCCAGCGCATCGGCATCGCCCGCGCCCTCGCCCCCGCGCCGTCCGTCCTCATCTGCGACGAACCCGTCTCCGCGCTCGACGTGTCCGTCCAGGCCCAGATCACCGGCCTGCTCACCGACCTCCAGCGCGATCTGGGCCTCTCCCTGGTCTTCATCGCCCATGACCTCGCGGTCGTCCGGCAGATCAGCCACCGCATCGCCGTCATGCACCGGGGCCGCGTCGTGGAGACCGGCACCGCCGACGAGGTGTGCGACCGCCCCCGGGCCCCGTACACCCGGGCCCTGCTCGCCGCCGCGCCCGAACCCGTACCTCCGCCGGCCCGGACCGAGCACGCCGAGAAGACGGGAGCCCTCGCATGACCCACCCCACCCCGACCCGGAACGGAGCCGCCCGCCGATGACCACCAGCACCCGCCGCGACCCCTACGACGGCTTCCCCGGCCGCATCGGCCGCACCTTCGCCGCCTCCGAGCCGGCCTGGCCGGCGCCCCGGACGCCGGGGGAGAAGGCCCCCAACATCGTCGTCGTGCTCGTGGACGACATGGGCTACAGCGATATCGGTCCGTTCGGCTCCGAGATCCCCACCCCCGTGCTCGACACCCTCGCCGAGGACGGTGTACGGCTCAGCAACTACCACACCATGCCGCTGTGCTCCCCGGCCCGCGCCGCCCTGCTGACCGGGCTCAACCCGCACCGCGTCGGCTACGCCATGGTCGCCAACTCCGACCCGGGGTTCCCGGGTTACGGCATGGAGATCGCCGACGACATCCCCACCCTCGCCGAACTCCTCCACGACTCGGGCTATGCCACCTACGCCGTCGGCAAATGGCACCTGGTCCGCGACTCCGCGTCCAACGCCGCCGACACCCGCGACAACTGGCCGCTGCGCAAGGGCTTCGACCAGTACTACGGCGTACTGGAAGGGCTCACCAGCCTCTTCCACCCGCACCAGCTCGTCCGCGACAACAGCCCACTGGACATCGACGAGTTCCCGGACGACTACTACTACACGGACGACATCACCGACCAGGCCATCTCCATGGTGAAGTCGCTGCGCGCCCACGACCCGGACAAACCCTTCTTCCTCTACCTCGCGCACAACGCCGTCCACGGCCCGCTCCAGGCCAAGGAGGAGGACATCGCCCGCCACCGGGGCCGCTACGACGAGGGCTGGGACGCGCTGCGCGAACGCCGCTTCGCCGCCCAGATCGCCGACGGCCTCTTCCCGCCCGGCACCGAACTCCCGGAACGCAACAGCGAGGCCGGGCAGGACGTGCCCCCCTGGGACAGCCTCACCGAGGAGCAACAGCGCCTGTACGCCCGCTACATGGAGGTGTACGCGGCTCTGGTCGACAACATCGACCAGAACCTCGGCCGGCTCACCGCCACCCTGGACGCGCTGGGGGAGCTCGACAACACCATCATCGTCTTCACCTCCGACAACGGAGGCACCGGCGAGGGCGGCGCCGAGGGCACCCGCTCCTACTTCAGCCGCTTCGTCCACCACCCCGCCCTGCCCGAGGACTGGACCCCGGACGTCGACCGCGACCCGGAGCTGATCGGCGGCCCGCGCAGCCTGGTGCACTACCCGCGCGGCTGGGGCATGGCCTCCAACACCCCGTTCCGGCTCTACAAGGGGCACACGTACGCGGGCGGGGTGCGCGTCCCGTTCGTCCTGTCCTGGCCGAAGGGCGCCCGCGACGGACGGCTCACCCCGGGCACACGCCCGCAGTACCAGTACGTCACCGACATCGCCCCGACCCTCCTCGAACTCGCCGGACTGGAACGCCCGGAGCGCCGCCGCGGGGTCCCGCTCCAGGAACCGGACGGCGTCACCTTCGCCCCGGTACTCGCCGACCCGGAACACCTCTCCACCCACCCCGAGCAGTACTGCGAGATGACCGGCAACCGCAGCTACTACCGCGACGGCCGCAAACTCGTCACCCTGCACCGCCCCGGCGCGCCCTACGACGACTCCGAGTGGGCCCTGTACGACATCAGGACCGACCCGACGGAGATCCACGACCTGGCCGCCGGACACCCCGGCCTGGTCAAGGAACTCTCGGCGGCCTGGGAGAAGGCCGCCTGGCGCAACGGTGTCTTCCCGCTCCCCGACGGCAGCGGCGCCCTGGCCCGTCGCAACCCCGCCGAACGCAGACTGTCGCGCCCCGTCACCCTGCTGCCCGGCACCCCCGAACTGGAGCGCTACCGCTCCTCGCGCCTGGTCTCCCTGCGGTCCTTCGAGGTGACCGTCGCGATCGAGGAGACGGGCGAGGGCGTCCTCGTCTCGCACGGCGACCAGGGCGGCGGCTACAGCCTGTACGTGGAGGACGGCCGCCTGTACTTCGCGTACAACGAATACGGTGTCCTCCACGAGACGGACGCGGGCCCGCTCGTACCGGGCGAGCACACGGTCCGTCTCGTCGCCACCGCCGAACGCGGCCTGCGGTGGAGCTTCCGGATCGAGGCGGACGGTGCGACCCGGGCCACCCCGCCCAGCGTCCACCAGCTCATCGGCATGGCTCCCTTCCAGGGCATCAGCATCGGCGTGGACCGCAAGTCCCCCATCTCCTGGCCCCTCTTCGAACGCCACCGCTCCTTCCCGTACCGGGGCCGCCTGGGCTCGGTGACGTACACCCCGGGAGCCCCGGGCCCGGACTCCCCGGAGGCGGTGGCCCAGGCACTGAGGGAGGCGGCAGCGGCGTTCGAGTAGGCCGCCGAATCCAGCCCCTCCGGCGTTTGAGGAGTGGGGCCCGGGGCGGAGCCCCCGTTTCGGGAAGGCGCGGGGAAGGGACAAGGCCCGCCGCAGGCGCCTCCACAGAGATCGATTCGCGACCACCCCTGCCCAGGTCTACCGTCGGTTGGGTGAACGACCTCGTTCACCCGACCGCACCAGCGGCACCGAACCCATGACCGGCTCCCACGCGACACCCGCGCAGGCCACCGCAACCCCCCGGAGGGACCGCGGCGGCACGATAGCCCTGCTGGTCATCTGCTCGTGCCAGCTGATGGTGGTCCTCGACATCACCATCGTGAACATCGCTCTGCCGCACATCCAGACATCCCTCGGCTTCTCCACCGAGAACCTGTCGTGGGTGATCAACGCCTACACCCTCACCTTCGGCGGCCTGCTGCTGCTCGGCGGGCGGATCGGTGACATCCTCGGGCGGCGCCGGGTCTTCATGACCGGCGTCGCCCTCTTCGTCATCGCCTCCCTGCTCGGCGGACTGGCCCAGGAGTCCTGGCAGTTGCTCGCCGCCCGCTCCCTCCAGGGCGTCGGCGGCGCGATCGCATCGCCGACCGCGCTCGCCCTCATCACGACGACGTTCCACGAAGGCCCCGCGCGCAACAGGGCGTTCGGGGTGTTCGCGGCCGTCTCGGCGGGTGGCAGCGCCATCGGACTGCTCGCGGGAGGCGTGCTGGTCGAGTGGCTGGACTGGCGGTGGATCTTCTTCGTCAACGTGCCCATCGGCGCGTTGATCGTGCTGGCGACCCGCCGCTACATCCAGGAGTCCGAGCGCCACCCGGGCCACTTCGACGTGCTCGGCGCCCTCACGGCGACGCTGGGCATGGTGAGCCTCGTCTACGGGTTCATCCGGGCCTCCGAGGAGGGCTGGAGCAACACCCTGACCCTGGTCGCGTTCGCCGCGGCGGTGGTGCTGCTCGGGCTGTTCATCGCCATCGAGAACCGGTCCCGGCAGCCGATCACCCCCCTGTGGATGTTCCGCGACCGCAACCGGGCGGGCACCTACGGGATCATGCTGAGCCTCGCCGCGGCGATGTTCGGGATGTTCTTCTTCCTGACCCTGTTCGTGCAGAACATCCTGGGCTTCAGCCCGCTGCGCACGGGCCTCGCCTTCCTGCCGGTCAGCGTCATCATCGCGATCGGCGCCGGATTCACCTCGAAACTGCTGCCGCGGTTCGGACCCAAGCCCTTCATGGTGACGGGCGCGGTCCTCGCGGCGGGCGGGCTCGGCTGGCTCACGCAGACCGACGTCCACAGTTCGTACCTGGGCAGCCTGCTGGGCCCGATCCTGGTGTTCGGGCTCGGCATGGGCCTGCAGTTCGTCTCGCTGACGCTGATGGCACTCTCCGGCGTCGCGCCCCACGAGTCGGGTGCGGCCTCCGGAATCCTCAACACCACGCAGCAGGTGGGCGGATCGCTCGGCCTGTCCATCCTCGTCACGGTCTTCGGTACGGCCAGCCGCAACGAGGCGACCGACCAGGTGCCCAAGTTCATGGCCGAGGCGACACCGGCGCAACTCGCCCGGTTCCGCAGGACGGGGCAGCTGCCCAGCCCCTGGGGGGACCAGGTCCTCGCGTCGGGCGTCTCCACCTCGTTCCTGGCCGCCGCGGCCTTCGCCGTCGCCGCCGCGCTCATCGCACTGTTCGTCATCCAGGTCCGCCCCTCGGACCTGGAACGGCTGCGCGGAAGCGGGAGCGGCCGACCGGGCGCCTGAACACCCGCCCGACCGCTCCCGCCGGTCCGTCAGCCCTTGACGGTGAAGCCCGCCCGCAGCAGGTCGTCGTCGCGCGACGACGGACCGACGAGCAGCTCGAAGGCCCCCGGCTCCACGACCCGCCGTCCCTCGGCGTCCACCAGTGCGCACGCGGCCACCGGCAGCTCGATCGTCACCTCGCGCGACTCGCCCGGGGCCAGGCGGATCTGCCGGTAGGTCTTCAGCTCCTTCTCCGCCCACGTCACGGACGTCACCAGGTCACTCACGTAGGCCTGGACGGTCTCCAGCGCGGGGCGCCCGCCGGTGTTGCTGACGGTCACGCGCGCCCGGAGTGTGTCGCCCGCGCCCAGGACGTCGGTCAGCACCTCCAGGTCCGAGTAGGCGACGGTCGTGTAGCTCAGGCCCTCGCCGAAGGCGAACGCGGGCCGCTGCGTCAGGTCCGCGTACCGCGAGCCGTGCTGGCCGCGCAGCTGGTTGTAGTACGTGGGCTGCTGCCCGGCGTGGCGCGCGAAGGACACGGGCAGCCGGCCGGACGGCTCCACGAGGCCGAGGACCAGCTCGGCCACGGCACGCCCGCCCTGCATGCCCGGGTTGAAGGCGTACACGATCGCCGAGGCGCGGTACGCGGACGGCGGCAGCACCAGCGGCTTGGAGGCGATGACGACCACGGAGAACGGCTTGCCCGTCGCGGCGAGCGCGTCCAGCAGCGCGATCTGGCCGCCGATCAGCTCCAGGGTCGCGGTCGAGCGCCCCTCGCCGATCAGCTCGATGCGGTCGCCCACCACGGCGACGACGTGGTCGGCGGCCTCGGCCGCGGCAACCGCCTCCGCGATCAGGTCGTCCGACGGTTCGCACGGGACGACGATCTCGGGGCGCGGCTGCCCGTCCGGGAAAAAGGCCCCCTCCGGGTCCGGGCCCACCGTCAGGATGTCGGCGCCGCGCGCGTGGGTGACGGTCCAGCCGGCGGGCACGTGCTCCCGGAAGCCGTCCAGGACGGTACGGATCATGGCGCGCGGATGACCGTCCGGCAGCCAGTCCGCCTGACCGGATGAGCCCGCCCAGTCCCCGAGCTGCGTCTGCGCGTCGTCGGCGTTGGGCCCGATCACGGCGACCGTACGCGGTGCCGCCCCGGCCTCCGCGACCGCCCGCCCGTCCGCCCCGGCCGCGAAGCCGCCGTCCAGGGGCAGGGTGCCGTCGTTGGCCAGCAGGACCAGCGAGCGGCGGGCGGCCTCAAGGTTGAGCGCGGCGTGCCCGGCGCTGCCGATGACCGCCTGCTGCCGCTCCCGGTCGGGGTGGCGCGGGTTCTCGAAGAGGCCCAGCTCGAACTTGAGCGTGAGGATGCGCGCGACCGCGGCGTCGATGTCCGCCTCGGCGAGCCGCCCGGTCGCCACGGCCTGCTGCGCTCCCTCGAAGAAGTCGGGCGTGGTCATCACCATGTCGTTGCCCGCCCGGACCGCGGCGGCCGCCGCCTGGGTGTGGTCCGCGTACACCTTCTGCTCCCACACCATGCGCCCGACGTTGTCCCAGTCGGTCACCAGCGTGCCGGTGTAGCCCCACTCGCCGCGCAGCACCTCGTTGAGCAGCCAGTTGTTGACGGTGACGGGGACGCCGTCCATCGACTGGTAGCCCAGCATGAACGTGCGGCAGCCCTCCCTGGCGACCCGCTCGAACGGCGGCAGGAACCAGGCACGCAGCTTGCGGCGCGAGATGTCGGCCTCGCTCGCGTCCCGGCCGCCCTGGGTCTCGGAGTAGCCCGCGAAGTGCTTGGCGCACGCCAGGATCGCCGTCGGGTCGTCCAGCCCGTCGCCCTGGTAGCCGCGCACCATCGCGGACGCCAGTTCGCCGATGAGGTGCGGGTCCTCGCCGAACGTCTCGCTGACCCGTCCCCAGCGCAGGTCCCGGGTGATGCACAGCACCGGTGAGAACGTCCAGTGGACGCCGGTCGCGGCCACCTCGACGGCGGTCGCCCGCGCCACGCGCTCCAGCAGCTCCGCGTCCCAGCTCGCGGCCATCCCCAGCTGCGTCGGGAAGATGGTGGCGCCCTCCCAGAACGAGTGCCCATGGATGCAGTCCTCGGCGACCAGGAGCGGGATGCCGAGGCGGGTGCGCCGCGTCAGTTCGGCGGCCTCCAGGACGCGTTCGGGCGAGGCGTGCAGGATCGAACCCGCGTGCATCTCCTCGATGTGCTGCCGCACCCCGTCCTTGCCGTTCAGCTGGAGCATCTGGCCGACCTTCTCGGGCAGTGTCATCCGGCCCAGCAGGTCGGAGACGCGCTCCGGAATGGACAGGCGGGGGTCGAGATAGGGCAGGGAGGAGCCCACGGGAGGTCCTTTCGCGACGTCGGCGACGTTCTGTATGCGGAGGCTGTGCGCTCCGGGCACCACCGTACGCCGAATACCGACCTAGTGGTAAGTAAGTAGGATGCAAACATACGCAGCGGGGCCTGTCGAGACGACCGGGGAGCGTGCCGAGTGACCGGCGATGAGCGGCGTGGATACGCGAAGGGCCGGGCCAAACGCGGGGAAATCCTCGACCAGGCCATGGCCATGTTCGGTGAGGCCGGCTACCGGGGAGCCTCGCTGCGGGTGATAGCCACCCGCTGCGGCATCTCGCATCCCGGACTGCTGCATCACTTCCCGACCAAGGAATCCCTGCTGCTCGCCGTCCTGGAACACCGCGACACCGTGGACGGCCAGTGGCTGGAGGCGGGACGCCCCACCGGCGTCGACCGGCTGCGCCGGCTGGTCGGGCTCGCCGCGCTCAACGCCGAGCGGCGCGGCATAGTCGAGCTGTTCTGCGTGTTGTCCGCCGAGGCCACCTCCGCCGACCATCCGGCGCACGCCTACTTCGTGGAGCGGTATCGCCGCTCGGTCCGGTCCACGGCCGTCTCGTACACGGAGGCGCGCGAGAAGGGCGTGCTGCGCGAGGACATCGACCCACAGGAGGCGGCGCAGCAGCTGATCGCGCTGATGGACGGGCTGCAGATCCAATGGCTGCTCAGCAACGGTGAGACCGATATGGCCGAGGTGCTGTACGCGCACGTGCAGGCGCAGTTGACGGTGCCGCTCTGAGCGGAGGCGGTGGGCGGCGCGAAACGGGAGCCCCGTGCCCCTTTACGGGCTTGTCATGTGCCGGTAACTTCCCTGCTGCAAGAGATTGCAGCAACATTCCGGCTTGATTTACAAGCTCGCTCGGACCTTGAGGCGCGTCAGGGTCTCCGGCGGGACGGCGCGGGCCCCACCTCCCGCGCTTCGGACGCCACGGCTTCGCCGCCGCCGTGGCCCTTCCCTGGAGACACCATGAGACGCAACGCCCACCGGCCGCTGAGACGCGCCCTGGCGTCCGCCGCTGCCGCCGCCGCGGTCTGCGGTCTGCTCACCGCGCTGCCGGACACCGGCCTCGACGCACGGCCCGTCGCGGCCTCCGACGCGACGACCACCGTCTTCTACTACACCAAGACCAAGAACTGGGCCGCCTACAACCTGCACTACGCCCCCGACGGCGGTGCGTGGACCACCGTGCCCGGCGTGGCCATGGAGGCCGCCTGCACCGACTGGGTCAAGAAGACCGTCCCGCTCTCCGGCGCCGAGGGCATCCAGGCGACCTTCAACAACGGCTCGGGCGTCTGGGACAACAACGGGGGCAAGAACTACGACCTGGGCGCCGGGAACATCACCGTCAAGGACGGGGTCGTCGCCCACAGCGACCCCTGCGCGGACAGTGGTGACCCCGACCCGAGCCCCACCCCGTCCGACGAGGCGCACACCGCATCGGTGTACTACTCCACCGCCACCACCGGCTGGACGACCACCAACCTCCACTACCAGCCCGCGGGCGGCTCGTGGACCGCCGTACCCGGTGTCGGCATGGAACCGGCCTGCACCGGGTGGGTGAAGAAGACGGTCGACCTCGGCGACGCCACCTCGATGAAGGCCGCGTTCAACAACGGCAACGGCGTCTGGGACAACAACAACGGCGGCGACTACACGATCCCGGCCGGCCTCAGCACCGTGAAGGACCGCGCCGTCGCCAAGGACGCCGCGGACCCCTGCGCCGCCGAGCCCGCCGACACCGAGGCGCCCACCGTGCCGAGCGGCGTGGCGGCGAAGGCCGACGGCGTCTCGGTCGTCCTGAGCTGGGAACCCGCCACGGACAACACCAAGGTGACGAAATACCAGGTCACCCGCACGGGCGGCACCAAGGGCAGCGTCGTCACCGATGTGACCTCCACCGTGCTCTCCGAATCGGGCCTGGAGGAGCACACCACCTACACCTACACCGTCAAGGCGGTCGACGCGGCGGGCAACACCTCCGCCGCCTCCGGGCCCGCGAAGGCGACCACCGGTGACAAGCCGCCGGCGGCGGCCCAGGGCACGCCGCTCGGGACCGACCCCCGCAAGGACCCGATCTACTTCGTCCTCACTGCCCGCTTCAACGACGGCGACGCGAGCAACGACCGGGGCGGCAGCCAGGACGTCAAGTCCGGCAACGCGGCCAACAACGACCCCATGTTCCGGGGGGACTTCAAGGGCCTGGTCAACAAGCTGGACTACATCAAGGGGCTCGGCTTCTCCGCGATCTGGATCACCCCGGTCGTCCTGAACCGCTCCGACTACGACTACCACGGCTACCACGGCTACGACTTCTACAAGGTCGACTCCCGCCTGGAGTCCGCCGGGGCCTCCTACCAGGACCTCATCAACGCCGCCCACGCCAAGGGCATGAAGATCTACCAGGACGTCGTCTACAACCACTCCTCGCGCTGGGGCGCCAAGGGCCTGTTCACGCCCACCGTCTACGGCGTCAGGGACACGCAGTGGAGCTGGTACTACGACGAGAAGAACGAGGGCTTCGAGTACGACGGGCTCACCGTCGAACCCAAGAGCGGCAAGTCCTACTACAACGGCGACCTGTGGTCCACCGCCGAACCCGCCGGCAACACCTGCCTCAACTGGGGCAAGCCCACCGGCGGCAAGTCCGCCGAGGGCTACACCATCTACAACTGCCAGTGGCCCAACCCCACATCGGGGATGTTCCCGAAGGAGTACTACCACACCTGCTGGCTCGGCAACTGGGAGGGCGAGGACTCCCGCTCCTGCTGGCTGCACGAGGACCTGGCCGACTTCAACACCGAGTCCGCACCGGTGCAGAACTACCTGATCGGCGCCTACGACAAGTACATCGACATGGGCGTGGACGGCTTCCGCATCGACACCGCGGTGCACATCCCGCGCACCACCTGGAACCGGCGCTTCCTGCCCGCGATCCAGGAGCGCGTCACCCAGCGGTTCGGCGCCGAGGCCGCGAAGAACTTCCTCGTCTTCGGTGAGGTCGGCGCCTTCGTCAACGACAAGTGGAACCGCGGCTCGGTCAACCACTCGGCGCAGTTCTTCACCTGGAAGGAACGCAAGGAGTACGACGCCGACGACACCAAGGCCGCCCTGGAGATGTACGAGTACGAGGAGAAGCTCGGTACCGGCAACCAGCCGACGTCCACCAACGCCTTCCTCGACGGGAACAGCTACCACACCCCGGACCACAGCCAGTTCTCCGGCATGAACATCATCGACATGCGCATGCACATGAACTTCGGTGACGCCACCAACGCGTTCAACAACGGCAAGGACTCCGACGACTCCACCAACGACGCCACCTACAACGTCGTCTACGTCGACAGCCACGACTACGGGCCCAACAAGAGCAGCGAACGCTACGCGGGCGGCACCGACGCCTGGGCCGAGAACATGTCCCTGATGTGGACCTTCCGCGGCATCCCGACGCTCTATTACGGATCGGAGATCGAGTTCCAGGCCGGCAAGAAGATCGACTGCGGTCCCACCTGCCCCCTGGCCACCACCGGCCGCGCCTACTACGGCGACCACCTCGCGGGCAACGTCACCGCCTCGGAGTTCTCGCAGGTCGACTCCGCATCCGGTGAGGTCGCGAACACCCTCGCCCAGCCCCTGGTGAAGCACCTCCAGCGGCTCAACCGGATCCGCCGCGCCGTCCCCGCCCTCCAGATGGGCCAGTACTCCACGGAGGGCATCACGGGCCAGATGGCGTACAAGCGCCGCTACACCAGCGGGGCGACCGACAGCTTCGCCCTGGTCACCGTCACGGGCGGCGCCTCGTACACCGGCATCCCCAACGGCACCTACAAGGACGCCGTGACCGGTGACACCCGCGTCGTCAGCGACGGAAAGCTCACCGTCGACGCCCCGGGCAAGGGCAACATGCGCGTGTACGTGCTGAACGGCCCCGGAAAGATCGGCACCGCGGGCCCCTACCTGAAGTGACCCGTCCGTGTGGGTGCCCCGGACGGCCGGGGCACCCACACACCGTCACGCGCCCAGCAGCTCCGCCCGGCCGATCATGGCCGTGGAGCCCGGAGCCGTACACGCGAAGGCACCCGCCACCGCACCCAGCCGGGCGCACTCGGCGGGCTCACGCCCGTCCAGCCTGCCGTACAGGAATCCGGTGACGAACGCGTCGCCCGCCCCGTTGGAATCGACCACCGGCGCGGGCGGCGCCACCGCCGGAATGTGCACCGGCTCGCCCGCGCCGTCGCGCGTGAGGAGGTACGCGCCCCCCGCGCCCGCCGTGGCCACCACGGCCCCGGCCCGGCCCTTGTGCAGGATCTCCCGCATCAGCTCGGGCGCGCGCTCCCCGGTCGCCGCCGCGCTGAAGAAGACCAGGTCCGAGCGGAGCGCGAACTCCCGCTGATGGTCGGCGAGTCCGTCCCAGTCGTGCAGATCCGTCGAGACCGGCACCCCCAGCGCCTCGATGTCGTCGTAGAGGAACCGGGTGAAGCCCGTGATCGACAGATGGACATGGCGGGCCCGGCGCAGGTGGGGCAGATAGAAGTCCCGCGGCATCCGCAGGTCCTCCGGGTCCCGGGCGTCGTAGAACGACATCCGCCGGCCGGTCGCGTCCACCAGGTTCACCGCACGGCGGGTCCCGGCCGGGGAGATCACCGCGTGGAACTCCACATCGCCCTCCGCCAGGCGCTCGCGCACCAGCGCGCCGGTCCCGTCGTCGCCGATGCAGTCCAGGAATGCCACGTCGAGCCCCAGCGCGCGGGCGCCGAGCGCCACGTTGCCGCCGGTCTGGCCGGGCCACTCCTGGATCGGGCCGACCATGACCGAGTCGGCGAGCGGGACCGGCAGGGCGTCGACGCGGACGATGGTGTCCACCCCGCTGCCTCCGACCACCACGATGTCGTACTTGGCTTCTTGTTGGATCACTGAGCCCCCTTCGGGTTCCCGCCGCGCTCAGTATCGCCCACCCGCCCGGCGGCTCGACGCGCGCCCGGGACACCGGCTGGCTAGGCTCGACCGGGGGCCGACGACCTGTTCCATGGAGGCTCACGCCATGATGCTGTTGCCCGAACCGCGCGACATCCCGCCGCGCCTCGCCACCGGCGCCTTCATCCTCAACTCCGGCCTCGGCAAGCTCAAGGCCGACGAAGGGACCGCCCAGGGGCTGCACGGTATGGCCAGCAACGCCTACCCGTTCCTCGGCAAGCTGGAACCCGCCCAATTCACCCGGATGCTGGCCTGGTCCGAGATCGCGGTCGGCGCCACGCTGCTGACCCCGTTCGTGCCGACCCGGCTCGCCGGACTCGCCCTCACCGGGTTCTCCGGCGGCCTCTTCGGCCTCTATCTGCGGACCCCCGGCATGCGGGAGCCCGGCAGCCTGCGGCCGACGCAGGACGGGATCGCGCTCGCCAAGGACTCCTGGATGCTGGGCATCGGCCTGGGCTTCCTGGGCGCCGGCGGCCGGCGCGGACGATCCGCCGCGAAGTGCCGCACCCGGCGCAGGTGCTCGCACTGACCCAACGCCGCCGTCACGCGTGGACCCGGGCCATCAGCAGCGCCACGTCGTCGTGGCCGTCCGGGTCCCGCAGCTCGCGCAGCAGCCGGTCGCACGTCGCGTCGAGCGACGCGTCCGGAGTCCGCAACAGCCCGAGCAGCGTCGCCAGGCGGCTGTCGATGTCGTCGTCCCGGGTCTCCACCAGGCCGTCCGTGTAGAGGACCAGCCGGTCGCCCGGACCCAGCGGGACCGTGACATCGCTGAACGGCACCCCGCCCACCCCCAGCGGCGCCCCGGCGGGAAGGTCGAGCAGCACCGGCTCACCGCCCTCCGGGATCAGCACCGGCGGCAGATGGCCGGCCCTGGACACCCGGCACTGCCCGGAGCCCGGATCGTAAGCGGCGTACACACAGGTGGCGAACCACGGGTCCAGCCCGGCGGTGATCTCGTCCAGGTGGCCCAGCACCTCGGCGGGCTCCAGGGAGAGACGGGACAGGGTCTGGGTGGCGGTGCGCAGCCGGCCCATCGTGGTCGCCGCGTTGATCCCGCTGCCCATCACATCGCCCACCACCAGGGCGGTCCCGTCATCGCGCAGCCCGATCACGTCGAACCAGTCACCGCCGACCTCGTACCGCGAGGCGGCCGGCCGGTAGCGGGACACCACTTCCAGGCCCACCGGGTCGTGGTGGTTGCGGGGCAGCATGCTGCGCTGAAGGGTGAGCGCGGTCTCCTGCTGCTGGCGGTAGAGCCGGGCGTTGTCGATGCCGACCGCGGCCCGGGCCGCCAGCTCGGCGGCCAGCGCCTCGTCCTCCGCGGTGAAGGGCAGCGGGTTGTCGGTCCGGATCAGGTCGATCGCCCCCAGCACCTCGCCCCGCGCGATCAGCGGTACCGCCAGATACGAATGCGCACCGGCCTCGGCGAGCAGGGCGGCCGACCGCTCGTCGCGGGCCACCCGCGCCAGCGAAACCGCGTCGAGACGGGGCACCCGCACCGGCCGGGCCGTCCGCACACAGCGGGTGACCAGGCGGTCGGGGCCGTACTGGGCGGCCCGGCCCGGCGGGTCCGCCGCCTCCACCACCGGGGTCGGCCGGGCGGAGACCACGGCGAGGGCCTGGATGAGGAGCGGGCCGTCCGCCGGACCGGGACGTCCCTTCAGGACGCTGTCCAGCACGTCCACCGCGGCGACGTCGGCGAGCTGCGGCACGGTCACCTCGGCCAGCTCCAGGGCGGTCTGTTCCAGGTCGAGCGTGGTGCCGATGCGCACCGAGGCGTCCGCGATCAGCGCGAGGTGCTGCCGGGCCCGCTCGGCCTCGGCCGCCGCGCGGTACCGGTCGGTGACGTCGATCAGCGACAGGGCGATGCCCAGCACCCGCCCCGCGGAGTCGTCCAGCCGGTACAGCGACACCGACCAGGCACGGTCGCTGTCCGGGGCGGCGGGGGAGCGGCCGGCCAGCTGGCGCGAGACCTGCGGGACGCCGCTTTCCAGGACCTCCCGTGCGGCCGCCTCCAGGCCGTCCGGTGCCAGGAACGACAGGGCCTCGCCCATCGACCGCCCCAAATGCCCGGCGGCGCTCGTGCCGTCCATCAGTTCCAGCGCGGGGTTCGCGGACATGAAGCGCAGGTCCGGGCCCAGCACCGCGAGGCCGATCGGAGACTGGTCGACCAGGCCCACCGACAGCGCGAGATCCCGCTCCAGCCGGCGCAGCACGTCTCCGTCGGCCGCCAGCCCCAGCGCGTAGAAGTCACCCTGGTCGTCCTGCAGCCGCATGTTGCGGAACTCCAGCAGCCGGGTCGTGCCGTCCTTGTGCCGTACGGGGAAGACCCCGGCCCATGCCTCGCCGCTGCCCATCACCTCGCCGAACAGGCGCAGCACCAGCTCCAGGTGCTCCTCGTCGACCAGCACCCGGGCGGCGTACTCGCCCAGCGCCTCGTCGGCGGTATACCCCAGCAGCCGTTCGGCCTGCGGGCTCCACAGGACGATGCGGCCCTGCGTGTCCAGGACGAGTGCGGCGACGCCGAGGACATCGAGCAGACCGCTCTCGGACGCCCGGCGCGCGCCCGCCCGGCGGGCCTCGCCCCAGCCGATCCGCATGTCATCAGTGCCGCCCACGGACGATCCTTCCCAGCCGTCACCGTGCCCGACGCAGGCCCGCCGTCTCCCATGATCGCCCCTGAGCCGCCGCCCCCGCAGCTTCGCGGTACGTGAAGAGGAAGCGAAGGAAGGGGCACGGGGGTTTCGAGGGCGAAATGCCGGTCACTCGCAGCGTACCGAGGCAAACGCGACGCACACGACCGTCAGGAGTGAGAGTCCATGGAGAACTGGCGCATGCACGCGGCCTGCCGCGACGAGGACCCGGACCTTTTCTTCCCCATCGGAAGCACCGGCCCGGCCCTCGTCCAGGTCGAGGAGGCCAAGGCGGTGTGCCGACGCTGCCCCGTACAGGAGGAATGCCTGCGGTGGGCCCTGGAGAACAACCAGGACGCCGGGGTGTGGGGCGGACTCGGTGAGACCGAGCGGCGCGCCCTGAAGCGTCGCACCCGGCACCGGACGCGCCGCTCCGGATGAGGCAGGATGAAGCATGGACACCAAGGCTTGGATCATCGTCGGCGCGGCCCTCGTGCTGCTCATGCTGGCCGCCGTCGGCGTCCTCCTGGTGCGCGTCCTGAAGGCCAGGAAACTGCTGGTGGACGCCGGTGTCCCGCTGCACAACAAGGCGCTGGTCTGGGCGGCGGTGCTGTACACCGTGTCGCCGGTCGACCTGCTGCCGGACCCGGTATACCTCGATGACATCGGGTTCCTCCTGCTGGCCCTGCGCTCGCTGCACGCCGCGGCGCGGGCCGCAGGGGTCGGCGGCCGCCCGGAGCACCCCGCCGGGACCGGGCGGAACCTCGTTCCGTAACCCCTTCCGCACATTGCCGTGAACCCGGCACGTTCTGATCGTTGACAGCTGGACGAGTACACGTCACTCTCCTGGGAGAGCGCTCTCCCAACCCGCAGCGGGATCCCCGTCCCGCACTCTTCCGCCAGGAGAGAATGTGCACAGACCCGGTTCAGCCCTGCCCGCGAGACCCCGCGCGGGCACGCTGCTGATCACCCTGCTCGCCCTTGTCGCCTCGTCGCTGGTCATGCTGACCGCGCCCGGCGCCCGGGCCGCGGAAACCCTGCTGTCGCAGGGCAGGACCGCCACCGCGTCCTCGTCCGAGGGCGCCGGCTACGCGCCCTCGGCCGCCGTGGACGGCAACCTCACCGGCACCCGCTGGGCCAGCCAGTGGAGCGACCCCCAGTGGCTCCAGGTGGACCTGGGTGCCACCGCCGACCTCAGCAGGGTCGTCCTGACCTGGGAGTCCGCCTACGGCAAGGCGTACGAGATCCAGGCGTCCGACAACGGCTCCGACTGGCGCACCCTGAAGACCGTCACCAACGGCGACGGCGGCACCGACGACCTCGCGGTCAGCGGTTCCGGGCGCTACGTCAGGATGCACGGCACCGCCCGCGCCGGCGGCTACGGCTACTCCCTCTGGGAGTTCCAGGTGTACGGCACCACCGGCTCCACGAACCCGGACCCCGGCACCGGCGGGGCCGTCCGCGTCACCGGTTCGCAGGGCAACTGGCAGCTCACCGTCGACGGCAAGCCGTACCAGGTCAAGGGACTGACCTGGGGCCCGTCCGTCAACGACGCGGCGCGTTACATGCCCGACCTGAAGTCCATGGGTGTCAACACCATCCGGACCTGGGGCACCGACGGCACCTCCAAGCCGCTGCTCGACGCGGCGGCGGCGAACGGAATCCGCGTGGTCAGCGGCTTCTGGCTGCAGCCCGGCGGCGGCCCCGGCAGCGGCGGCTGCGTCAACTACCTGACCGACGACGCGTACAAGTCCTCGTCGCTCACCGAGTTCGCCAAGTGGGTGGACACGTACAAGAGCCACCCCGGTGTGCTCATGTGGAACGTCGGCAACGAGTCGGTGCTCGGCCTGCAGAACTGCTACAGCGGTGACGAGCTGGAGAAGCAGCGCAACGCCTACACCACCTTCGTCAACGACGTCGCCAAGAAGATCCACACCATCGACCCGGACCACCCCGTGACGTCCACCGACGCCTGGACCGGTGCCTGGCCCTACTACAAGCGCAACGCCCCCGACCTGGACCTCTACTCGGTCAACTCGTACGGCGACATCTGCGCCGTACGCAACACCTGGGAGACGGGCGGCTACACCAAGCCCTACATCATCACCGAGGGCGGCCCGGCCGGTGAGTGGGAGGTCCCGGACGACGCCAACGGGGTTCCGGACGAGCCCACCGACGTGCAGAAGGCCGAGGGCTACACCAAGGCGTGGAACTGTGTCACCGCCCACCAGGGTGTCGCGCTGGGCGCCACCTTCTTCCACTACGGCACCGAGCACGACTTCGGCGGTGTCTGGTTCAACGTGGTGCCGGACGGCAAGAAGCGGCTCTCCTACTACGCGCTGAAGAAGGCGTACAGCGGCTCCACCGCCGGAGACAACACCCCGCCCGTGATCAGCAACATGACGGTCCAGAACGCCGGTGGCGCCCCCGCGGGCAAGGAGTTCACCATGCGGGCCGACGTCCGCGACCCGGACAACGACCCGATCGCGTACAAGATCTACCTCAGCGGCAACTACGCGACCGGCGACAAGGGCCTGGTGGAGGCCACCTGGCGGTCCACCGGCAACGGCACCTTCGCGGTCACCGCGCCCGCGCGGCTCGGGGTGTGGAAGGTGTACATCCAGGCCGAGGACGGCCACGGCAACGCCGGGATCGAGACCAAGTCGGTGAAGGTCGTGGTGCCTCCGGTCAGCGGCACCAACATCGCGCTCGGCCGCCCCGCGACCGCCAGCTCCGCCCAGGCCGGCAGCAGCGGCTGCCCCTGCACCGCGGGGATGGCGACCGACGGACGGCTGGACACCCGGTGGGCCAGCGACTGGAGCGACCCGCAGTCCATCCAGGTCGACCTGGGCGAGCGGAAGTCCTTCCGCCACCTCCAGCTGGTGTGGGACCCGGCGTACGCCAAGTCCTACGAGGTGCTGGTCTCGGACGACGGAAACTCCTGGCGGTCGGTGTACACCACGACCACCGGTGACGGGGACGCCGACGACCTCGACATCGCGCAGACGGCCCGCTATGTGAAGCTCAACCTCACCCAGCGGGGCACGGCGTGGGGCTACTCCCTCTGGGAGTTCGGCATCTACAGCTGACGGCCGGGCGGGCACCGGCGGGGGCCTCCCCGCCGGTGCCCGCCCCCGTGCGTGTCGGTGGCCGCGCGGGGGAAGGGGAACGGCCATGGTTGAACGCATGAACGTCACCGACATCCTGACCGATGGATACACCCGCATCCAGGAGACCGTGCACGCGGCCGTCGAGGGCCTGGACCCCGACGCCCTGCACGCCCGGCTCGACAACGACGCCAACTCGATCGCCTGGCTCGTCTGGCACCTGACCCGCGTCCAGGACGACCACATCGCGGACGCGGCCGGTACCGAACAGCTCTGGACCGCCCAGGACTGGGCCGGCCGCTTCGACCTGCCCCTCCCCGCCGACGCCACCGGCTACGGCCAGAGCAGCAAGGAGGTCGCGGCCGTCCGCGTGGGCTCGGCCGATCTGCTCCTCGGCTACTACGACGCCGTCCACGAGCACACGCTTGCGTACCTCCGCGGCCTGGACGGCCACGCGCTGGGCCGCGTCGTGGACGAGGCGTGGGACCCGCCCGTCACCCTCGGGGTGCGGCTGGTCAGCGTCCTGTCGGACGACCTCCAGCACGCGGGTCAGGCCGCCTTCGTACGCGGAGTGCTCGAACGCCGCGCATAGTGCCCCGGGCCCGTACCCACGATCCGCTTGAAGTGGCGGGTCAGGTGCGACTGGTCGTAGAAACCCGCCGACGCGGCCACCGCCGACGCCGGGACCCCGCGCAGAAGCAGCCGGCGCGCCAGATCGACCCGCCTGCCCGTGACGTACTGGTGCGGTGCCATGCCGAACTCGCGGCTGAACGCCCTTACCAGATGGGCATGATGGGCGTGCAGCCGCGCCCCGGCCTCCTGGAGCGTGATGCCCTCGACATAGGTCGCGTCGAGCAGCTCGCGCAGCCGGTGTGCCAGCTTGCTGTCCCGTACGTACGGGGCGGAGCCGACCCGGTCGCCCAAGTGCTGTTCGAGCCGTTCCGCGACCAGGGCGAGCCGGCTCGCCGCCTCCAGCTCGTCACCCCGGCTCGCGAGCGTGCGGTGGAGGCTGTCGATACGGCCGCGCAGCGCCGGGTCGTGCAGCACCGGCCGGTCCACCGCCCGGCCGATCAGCCGTTCGTCCACCTGGCCGGTGTCCAGATACAGCACGCGTTTCCGGAAGCCCTCGGGGGTGGCCGCCGCGCCGTTGTGCGGGACGTGCGGCGGCAGCAGCGTCACCGTGTGGGTGAGCACACCGTGCTCGTGGTGGTCCAGGTCGTAGCGAACCATCCCCTCGTCCACCACGAGCAGCGTCCACGCGTCGTGCGTGTGCATGGGATAGGCGTGGTCGGTGAAACGCGCGTGGAAGACCTCGGCGATCCCCTCCACGGGCGGCGACCACGCGGTGATCTCGGGACGTGCTGCGGCCATGTGCCGATCGTACGCCCGAGCGGTCGCCGCGCCCCGACGCGCAAAGTTCGTACAAGACCGGGCCCCGGGAGCCCCGGCAGGCTCGGGGTCATGACAGCTGAGAACACCGCACCCGCACCCGTCCGCTTCGACACCAAGATCGCCGTGCTGCTGAGGAACGACCTGGAGACCTGGCAGCGGCTGAACGTCACCGCCTTCCTGGTCAGCGGCCTCTCCACGGCCGCCCCGGAGCTGATCGGCGAGCCGTACACCGACGCCGACGACACGCCGTACCTGCCGATGTTCCGCCAGCCCGTCATGGTCTTCGAGGGCACGAAGGAGACGCTGACCACCGCCCACACCCGGGCCGTCGGCCGGGGCGTCGCGCTGTCCGTGTTCACCTCGGACCTCTTCGCGACGGGCAACGACCGGGACAACCGTGCCGCGGTGCGCGCCGTGCACCGGGACTCGCTGGACCTGGTCGGGATCGCGGTGCACGGCCCACGCGGCGCGGTGGACAAGATCCTCAAGGGTGCGTCCATGCACCGGTGAGGGGGAGCGGGAGGCGCCTGAACGCGGCGACGACGGGCGTACGGTCAGGCACCCGCGCCGGACAGGTGATCCAGGAACCACGCGCGGGCCCGCTCGGCGACCTCGTCCAGCGTGCCCGGTTCCTCGAAGAGGTGCGTCGCGCCCGGGACCACGTCGAGCCGGTTCTCGCAGCGCAGCGCCGCCTGGGCCCGGCGGTTCAGGTCCAGCACCTCGGTGTCCCGGCTCCCCACGAGCAGCAGTGTGGGGGAGCGGACCTCGCCCAGGCGGGCCCCCGCCAGATCCGGCCGGCCACCCCGCGAGACGACCGCGCCGATGCCCGTGTCCCGGTCCGCGCCCACGACGGCCGCCGCCTGGAGCGCGGCGGCCGCGCCCGTGCTGGCACCGAACACGCCGAGGGGCCCGGGCGCATGGCCCCGCACCCAGGCCGTGGCGTCCACCAGGCGGCCGGCGAGGGCCGAGATGTCGAAGACATGGCCGCCCTCCGCCTCCTCGTCCGCGGTGAGCAGGTCGAACAGCAGCGTGCCGAGGCCGGCCCGGTTCAGCGCCGCCGCGACCGACCGGTTGCGCGGGCTGTGCCGGCTGCTCCCGGAGCCGTGGGCGAACACCACGAGCGCCCCGGAGCCACCGGCCGGGGTGAGGGTGCCCGGCAGGTCGACCCCGGCGGCCTCCACCAGGACGTCGCTGGTCAGCCGGGGCCCTGTCTGCCGCGCGGCCCGGGCCAGGAGCGCGACGACCTCCTCGTCCGGCGTCTGGCCGAAGTCCCGGTACCACTCGCCCACCGCCGAGAACCCGGCCGGCGAGGACAGGCAGACCAGCTCGTCCGCCTCCTTCCGCAGCCGGGCCGCGGCGGACGGCGGCGCGACCGGCACGGCCAGCACCACATGCGCGGCGCCCTGCGCCCGGGCGACCGCGCAGGCGGCGAGCGCGGTCGCACCGGTGGCGATCCCGTCGTCCACGAGGACCACGGTGCGCCCGTCGAGCGGGACGCGCGGCCGGTCGCCCCGGAACTCCCGGGCCCGGCGCCGCAGTTCGGCCTCCTCCGCCTCCTGGACGGCCGCGATGTCGGAGTCCGACACGCCGGCCCGGCGCACGATGTCGTCGCTGATGATCCGGACCCCGCCCTCCCCGATGGCCCCGAAGCCCAGCTCCGGGTGGCGCGGGACGCCCAGCTTGCGGACCACGATGACGTCGAGCGGGGCGCCGAGCTCCTGTGCGACGCGGTAGGCGACGGGCACACCGCCGCGGGGCAGGCCCAGCACGACGGGATCACTCTGCGCGAGGGGCCGCAGGGCTTCGGCGAGCCGCCGGCCCGCGTCGGGACGGTCGGCGAACAGCACGGGACTCACCTCACATCGAGGACCACGCACGGTGCACACCCGACTCTCGGCGGGCGACGCACGTACCTCATTCCAATCAACCGCGCGCGCCGGGCCCGCGCAAATCGGCGGAAACGCAGGGGTTTCCGGCATGTAGATGACAATGAAAACGATTGTCGTTAACGTATGCGGGGTCGGGCGCACGGCCTGCCGGCCGTGTGCCGGCGTGTGCCCGGAAATCCGCAACCGTGCTTTCAAGAGGGGGAGTTGTGGCTCATCTGCTGATGGTCGAGAGCTGGGTCGGGTCGATGAGCAGGCTGTTGCCGAGAGCGATCGGGGAGGGCGGACACGAATTCACCTTCCTCACCCGCGATCTGCACCACTACCTGCGCTCGGCGCCGGAAGGCGCCCGGCACCCGCTGCTCACGGCCCGGAACGTGCTGACGGCCCCCACCAACGATTCCGACCGCCTGCTGCCGTTCGCCGAACGGGCCCACCGGGCCATGGGTTTCGACGCGGTGGTGTCCTCCTGCGACTACTACCTGCCGGTGGCCGCCCGGATCGCGGCCCGGCTCCGTCTGCCCGGCCCCGCCCCCGAAGCGATGGAGAACGCCTGCCGCAAGGACGCCACCCGCGACGTCCTCGCCCGTGCCGGAGTCCCCGGACCGCGCTACGCGGTCTGCGCCGACTGGGCCGGCACCGCCGAGGCAGCGGCCCGCATCGGACTGCCGCTGGTGGTCAAGCCCGTGGACCTGTGCGCCGGGATGCTGGTGCGCCGCGTGGACGACGAGTCACAGCTGGCCGAGGCCCACCGGGCGATCGCCGACTACCCGGTCAACGCGCGGGGACAGCGCCGGTCCCCCGTGGTCCTGCTGGAAGAGCTGCTGCACGGCCCGGAAGTCAGCGTCGAGACGGTCACGCACCGGGGACGGACCCAGGTGATCGGGGTGACCGACAAGAGCACCGGCGGCGCACCGGCCTTCGTGGAGACCGGGCACATGTTCCCGGCAGCCCTCACCGAGCAGGACGCCCTCGCGGCCCGGGACACGGCCGTCCGGGCGGTGGAGGCGCTGGGCCTGGACGGCGTCGTCGCGCATACCGAGATCAAACTGACGCCCGCAGGGCCCCGCGTGGTGGAGGTCAACCCACGCCCGGCCGGGAACCGCATCACCGAACTGGTCCGGCATGTGACCGGCATCGACCTCGCCGCCGCCTGTGTGAGCGTGGCCCTCGGCGAGGAGCCGGATCTGCGGACGCGCGACACCGGACTGCGCAGCGCCGCCATCGGCTTCCTGGTGCCGGCCGCCGGGGGAGTGCTGGACGGCATCGACGGCGGCGACACGGTCGGCGAGGCCGACGACGTGCTGGAGCTCAGCCTCGCCGCGCCCGGCACCCGGGTCACCGCGGTGGGCAGCAACAACGCCTACCTCGGCCATGTGATGGCGGGCGACACCGGCGGGACGGGCGCCCGCGCCCGGGTGGAAGCGCTGCTGGCGGGCCTCCGCCCCCGGGTGGTGTCCCGATGACCGCGCACACCGCCGCCGCCCCGGCCCCCGGCTCGTGCGAGGAGCTCGTCTCCCGGGTCCTGGCCGGTACGTACGGGTACGACCCCGGGGCCCTCCACGTCAGCACCGCCTTCACCACCCACCAGTCCGTCAGGCATCCGGGGCGGGCCCGTGGCTACTACAACGAGGTGCTGAGCCTGCGCATCGGCGCCGCCGTCGGGTCCTGCGCGGTCGAGCCGGGCGAGCTGCCGGACGCCGCGGCCGACGAGTGCGTCGGCACCGACGCCGCCACACTGCTCGCCCACCCCCTGCTGCCCGTGCGGATCGCCGCACTCGACGCCTTCCTCATGCACGTCCTGCCCCACGGCCCCGCCTCGGGCGCCCGGCCGGTGCCGTTGCCCGCGGGCAACTCCCTGGAGAAGTCGCGGGCCAGGGCGCGCGCCGTCGTCGGCCTGCTCGGCCTCCCGCCCGGCCGCACGGTGCTCGTCGTCGGCGTGGTCAACTCGCTCCTCGAAGCGATGCGCGGGCGCGGACTGCGGTACGTGCCCTGCGATCTCAAGGGTGGCACCACCGAGTGGGACGAGCCGGTGTACGGCGACCCCTCGGACCACCTCACCCGCTGCGACGCCGTCCTCGCCTCCGGGATGACCCTCGGCAACGGCAGCTTCGAACAGCTCAGGGCCCACGCCCTGCGGTACGCAAAGCCGCTGGTGATGTACGCGCAGACGGGCAGCGCGGTGCTGCCCCGGCTCATCGGCTCCGGAGTCACCGCCGTGTCCGCGGAGCCGTACCCCTTCTTCTGGCTCGACGGCGGCCCCGGCACCATCCACCAGTACGGAGGCACCCGGTGACCACGGCACTCCTGCGCCCCGCGGGCAACCGCGACCTGCTCGGCCTCGTCGGGCGCACCCCGCTCGCCCGGATCACCGCACCCCTGCCCTGTCCGCACCCCGGCTTCTGGGCCAAGCTCGAAGGCTTCGGCGTGGGCGGCATGAAGGCCCGCGCCGCCGTCTCGATGCTCCAAGGAGCAGAGGAGCGCGGCGAACTCCGGCCCGGCGCACCGGTCGTGGAGTCGACGTCCGGCACCCTCGGCATCGGCCTGGCCTTCGCGGGCCAGGCACTCGGCCACCCAGTGATCCTGGTGGGCGACGCCGAACTCGAACCGTCCATGCGGCAGTTGCTGCGCGCCCACGGGGCCCGGCTCGATCTGGTCGACCGCCCCGCCGAGGAGGGCGGCTGGCAGGCGGCCCGGCTCTCCCGGCTGCGCGAACTGCTGGCCACACTGCCGGACGCCTACTGGCCCGACCAGTACAACAACCCCGACAACACCGCCGGTTACGCCTCGCTCGCCGCCGAGATCGCCGGCCGGCTCGACCGGGTGGACGTGCTGGTGTGCAGCGTCGGCACCGGTGGGCACAGCGCCGGCACCGCCGCCCCGCTGCGCGGACACTGGCCCGCGCTGCGGCTGATCGGCGTCGATGCCACCGGCTCGGCCATCTTCGGCCAGCCCGCCCGCCCCCAGCTCATGCGCGGCCTCGGCAGCAGCATCCACCCCCGCAACGTCGCCCACGAGCGTTTCGACGAGGTCCACTGGGTCGGCCCGGCCGAGGCCGCCGACAGCTGCCGCAGGCTCGCCAGGGGCAACTTCGTCAGCGGCGGCTGGAGCACCGGGGCCGTCGCCCTCGTCGCGGCCTGGGCCGCCCGTACGCACCAGGGCGCGGTCGTGGCCACCGTCTTCCCGGACGGACCGCACCGCTACCTCGGCAGCGTCTTCGACGACGGCTTCAACGCCCTGCACGGCCTCCGTACGGGTGCCCCCGCGACCCGCCCCGTCGAGATCTCCCACCCCGGCGCCGCGGAGGCCACGGGCTGGACCCGCTGCACCACGGTCACCCGCCCCCAGGAGCCCCGATGAAGTGCACCCTCAGCACGGTGGAACTCCGGCTCGCCGAGCCGCTGCGGATCTCCCGGTCCACCACGACCGCCCGGCACGCCGTGCGGCTGGCCGTCGAGCACCAGGGCCTCCACCGCTACGGCGAAGCCGTCACCAGCGTGTACTACGGGCTGGACGCCGGGGCCCTGTGCCAGTGGCTGCACCGGTCCTCCCGCGCACTCGCCCGCTTCCCCGACCCCGAGACCGCCCTCGCCACGCTCCCCGGGGACGCCCCCGCCACGCCCCCGGCGGTCACCGCCGCCGTGGAGTCCGCGCTGCTCGACCTCGTCGGCAAACGCGCCGGTGAGCCCGTGCACCGGCTCCTCGGCACCGCCGCCCCTCCCACCGCCGCCACCGCCCGGACCATCGGCATCACCACGCCCTCCCGGGCCGCCGCCCTCGCCGCCCGCCTCGCGGACCGGGGATTCGCCGTCCTCAAGGTCAAGGCCGGATCGGCGGACCCCGAGGACGACCTCGCCCGGGTCCGCGCGGTCCGCGCCGCCGCCCCCGGCGCACGCCTGCTCCTCGACCCGAACGGCGGCTGGAGCGGCTCCGCCGCGCGCCGGCTGCTCGGGCGGTTCGCCGAACTGGGCGTCGAGGCCGTCGAACAGCCCGTCGCACCGGGCGACCCGGAAGGGCTGGCCCGGCTTGCCGCGCGGTCACCACTGCCGGTCGTCGCGGACGAGGACGCGGTCTCCTTCGAGGACGCCCGCCGCCTCGCAGGACGCGTCCACGGCATCAACGTCAAGCTCGCCAAGTGCGGCGGCCCCGGCGCCGCCCTGCGCATCGCCGCACTGATCGCCGGAAGCGGAACGGATCTCATGCTCGGCTGTCTCACCGCCAGTTCACTCGGCATCGCCCCCGCCGTCCACCTCGCCGACCGGGCCCGGTGGACCGACCTGGACGGCCATCTCCTGCTCGCCCACGACCCCTGGACCGGCATCGGCGGCGACAACGGCACCGTGCGCGCGAGTGCGCGGCCGGGGCTCGGCGTACACCCGAGCCCGCCGGCCGCTCCGGCAGGGGGGCGACCGTGACGACCTGGCACGAGCTCCGCAGCTTCAGCCCAACCGTCCGCCTCCTGCTGGTCAACCAACTCGGCGTGAACACCGGCTTCTACCTCCTCATCCCCTACCTCGCCGTCCACCTGAGCAGCGACCTCGGCATGTCCGCCGCCGCCGTCGGCACCGTCCTCGGCGTGCGCAACCTCAGCCAGCAGGGACTGTTCATCCTGGGCGGCTCGGCGGCGGACCGGCTCGGCGCCCGGGGCGTGATCATCACCGGCTGCGCCCTGCGGACCGCGGGCTTCGGCCTGTTCGCCCTGGGCGACGGGACAGCGGTGCTGCTGGCGGCCTCCGTGCTCAGCGGCCTGGCCGGAGCCCTGTTCAACCCGGCCGTCCGCGCCTTCCTCGCGCAGGAGGCGGGGGAGCGCAAGGCCGAGGCGTTCGCCCTGTTCAACTTGTTCGCGACGACCGGGGCCCTCGTCGGCCCCCTTCTCGGCAGCGCGCTGCTCCTCGTCGACTTCCGGGCCGCGGCCCTGACGGCGGCCGGGCTGTTCGCCCTTCTGACCGTCGCCCAGGCTCTGACGCTGCCCGCAGGACGGGGCGCTCCGGCCGAGAAGAGCGTGCTGGCGGACTGGCGCGAGGTGGTGGGGAACCGGCCGTTCATGGCGTTCGCCGTGGCCATGGTGGCCATGATCGCGCTGGAGAGCCAGCTCTATCTGCTGCTGCCCGAGGGCGCGCGCCGGGCCACCGGGTGGGACGGCGCGGCAGGACCGGTCCTCGTCGTGGCGACGCTCGCCGGGCTCGGGCTCCAGCTGCGCATCACCCGGGCGCTGCGACGCCGGGGCGGCCGGGCGGCCTGGATCAGCCGCGGCCTCGCGCTCATGGCCGCGGCCTTCGTGCCGCCCCTGCTCGTGGCCTCCGGACCGGACGCCGACCCGGGAGACGCGGCCGGTGCCGTACTGCGCCTGCTGCCCGTGCTGGCCGGCGTCCTGCTCCTGCAGACCGGCCTCATGGCCGCTCAGCCCTTCGTGATGGAGCTGGTGCCCGGCTTCGGCCGGTCCCGGCTCACCGGCACCTACTTCGGCGTCTTCTACGTGGTCTCCGGCATCGCGGCCGCCCTGGGCAACGCCGCCGTCGGCTGGGCGATGGACACCGGTGCGCGCACGGGCGCCGGGTGGCTGCCGTGGGTGTGCTGCGCCGGACTCGGGCTCGTCTCGGCCGCCGCCGTCGCGCGGCTCCACCGCACCGGGGCCCTGCCCGCCGCGCCGACGCCCCTGCCGGCCCGGGCGTGAGGAGGCCGCGATGAAGGACAGGAACCTGCTCACCGACAACCCGGCCCTGTACGAAGCGCGCTTCCCCGACGAGGAACGGCTCGCCGGACGCTGGACCGAGGAGTGCCTGCGCACCCACGGGGCCGGTTCCCGCGTCCTCGACATCGGCTGCGGCACCGGCCGCGACGCCGCCCACCTGCACACGGCCGGCCGTACGGTGACCGGAGCGGACCTCTCCGACGCGATGCTCCGGTACGCGGCCCGGCACCACCCGGGCCCCCGCTACCTCCGCGCGGACCTGCGCCGCTTCGACCTGGGGGCGGGGCGCTTCGACGCCGTCGTCTGCCTGGACAGCGCGCTGCTCTACTGCCGGACCGACGCGGAACTCGCCGGATGCCTCGCCGCCTGCCACCGGGCGCTCGCCCCCGGCGGCCTGCTCGTCGCGGAGATGCGCAACGGCGCCTACTTCCTGGGCCGCGCCCACCGCGACGGTGCCCCCGCCGCCCACGCGTTCACCCACGGGAGCGTCACCTATCGGTCCGTCACCCGGCTGCGCGTGGACGCCGCCGGACGCCTTCTGCACCGCTCCCGCACCTGGACCACGGACGACGGTTCGCCCCCGGTCGAACAGCGCTCGGCCTGGCGGCTGCTGCTGCCCGGGGAGCTGTGCCGCACCGTCACCGGGGCCGGATTCGAGGTACTGGCCCTGCACGACGGGCCGGGACCGCGCACCGAACCCGCCTGGCGCGAAGGCGCGGTCCCGGCGGGCACGGCGGACGGCGACCGACTCCACCTCATCGCCCGGCGCACGGCCCCGCACGCCTGAGACCGGACCCCCGGAACCCACCGCACAGCAAGGACACCCAGTGACGCACGACGACCACTTCCCCGCCCTCCACCGACGAGGCTTCCTGCGCGTCTCGGGCGCCGCCGGAGCCGCCGGAGCCCTCGCCCTCTCCGGATGCGCGGGCGCCCCCGGTCCCGGCCCCTCCGACGCGAAGGAAGAGGCAGGCCCCCCGAACCGCGGCGGCCGGCTGAGGGCCGCCTTCGCCGGGGGAGGGGCGAGCGAGACCCTGGACCCGCACCTCAGCAACCTGTTCGCCGACGCGGCCCGCGCCAAGGCCCTGTACGACAAGCTCGCCGACTACGGCGCAGACCTCTCCGCACAGCCCCGCCTCGCCGCCTCCTGGGAACCGGACGCCACCCTGAAGCGGTGGAAGGTCGCCCTGCGTCCCGCCGTCTTCCACGACGGGACACCGGTAACGGCCGCCGACGTCCTGCACAGCTACCGGCGTATAGCCGACCCGAAGCGCGCCTTCCGGGCCAGGGCCTCCCTCGAACCGGTCGACCTGGCCGCCAGCCGGGCCCTGGACGAGCGGACCGTGGAGTTCGTCCTCAAGCGCCCGACCGCCGAATTCCCCAACGTCATGGCCGCGTTCGGCGCGTACATCATCCCGGCGTCGGCGCGCGAGGGCGACTTCGACCACGCACCCGTCGGCAGCGGCCCCTTCCGCCTCGTCTCCTTCGCCCCGGGCCGCTCGACCCTCCTGCGCCGCAACGACGACTACTGGGACGGCGCACCGCACCTGGACGAACTAGAATTCGTCGTCGCCGACGAGGAGTCCGCACGCGTCAACGCCCTGCTCGGCGGCCAGGTGGAGTACGCCCACGAGCTGAACCCGGCCACCGCCCGCGCGCACGAGCACGGCGGGCGCGTGACCATCGTGCGACTGCGCAACAGCGCCATGCAGTCCTTCGCCATGAAGACCGACCGGCCGCCCTTCGACGACCGCCGCGTCCGCCAGGCGCTGTTCCTCGTCGCCGACCGCGCGGAGCTGGTACGCAGCGCCCTCTCCGGCGCCGGAGAGACCGGCAACGACCTCTTCGGCAAGGGGTACCAGTACTACGCCGAAGGGCTTCCCCAGCGCGAGCAGGACCTCGGCCGCGCCCGGCGGCTGCTGCGGGAGGCGGGCGCCGACGACCTGCGGATCACCCTGGACACCTCACCGGTCGCCACCGGCTTCACGGAGGCGGCCGCCGTCTTCCGCGACCAGGCCGCGAAGGCGGGCATCACCGTCCGCGTACGGACCGGCAGCAAGGACACGTACTGGAAGGACATCCTCGACGCGGGCACGCTCTGCTGCTACCGCTCCGGCGCGATGCCCATCGAGGCGCACCTGTCCCAGCGCCTGCTCACCGACTCGACCACCAACGCGACCCACTGGCGCCACCAGGACTTCGACGCCCTGTACCGGCAGGCCCAGTCCACGAAGGACCCGGAGCAGCGCGCCGGTGTCTACGCCCGCATGCAGCGCCGCCTGTACACCGAGGGGCCGTTCCTCATCTGGGGCTTCGCCGACTGGATACTCGGCACCGCCCGGAACGTCCGGGGCATCGAGCACCAGGCCCCCGCCAACACTCTCGACTGGGCCCGCTTCGACAAGGTGTGGCTGGCGTGAACGCGCCCGGACGCCGGGCGGCGCGCCGGCTGCTGCTCGGCGGCGCGCAGACCGCCGCCGTGGTCCTGCTCGTCTTCGCCGCCACCGAGGCCCTTCCGGGCGACGCCGCCGTCGCCCTCGCCGGTGACCAGCCCGACCCCGAACGCATCGAAGCCGTCCGTACGGCGATGCGTCTGGACCGCCCGGCCCACGAACGGCTGCTGGACTGGACGGCCGGGCTGCTCCACGGCGACCTCGGCACCTCGCTGACCTCGGGGCGGCCGGTCGCCGCCGCCCTCACCGACGGGATCGGCCCCACCCTGCTGCTCGCCGTGCCCACGGTCCTGCTGCTGGTCCCGGCCGGAATCGGCCTCGGCGTACTGGCGGCCCGGCGCGAGGGAGGAGCGGTGGACCGGGCCGTCAGCGCGCTCCTGCTCACCCTGTACGCCGTTCCCGAATTCGCCCTGGGAGCCCTGCTGGTCAGCGTCTTCGCCCTGCGGCTCGGCTGGTTCCCGCCGACCGCGGTGGGTTACGGCGCCGAGCTCGCCTCCCACCCCGCCGCGCTCGTCCTGCCCGTCCTGGTCCTGCTCGCGCGTCCGGTCTGTTCGCTCGCCCGGCTCGTCCGCGCGGGCATGCTGGACGCGCTGTCCTCCCCGTACGTGGCGCACGCCCGCCGCTGCGGTGTCTCCCGCGCCCGTGTCCGCTACGCCCACGCCCTCCCCAACGCCCTCGCCCCGGCCGCCCAGCAACTGGCCCGCACGGTCGACTGGCTGCTGTGCGGGGTGGTCGTCGTGGAGGCCCTGTTCGTGGTCCCCGGGCTCGGCACCGTCCTGATGAACGCGGTCGCGGAGCGCGATCTGCCCACGGTGCAGGGGCTCGCGGTGGTGTTCGGCCTTGTCACGGTCCTGCTCAACCTGGGCGCCGACCTGGTCACCCACCGCCTCGCCCCCCGGACGGAGGCCGCCGCATGATGGCCGTGGCGGTGGCGCGCTCCCGGCGCGGGCTGAAACGCATCGTCGTCGGCCGTCCGCATCCCCGCACCCCGGGCGCATCGCGGCTCCTCCCCGGCATGCTCATCCTCGGCGTGCCGCTCCTGATCGCTCTGGCCGGCCCGCTGTTCGCCGGTGACGCGGGACCGCGCGGCACCTCGCTGACCGCCGGGGCCGGCCACTCGCTCGGCACCGACTTCACCGGCCGCGACGTGCTGCGCGAGGTCCTGCTCGGCGGCCGGTCCGTGGTCATCGTCGCCGTCGCCGCGACGGCCCTGACCTACGTGGTGGCGCTGCCCGTCGGCTTCGTCTGCGCCCTCACCCGGCGGACCTGGCTGGAGGAGGCCCTGATGCGCCCCCTGGACGTCCTGCTCTCCGTGCCGTCCCTGCTCGCCGTCCTGCTGGTCGCCGCCGTCGTGCGTCCGGGCCCGGCCGGGCTCGCGGCCGTCGTCGCGTTCGTCGGCATGCCGGACGCGGCGAGGATCGTACGGGCCGCCGCGGCGGAGGCCGCCTCGCGCCCCGCCGTCGAGGCGCTGCGCATGCAGGGCGAGACCTGGGCGCGCCTGGCCCTCGGCTACGTCGGGCGGGCCATCGGCCGCACCCTGGCCGCGGACCTGGGAGTCCGCCTCACCGGCGCGGTCTACCTCGTGGCCACCGCCGCCTTCCTCGGCGTGGGCGTCGCCCCGGACGCGGCCGACTGGGCCGTCATGGTGGACCGCAACCGCACCGGGCTGTCCGTGCAGCCGTGGGCGACCGTGGTGCCCGCCCTGCTGATCGTCGCACTCACCATGGGCGGCAACCTGCTCGCCGACGCCGCGCTCATCCGCCCGCACCGCACGGAGAAGCACCGATGACACCTGTACGTACCGCCGTGCCCGAGCCGGTCGCCGTGATCGAGGGGCTGCGGGTGGAGGTCGGCGGGCGCGCCGTGCTCGACGGCGTGGACCTCAGCCTGCGGCCCGGCCGGATCACCGCGCTGACCGGCGGATCGGGCAGCGGCAAGACGACCACCGGGCTCGCCCTGCTCGGCGAGTACCCGCCCGGAGCACGCGTCACCGGCAGCGTAAGGGTCCCGCAGGGGCTGATCGGCTACGTCCCGCAGCACCCGGCAGCCGTGCTCAACCCGGTCCGCCGCGTCGGCGCGCTGCTCATGGACCTGGCCCGCGTCCGGGTCCGGCACCTGCCCCGCCCCGGACGCCGGGCGGCGGCGCGGGAACGCGTACGCGACGCACTCGCCCGCGTCCGGCTGCCGGCCGACGGGCAACTGCTGCGCCGTTTCCCGCACCAGCTCTCCGGGGGCCAGCAGCAGCGCGTGGTGCTCGCCCAGGTCCTGCTCCTGGGCGCGCACGCCGTCGTCGCGGACGAGCCGACCACGGGTCAGGACCCGCTGACGAAGCGCGGGATCGTGGACCTGCTCGCCGATGTGGCCCGGCAGGGGGTCGCCGTACTCCTGCTCAGCCACGACGCGGACGTCGTCCGGGCGCTGGCCGACGAGGTCATCGTCCTGCACGACGGCCGGGTACGGAACGCGGCCCCGGCGGATGCGCGGGACCGGGCTCCGCTGGGCGGTGCGCGGCGGGGAGACGTGGTGCTCGACGTGCGCTCCCTCGTCGCACGTCACGGCCGGACGGCCGCGCTCGACCGTGTGTCGCTCACCGTCCGGGCCGGTGCGTGCCTCGCCGTCGTGGGCCGGTCCGGGAGCGGAAAGACCACCCTGGGCCGCTGCCTGAGCGGTCTGCACCCCCGCCATCACGGGGACGTGCTCCTCGACGGCGCGCCGTTGCCGGCCGGCCTGCGCGACCGGTCCCGGAGTCAGGTGGCCGGTGTGCAGTACGTGTTCCAGGACGCGAAGGCGGCCTTCGACGCGTACCGCCCCGTGCTCGACCAGGTCGCGCGCACGGCGGTACGCCTGCGAGGGGTGGCCCCGGCCGGGGCGAGGCGCGAGGCACTCGCCCTGCTGGCCACCCTCGGGCTTCCTGAGGCGAAGGCGGCGCGCCTGCCCGCCCACCTCTCCGGCGGCGAACTCCAGCGCGCGGCACTGGCCCGCGCGGTCCTCGCCCGACCCCGGGTCCTGGTGTGCGACGAGATCACTTCCGGCCTCGATCCGCTGAGCCGGGACGAGGTGCTTAGCCTGCTCGGCGGGCTGCTGCGCTCGGGGCGCACCGATGCGCTGGTCCTGATCACCCATGACCTGGCGACCGCCGCCCGGGCGGACCTGATCGCGGTGATGGACGGGGGCCGGGTCGTGGAGAAGGGCCCGGCGGGGCGGGTGCTGGGCGCGCCGGAGCACCCGTACACCAGGGGACTCGTCGTGGCGGACCGGTCGTTCGCGGCGCCGGGGGCGAAGCGCCCGCGGCCGCGCCTCAGCCGTCCCCGTCCCGCAGCGCCTCGATGAGGAGCAGCGCGATGTCGTCGCTGCCCGGCGTGACGTCCTTCGCGTACCGGACGAGGCTGTCGGCGACGGCCTCCATCGGGCGGCCGGTGTTCAGGCCGAACTGGTCGGCGAGCGCCGCCGTCGACCGGTCGGGATCGGTGCCGGGCACCTCCACGAGACCGTCCGTGTACAACGCCAGCGCGGCACCCGGCGGCAGCGGGATCTCGGTCGTCGGGTACCGGGCGTCCCGGTCGACGCCGAGCAGCAGACCGGGCGGCAGCCGCAGCACCTCGGTGTCCCCGCCGGGATGGCGCAGCAAGGGCGGCGGGTGGCCCGCCGTGGCCAGCAGGGCGCGGTGGCCCGCCAGGTCCAGGTGGACGTAGAGGCAGCTGGTGAACAGTTCGGCGTCGAGGTCGGCGAGCAGCCGGTTGGTGCGTGCCAGGACCTCGGCGGGCGGTGCGCCGGCCGAGGCGTGCACCGCTGTGCGTACCTGCCCCATCAGGGCGGCGGCCGTCACGTTGTGGCCCTGCACGTCGCCGATGGCCGCGGCCGCCGTGGTGGCGTCGAGCGGGATGACGTCGTAGAAGTCACCGCCGATGCCCATGCCCCGGGTGGCGGGCAGATAGCGGGCGGCCACGTCGAGCCCGTCGATCCGGGGCAGCGTGTGGGGGAGCAGGTGGGCCTGGAGGCTGTGGGCCAGCCGCTCCTTCGTGTCGTACAGCCTGGCCCGGTCCAGGGCCTGGGCGATGAGCCCGGCGATCGAGGTGAGGAGGGCCCGCTCCTCCGGCTCGAAGGGGCGCGTGCGGTCGTATCCGAACACCAGCGTCCCGACCGGGCGCCCGGAGGCGAACAACGGCAGAAAGGCCCACGCGCCCAGGCCCTCCTGGAGCGAGGCGGGCCGGAAGACCCGCCGGAACTCGTCGAAGGTCCGGTAGAAGGCGGGCACGCCGGTGCTCAGCACCTGCGCCACGGGCGTGCCGGACGTCAGGGGCGCGCCCTCGAAACACTCCATCAGCTCGTCACTGAAGCCCCGGTGCCCCTCGATGCGTAGCCGCCCCTCCGCCACGGTCAGCACGGCGAGTGCCTGGATGCGGAAGGCGGGCACCAGCTGTTCGGCGATCAGCTCGACCACGTCCTGGATGCCCACGGCCTCCGTGAGCGTCGCGGCCAGGTGCATCAGGTGGTAGAGCGCGACGGCACGACCGGGGGCGCTGGGCGAGGCGGCCGCACCTGTCGCGGTGGGCAGCGCCGAGGCGTGCGGACCGGCGACCGGCGTGATGTACACGCTGATGCCGGACGCGTCCGGGTAGAGGCGGAACGACAGCCACTGGTCCGGTGGCCGCAGCGCCACGAAGGACATCGGTTCCCGGCTGATCATCGCGCCCCGGTAATTGTCCTCGAACAGCGGGTCGGCCATCCAGCGCAGTGATTCCCAGGGGAGCGTCCCCACCAGGTCGGCCACGCGCCCGCCGACCAGTTCGGCGCCGGTCTCCGTCAGGAAGGTGATCCTGCCGTGCATGTCGAGGGTGCAGCAGCCGCCCGGCAGCCGGCCGAGGAAGTCCGCGGCGGCGACCGCTTCGGTGTGGGCGGGCGGGGGAGCGGTCACCGGTGGCAGCACCCGCGGTCCGGCGCCCGCCTTCACCGGACGGCCCTGCTCCCGCGCCTCGTACAGCACCTGTGCCGCATCGCCGCAGCAGTCGTGGACCGCCGCACGCTCCTGCGGCGTGAGCTGCGCCGGGTGGGAGCCGGGCCACAGCAGTACGAGACCGCCCAGCACCTCCGTGCCGCTGACCAGGGGTGCGGCGGCGAGAGCGAAACGGTAGGGCAGGACGAGCGCGGGGCGCGGATACCGCCGGGCCAGCTCCTCCTGGCTGCCGAGCCACACCAGATGCCGCTCCTTGACCGCGTCGGACACCGGCATGGGGGCGGACAGCGGCACCCGCAGCCAGGGGTCGGCGATCTCCGCCGGAATCCCGGCGAGCACGGCGAGCCGTAGCGTCGATTCACCGGGCGGCAGCAGATAGAGCATCGCCACGGCTGCGCCCGTCTCCCGCACGGCATACGCCACCGCCGCGTCCAGACGCTCCTCCGCCGAGTCCATGGCGGGTGCCACAATGCCCATAAACGGACAATACGCCCGCATTCTCCTCCGGACATTGCGATGGCGTTCGCCGCGGCGTGCTTCCCGGTGCCCGCCCGGTCAGCCCGCAGCGGCCTCCCGGCTGATCTGCTCGAACCGCGCCCCCATCGCCGCGGCCAGCGCCTGAGCGGCCGATAGCGGGCGGACCATGACCATGAGGTCGTCGATCAGGCCCTCTTCGTTCAGGTGCAGGAAGTCGCAACCGGTGATCTCCCGGTCCCCGACCTTCGCGGTGAAGACGAGCGCGTGGTCGCGCCCGTCCGGGCTCGCCATCTCCCGTACGTAGCGGAAGTCCCCGAGCACCGCCGAGACGGCCCGCAGGATCGCGGCCGTGACCGGCTTCCCCGGATACGGCTTGAACGCCACCGGGCTGGTGAAGACGACGTCATCGGCGAGCGCGGCCTCGGCCGCCGCCAGATCGTGCGCCTCGACCGCCTTGCGGAAAGCGAGCATCCCGGCCTCCATAGTCAATTTGTTGAATACGTGCGAACGAGATTAATCACATGGGTGCTAGCGTGTCCAGATGTCCCTCAAGTACGCGGTCCTGGCAGCCCTGCTCGAAGGCGAGGCGTCCGGGTACGACCTGGCGAAGGTCTTCGACGTCTCGGTGGCGAACTTCTGGTCGGCCACCCCCCAGCAGCTCTACCGGGAACTGGACCGGCTCGCCGACGGCGGTCTGATCGAGGCGCGGGTGGTCGAACAGGTGCGCCGGCCGAACAAGCGGCTCTTCACGCTGACACCGGCCGGCCGCGACGCGCTCGGCGCGTTCACCGCCGGTGCGCCCCGGCCCACTGCCATCCGGGACGAACTGCTCGTCATGATCCAGGCCGTGGACATCGGCGACGCCGGGGCGGTGCGCGCGTCGGTCGAGGAGCGCATGGAGTGGGCGCGCGCCAAGCTCGCCCGCTACGAACGGCTGCGCCTGCGCCTGCTCGACGGGCGCGACGAGGCGGCTTTCCTCGCGGAGACCGAACGCGTCGGCCCCTATCTGACCCTGATGCGCGGCCGGTCCTTCGAGGAGGAGAACCTGCGCTGGGGCGGACGCGTCCTGGAGATCCTGGAACTCCGGTCGTCGGCGCGGGCGATGGACGGCGCGGACGCGGTCTGACGGCGTTGTCGGACCCTGCGGCTAGGGTCCCCGGCATGACTGATTTCGTACTGGTGGCAGGCGCCTGGCTGGACGGGACGGCATGGGACGACGTGGTGCCGGGGCTGCGCGCGGCCGGACACGGCGCGCACCCGCTGACCCTGTCCGGGCTCGGCGGGAAACGGGAGCGGCCGGTCGGCCGGCAGACCCATGTGACCGACATCGTCACGGAGGTGGAACGCCTGGGCCTGCGCGACGTCGTCCTGGTCGGCCACAGCTACGCCGGCATCCCCGTGGGCCAGGCGGCCGCGCGCCTGGGCGACCGCCTGGCCCGCGTCGTCTTCGTGGACGCCTGCGTCCCGGCCGACGGCGAGTCGTTCGTCTCCGCGTGGTGGCAGGGGCCGGCCGCCCTCCAGGACCGACTGGACGCGAACGGCGGCCTCTGGGCCGTACCGGAAGCCGCCGAGTTCGAGGGCCAGGAGCTGACCGGCGAGCAGATCGCACGGTTCCGGAAGGACGCGACCCCGCACCCCGGTGCCGCCCTGGCCGACCCGGCCGTCCTGGACCGCCCGCTCGGGGAGCTCCCGGCGACCTACATCAAGTGCCTCCTCGACGGGCCGGAGCCGGGCGAGGACGTGGCCCGGCTGCTGACGAGCGAGCGGTGGGAACTGGTCACCATGGACACCGGCCACTGGCCGATGTTCTCCCGCCCCGGCGAACTGGCCGCGGTCCTCGACAGGGCCGCCGCCTCCTGACGACCGACGGGGGCGCAGCGGCCCGATCGGACGATCAGGGCGCGCGCCCCCGCGCCGCGCGGGCTGCAATGGATGGGTGACCGCGCCCCCCGACGACTGCCTCGCGCGCAACGAGTGGGTCTGCGGCGCCTACCTCAGCAGCCGCCGCCACATCCTCTGGGAAGCTGCGCTGCAACACGTCCAGCTCACAGTGGTCTCCGTGCTCATCGGCCTCGCCCTCGCCCTGCCGCTCGCCCTCGCCGCACGGCGGCTGCGCTGGGCCGCCGGGCCCGTCCTCGGCGCGACGACGATCCTCTACACCATCCCGTCGCTCGCCATGTTCTCCCTGCTGCTGCCGGTGTACGGGCTCTCCGCCTCGCTCGTCGTCGCGGGCCTCGTCCTCTACTCGCTCACCCTGCTCGTGCGCAACATGCTCGCCGGGCTGCGCGCCGTCCCCGAGGAGACCCGGCAGGCGGCGCGGGGCATGGGCTACGGGCCCGTACGGCTGCTCGTCGCCGTGGAACTGCCGCTCGCGCTGCCCGCCGCGATGGCCGGGCTGCGCATCGCCACCGTCTCCGCGGTCTCCCTGGTCACGATCGGCGCGATCGTCGGCTACGGCGGACTCGGCAACCTCATCTACGCCGGGATGAACACCTACTTCAAGGCCCAGGTGCTCACCGCGTCCGTCCTGTGCGTCCTCATCGCCGTCGCCGCCGACCTGCTCCTCCTGCTGCTGCAACGCCTGCTCACCCCGTGGACCAGGAGCCGGTCGTGAACACCCTGACGGATGCCTGGTCCTGGCTCACCACCTCCGCGCACTGGCACGGCCAGGACGGCATCTGGGCCCGGCTCGGCCAGCACCTCTACCTCACCGTCGTCTGCCTTCTGATCAGCTGCCTCATCGCGCTGCCCGTCGCCCTGCTCCTCGGCCACCTCGGCCGGGGCGGTGCGCTCGCCGTCAACATCTCCAACGTGGGGCGCGCCGTGCCCACCTTCGCCGTCCTGGTGCTGCTCCTGCTCACCCCGGTCGGCCGCTGGGGCGAGGGCCCGACGGTCGTGGCGCTCGTCCTGTTCGCCGTGCCCCCGCTGCTCACCAACGCGTACGTGGGCATGCGCGAGGTGGACCGGGACGTCGTCCGGGCCGCCCGGGGCATGGGCATGTCGGGCCGCCAGCTGCTCCTCCAGGTCGAGGTGCCGCTCGCCCTGCCCCTCATCCTCACCGGGGTGCGCATCGCCGCCGTCCAGCTCGTCGCCACGGCCACCATCGCGGCCCTCGCGGGCGGCGGCGGGCTCGGCCGCATCATCACCGCCGGGTTCAACCTCGCCTCGACCCCGCAGGTGGTGGCCGGAGCGGTCCTGGTCGCCGCGTTCGCCCTGCTCGTGGAGGGGGTCTTCGAGGCGGCCCAGCGGTTCGCGCCGCGCCGGTTCGGGCTGCGCGCGCAGGAGACGGCGTGAGGGCCGCCCGCCCGCTCGCCGCGCTCCTGCTGCTGGTGGCCACCGCCTGCACCACCGGGCCCGCGCTGGAGAACCAGGGCGCGGTCACCGCGCCGCCCGGCGACAGCAAGCACCTGACGATCGGCTCCGCGGGATTCACCGAGAGCGACCTCCTCGCCCAGATGTACGCCCTGCTGCTGGAGCACGCCGGATACTCGACCAAGCTCATCTCCGTCACCAACCGGGAGATCTACGAACCGGCCCTCGAAAACGGCCAGATCGACGTCGTCCCCGAATACGCGGCCACCTTCGCCGACTGGCTGGGCGCCAAGGAGCACGGCGCCGACGCCGCGTCCGTCGGCTCGCCGGACCTCGCCGCCACCATGAAGGCGCTGCGCGCCCTGGCCGCACCGCGCGGGCTCACCGTCCTCGACCCCGGCAGGGCCGTCGACCAGAACGCGTTCGCCGTCACCGCCGCCTACGCCCGGCAGCACCACCTGAGGACCCTCAGCGACCTCGGCCGCTCGGGACTGCCCGTACGCCTCGCGGCCGGTGACGAGTGCGTCCAGCGGCCGTACTGCGCGCCCGGGCTGAAGAAGAAGTACGGCATCGACATCACCGCCGTCGACCCCAAGGGCGTCGGCACCACCCAGGCCAAGCAGGCCGTGCAGAGCGGCCGCGACCAGCTGGTGCTGACCACCACCACCGACGCCACCCTGGACGACTTCGGGCTCGTCCTGCTCGCCGACGACCGGCACCTCCAGAACGCCGACTACCTCGTCCCCGTCGTCAACCGGGCCCGCGCGGGCGGCGCGGGAGTGCGCAAGGCCCTCGGCAGGCTGAACACCGTACTGACCACCGCGGACCTGGCCCGGCTCAACGAACAGGTGGACAGCTGGCGACGGCTCCCCGAGGACGTGGCCCGCGCCTACCTGCGCTCCGCACACCTCATCCCCGGCGCGAAGGAGTGAGACCGGGAAAACGTCCCGCGCCGGCCGATGAGTCCGCGTCCCCGGACCGGTCGGTCTTACGAAACCCCAGGACAAGGCGGAGCGATGAACAACTTGCGCGAAGTTTTCGAGAAGCACGTCCACGACGGACCGGTCCCCGGCGCCGTGGGCCTGGTGGCGCGCGACGGACGCGTCGACGTGGTGGCAGTGGGCAGCGCCGGAACGGACGACGGCACCCCGATGGCCCGCGACTCGGTCTGCAGGATCGCCTCCCTCACGAAACCGGTCGTGGCCGCCGCGGCCATGCTGCTGGTCGAGGACGGGCGGATCGCACTGGAGGACCCCGTCGCGCCCTGGCTGCCCGAGCTGGCGGCACCCGTCGTCGTCCGCACTCCGGACGGCCCGGTGGACGACGTGGTCCCGGCAGCACGCCCCATCACCCTGCTCGACCTCATGACGTCGCGCGCGGGGTACGGATTCCCGTCCGACTTCTCGCTGCCCGCCGCCCGTCTCCTGTTCAGCGAGCTGAAGCAGGGCTCACCGCTGCCGCGCCACGTCGTTCCCCCGGACGCCTGGATGGACACGCTCTCGCGCATCCCGCTGCTGGCCCAGCCGGGCAGCGAGTGGCTCTACAACACCTGCTCCGACATCCTGGGCGTGCTCATCGCCCGGGTCGCCGGGCAGCCGCTGCCGGAGTTCCTCGCCGAACGGATCTTCGCGCCGCTCGGCATGAGCGACACCGGCTTCATGGTCCCGGCGGAGAAGCTCGGCCGCTTCACCGCGCTGTACCGGCCGGGCGCGGACGGCGGTGTGGAGCTGGTCGACGAGCCGGCCGGGCAGTGGAGCGGCATGCCGGACTTCCCGTCCGGGGCCGGCGGACTGGTGTCCACCGTGGACGACCTGTACGCCTTCGCCCGCATGCTGCTCGACGGGGGCGCGGTGGGCGGCCGGCGTCTCCTGTCCGCCGAGTCCGTGCGGCAGATGACGACGGACCACCTGACCCCCGCGCAGCGCGAGGCCAGCGGGCTGTTCACCGAGGGGCAGGGCTGGGGCTTCGGCGGCTCGGTGGACGTCGACAGGACCGCCCCGTGGAACGTGCCGGGCCGCTACGGCTGGGTCGGCGGCACCGGCACCACGGCGCACATCGTCCCGGCCACCGGCACCACCGCGATCATGCTCAGCCAGCTGGAGATGACCGGTCCCACCCCGCCGCGGCTGATGCGCGACTTCTGGCAGTACGCCGCGGACGCCTGACGGGCCCTGGATTCCTCTCAGGCGTCCGCCACCGAGTCGAACCGCACCTCGTCGCGCCCCACGCCCTGCGCGTCCGCGTCCACCGAACGCCGCAGCGCCTCGTGGAGCTTCGCCGGGGTCAGTACGCCGAGGAACCGCGCCCCGTCCAGCACCGCGATCCACCCCGCGTCCCGCTGAAGCATCTCGCTGAACGCCCGCTTCAGCGGCGCGCCCACCGGCACCCACGCGTCCATCCGGCGGGCCAGTTCGCCCACCGTGCCCTGGTCCCCGGCGATCCGCAGGGCGTCCGCCGCCACCCAGCCGTGCAGCTCACCCGCCTCGTTCAGCACGACGGCCCAGCGCGCGCCGGCCGCGCCGAGCCGGGCCGCCGCGGCCCCCGCGGGCTCGTCGAGGCGGGCCAGCGGCGGCTGTTCCAGGTCGTCCGGCTCGATCGCGGTGACCGACAGCCGCTTCAGCCCCCGGTCCGCGCCGACGAACTCCGCCACGTACGGGGTCGCGGGCGAGCCGAGCACCGCACCCGGCGTGTCGAACTGCTCGATGCGCCCCTCCCCGTACACCGCGATCCGGTCACCCATCCGCACCGCCTCCTCGATGTCGTGGGTGACCATCAGAACCGTCTTCCTCACCCTCGACTGGAGCTTGAGGAATTCGTTCTGCAGGCGCTCGCGTACCACGGGGTCCACCGCGCCGAACGGCTCGTCCATCAGGAGCACCGGCGGATCGGCCGCGAGGGCCCGCGCCACTCCGACGCGCTGGCGCTGGCCGCCGGAGAGCTGCGCGGGATAGCGGGAGCCGTACACCGACGGGTCGAGGCCCACCAGATCCAGCAGCTCGGCCGCCCGCTCCCGCGCCCTGGACCGCTTCCAGCCCACCAGGGCCGGCACGGTCGCCGTGTTGTCGAGGACGGTCCGGTGCGGGAAGAGCCCCACCTGCTGGATGACGTAGCCGATGCCGCGGCGCAGCTTCACCGGGTCGGTCTTCGCGATGTCCCGGCCGTCCACCAGGATGCGGCCCGAGGTCGGTTCGATCAGCCGGTTCACCATCATCATCGTGGTCGTCTTGCCGCAGCCCGAAGGGCCCACCAGGGTGACCAGTTCTCCCTCGGCGACCTCGAAGGACAGCGCGTCGACCGCGGTCGTGCCGTCCGGATAGACCTTGCCGACCTGTTCGAACCGGATCATGAGAGCACGGTAGGAGCCCGGCGTCCCGGCCGCACACGGGCCGCGACCGTCCGGGGCACACCGGTGTGCTGAACTGTCCGGGAACCGTCCGATCCAGGAGCACCCTTGAACAGCTACCGGCAGCCCGGCCTCGTCCTCACCGACCACCGCTTCACCGTCCCGCTCGACCACGCCGACCCCGGCGGTGAGCAGATCGAGGTCTTCGGGCGGGAGGTCGTGGCCCCGTCCAGGGCCGGCCAGGAGCTGCCCTGGCTGCTGTATCTGGAGGGCGGGCCCGGCTTCGGCGCCCGGCGCTTCACCGGCGCCGAGGCATGGCTCGGGCGGGCGGTGCGGGAATTCCGGGTGCTCCTGCTCGACCAGCGCGGCACCGGCCTGTCCACCCCGGCCAACCGGCAGACCCTCCCGCTGCGGGGCGGGCCGCGGGAGCAGGCCGACTACCTCGCGCACTTCCGCGCGGACAACATCGTGCGCGACTGCGAGTTCATCCGCCCGCGGCTGACCGGCGGCGCGCCCTGGACCGTACTCGGCCAGTCCTTCGGCGGCTTCTGCGCCGTCCGGTACCTCTCGGCCGCCCCCGAGGGGCTGAACACCGTCCTCATCACCGGCGGTCTGCCCTCCCTCGACGCCCACGCGGACGACGTCTACCGGGCCGCGTATCCGCGCATCGAGCGCAAGGTCGCCGCGCACTACGCCCGCTACCCGCAGGACGTCGAACGCGCCCGGGAGATCACCGCTCACCTCGCGGAGCACCGCCCCGAGAGCGCAGGGCACCGGCTGACGCCCGAGAGCTTCCAGTCCCTCGGCATCATGCTCGGCGGCGGCAGCGGCAGCCACCAGCTGCACTACCTCCTGGAGAACGCCTTCGTCCGCACCCCGCACGGCGACGAGCTCTCCGACACGTTCCAGGAGGCCATGCGCGCCGCGACCTCCTTCGCCGGACACCCCTTGTACGCCCTCATGCACGAGGCCATCTACGGTCAGGGCGGGCGCCCCACGGACTGGGCCGCGGAGCGGGTCCGCGCCGAGTTCCCGCAGTTCGAGGCCGCGACGGCCCTCGCGGGCGACGGACCGGTCCTGTTCACGGGCGAGTCCATCCACCCCTGGCACTTCGAGGTGGACCCCGCGCTGCGCCCGCTGCGCGAGACTGCCGCGCTCCTCGCCGCCCGCACCGACTGGGAGCCGCTGTACGACCCCGAGCGCCTGGCCGCCAACGAGGTCCCGGTGGCCGCCGCCGTCTACCACGACGACATGTACGTGGACACCGCCCACGCACTGCGCACCGCAGCCGCGATCCGGGGGCTGCGCACCTGGGTGACCGACGAGTTCGAGCACGACGGGCTGCGCGCGGGCGGTCCCCGCGTGCTGGACCGGCTGCTCGCGCTGGTCCGCGACGAGGTCTGACGCGGGTCCGGGGCCGGCCGCACCACGCGGCCGGCCCCGTGAGGCCTCAGCCCTGGAGGGCGTCCAGCGTCGCGTCCAGGCCCGGCGCCGAGCGCGGCGCGCGGTTGTGCGGGAGCTTCGACAGGACCGCCGCCATCCCGCAGGTGTTGGTGACGGCGGAGAAGACGAGACCGGAGCCGACACCGGCGGACAGCCAGCGCGCGGCGGGGTAGCGGACGCCTGCCAGCAGCCCGGCCACCACGAGCGAGCCGGCCGCCAGCCGGACCTGGCGCTCCATGGGCCAGGTGGCCCGCGCGCCCTCCGGGCGCTCCAGGCCACGGCCTTCGCTCTCCCAGGCGGAGGTGCCGCCGGTGAGCGTCGCCGCCTCGATGTCGGCCCGCGAGAGGAGGTCGCAGGCGCGGGTCGAGCGGTTGCCCGAGGCGCACACCATGAGCAGCGCGCCGCGGGCGGACGCGGACTTGAGCGCGGGCAGCGCCTCGTCGAGCCGGTCGAGCGGTATGTTCACCGCCCCCGGCACGTGCCCCGCGGCGTACTCGCCGGGGGCGCGTACGTCGATCACGGTGAACTCCGTGAGGCGGGCGGCCGCCTGGGCGGGGGAGAGGGATACGGGGCTGGTCACGAGCTGTGTTCCTTTCGTTCACCGGGGTACGGGACAGGTCTCGCTCTCTCCTGCCCCGGACGGCCAAGGATACCCCCCTGGGTATCCTTGGTCGCCGTGTCACGCGTCTCACCCCCCGCCTTGCCCGTTAGCCTGCGGATATGACCGAGCAGCTGAAGCCCATGCCCGAGGACTGGCGGCGCGCGCTCGCCGTGGTCGCGCACCCCGACGACCTGGAGTACGGCTGCGCGGCAGCGGTGGCCGGCTGGACCGACGCCGGACGCGAGGTCACGTATCTGCTCGCGACCAGGGGCGAGGCCGGGATCGACACCCTCGACCCGGAGGAGTGCGGGCCGTTGCGCGAGCGGGAACAGCGCGCGAGCGCGGCTGCCGTCGGTGTCTCCCGCGTGGAGTTTTTGGACCACCGCGACGGGGTGATCGAGTACGGCATCCCGCTCCGCCGGGACATCGCGGCGGCCATCCGCCGGTACCGCCCCGAGCTGGTGATCACGCTCAACCATCGTGACACCTGGGGCGGTGTCGCGTGGAACACGCCGGACCACCGGGCCGTCGGCCGCGCCACGCTCGACGCGGCGGCCGACGCGGGCAACCGCTGGATCTTCCCGGAGTTGCGGGAGCAGGGGCTCGAACCGTGGGACGGTGTGCGCTGGGTGGCCGTGGCGGGATCGTCCGCGCCCACCCACGCGGTGGACGCGACGGCCGGTCTGGAGCGGTCGGTGCGGTCCCTCCTGGCCCACCGCACGTACATCGAAGTCCTCACGGACGAGGACCCGGAGACCTACTGCCGTACCTTCCTCACCGGCAACGCCGAAGCCGCCGCCGACCGCTTCGGGGGGCGTCCGGCCGTTCCGTTCGAACTCTTCGCCCGGTAGTCGTACAGGGGCAGTCGGACGCAAAACCGCAGGTCCGTGCATTGATGTTGTCCAGACCATTGACATGTCAGCGCCAGGATGTTGAATTCAGTCACGTTGTGTTGCGCGACTTTGGTGTCTTGAGTGACCAATGGAGGACCTGTGACGCCTCGCCCGCCCCGCATCACCGCTCTCACCGCCGCCGCGGCCCTGCTCGCAGGCGGCATGCTGGCCGCCGGACCGTCCGCCCGGGCGGCCGGAGCCCCGCCCGCCCCGGCCACCGCCCAGGACACACCCACGATCACCCCGACCCCGCAGTCCGCCGAGCCCCGAACCGACCGGGTGACCGTCACCCCCACGGTCACCCTGATCGCCGGCGGGACCGCCGACGCGCCCACGCTCGACGTGGTGGAGGCGGCCCTGCGCAAGGCGGGCGCCCGGCACGTCGTCCGCGCGCAGCGCCCCGCCCCCGGCAGGCTCACCGTGTACGCCGGAGATTCCGCCGCCCTCGCCGCGCAGAAGCTCGACGGGCCCGCCGGACTGCCCGCCGAGGGCTACGTCCTGGGGATAGGTGCCGGACGCATCGTCCTCGCCGGCAAGGACGCCACCGGCACCTACTACGCCGCGCAGACCCTCCGCCAGGTCCTGCCGCACCGGGGGCAGCCGGGCGGCAAGGTCGCCGGACTCGCCGTGCGCGACTGGCCCGGCACCGCGCTGCGCGGGGTCATCGAGGGCTTCTACGGCACGCCGTGGTCGCACGAGGCCCGCCTCGACCAGCTCGACTACTACGGCGAGCACAAGATGAACATCTACGTGTACTCGCCCAAGGACGACGACTACCTCCGCGCCAAGTGGCGCGACCCGTATCCCGCCGACCGGCTGGTGCAGATCAAGGACCTCGCCGACCGGGCGGCGCTGCGGCACGTCGAGTTCACCTACGCCCTCTCACCCGGTCTCTCGGTCTGCTACAGCTCCGACGCGGACGTGCGGGCGCTCATGGACAAGTTCCAGACGATGTGGGACATCGGCGTCCGCACCTTCGCCGTCCCGCTGGACGACATCAGTTACACCGACTGGAACTGCGACGCCGACAAGGCGAAGTGGGGGACCGGCGGCGGTGCGGCGGGTGCCGCCCAGGCGCATCTGCTCAACCGGGTCAACCAGGAGTTCATCGCCACCCACCCCGGCGCCCAGCCGCTCCAGATGGTCCCCACCGAGTACTACAACGTCAGCTCGTCGGCGTACAAGACGGCCCTGTCCGAACAGCTCGATCCCGATGTGCTGGTCGAGTGGACCGGTGTCGGGGTCGTCGCCCCGACCATGACGGTCGCTCAGGCGGACGCCGCCCGGAAGGTGTTCGGCCACCCGATCCTGACCTGGGACAACTACCCGGTCAACGACTACGCCACCAACCGCCTCCTGCTCGGCCCGTTCAACGGGCGCGAGAAGGGTCTGCCCGGACGGCTCGCCGGCATCACCGCCAACCCGATGATCCAGTCCTACGCGTCGAAGCTCTCCCTGTACACCGTCGCGGACTACGCCTGGAACGACGCGGCCTACGACCCGCGCGAGTCCTGGGGCAAGGGCATCGAGGAATACGCGGGCGGCGACGCCAGGACGGCGAAAGCGCTGCGGGCCTTCGCCGACGTCAACTACAGCTCCGCGCTCAACACTTCCAAGGCGCCCGAGCTCTCCGCCGCCTTCGCCCGCTACTGGGAGTCCGGGGACGCGGGGCGGCTCGACTCCGTCCTGGCCTCGCTCGGCGCGGCCCCCGCCCGGCTGCGTGCGGCTCTGCCCGACCGGGGCTTCATCGCGGACTCCGGCCCCTGGCTGGACGCCACCGAGTCCTGGGCGACCGCCACGCGCACCGCCCTGCGCATGGTCGAGGCCGCCCGCGCCGGGAAGGGCGCCGAGGCGTGGGAGCTCCGGCAGCAGCTGCCCGCACAGACGGAGCGCGCCGCCTCGTTCACGTACACCGGGCTCGACGGGCGCAAGGTGCCGGTGCTGGTCGGCGACGGGCAGCTGGACGGGTTCGCCGCCGCGGCCACCGCCGAGTACGACCGGCTGCTCGGTGTGAGCGGCAGGCCGACGGCCTCGACGAGCCTGGGCACCTACCAGAGCAACACCGTCGCCCGGATGCTCGACGGCGACGACTCCACGTACTTCTGGAGCGACGGGGCGCCCGCGGCCGGGGACCAGGTGACCGTCGACCTGGGCGAGTCCCGGGCCATCGGCCCCGTCACGCTCGCCATGGCCAAACCGGGCAGCGCCGACGACTACCTCCACCAGGGCGTTCTTGAGTACTCGGCGGACGGCCGGGGCTGGCAGAAGCTCGCGGACCTCTCCGGGAAGCCCGACATCACGGCAGCCCCTCCCGCCGGGACGAAGGCGCGCTATGTGCGGGCCCGGGCCACCGCGGGGCAGAGCAGCTGGGTCGTGGTCCGCGAATTCCAGGTCACGACCACGGACGGCGCGGTCACCGGCAATCCGCCCGCCGCCGCCGGTTCCTCGCTGCGCGCGGCGGCCGACGGAGACCCGGGCACCGTGTACCGGGGCGCGCGGGCGGCCGGGCAGGGTGAAGCGCTGGAGGTGGACCTCGGTGCCGTGCGGCCGGTCGGCTCGGTGACGGTGCTGCGGCCGTCCGGCTCCGAGGGTGACGCCGACGTCCAGCTGCGCACGGCGGACGGCACCTGGCACACCGTGGGCGCGCTGCACGGCGCCTACACCGCCATCGACACCGACGGGCGCGCCGCCGACGCGGTACGACTGGCCTGGCGGGACGGAACGGCCGCGCCGCAGGTCGCCGAGGTGGTGGTGGGCAAGTAGCCCTCTCGTACGGTCGTGCGCCCGGCGCCCCCGCGTTCCGCGCGGGAGGGGCCGGGCGCACGGGCGTCCGGGGGCCGTTGTTCCGCGGGCTGTTCCCAGGAAGGCAAGCGACCGCTTAGTATGCGCCGGAGCAGTGGTAATGCCGACAGTGTTGTGGAGGCCCCTCATGCAGGCATGGCGAGTGCACCGGAACGGCGAGCCGAGCGAGGTGATGCGGCTGGAGGAGACGGACCGGCCGGTGCCCGGCGACGGGCAGGTGCTGGTCGAGGTGCTCGCGGCGAACATCAACTTCCCCGACGCGCTGCTCTGCCGCGGTCAGTACCAGGTACGGCCCCCGCTGCCGTTCACCCCGGGCGTCGAGATCTGCGGCCGCACCGAGGACGGACGCCGGGTGCTCGCCACCCCCGCCCTGCCGCACGGCGGCCTCGCCCAGTACGTCGTCGCCGACGAGGCGGCCCTGTTGGACGCCCCGGAATCCCTGGACGACGCGGAGGCCGCGGCCCTGCACATCGGCTACCAGACCGGCTGGTTCGGGCTGCACCGGCGCGCCCGCCTGCAGGCGGGGGAGACGCTGCTCGTGCACGCCGCCGCGGGCGGGGTCGGGAGCGCCGCCGTCCAGCTCGGCAAGGCCGCCGGTGCCACGGTCATCGGCGTCGCCGGCGGACCGGAGAAGGCGAAGACCGCCGCCGCTCTCGGCTGCGACCTGGTCATCGACCGACGCGGCGAGGACATCGTCGCGGCGGTCAAGGAGTTCACCGGGGGCCGGGGCGCCGACGTCGTCTACGACCCGGTCGGCGGGGACGCGTACGCCAAGTCCGTGAAGTGCATCGCCTTCGAGGGGCGCATCGTCGTCGTCGGCTTCGCGTCCGGCACCATTCCCACCCCGGGGCTCAACCACGCCCTCGTGAAGAACTACTCCGTCCTCGGCCTCCACTGGGGCCTCTACAACACCAAGGACCCGCAGGCCGTGCGCGACTGCCACCGCGAGCTCACCCGGCTCGCCGCAGAAGGCGTCATCAAGCCGCTGATCAGCGAGCGGGTCGCGATGGACGGGGCGGCGGCCGCCGTCCAGCGCGTCGCCGACGGCACGAGCACCGGCCGCATCGTCGTCCTCCCGTCAGGAGCCGCCCGATGACCGCACCCGACGCCGCCGAACTGCGCCGCCGCACCCGCGAACTGCTCGCCGCGCACCCCCCGGCGACGACCGAGCGCACCGACTTCCTCAAGGCACGCTTCGACGCCGGACTCGCCTGGGTGCACTACCCGGCCGGGCTGGGCGGCCTGGACGCCCCGCGCTCCCTCCAGCCCGTGGTCGACGCCGAACTCGCTGCCGCGAACGCCCCCGACAACGATCCGCGCCGCATCGGCATCGGCCTCGGCATGGCCGCCCCGACCATCCTCGGCTTCGGCACCGACGAGCAGAAGAAGCGGTTCCTGCGGCCCCTGTGGGTGGGCGAAGAAGTCTGGTGCCAGCTCTTCAGCGAACCGGGCGCGGGCTCCGACCTCGCCGCCCTCGGCACGCGCGCCGTGCGCGACGGCGAGGACTGGGTGGTGGACGGGCAGAAGGTGTGGACCTCCAGCGCCCACTTGGCGCGCTGGGCGATCCTCATCGCCCGCACCGACCCCGACCTGCCCAAGCACCGCGGCATCAGCTACTTCATCTGCGACATGACCGACCCCGGCGTCGAGGTCCGGCCGCTCCGTCAGATCACCGGCGAAGCCGAGTTCAACGAGGTCTTCCTCACCGGAGTGCGCATCCCCGACAGCCACCGGCTCGGGCCCGTCGGCGAGGGATGGAAGGTCGCCCAGACCACCCTCATGAACGAGCGCGTCTCGATCGGAGGCTCCCGCATCCCCCGTGAGGGCGGCATGATCGGCCCGGTCGCCAGGACCTGGCGCGAACGGCCCGAACTGCGCACCCACGACCTGCATCAGCGCCTGCTCGGCCTGTGGGTCGAGGCCGAGGTCGCCCGTCTCACCGGTGAGCGCCTGCGCCAGCAGCTCGTCGCCGGGCAGCCCGGCCCCGAGGGCTCCGGCATGAAGCTCGCCTTCGCCCGGCTCAACCAGGAGATCAGCGGCCTCGAAGTGGAGCTCCTCGGCGACGAGGGCCTGCTGTACAGCGACTGGACCATGCGGCGGCCCGAACTGGTCGACTTCACCGGACGCGACGCCGGCTACCGCTACCTCCGCTCCAAGGGCAACTCCATCGAGGGCGGTACGAGCGAGGTACTGCTCAACATCGTCGCCGAGCGCGTACTCGGTCTGCCCTCCGAGCCCCGCAACGACAAGGACGTCGCCTGGAAGGACCTCTCCCGATGACCGCACAGACCGAAGCCGGCCAGGCGCCCGACCTCCTCTACTCCGAGACCGAGGAGGACCTGCGCGCCGCTGTCCGCTCCCTGCTGGCGGACCGGGCCGACGCGCCGTCGGTGATCGCCCGCACCGAGTCCGACACGCCGTACGACCCGGAGTTGTGGAAGGCGCTCGCCACCGGCATCGGCGCTGCCGGACTCCTCGTGCCCGAGGCGCTGGGCGGCCAGGGCGCCACACATCGCGAGGCCGCCGTCGTCCTGGAGGAGCTGGGCCGCAGCGTCGCGCCCGCTCCGTTCCTGACCAGCTCCGTCGTCGCCACCGAGACGCTGCTGGCACTCGGTGCGCAGGAAGGACCGGCCGCGGAACTCCTCGCCGCGCTCGCCGAGGGCCGCCGGGTCGCGGTGGTGGCCGTGCCGTTCGCCGCCGCTTCGGCGGACGCGGCGGGCGCGCGGGCCACGGTGGTGACCGGCTCCCTGGAAGGGACACTCGGCCCGGTCGCCGACGCGGCCGCGGCCGACGTGCTCCTCGTGCTCACCGCCGACGGTCTGTACGCCGTCGCCACGGACGCGCCGGGCGTACGCGTCGAACCGCTCGTCGCGCTCGACCTCACCCGCCCCCTCGCCACCGTCACGCTCGACGGCGCCGCCGGCACCCGCCTCGCGGACCCCGGAGCCGGAAGGCGCGCGGTGGACCGGGGGCTGCGGGCCGGCGCCGGACTGCTCGCCTCCGAGCAGCTGGGACTCGCCGAGTGGTGCCTCACCGAGACGGTGCGACACACCCGGGAGCGCCACCAGTTCAACCGGCCCATCGGCTCCTTCCAGGCGCTCAAACACCGCATGGCGCAGCTCTGGCTGGAGGTCGTCTCTGCCCGGGCCGCCGCGCGAAACGCCGCCGACGCCCTCGCCGCGGGCAGCCCCGACACGCCGTTGGCCGTGGCCGTGGCGCAGGCGTACTGCTCGAAGGTCGCGGTCCATGCCGCCGAGGAGTGCGTGCAGTTGCACGGCGGGATCGGGATGACCTGGGAGCACCCCGCGCACCTCTATCTGAAGCGGGCCAAGGCCGATGCCACCGCGTACGGCACGGCGGGACGCCACCGGGACACGGTCGCCGCGCTCATGGAGCTGCCCGCGCCCTGAGGTTTCGCCGCAGGGGGCGCGGGAACACCCCCGCGTTCCCTGCGGCGGTCGACCCCTCTTCCCCGGTTCGGCGGCCGCGACTCAAGCCCTACCCGTTTGGCGGACACGCCGGTGCGCCGGACGGCCCGCGCCCTGCGCCACACTGACGCCGAATGCCGCAAATCAGGCGCGGCGGAGGAGGTTGGCCATGGCAATTTCGATCTCAGTGGTGCTGCTTCTGCTGATTCTCGCGGTGATCTTCCTCCGCAGCGGCGGAATGAAGCTCTCGCACGCGCTGGTGTGCGGGATGCTCGGATTCCTCCTCGCGGGCACCAGCATGGCCCCCACGATCCAGGACGGCATCACCGCCACCGCCGACGTGGTCAGCGGCATCAGGCCCTGACCGTTCGCGCGGCACACCCCGGCGGCCGGTCCCGTACGCGTACGGGACCGGTCATTCCGGGCCCGCCGCGTGCTCGGGGCCGAGCTCCAGCACGGGGACCGTCGCCGCCGAGCCCTGCCGGACAGCCTCCACGGCGGCCGCGTGCAGCGCGCGGCTCGCCTCTTCCGACGGACAGGGCACGGGGCTGCCCGCCATGGTGAACCAGTCGGCCGCGTCGGTGTACTGCACGGTGATCTGCGCCGTGCCCTCGGCCCAAGTGGTGTGGATGGTCAGGTCACCGGACAGCGGCCCGACCTCATCGGTGAGCACGCCGCCGTGCCCCGAATACACTCCGCGTGTTGTCCAGGACGCCCAGGTCATGTTTTCAGGCTCGCACCAAAGCGGCCGGATCGCGACCCGCGTGACCAGGGAATTCGGACCGTCGTCACATCTTCGCCCACCGTGCACGAAATCCCCTCGAACCCCGGCGACACGCGGAGCCGGAGCGGGATGGCCGTCGATCGGGTGACACTGCCGCGTCATCCCACATGCCGGAGCCGCGCGGGGGTTAAGCATGCGGGCATGACATGTGACTCCCCCTCCAAGAACACCGGATTCCTCCGTGCCCACCGCGTGCGCGTCGCCGGCGTCGCCTGTGTCGTGGCCACCGCAGCCCTGCTGACCGGCTGCGGCCAGGACAGCGGCAGCACCTCCGCGAGCACGAAGACCTCGGAGGCGGCCCGCGCCGTGCCCGAGGCCACGAAGAGTCCGTCTCCCACCGGGACCGAGAGCGCCTCGCCGGGCCAGATGACCGAGGACCAGAAGGAACGCAAGGAGCTGATCTCCGCCACCAAGGTCACCTACGGCAAGGCCATCACCACGGCCGAGGGCGAGGTCAAGGGCGGCAAGCTCGTCGAGCTCGAACTCATGACCGCCAAGGAGGCGGCCGAGGACGACGAGAGCCCCAGCCCCTCTCCGACGGGCAGCCCTTCGCCCACCGGCAGCCCCTCTCCCACCGGCAGCCCGTCGCCGACGGGCAGCGCCGCAGCCGGTGCCCCGCAGTGGGTCGCGACCGTCGCCGCCAAGACCGGGACCAAGCACAAGGTTCACATCGACGCCGTCTCCGGCAAGGTCCTCAGCTCCTCCGAGGAGACCGGCCAGAGCACCTCGGACAAGGCCAAGACGGCCAAGCGGATCACCCAGGCCAAGCAGACCCCGCAGCAGGCGGCGAAGGCCGCCACCGCCAAGCAGCAGGGGACGGTGACCGCGCTCGACCTGGACGACGACGACCAGGGCACGCTCGTCTGGAAGACCGACGTCGTGTCGAAGGACTGGAAGAAGACGACCTTCGACATCGACGCGTCCAACGGCTCGGTCACCCATCAGGAGACCGACAACGACTGACCCCGCGCCCGGAGCGCCCCCGGTCCGCACGGACCGGGGGCGCTCGCGTCAGGCCGACCCCACCGGCTCCTGCCGGCCGCCCGCCGCGTCCGGTGAGGCGAACTGCGTCCGGTACAGCTCCTCGTACCGGCCGCCCGCCGCCAGCAGTTCGGTGTGCGTCCCCCGCTCCACCACCCGGCCCTCCTCCACGACCAGGATCAGATCGGCGGCCCGCACCGTCGACAGGCGGTGCGCGATCACCACCGCCGTGCGCCCTTCCAGCGCCTCGGCCAGGGCCTCCTGCACCACCGCCTCGGACGTGGAGTCGAGGTGCGCGGTCGCCTCGTCCAGGATGACCACCCGCTGACGGGCCAGCAGCAGCCGGGCGATCGTCAGCCGCTGGCGCTCACCGCCGGAGAGCCGGTAGCCGCGCTCTCCCACGACCGTGTCGAGCCCGTCGGGCAGCGAGGCCACCAGACCGTCGAGCCGTGAGCGCCGCAGCGCGTCCCAGATCTCCTCCTCGGTGGCATCGGGCCTGGCCAGCAGGAGGTTGGCGCGCACCGAGTCGTGGAAGAGGTGCCCGTCCTGGGTGACCATGCCGAGCGTTTCCCGGATCGACTCGGCGGAAAGGTCGCGTACGTCGACGCCGTTCAGCCGTACCGCTCCCTCATCGGTGTCGTACAGCCGGGGCAGCAGCTGGGCGATGGTCGACTTGCCGGCGCCCGACGAGCCGACCAGGGCGACCATCCGGCCGGGCTCGGCCCGGAACGAGACGTCGTGCAGGACCCGCGTGCCGCCCCGGGAGTCCAGGGTCGCGACCTCCTCCAGCGAGGCCAGCGAGACCTTGTCGGCGGACGGGTAGCCGAAGGAGACCCCGTCGAACTCCACGGACACCGGTCCCTCGGGCACCGCACGGGCGTCCGGCTTCTCGGCGATCAGTGGCTTCAGGTCCAGGATCTCGAAGACCCGCTCGAAGCTCACCAGCGCGCTCATCACCTCGACCCGGGCGCCCGCCAGCGCCGTCAGCGGGGCGTAGAGCCGGGTGAGGAGCAGCGCCAGTGTCACGACCGCGCCCGGCTCCAGGCTGCCGTGCAGCGCGTAGTAACCGCCGAGCCCGTAGACGAGTGCCAGGGCCAGCGCGGACACCAGGGTCAGCGCCGTGATGAACGTCGACTGCGCCATGGCCGTACGGATGCCGATGTCCCGCACGCGCCCCGCCCGTGCCGCGAACTCGGCGGACTCGTCGGCCGGCCGGCCGAAGAGCTTCACCAGGGTCGCGCCCGGCGCCGAGAACCGCTCGGTCATCTGCGTGCTCATCGCCGCATTGTGCGCGGCCGCCTCGCGCTGCATGCGCGCCATCCGCGAGCCCATCCGCCGGGCCGGCACGACGAACACCGGCAGCAGCACGAGCGCGAGCAGGGTGATCTGCCAGGAGATCGTCAGCATCACCGCGAGCGTCAGCACCAACGTCACCACGTTGGAGACCACCCCGGACAGGGTGTTGCTGAACGCGCGCTGCGCGCCGATGACGTCGTTGTTGAGCCGGCTCACCAGCGCCCCGGTCCGGGTGCGGGTGAAGAACGCGACGGGCATCCGCTGGACATGGTCGAAGACCGCCGACCGCAGGTCCAGGATCAGCCCCTCGCCCAGCGTGGCCGAGAGCAGCCGGGTGAGAAGCCCGAGCCCCGCCTCCGCCACGGCGATCACCGCGATCAGCAGGGCGAGACGCACGACGGCGCCGCTCTCCTTGCCCTGCACGATCGCGTCGATCACCCGGCCCGCCAGCATCGGCGTCGCCACGGCCAGTAGGGCGGTGACCATGCTGAGCAGCAGGAATCGGTAGAGCTGCCGGCGGCGCGGCCGGGCGAACGAGGCGATCCGGCTCACCGTGGCCCGCGAGAAGGGGCGGCGGTCCGCTTGCGCGTTGATCGTGCTGTGCAGCGACGACCACGCGGTCACTTCCATGCTCATACGGGTGCCTCCGGGGCAGAACGGATCGGTATGGCCCCGGCAGCCGGTGCGGGCCGGGGTGTGAGGAGAATGAGAGAAACTCAAGTGAACTTGAGGTCAAACGTTCGGTGCCCGGTGCGGACCCGGCACCGGACCTGCGTAGAATCGGCCCCTGTTTCCGGCCGGACCACGGCAGACACGACCGATTGAGGCAGTTCGACGTGAGTTTCACAGACAGTTCCGACGCACCGATCTACGCCGGGCTCGTGGAGGAGCACGGGGATGTGATGGCAGAGGTGCGCCGGGTGGCTGAAGAGACTATGCGGGAGGCCGACCGGGCCATTGACTTCAGCGATATTCGCAGGTCACCGGCGTACCGCTAGCCCCACGAACCGTCCCGGTCAGGGCTTGCGCCCGCGCGTTTCCCGATCCTCCGGTGATTCCGTCCGGCTCGCTCGGCCGGCCCCCTCGCACCACCCGTCCGGCACGTTCCGGGGGCGGTACGGGAATGTCTCGCACTGCGGACCAGGCTCTCCCGTCGGAGCATGGAACGAACAGTCGGCGACGACATCGGGACGAAGGGAAGCCGGATGGGTGGTGAACGGCATGAGCCACCGACCGACGCGTTCGAGGCCGAGCTGGAGCAGATCGAGGCACTGAACCGGATGCAGGCGCCCGGCCACGACCCGGCGCTCCCTCCGGGGCCCGACCACGCCACCCGGGCCGCCGGTACGCCTGAAGAGGCCAGGCGCCGCGACTCCCTGCTGCTCGCGGCCGGACACGCGGTCGCCGCCGCCGACACCCTCGACGAGGCCCTGCGACTCGCCGCCGGACTGTACGCCCCCGATTTCCCGCTGGACGGCCAGTGCGTCTTCGGCGTCGCAGAGGGCAACCTCACCGCTCTCGGCCAGTACGGATTCCGGCCCGGCGGGGCGGGCCGGGGCTTCCGCATGCCCATGAACACCGGCTACCCGGCCGCCGAGGTGGCCAGGACCGGGCGCGCCGTCTACCTGCCGTCCGCGGAGGACTACCGCCGCCGCTTCCCGGCGACCTGGCACATGTCCGCGCGCAAGGGCCGCGAGGCGTGGGCCTTCCTGCCCCTGGTGACCGCGGGCCGGGTCGTCGGGGTCTGGCTGGCCGCCTTCCGCACCCCGCTGGACTTCACCGCCAGCGAGCGCGCCCTGCTCACCGTCACCGGACGCATGATCGCCCAGGTCCTCGAACGGGCCCGGGCCAGCCGCGCCGAACTCGAACTCTCCCGGGGCCTGCGCCGCAGCATGCACACGGCAGGCCCGGCCCTGACCGGGCTCAGCGTCGCCACCCGCTACGTGCCGACCGGCGGCGGCCTCATGGTCGGCGGGGACTGGTACGACAGCATCGACCTGCCCAACGGCCGGATGGCCGTCGTCATGGGCGACGTCCAGGGGCACGACGTGCACGCCGCGGGGCTCATGGCCCAGCTGCGCACCGCCGTACACGCGTACGCGGCGGAGGGACACGGCCCCGACGCCGTCCTGGCCCGCGCTTCCCGCTTCCTGACCACCCTGGACGAGGACCGCTTCGCCACCTGCCTCTACATCGAGGCCGACCCGTCGACCGGCGACCTGCACATCGCCCGCGCCGGCCACCCCCACCCCGTCCTGCGCATGCCGGACGGCACCTGCGTCCTCAAACACGTCAGCGGCGGGCTGCCGCTCGGACTGATGCCCGGCGAGGAGGACTACCCCGTCGACACCGTGCGGCTGCACGAGGGGGAGATCCTCATGCTGTGCACCGACGGGTTCATCGAGAACGGCGGCCACGACATGTACACCGGCTGGGTGCGGGTGCGCGACGCGTTCTCGCCCGGCCCCACCGACGACCTGGAGGGCATGGCCGACCGGCTCATGGCGGCCGTCCTCGACCCCGGCCCCGGCGCCCGGGAGGACGCCGTCGCCCGTGACGGTGACGACATCGCCCTCCTGCTGCTGCGCCGCGACGCCATCCACGCCCGCGCCGAGGTCAGCCAGCGCCGCCTGATGCTCACCGTCGGCCAGGACCAGGGCGAGGGGCTGGCCGAGGCCCGCGCGGAGCTCAAGGCGCTGCTGCACGACTGGGCGCGCCCGGACCAGGTGGACACCGCGGTGCTCCTGGCGACCGAACTCCTCGGCAACGTCCTCGTGCACACCGACCAGGACGGCGCCCTCAACGCCACCCTCTCCGGTGAGACCGGTACCCGCCGGCTGCTCGTCGAGGTCATGGACCGCGGCGACGAACTGCCCCACCAGCGCACCCCGGGCGAGCTCGCCTCCTCGGGCCGCGGTCTGCTCCTGCTGGACATCCTCGCCGACCAGTGGGGCGTACGGCCCGAACCGGAGGGGAAGACCGCCTGGTTCGCGCTGAACGAGGCCGCCCCGGCCGACGGCGGGGACCTGCCGGACATCTGAGACAGGGACGAGCGGCTCGCGGTCAGGCGCTCTCCGCCGGCCGGCGCGCCAGCACCGCGCCCAGGAGCAGCCCGGTGCCGATCGCGGTCACCAGGGTGACCAGCTCCGTGAGGTCGCGGAAGCCCTCGATCACGTACCCGCCCGCCAGGGCCGTCAGTCCCCGCATCCCCAGCGAGCCCACCGTCAGGGTGAAGAAGCCCGGCAGCAGGAGGACCAGGCGGGGCGGGCGGCCGGGCCGCCCCGCCAGCCAGGTCGCCGCCGCGCCGAGCACGACCGCCGCCGTGAACGTGCCGCCCAGGTCGCCGAGCAGCCGCGTGAAGCCCGTCTGCACGCCCACCGTCAGATACACGAGCACCAGGAGCATGCCCAGCAGCCGGGCGGGAACGGCGAAGGCGAGCAGGGCGCCCACGGTGAAGACGACCCAGCTCGCGAAGAGCGCCCAGCGCGGCAGGTCCGCCGCGGCGGCCACGTCGAACAGGTCCTGACGCGGGCGGCCCGTGATGACCAGCCCCAGGATCACGCCCACGTAGAGCTGGACCAGGAGTGCCACCGCGTACACCAGGCGTACGGCGCCCGTCGTGAGGTACCCGGCGGCGATCTCGGCCGCCGCCGCACTGAGGTAGTCACCGGGCACGAAGAAGAACAGCGCCGGGAGCATCAGCAGCACCGGCCCGCCGTCCGCGGGGGAGCGGGCGAACAGCTCCAGGGCGAGCAGCGAGACGGCCACCGACGCGACCAGCGGCAGCACCTTCGCCAGCCGGGGCAGCCGGTCCGCCGCGACGGCCAGGCACGCGGCGACCGTGGCGAGGACCGCCGTGCTGCCGACCTCGTACCAGGTCGGCTGCATCAGTGGCGCGAAGCCCACCGAGAACAGCACCACCCCCAGCAGCTTCGCCCACCAGGGGTACGGGGGAGCGGCGCGGGTGATCGCGGCGAGCCGGTCGTCTGCCCTCCGGGTGTCCAGCCGGCCCGCCGCCACGTCGTCCAGGAGCGGTTTGAGCGCCACCACCCGGTCCATTCGGAAGACCTCCGGGAAGGCACGCACGACGATGGCCGTGCTGCGGCCGTGCGAGGTCACGGCGATCGTGGCGGCGTCGGGCAGCACCGCCACCGATGCGGTGCCGCCCAGGCCGCGGGCCGCCGAGGTGACGGAGCGCTCGACCTGCTCGGCCCCCTCGCCGCTGGTCCCGAGCAGGAGCCGGGTCAGCCGGTCGAGGAAGCCGACGAGGGCGTCGTGCTCGTCCTCGCGGACTTCTCCCGCCACCGCGGTTCAGCGCGGCGCGCGGGCGAAGGCGTGGAGGAAGAGAGCCTCCACATGGGCCATGTGCTCGATCTCCGTCGGGTCCACGCTCTCGTTGGGCGCGTGGATGAGGCACCGCGGCTCCTCGACGCCCATCAGGATGATCTCGGCCGACGGGCAGGCGTCCGCGAGGACGTTGCAGAGCGGGATGGACCCGCCCTGGCCGAGGTACGTCATCGGCTTGCCGTACACCGTCCGCATCGCCTCGCCCAGGGCCCGGTACGCCGGACCGTCCGTGGCCGCGCGGAACGGCGCGCCGGCCTGCTCCGGCTCCACCTTGATCCGTACGCCCCAGGGAGCGGCCCCGGTCAGATGGTCCGTCAGCGCGCGCCGGGCAGCCTCCGCACCGGTGCCCGGCGGGATGCGCAGGCTCACCCGGGCCCGGGCGGTGGGCGGGACCGACGCGGAGGAGCCCACCACGGGCGGGCAGTCGATGCCGAGGACCGTGACGGCTGGGCGGGCCCACAGCAGGTCGGAGACCGAGCCCGCGCCGATGAGGGGCACACCGTCGAGGACGCCCGCGTCCTTGCGGAACTGCTCCTCCTCGTAGCGTGCCCCCTCCCAGGTGCCGGAGGTGTCGAGACCGCGTACGCGGGTGGCCCCGGTCTCGGGGTCGCGCAGGGTGGAGAGCAGCTGGATCAACGCGGCCAGCGCGTCGGGGGCCGGGCCGCCGAACATCCCGGAGTGCACCTCGCCGGCCAGGGTGTCGACGGTGACCACGACGTTCACCACGCCGCGCAGGGACGTGGTGGCGGTGCCGACGCCGACGGCCGCGTTCCCCGTGTCGCAGACCAGCAGGGCATCGGCGGCGAACTCCTCGGGGTGCGCGGCCACGTATTCCTCAAGGCCGCCGGTGCCCTGTTCCTCCGAGCCCTCGGCCACAAACCTCAGCCCGACGGGGATGTCGTCACCGAGCGCGCGCAGGGCGGTGAGGTGCATGACGATGTTGCCCTTGCAGTCGGCCGTGCCCCTCCCGTACCAGCGGCCGTCGCGCTCGGTCAGCGTGAAGGGCGGCGTGGTCCACGCGTCGTCGTCCAGCGGGGGCTGCACGTCGTAGTGGCAGTAGAGCAGCACGGTCGGGGCGCCGGGCGGGGGCGGGCGGTGCCCCATGACCGCGTTGCTGCCGTCCGGGGTCTCCACGAGGCGTACGTCCTGCAGACCGGCCTCGGTGAAGGCGTCGGCCACCCACTGCGCGGCCCGCACGCACTCCTCGGGCGGGTACTGACGGGGGTCGGCCACGGAGGGGATGGAGACCAGTTCGGTCAGGTCCGTCCGCGCGCGGGCCATCAGGCCGGAGATGCGTCCGGAGAGTTCGTCGGTGGCCATCAGCGCCTCACTGTGTTCTCGGTCTTGAGGTCGGCGATCCTGTCCTCGATCTTGTCCAGTTTGTCCGGGCAGTAGATCTCCAGGATCTTCGCCTCCGCCCGGACCGCCTCGGTGTCCCCGATCACGGGGCGCATGCCGGGGCCGGTGGCGCCGTTGGAAATGCTGATCTTCCACAGCGCGGACTTGAGCGAGGAGCCCGGTTTCTCGCAGACCTGGCCGCCGTCGTCGCCCAGGGTGCGCTTGATGGTGCCCACGTCGGGCCGGGGGTAGCCGGCCGCCTCGGCGGCGTCGGCCAGCTGTTCGGCCTTCTCCGTCGCCTTGTTGTTCGTCCTGACCTTCTCGTACCGGATGATGCCGACGACGACGAGCGCCACCAGGAGGACGATCGCGCCGATGTAGAGCCAGCGGTGCTCGGAGGCGAAGCGGGTCGGGCTCATGACGCGGCCTCCTCACCGGCCGCTGCCGTGCGCCAGCCGGGCTTGCGCAGTTTCAGGAACAGCCAGGGGATCAGCAGGCCGAGGACGACGAGTCCGCCACCGACGATGGCCACGTACACGCCGACGCTGCCGCCGCCGAACTGGGACGGTGGTACGAAACCGATGGCCAGGGCGGCGATCGACGCCAGCAGGCCGACCGCGCACAGCAGCCCGAGCGCCGGGACGCGGTAGCCGCGCGGATGGTCCGGCTGGGTCTTCCGCAGCCGCACGGCCGCCACGAACATCAGCAGGTAGACGATGAGGTACACCTGTGTCGTGATGGTGGAGAAGATCCAGTAGACGCTGGACACGTTCGGGATCAGCGCGTACAGCAGCGCGATGACGGTGGTGACGATGCCCTGCGTGACCAGGATGTTCTGCTGGATGCCGTTCTTGTTGAGCCGCTGGAGATAGGGCGGCAGGTAGCCCTCGCTGCGGGAGATCTCCAGCAGGCCCTTGGACGGCCCGGCCAGCCACGTCAGCATCCCGCCGAGCGCCGCCGACACCAGCATCACCGCGGCGATCGGTGTCATCCAGCCGACATGGAAGTGGGCGAAGAACGCGTCGAACGCCTGCATCACACCGGCCGTCAGGCTCAGCTGACTGGAGGGCACCACCCAGCTGATCGCGAGCGCCGGCAGGATGAAGATCAGCAGCACCAGGCCCATCGCCAGGAACATCGACTTCGGATACTCCTTCGCCGGATCGCGCAGCGAGGAGACGTGCACGGCGTTCATCTCCATGCCGGAGTACGACAGGAAGTTGTTGACGATGAGCACCAGGCTGGCGAGCCCCGTCCACTGGGGCAGCAGATGAGCCGAGGTCATCGGCGCGGCGGAGGCGTTGCCCTGTCCGAGGAAGACGATGCCGAGCACGACCAGCACCGTGCCGGGGACCAGCGTGCCGATGACGAGCCCCCAGGAGGACAGGCCCGCCAGAGCCTTGGTGCCCCGGGACGAGACCCAGACGCCGGTCCAGTAGAGCACCATGATCACGATCGCGGTGTACAGGCCGTTGGACGCGAGCGAGGGATCGATCACGTAGGCGATCGTGGACGCCACGAACGCCAGGAGGCTCGGGTAGTAGAAGATCGTCATCGCGAACTGGCACCACACGGCAAGGAATCCGAGCGGTTTGGACAGTCCCTCGCTCACCCAGCGGTAGACGCCGCCGGGCCAGCCCGAGGCCAGTTCGGCGGAGACCAGTGCGGTCGGCAGCAGGAACACGACGGCCGGCAGGAGATAGAGGAAGACACAGGCCAGCCCGTAGACCGCCATCGTCGGCGCGGCCCGCAGGCTCGCCACCGACGCCGTCGTCATCAGGGCGAGCGTCAGCCAGCTGATCCTCGGTGTTGCCGGCCGGTCCCTGGCGGCCGTGCGGGCCGAATCCTTCGGCAGATCCGCCGGCATGTCCATCGCGCTCATCCGTACCTCCTGGTCGCGACGCCGCGGGTGGGTGCAGAACGCCAGCCTTGGGCGGTTCACGCCCGTCCGCGCGCCGGGTCACCTGAACGGGTGACCAATGCCGTGTTCATGGGTGGTCTTCGCGTGGAAAAGGGCGTGCCGCAACCGTTGACAGTTCTTCGCGGAACTGGCTTCATGAGCAACGCCCTTGGGAGCGCTCCCACGCCCCGTCGGGCACGCACGTACCCCCGCACACACCCGGTACGCCCACCGACGTGACGAAGGGAAAGACCGTTGCGCCCGCTCACCCTCCCCGCCCTGCGAAGGCGGTCCCGAAGACCAGGCCCTCTCGGAGCCGTGGCCCTGGCGCTCGCCGTCGGCGCCGGCCTGCTGCTCCCGCTCTCCCTGCCGGCCGGCGCGGCGGCCGCCCCTGCCTTCGACTACGGCGAGGCGCTGCAGAAGTCCGTCCTCTTCTACGAGGCCCAGCAGTCCGGAAAGCTGCCCGACACCAACCGCGTCTCCTGGCGCGGCGACTCCGGGCTGGACGACGGCAAGGACGCCGGCCTGGACCTGACGGGCGGCTGGTACGACGCGGGGGACCATGTGAAGTTCGGCCTCCCCATGGCCTACTCGGCCACCATGCTCGCCTGGGGCGGCACGGAGCAGAGGGCGGCGTACGAGGCGTCGGGCCAGCTGCCCTTCCTGCGGAACAACCTGCGCTTCGTGGACGACTACCTCCTGAAGGCCCACCCCGCGCCCAATGTGCTGTACGGGCAGGTCGGCAACGGCGGCGACGACCACAAGTGGTGGGGCCCCGCCGAGGTGATGCCGATGAAGCGCCCGGCGTACAAGATCGACGCCTCCTGCCCCGGAAGCGACCTGGCCGGCCAGACGGCCGCGGCCCTGGCGTCCTCCTCGATGGTGTTCTCCGACAGCGACCCGGCGTACGCGGCGAAGCTGGTCACCCACGCGAAGCAGCTGTACACCTTCGCCGACACCTACCGGGGCAAGTACAGCGACTGCATCACCGACGCGAAGAACTACTACAACTCCTGGAGCGGGTACAACGACGAACTGGTCTGGGGCGCCATCTGGCTGTACAAGGCGACCGGCGACACCGCGTACCTCGCCAAGGCAGAGTCGTACTACGACAACCTCTCCACGGAGCCGCAGACCACCACCCGGTCCTACCGCTGGACGCTCTCCTGGGACGACACCTCCTACGGGGCCTATGTGCTGCTCGCCCAGCTGACGGGCAAGCAGAAGTACATCGACGACGCGAACCGCTGGCTGGACTGGTGGACGGTCGGCGTCAACGGGCAGCGGGTGCCCTACTCACCCGGCGGCCAGGCCGTGCTGGACAGCTGGGGCTCCCTCAGATACGCCGCGAACACCGCTTTCGCCGCGCTGAGCTATTCCGACTGGCTGACCGGGGACGCCACCCGCAAGGCCCGCTACCACGACTTCGCGGTCCGCCAGATCGACTACGCCCTCGGCGACAATCCGCGCGGGTCGAGCTACGTCGTCGGCTTCGGCGAGAACCCGCCGACCAAGCCGCACCACCGCACGGCCCACGGCTCGTGGACCGACCAGATGACCAACCCGGTGGAGAGCCGGCACACGTTGTACGGGGCGCTGGTGGGCGGTCCGAGCGCTCCCGACGACTCGTACACGGACGACCGCGGCAACTACGTCAACAACGAGGTCGCCACCGACTACAACGCCGCCTTCACCGGGGCGCTGGCCCGGCTCTACGCGGAGTACGGCGGGTCCCCGCTCACCGGCTTCCCGCAGCCGGAGGAGCCGGACGGGCCCGAGATGTCCGTGCAGGCGTCGGTGAACGCGGCCGGAGCGAACTTCACGGAGATCAAGGCGTACCTGATCAACCGGTCCGCGTGGCCCGCCCGCGCGCTCACCGACGCCTCGGTGCGCTACTACTTCACGCTGGAACCAGGCGTCGAACCCGGCGACATCAGCTTCACCACCAACTACAACCAGTGCGGCGATGTGACGGGCCCGACCCACCTGGCGGGTGACGTCTACTACGCGACGGTGGACTGCTCGGGCACGGACATCGCGCCGGCCGGCCAGTCCGCGTACCGGAAGGAGGTGCAGTTCCGGATCAGCTCGGCCGGTGCCTGGGACCCGTCGAACGACTGGTCCTACCCGTCATCGGCGACGACCCCGGGCGGCACGCCGGTCGACGCCCCGCACATGGTGCTCCTGGAGGGCTCGGCACCCCAGTGGGGGAGCGCGCCGGACGGCACGGACCCCGGGCCGGACCCCGATCCGACGACCACCCCCGACCCGACGACCACCCCCGACCCGTCCCCGACGCCCGACCCGACGGACACGCCCGACCCCGAACCGGGGGCGTGTGACGTCACGTACCGGGTCAGCCAGGCATGGGGCACGGGTTTCACCGCCGATGTGACGGTGAAGAACACCGGATCGACGCCGCTCGACGGCTGGCAGCTGGCCTTCGACTTCCAGGGCGCCGAGAGCGTCAGCAACGCCTGGAACGCGACCGCCACGCAGAGCGGCACGCGGGTCACCGTCAAGAACGCCGGCCACAACGGCTCCGTTCCGGCGGGCGGCAGCGCCTCGTTCGGCTTCCAGGCGAACGGCGCGCCGGCCGCCGACCCGGACTCCTTCACACTCAACGGGAAGGAGTGCGGCTGACCGGCGCGGGCGGAGGGGCTCCGCCGACGAGCGGAGCCCGTCACGTCTCGGACGGCGTCCTCAGTGCCGCGTACGTCCCCGACACCGCGGCCAGCAGCATCACGCAGCCCGTGAAGACCAGCCCGGCGTCGCGCAGCCCCACCGCGGTCGCCAGCGCGCCCACGCCCACCACCGGCAGGGAGATCCCCGTGTAGGCGACGACGAAGAACGCCGAGATGGTGCCGCCCCGGTGCTCGGCCGGGGCGGCCTCGCTCACGAGCGTCAGTGCGGCCCGGAAGGCGAGCCCCTGCCCGATGCCCCCGCAGACGGCCCCCAGGACGAGCAGCACCAGAGACTTCGCCAGCAACGAGGACGCGACCAGCAGCAGCCCCGCGATCAGTACGGCACACCCCAGGGGCAGCGCGCGGCGGGCACCGATGCGCGGGGCCAGCGACTGCCCGACCGTCGAGGCGCAGAACACCGAGAACACCACCGCGCCCGTCACGGCCAGGTTGTGCACATCCAGCGTCTCGGCCGCGAAGCTGGGCGCGACCGCCGTGAACAGGCCGAGCAGCGCGAAACCGGCGAAGGCTGCCAGTGAGGCGGGCACGAACACGCCCTTCACCTCGGCGGGCACCCTGACGCCCTGCGGTTCGAGCCGGGGCCACCGCCGCGGCTCGGACACCGTCTCCGCCAGCCGCCAGGTGATGAGGCACGCCACGGCGACCAGCCCCAGGTGCACCCAGAACGGCAGGGACAACGGCCAGGGCGTGTACTCGGCCAGCACCCCGGAGAGCAGCGGGCCGCAGCCCAGACCGCCCATGTTCGCGGCCGTCGCGGCGAACCCGGCGCGCGCCTTCTGCCCCGGGCTCGCGAGCTCGATGACCGCCGCCGTCGCCGCACCGCTCAGCAGCCCCGCCGCGCCGCCGGACAGCACCCGGCCCGCGAAGAGCATCGGCAGCCCGCTCTCCAGCAGGAAGCACCCCGCACTCGCGGCGGACAGTGCCATGGCGGCCAGCAGCACCGGCTTCCGGCCCACCTTGTCCGAGTAGTTGCCCGCCACCAGGAGTACGGAGATCACCGCGACCGCGTACACGGCGAAGACCACGGTCACCATCAGCTCGGAGAACCCGATCTCCTTCTGGTAGAGCCCGTACAGCGGGGTCGGCAGCGTGGTGCCGGCCATGCCGATGGCGAAGACCACCGCCGCAGCCAGGTAGCCCGCGCGGTGCCCGCCCGTCCGTCCCGTATCCTCACGCACCATCACGCACGCCACTCTATGCAGCGGACGGCCCCCGGTCAGGGTGACGGGCGGCGGCCCGCCGCAGCCCGAAAGAGAGCCACCATGAGGATCGCCGACGCGCAGGTAGTCGTCACCAGCCCCGGCCGTAACTTCGTGACGCTGAAACTGACGACGGACGAAGGTCTGACCGGTCTCGGCGACGCCACGCTCAACGGCCGCGAGCTCGCCGTCGTCAGCTACCTCACCGACCATGTGGTGCCCCTGCTCACCGGCCTGGACCCGCACCGGATCGAGGACACCTGGCAGTACCTCTACCGGGGTGCATACTGGCGGCGCGGCCCGGTCACCATGGCCGCCATCGCCGCCGTCGACGTCGCCCTGTGGGACCTCAAGGCGAAGGCGGCGGGGCTGCCGCTCTACCAGCTCCTCGGCGGCGCATCCCGCGACCGCCTCGCCACCTACGGGCACGCCAACGGCCGCGACATCCCCGAACTCCTCGACTCCGTGCGGCAGCGGCTGGCCGAGGGCTACCCCGCCGTCCGCATCCAGACGGGCATCCCGGGCCTCAAGGCCGTCTACGGGGTGCACACCACCGACGAGCGGGGCGAACGCGTCCTCCACCAGCAGATCCGGCCCCTGGTCGAGGACTGGGACACGGACGCCTACCTGCGCCACACCCCCGCCGTGTTCGAAGCGGTGCGCGCGGAGTTCGGCGCCGAGGTCCCGCTCCTCCACGACGCGCACCACCGCCTCACGCCCATTCAGGCGGCCCGGCTCGGCAAGGACCTGGAGCCGTACCGCCCGTTCTGGCTGGAGGACTGCACCCCTGCCGAGAACCAGGAGGCCCTGCGGCTCGTACGCCGGCACACGACCACACCCCTCGCGCTCGGCGAGGTCTTCAACACGGTGTACGACTACCAGACGCTGATCACCGAGCAGCTGATCGACTACGTGCGCAGCGCGGTCACCCACTTCGGCGGGGTCACTCCGCTGCGCAAGCTCTTCGACTTCGCCGCCCAGTACCAGATCAAGAGCGCGGTCCACGGGCCCGAGGACATCTCCCCGGTCGGGACGGCCGCCGCCGTCCACCTCGGCTACGCCGTGCACAACTTCGGCATCCAGGAGTACTCGGGCCACAACGCCCTCACGGAGGAGGTGTTCCGGCACGCGTACACCTTCACCGACGGCTTCCTGCACCCCGGCGAGGCGCCCGGAATCGGTGTGGAACTGGACGAGGAGCTCGCGGCCGCCCACCCGTACGAGCAGACCTATCTGCCCGTCAACCGGCTCCGCGACGGCACCGTCCACGACTGGTGAAAGGGGGGCCCGGGAAGCGCCCGGGCCCCGTCCGCCGCTACGGGAACGCCGGCTGGAGGCCCGCGTACACCCCGTGGCGGTCCAGCAGTTCCTCGTGCGTGCCGACCTCCGCGACCCGGCCGCCCTCCATGACCACGATGCGGTCGGCGCCCTGGATGGTGGAGAGGCGGTGCGCGACGACGAAGACGGTCCGGCCGTGCACGAGCCGGGACAGCGCCTCCTGCACCAGCGCCTCGGAGCGGTTGTCCAGCGCCGAGGTGGCCTCGTCGAGCACCAGGACCCTCGGATCGCGGATCAGCGCCCGGGCGATCGCGAGCCGCTGCTTCTGGCCGCCCGAGAGCCGGGCGCCGCGCTCGCCGACCACCGTGTCCAGGCCTTGGGGCAGCCGGCGGACGAACTCCATCGCGTTGGCGTCCTCCAGGGCGCTCAGCAGCGTCGCGTCGTCGGTGTGCCCGAGGCCGTACGTGACGTTGTCGCGGATGCTGCCCTCGAACAGGATCGACTCCTGCGGCACGACCGACAGGAAGCGCCGGTAGCTGCGCAGGTCGAGCCCGGCCATGTCGGTGCCGTCCAGCAGGATGCGCCCCGCGGTGGGCCGGATGAACCCGATGAGCAGATTGAGGACCGTCGACTTGCCCGCCCCCGACGCGCCGACCAGGGCGATCGTCTCGCCGGGCCGCGCGGAGAGCGTGAACCCGTCGACGGCCGGCCGCTCGTCCTCGTACGCGAACGAGACGTCCTCGAAGTCGATGCGTCCGGTGACCTGCTCCACCTGCGCCTTGCCCGCGTTGTGCTCCAGGTCGGGTGCCTGGAGCACCTCGCCCGCCGAACGCACCGACTCGAGGCCCTTGGTGAGGATGGGGGCGAGCCCGAGCAGCGTGGTCACCGAGCCGGTCAGGACGGTGAAGAACGCGCTCAGCATGACGACGTCGCCGGCCGTGACAGCCAGCCAGCCGTGGTACGCCACCAGCGCGGACCCGGTCAGGCAGAGGACGCCCAGCGTGTTGAGGAGCACCCAGGCGAGCGAGCCGAAGCGGCCGTTGAGCATGTCCAGGCGCAGACCGGCGGCGAACACCTGGCGCAGGGAGCCGTCCACACGCCCCAGCGCGGTCCGTTCCAGGCCGTGCGCGCGCGTGATCGGGATGAGGGTGGTCATCTCGCCGACGCGGGACGACAACTGCTCGACCTCGCGCCGGAAGGACTCGTTGTGGCTGCGCAGCCTGCCCCTCAGCTTCATCACGAGGAACCCGGCGGCGGGGACGACGACCAGGAAGACGGGCAGGAACGAAGGGACCCGGAGGCCGATGACGACGAGCCCGCCGACCAGCGTCACGACGGCCCCGAGCCCCATGTCGGCGCTCTGCTGAACCATCTGTTCCACGGCTTCGACGTCGCGGACCACCTTGGCCTGCAGCACGCTTGAGCTGACCCGGGCGTGATAGCCGACGGACAGCTGCTGCATCCGGCGGCAGAGGGCGGAGCGCAGCGTGATGCCCATGCGGCGGATGCTGCCGCCGAGGCACCGTACGTACCACTGATGGAGCGGGTAGTTGAGGACGAGGATGAACAGCAAAAGGCCGGTGGCCTGCCAGAGCTCGGACTCCGGGCCGTGCTGGACCACCACGTCCAGCACGGTGGCGGTGATCAGGGGCAGCAGCCATATGGGGCTGTGCTTCACGGTGAAGAGGACGACGGCGAGCGCCAGCCGCCCCCGGTCCGGGCGGAGGAGGAGTGCGAGGGTGCGGACCGGGTGTTCGCCGCGGTAGCGGTGGTCCAGGTGGTCGAAGGGTGCCAGGGATTCGGCGGAGGGTTGGGATACCGCTTTCTGCATGGCACCATCCCAACCCGCGACCGATGCCCGGGGCAACTGTGTTCCACGTACGGGACAGGGCGCCCGCCGCGCTAAGGGAACGGTCAGCGTACGGGGAGTCCGGCCGGCCGAGGCTCCGCTGCCGGTTCCTCGCGGCGGGGGCGCCCCACCGTGGCGATCGCGCTGGTGACGAGGCCGGCCAGCAGGCCCCAGAACGCCGAGCCGATTCCCAGCAGCGACACGCCCGAGGCGGTGGCCAGGAAGGTGACGACCGCCGCCTCGCGCGACGCCTTGTCGGCGAGCGCGGTGGCCAGTGAGGACTCGATCGTCGCGACGAGCCCGATCCCCGCGATCGCCATGACGAGTTCGTGCGGCATGGCCGTCAGCAGTGAGGCGACGGTCGCGCCGAGGAGCCCCACGCACAGGTAGAAGAACCCCGCCCACACCGCGGCCAGATAGCGCTTGTCGCGGTCCGGGTGCGCCTCGTCGCCCGTGCAGATGGCGGCCGTGATGGCGGCGAGATTGAGCCCGAAGGCCCCGAAGGGCGCCAGCACCGCGTTGACCGCGCCCGTCCACGTCATCAGCGGGGACACCGGCACGTCGTATCCGGAACCACGCAGCACGGCGACACCGGGCAGGTTCTGCGAGGCCATGGTCACGACGAACAGCGGCGCGCCGACGCTGATCAGCACCTTCCAGTCGAACTCGGGCGCGGTGAAGACCGGGGTGGCCAGCGAGAGCCGCACCTCGCCGGTCCGCCAGCCCCCGGTGAAGAGGGTGGCCACCACGCCCGCGGCCAGTGCCAGCAGCACCGCGTAACGCGGCAGCAGCCGGCGGCCCAGCAGGTAGACCACGAACATCGGGAACGCGACCGCGAAGCTCTGGTGCATCGTGCTGAACAGGCCCGTGCCGAACCTCAGCAGCACCCCGGCGAGCAGCGCGGCGGCCAGCGGTACGGGGATGCGGTTCATGACCCGGGCGAACCATCCCGTGACCCCGCTCACCACGATGAGCAGCGCCGAGAAGATGAACGCGCCGACGGCCTGCGCCATGGACACCCCGCTCAGACCGGTCGTCAGCAGGGCCGCGCCGGGCGTCGACCAGGCGGTCACGACCGGTGCCCGGTGACGCAGCGACAGGCCGGCACAGGTGCAGGCCAGTCCGACACCGAGCGCCAGCATCCAGGAGGAGATCTCGCGCGCGTCGGCCCCCGCCGCCTTCGCGGCGGTGAAGACCAGCGCGGCGGAGCTGGTGACCCCGACCATGACGGCGATCAGCCCGGCCACCACGGCGGAGGGAGGCGCGGCCGAACGTATGCGGGTCAACGCGGACATGAGTGAGCCACTTCCGGGATACCGAGGAGTGTTCCATATACGGAACGTTCTGTTTGTGGAACACTAGAGACGCGGGCCGGTGCCCGTCAACCGGACGGACGAGCGGGTGGACGGCGATGGGGCTGAACGAAGACGTGGGGCGCAGGCTGCGGGCTCTGCGGCACGGCATGGACGTGTCGCTTTCGGAGCTCTCGCGCCGCTCCGGGGTCGGCAAGGGCACGCTCTCGGAGCTGGAGAGCGGCAGGCGCAACCCCACGCTGGAGACCCTGTACGCCCTCACCACCGCCCTCGGCCGCCCCCTCAGCGCGGTACTGAGCGACCCGCTGCCGGACGGTGCCCCCTCCGGACAGCCGGCGGGCGTCTCGGGCAGCGCCGTCACCGCCGTGCTGATCGAGCGGTACGAGGACGGGGAAGCGGTCACCGACGTGTTCCGGGTGACCATTCGTGCCGGGGCGGTCCAGGAGTCGGAGGCCCATGTGCCGGGCACGTCCGAGAGCCTGATGGTGCTCGCCGGAACCGCCGTCGTCGGCCGGCCGGACGATCTCGGCACCGTCGGGCCCGGGGCCTCCGCCCGATGGCGGGCCGACGTGCCCCATGTCTACAGCGCGCCCGACGGCGATGTGCAGGGAATCCTCTTCGTGCGCAGCCCGGTCACGGGGCAGGCGCGGGGCTGAGCTCCGCACCTGCCGCCGGAATGCCGCTCAGCCCGCGCCGAGGAGATTGACCAGGCGGATGTAGCGCACCCAGTCCCAGTGAGGACCGGGGTCGGTGTGGTCGGTGCCCGGGACCTCGACGTGTCCGAGGATGTGGGCCCGGTCCTTCGGAATGTTGTACCGGTCGCAGATATTGGCCGTGAGCAGCGCCGACTGCTCGTACATGGAGTCGGTGAAGTACGAGGGCTGGTCCACCCAGCCCTCGTGCTCGATGCCGATGCTGCGGGTGTTGTAGTCCCAGTTCCCCGCGTGCCAGGCGACGTCCTTCTCCCGGACCATCTGGTTGACGTAACCGTCCCCCGAGCGCACCACGTAGTGCGCGGAGACCTGTTTCGCCGGGTTCTGGAAGATGGACACCGTCTCGGAGAACGTCTCCTGGGTGACATGGATGATGACGTACTGGACGGGGTACGCCGAAGGGCGCGAAGAAGCCGTGTAGTTGGACGCCGAAGCGGGAACCCAGTGCGCCGCCGGATAGTCCGTGGCACCCGTGGTCGCGGCGGCGGCGCGGACGGAGGCGGGAATCAGCACTCCCGCCGCCGCCACCGCGGCGCCCTGAAGGATTCTTCTGCGTTCCATGCGAACTCCTGTGGGGGTGAGACGTGCAGGGATACGGAAGGTGCGACGCCGGGCGCGGGAACCGGCCGGCCCGTCCGCTGACCGGAGCGGGCTGTCCGATGTGCGGCCGAGCCGAGTGCGGGCCCCACCGTACGGGCGCCGCGCAGGTCGCGGAAGACGGCAGGACACCAAATCCTGTCCATGCAAGGGGTGTTCAGGCAGGGCCGACCCGTCGTCAGGCGCCTTGCGCCTCCGCCCAGGCGGCCGCCGGATCGTCGTCGGACGGCCCCGCCGGGAACCACTGACCGTTCTCCTTCCGGTACGGATACCAGCGCCCGTCCGGTCCGTAGCGGAGCTGGAGGCCACCGTCCGCCGACGTCCAGCGGTTGCGCTCGGCCCGCAGCCGGGGCGCCTCGTCCTCCTCCCACGCCTCGGCCAGCCGGGTCCTGGCCCGGGCCAGCGCCTCGCCGTCCAGGGGCCGGTCCTCGTCGAGCACGGCGAGCGCGGTCGCCCCACCGTACCGCCAGGCCGCGGCCGCGGCGGGGAGCCCGGCGCGCGTCCTTCCCGCGCCGCTCGCCAATCGGTGGAGGATCCACGGCTCCGGGCCTGCGTCGGCGGACAGCCTGACCGCGTCCTGGCGCACCGTCAGCCCCTCGGGCACCGGCCGCCCTTCATGACCGGGCGTCAGCGCGTCGGCCAGCATCCGGTGCGCCCGGGCCGCCGCGTCCCGCGCCAGCATCTCCAGCGCCGTGGGGTCGACCCCCGCCTCGGGGTCCGTCTCCGTGTCCAGCGAGGGGGCGGCGCCGGGCTCCCCGGGAAGCTCGGGCGGCGCCGGCAGCGCGGGCAGGATGGAGCCCGTGGCGTACGCCAGCTCCGCCGGTACCCCGGACTCGCCCGGGTCCGGCGCCGGTTCCTCGGCCTCGGCCGTCACATCCGGGGCGCCGGCCGTCGCCGCGATCCGTTCCTGGAGCGCGTCCAGCAGCATCCGCTCACCGCGCCCCCGCATCAGCAGCAGCACGAACGGGTCCTGGTCCAGGAGCCGCGCCACTTGGTAGCAGAGGGCGGCGGTGTGCGGGCAGTGGTCCCACGCCTCGCACGTGCACCGCGGTTCCAGGTCACCGATCCCCGGCAGCAGGTCCATGCCGGCCGCCGCGGCGTCCTCGACCAGATGCGGCGGCATCTCCCGGTCGAGCAGCGCTGCGATGTGCCCCGTCCGCTCGGTCGCCATGCCCAGGAAACGGTCCCACTCCTGCTCGTCCAGCTCCTGGAGCAGCACGTCACTGCGGTACGTGCTCCCGTCCCGCTCGCGCACCAAGGCCGTGATCCGGCCGGGGCGCACGGACACCGCGCCGACCCCGCCCTCTCGGGCCACGCGCCGCCCCGCCTTCAGCTGCCGGAGTTCCAGAGCGCTGTCCTCCAGCGCCTTGAGCCACGCCTTTCCCCACCAGGACGCGGCGAAACCGCGTCCCGGTGCAGGGGGCAGGGCGGCGAACGTGCGTTCCTGCGCTTCCGCCGCGTCCTCCCGGTCGGCGTCGCCGTCCATGAACCCCTCGGCCTCGTATCCGCCCCTCATCGCGTCCCCCCTCGGAGCTCCACCAGATCGGCCAGTTCCGCGTCGCTGAGCTCGGTGAGCGCGCTCTCACCGGACCCCAGCACCGCGTCGGCCAGTCCCTGCTTGCGGGCCAGCATGTCCGCGATCCGGTCCTCGATCGTCCCCTCGGCGATCAGCCGGTGGACCTGAACCGGCTGCGTCTGCCCGATCCGGTACGCGCGGTCGGTGGCCTGCGCCTCGACCGCCGGATTCCACCAGCGGTCGAAGTGCACCACATGACCGGCCCTCGTCAGGTTGAGCCCCGTGCCCGCCGCCTTCAGCGACAGCAGGAACACCGGTGCCTCACCCGCCTGGAACCGGTTCACCATCTCCTCCCGCGCCGCGACCGGTGTGCCGCCGTGCAGGAACTGCGTGCCGATGCCGCGGGCCGCCAGATGCCGTTCGAGGAGCCGGGCCATTCCGACGTACTGCGTGAACACCAGCACCCCGGTGCCCTCCGCCACCATGGTGTCCAGGAGTTCGTCCAGCAGTTCCAGCTTCCCCGAGCGGCCGGCGATGCGCGGCTCGCCCTCCTTGAGGTACTGCGCCGGGTGGTTGCAGATCTGCTTGAGCGAGGTCAGCAGCTTGACCACGAGACCGCGTCTGGCCATACCGTCGGCCTCCGCGATCGCCGCCAGCGTCTCCCTCACCACCGCTTCGTACAGTCCCGCCTGTTCGGGCGTCAGCGAGACCGCCCGGTCCGTCTCCGTCTTCGGCGGCAGTTCCGGGGCGATGCCGGGGTCCGACTTGCGCCGCCGCAGCAGGAACGGCCGCACCAGCGCGCCCAGTCGCTCCGCCGCCGCCGGGTCCCCGCCCTCCACCGCCCGCGCGTACCGGGTGCGGAACGTGCCGAGCCGCCCCAGCAGCCCCGGTGTCGTCCAGTCCAGGATCGCCCACAGTTCGGAGAGGTTGTTCTCCACCGGCGTGCCGGTCAGTGCCACGCGCGCCCCGGCGCCGATGGTGCGCAATGCGCGGGCCGTCGCCGAGTACGGGTTCTTCACATGCTGAGCCTCGTCCGCGACGACCATGCCCCACCGCGCCGAGGCGAGCCTCGGCGCGTCCAGCCGCATCGTCCCGTACGTGGTGAGCACGAACCCGTCCTCCGCCAGGTCGTCCAGGGTGCGGGACGCGCCGTGGAAGCGGCGGACCGGGGTGCCGGGCGCGAACTTCTCGATCTCGCGCTGCCAGTTGCCCATCAGCGAGGTCGGGCAGACCACGAGCGTGGGCCCGGCGCCTCCTTCCAGGGTCTGGCGGTGCAGGTGCAGCGCGATCAGGGTGATGGTCTTGCCGAGCCCCATGTCGTCGGCGAGGCATCCGCCGAGCCCGAGCGAGGTCATGGTGTGGAGCCAGTTCAGGCCCCGGAGCTGATAGTCCCGCAGGGTCGCGGCGAGCTTGGCCGGCTGACCGACCGCCGGCTCCCCGTCCCCGTCCTGCCGGGCCGGGTCGGCGACGCGCTCGCGCAGCCGCTCCAGCCAGCCGGTGGCCCGGACCTCGACCCGCCGGCCGTCCACCTCGGCGGAACCGGTCAGCGCAGCGCCCAGCGCGTCGATCGGGCTGACCTTGCGGTCCTGCGTCTCCCGGGCCCGCCGCGCCTCGTCGGGGTCGATGAGCACCCACTGGTCGCGCAGTCGCACGAGCGGCCGGCCCGCCTCGGCCAGCCGGTCCAGCTCCGCACGGCTCAGCTGCTGGTCGCCCAGGGCGAACCACCAGTTGAAGGTCAGCAGGGCGTCGGACGACAGCAGCGGCGCGGCGTCCGACGCGGTGCGCGCGAGACCCCGGGGCGCGCCGCCGTCCGCCTCGTCGCCGTCCGGTCCGATCACCGCGCGCGCCGTGAGACTGCGGGCGGTCAGCTCCCTCGGCCAGTGGACCTGGACGCCCGTCGCGGCGAGCGCCCGCGCGGCGGGTCCGAGGAGTTCGGTGATCTCCTCGTCGGCCGGCTCCACCGCGTCCGGCACGGCCGCCGAGAGCAGCGGCGTGAGCGTCGGCCAGGCGCGGGCGGCTCGGCGGAGCATCAGCAGGGTGTCCATCCGGGCGCGCGGCCCGAACGCCTCCGCGGCCGGCCCTCCGCCCGCCCACACCTCGGCGGCATCGGCGACCACGGCCGGATCGCTGACGCTGTGGATCTGCGGCACCACGCGGAACGCCGGCCCGGATCCCGGTCCGTCGCCCCCGTCGAGCCCCGTCACCTCCACGCGCAGCGAGAGCCGGACCCCCGCGTCGTGACCGGCCGCCACATCGGCCGCCCAGGCCCGGTGACCGGGCAGGCGCTGCGGCTCCCACGCGGCGAACGCCGGCCCGCCCGCGGCGAGCGGGGCGGCAGGAGTGCGGGGCAGGGAGTCGGCGACCGCGTCGAGGAAAGCCCGTACCAGGCGCTCCGGTTCGGGAAGCAGCAGCGGCCGGGCCGCCGCGTCGACGGGCGCGGCGTGGGCGGTGGGCGGCATGGAGGCGGCCAGGGTGCGGACGCGCATCAGGTCGTCGGCGGTCAGTGGCCCGGACCGCCAGCTGTCGTGGTCCGTCGCGGTCAGCCCCGGGAGGAGCAGTCCCCGTGCGGCGAACTGCAGGGCCAGCAGCCCCGCCGCGCCCCAGAACGCCACGGCCGCGGAGGCGTGCGCCGCCGACCGCGCGCGCGTCAGCACGGGGAGCCCGTCGATGACGGACAGGAGGCGCGCCGGAACCTCGTACGGCAGGGCGTCGGGGCCCGCGACCGTCAGTGTGCCGGGCTCGCCGGGCCCCTGGGGCGGGCTGCTGCCGTCGACGTGCCAGAAGGCGAGGCGGCCGGTGCGGGAGGGGTCCGAGGGCAGGAAGACCACGGAACAACCGGCGAGTGCGGAGATTGCGGAGAGCGAAGCGGATGAGGGGCTGTGCACAGCGATGTCAGATTCCTCAAATTTGACTAGCCGACCGAGGTCGCCGAGGGTACCTCAACTGCCTCGCCCGGGGGTCGCCGGCGAGTGTGAGGTGCGCCACGCGGTGGTAGGGGCCCGGCTCTCCGGTGCAGTCGGCCCCCCACTCCGGGAGGGGCTGGCACCACCATGCCTCGGGTGGTGGCGCCATGGTTCCGAGTACCCCGTGAACCGTACGTTTCCTGAGGTCGGAGCGGATTCGAGACCGGAGACACCATGCCCCAGGCCATTCTTGCCGCAGCGGAACGCACGCGGGACGGCGCCCGAAGCCCAGGAAGCGACTTCGCGCCACTGCTGCGTGACGTCAAGGCGCAAGGACTTCTCGAACGGCGCACCGGCTGGTACGCCGTCAGTATCACCGTCAACCTCCTTGCCCTGGCGGCCGTGGTCACCGGCATCGTCCTCCTGGGCAACACCTGGTGGGTGCTGGCGCTCGCCCTGCCCCTGGCGGTTCTCTGGGCCCGCACCGCATTCGTGGGACACGACGCGGGGCACGCCCAGATCACCGGGAACCGCAAGGTGAGCCGTGTGATCGGTCTCGTCCACGGCAACCTGCTTCTCGGCATGAACGAGGCGTGGTGGAACGACAAGCACGTACGCCACCACGCCAATCCCAACCACATCGACAAGGACCCCGATGTCGGTGTGGGCGCCCTCGTCTGGACCCAGAAGCAGGCGGCCCAGCGCGAGGGATTCGCCCGCTGGCTCACCCGCAACCAGGCCCGGCTGTTCTTCCCGATGCTGCTCCTCGAAGGCATCGCGCTCAAGGTCTCCGGATTCCAGTACCTGAAGCGGCAGTCCCCGCGCGAGCGAGTCCTGTCCGCCTTCCTGCTCACCGCGCACCTCGGCCTCTACGCCGCCCTGCTGCTCACCATCATGTCCCCGGGGAAGGCGCTCGTCTTCGCGCTCGTGCACCACGCGCTCTTCGGACTCCACCTCGGTATGTCCTTCGCCCCGAACCACAAGGGCATGGAGATGCCCGACCCCGACGGTGACCGCTGGGACCACCTGCGGCGCCAGGTCCTCACCTCGCGCAACGTGCGCGGAGCGGCCCTCACCGACTGGCTCCTCGGCGGCCTCAACTACCAGATCGAGCACCATCTCTTCCCGAGCATGCCCCGGCCGCACCTGCGCCTCGTCCAGCCCATGGTCAGGGCCCACTGCGAGGCCGTCGGCCTGCCGTACGCGGAGACCGGGCCGGTCGAGTCCTACCGGCAGGCGCTCACCCACATGCACGAGGTCGGTGCGCCGCTGCGGTGACCGGTGCGCTCCGCGCACCGGTCACCGGGAACCAGGAACCGATGAGGGCGCGCGGACGTTCTCACCATCAGAGGCGGCCTCGGGTCGCGGAGGAGGTACGGACGATGTCGAACAGCGCCAAGATCGCCATCGGGGGAGTCGTCGTCGCGGTCGTCCTGATGCCCTTCATCGGGTTCTGGCTGTCCCTGCTCGTGCTGGTCGGAGTGCCCACGCTCGCGTATCTCGCCCTGGACCCCGGCCAACGCCGACGGCTCCGTAGGATCACGCGCAAGGAGATCGGCCGTTGAGGGCCGCCCGCCGAGAGGGGTATCCATTGTGAGTGGCACCGTGACAGCCGTCAGCAGGAACGAGACCTACAGCTTCACCAAGCCGAACCGCGACAGCGTCACCCTGCTCGCCGGCCTCGGCGTGGAGGGCGATGTGCACGCGGGGGCCACGGTCAGGCACCGCTCCCGCGTCGCCCAGGACCCCACCCAGCCGAACCTGCGCCAGGTCCACCTCATTCATGAGGAACTGTTCGATGAGGTCCGTGCGCTGGGCTTCCAGGTGTCGCCGGGCGACATCGGGGAGAACATAACGACCCGCGGGATCGATCTGCTGGCTCTGCCCGTCGGCACCCTGCTGCATCTCGGTGAGGAGGCGGTCGTCGAGGTGACCGGGCTGCGCAATCCGTGCATGCAGATCGACGACTTCCAGGGCGGCCTCCTCAAGCAGTGCGTCGGCCGCGACGAAGCGGGCAACATCGTCCGCAAGGCCGGCATCATGAGCGTCGTCACTGTCGGTGGCGTGGTCAGGCCCGGAGACCCGGTCAGGATCGAGCTCCCGGCCGAGCCGCACCGGCCGCTCGAACGCGTCTGACACCCTCCGGATCCGGTGCTTCCCCCCTCCGGCCCTGTCGGCGGGCGTCCCGCAGCGGTCAGAGGGGGCGTACGGCCATCGCGTCCAGGGCCGTGAGGAGACCGGGCAGCTCGGGCCCGCGCCGCACGGGCAGGATCTCGCCCGGGACCTCATCCAGGAGCAGGAAGGCGATGTCGTCGGTCCTGGCCACCATGGACCAGCCGGGGCCGTCGGCCCGGATCATCCGGGCATCCCCGGGCGCGAAGGAGGACCGGACGCGGCCCGGGGGCGGCGGATCGTCCAGATAGCCGCGTGCCTGGGCCAGAGCCCGCCGGATGCCGGGGTGCGGGCCGTTGGGCGATGCCTGCGGTGCGTCGTCCGGGGCGGGGGTGGAGCCGGTGGCTCCGGCGCCGGGAGCCGTGGCCTCTTCCGCAGCCACCGCGTCTTCGCCGGCGGCCTCCGCGTCGTCCCCCTCCGCGGCCGTCCCGCTCTCCGGGGCGGAGTCCGTCGCCTCGTCCATCTGTTCACGCCAGGCGGCCCACTGCGAGGCGATGGCGTCCGCGCCCAGGCGGCGCTGGGCGGGCCCCCACACGTCGGTGTCGGGAGGCGACAGGGGCGCCGGGCCCTCGCCGTCCGCCTCCGGATCGGGCTCCGGATCGTGCGGGGCGGGAACCCCCGGCGCGGCGACGGCCACGGCGAGCGGCCAGCCGGGGAGCGCGCAGACCACCGAGCCGTCGTCCGGCGACAGGTCGTACTCCATGCCGCAGTCCCACGACGCGATGGCCACCGCCACCAGGGACACGTCGTCCACGACGACGGTCCACCGGGCGCCGTCGGAGTCCTGGCCCAGGACCAGCCCGTACCCCTCGGCGTACGGCTCAAGGCCCAGCGCGGCGCACGCCGCCGGATAGTCGTCGCCGAGCACGCTGGGGAACTGCGCGGGCGTCAGCAGGATCGCGGTCAGCACATACAGCGCGTCGTCGTCGGCGACCGCGTCGTCCGTCCCGGTCACTGCGTTCTCCTCGTCCGTCATGGATTCCGTCGGCGCACCCTAACCAGCGGGTAACCCCGCCGTCGAGGCCCTGACAAGGACGGATGTCCCACAGACGTGTTCCCGGACCCGCCCGGATCAGGCGTCGGACAGGCCGAGCAGTTGCCGCGCCACCACCTGCGGCGATTCGTTCCGTTCACGGGCCAGCGCGATCACCGCCCGGCACGCCAGCTCGCTGACGCCGAAGGAGAGCTGCTCCGGCGACACCCAGGCGCTCGCCTCGTCCATCCGCTCCTCGTCGTCCTCGGCCGACGCCGCGACGAACACGGCCGCAGCCTCGAACAGGTTGTGCTGCCTGCGGCCGGCCGGTGCGGGAGCCGCCGCCGGGCGGCCTCCCCCGCGTCCCGTGGTCACGGCTCTGCGCAGGACACCGAATATCGCGGTCATGGGGGAACCCCGCCTTCCGTCAACACGTCGCCGCGCGTGCGTCGCGCGTACTCAGCGTCTTGCCCCCGGACGTAGGCTGGGACACTCGACTCGGACAAGCGGGGCGGTGCGGTGAAGCGTTACGACCGGCTGAAGGAGATCCAACGCCTCGATCCGGAGCGGGACTTCCTGGAGATCTACCGGATCACCGTCACCCGTGAGTTTCCGTGGGACATCACCCGCGCTCTCGAACTCGCCCTCTACCGCACCTATGCCGTCCCCAGCATCGGCCGTCTCCTCGCTGAGACAGCGGAACTGACGGACCGTACGCAGAAGCGGTACGACGACACCGCGCTCCTCCTGGACACCGTGGTGGAGCACGGCTTCGACAGCGACCCGGGGCGCACCGCCGTCCGCCGGATCAACCGGATGCACGCCGCCTACGACATCAGCAACGACGACATGCGCTACGTCCTGTGCACCTTCGTCGTCACCCCGAAGCGGTGGCTCGACGCCTACGGCTGGCGCCGGCTCTGCGACCACGAGCTGCGCGCGTTCGCCGCGTACTACAGGACGCTCGGCGCCCGCATGGGCATCAAGGACCTGCCGGAGACGTACGAGGACTTCGAGCGCACCCTCGACACCTACGAGGACGCGCACTTCGGCTGGGACGAGGGCGCGCGCTCGGTCTCCGACGCCACGCTGGACCTGATGGCGTCCTGGTACCCCCGCCCTCTCGCACCGCTGGTACGCGGCGCGAGCCTCGCGCTCCTGGACGACTCGCTGTTGCGTGCTTTCCGTTACGAGCGCCCGGCGCCCCTGGCCCGGAGTCTGACCCGGGGCGCGCTGCGACTGCGCGCCCGCGCCGTACGCCTGCTGCCGCCGCGCACCACACCGCACTACGCACGGCAGAACCCCGAGATCAAGGGCTACCCGGACGGGTACGAGGTGGCGGCCCTGGGCACGTTCCCCACCCCAGGGGTGCGCGGCTGCCCGGTCCGGGATCTCGCGCCCTAAGCCCCTGGGCCGGTGCGGCGCAGCTGGGCCAGCTCCTCGTTCATCGCCTGCAGAAAGCGGATCACGACACGCAGCTCGTCTTCTGCGAACTGCGTGCGCGCCGCTTCCGTGCCCGTCGCCAGCGGCTTGAAGAAGTCTCGGGCCACGTGTTTCGCGGCGGCCGCGTAGTGAAGATGCACCACTCGCCGGTCGCTGCTGTCCCGCACCCGTCGGATGTGTCCCGCGCGTTCCAGCCGGTCCAGACACGCGGTCACCGCCCCGGAGGTGAGATTCAGCTGTTCACGCAGCCGCCCCGGCGTCATGGCCAGGCCGCCGTCGCCCCGGTCCGCGTCGAGGATGGCGACCAGGGCCTGCATATCCGTCGGGTGCAGGCCCTGGGCCTGGGCGAATTCATGTGCGATGCGGTTGAACTCACTGTTCATGCGGCGCAGCAGTACAGCGAACGACTGGAGGCTCGTGGGCCCGGCGTCCGTACCTCTGTCCGGGCTCTCGTCTGCGATGCGCATGCCTCTACAGTAATATCTCTTGATCATTGAGATAATGAATGACCGAGAGACTTCGGGTCATGAGTGTCATGTGTCGATCCCTGAGGAAGCAATGAAGCCCCCACCGAGGCACCGCATCGCCCGCTGGCTCGTTCCCGTAGCACTGCTCGTCGTCTGGCTCGGAATCGGCGGGGCACTCGGCCCGTACGCCGGAAAGCTCGGCGAGGTGGCGACCAACGACCGGGCGGCGTTCCTGCCGCGCAGCGCCGAGTCGACCCAGGTCGCGGACGAACAGAAGGCGTTCCAGCGGTCCGGGACCGTGCCCGCGATCGTCGTCTGGACCGGCGACGGCGGGGCGCTCCCGGACGGCGCCCGCGCGTCCGCGACCCGCGCGCTGGCGTCCCTGGCCGGGAAGCCCGGCGTGGTCGGCACACCGTCACCCGCGCTGCCGTCCGAGGACGGCGAAGCCCTGTCGGGCGTCGTGCAACTGCGCTCCGACCTCGGAGACGAGCTGCCGGACACGCTGGACGCGGTGCGCGAAGCGGCCGGTTCGGTGGCGGGCACGAGCGCCGAGATCGCCGGACCCGCGGCCACCCAGGCCGACCTCAAGGACGCGTTCGCCGGGATCGACGGGCTCCTCCTGGGGGTGGCGCTCGCCGCCGTCCTCGTGATCCTGCTGCTGGTCTACCGCAGTGTGCTGCTGCCCTTCCTCATCATCATCAGTGCCGTCTTCGCCCTCGCGCTGGCCTGCGCCATCGTCTACGTCCTCGCGGACCACGACGTCGTCCTCGTGGACGGCCAGGTCCAGGGCATCCTGTCGATCCTGGTGATCGGCGCGGCCACCGACTACGCGCTCCTGCTGACCGCGCGCTTCCGGGAGGAACTCGCGGTCCACGGCGACCGGACGACAGCCGCCCGTGCGGCCCTCCGCCGCTCCTTCGGCGCTATCGTCGCGAGTGCCGCCACCGTGGCGCTCGGGCTGCTCGCGCTGCTGCTCAGCGACCTGACGAACAACCGGGCGCTGGGACCCGTCGGCGCGATCGGCATCGTCTGCGCGGTGCTGAGCACGATGACCTTCCTGCCCGCCGTGCTGGTGCTGTGCGGGCGGGCGGCTTACTGGCCGGCCAAGCCGCGCCCCGTGGACGAGGCGACCGGCGGCCACGGCATCTGGCGCCGGGTCGCCGCGCGCGTCGACGGGGCGCCGCGCAAGGTGTGGCTCTCCTGCGCGGTCCTCCTGGTCGCCTGCGCCGCGTTCGCCCCCACCCTGAAGTCCCACGGCGTCCCGCTGGACGAGATCTTCGTGAACGACGCTCCCTCGGTCTCCGCCCAGGCCACGCTGAGCAAGCACTTTCCGGGCGGCTCAGGGAACCCGGCCGTCGTCATCGCCGCCGCCGACAGGGCCGACGAGGTGACCGAGGCCGCCGAGGGGACCCCCGGGGTGGCCTCCGCCGCGCCCGTCACGGCTTCGGGCCGGCCCGGCGGGGGCGAGCCGCTCGTGGTCGACGGCCGGGTGCGCGTCGACGTCACCCTGAAGGACGCCGCGGACAGCGAGGCGGCGACGGAGACCGTCAAGCGTCTGCGTACCGCCGTCCATGCCGTACCCGGGGCGGACGCGCTCGTCGGCGGCTACACGGCACAGCAGTACGACACCCAGCGCACGGCCGAGCGCGACCGGAACATCATCGTTCCCGTGGTGCTCGTCATCATCCTGCTGATTCTGATCGGCCTGCTGCGGTCGGTCCTGGTGCCGGTGCTGCTGGTGGCCACCGTCGGCCTCAACTTCCTGGCGACCCTCGGCGTCTCGGCCCTGGTCTTCGAGCACGCCTTCGGCTTCAGCGGTACGGATGCCTCGGTGCCCCTGTACGGATTCGTGTTCCTGGTGGCCCTCGGCGTCGACTACAACATCTTCCTGATGTCGCGGGTCCGTGAGGAGGCGCTGGAACACGGAGCGCGTCAGGGCATGCTGCGGGGCCTGGTGAGCACCGGCGGCGTCATCACGTCGGCGGGCGTGGTGCTGGCGGCCACCTTCGCCGCGCTCATCGTGATCCCGCTCGCCTTCCTCGCGCAGATCGCGTTCATCGTGGCCTTCGGCGTCCTGATGGACACGCTGGTGGTGCGGTCGCTGCTGGCGCCCGCGCTGGTCGTGGACATCGGTCCCAGGGCATGGTGGCCGAGCGCCATCAGTCGTACCGCGCGCGAAGGTGAGCCGTCGCGCTCCGGCTGACGGCCGCCCGGACGTCGCCGGCCCGGCCACCGCGGACGCGGAGCCGGGCCGGTGGGGCGGTCGCCCTCAGACGTTCACGCCGAAGTCCTTCGCGATACCCGCCAGGCCGGAGGCGTATCCCTGGCCGACCGCACGGAACTTCCACTCGCCGCCGTGCCGGTACAGCTCGCCGAACACCATCGCGGTCTCCGTCGAAGCGTCCTCACTGAGGTCGTACCGGGCGAGCTCGACACCATTGGCCTGGTTCACGACACGGATGAACGCGTTGCGCACCTGGCCGAAACTCTGCCCACGGCTCTGCGCGTCATGGATGGAGACGGGGAAGACTATCTTCGCGATATCGGCGGGTACCGCCGACAGGTTCACGTTGATGGACTCGTCGTCGCCCTCGCCCTCACCCGTCAGGTTGTCCCCGGTGTGCTGGACGGAGCCGTCCGGGCTGTTGAGGTTGTTGTAGAAGACGAAGTGCAGGTCGGAGACCACCTTTCCGTGATCCGCGCACAGCAGCGCACTGGCGTCGAGGTCGTAGTCGGCCCCCGTCGTCGTGCGTACGTCCCAGCCCAGGCCGACCGTCACCGCGGTCAGGCCGGGCGCCTCCTTCGACAAGGAGACGTTGCCGCCCTTGGCCAGGGTCACACCCATGAACTTCCTCCAATGATCCAGTGGTTCACCGACCGCGCCCCGCACGTGCCGGCGGGCCGCTGTCCGGCCGTCGCCCGGAACGGACGGCGGCTGTCCCCTCACTCTTCAGGAAACGCGAGGTTTTGCCCAGGGCGCGGATGGTGTCCGGTCCGATTCATCGCAGCGCGGGCGGGGAAGACGCCCTTCGACCCGCCGGCTTCGGTGTCTTCCGGTCAAAATTTCTCGTGGCCCTGTGGGGAGAGGGCATCGGACTGACGATGGTCAGGTCCGGGGCGCACGAAGTCATCGCACGTCACGACCAGAAAACCGCACAACTGCACGACCGTACGGGCGCCGCCGGGAGGCGTCCCCGCGCGGCAGCCGTACGAACGGGGTGGCCCATGGCAAGCACGAACAGAGCGACAGGGGCAGGAAGGAGGGGGAGCCGACTGCGGCGGACGGCGGTGTCCGCGCTGTCCTTCCTCGTCCTGCTGGTCGCCGGGATCGGCTGGGGGTATCTGAAACTCACCGGCAGCATCGACACGTTCAGTGCCGACGGCGTCTCCGGAGACCGGCCGCCCGGCTCCTCCGGTGGGCAGAACGTCCTCGTCATCGGGTCCGACACCCGCTCGGGCAAGAACAAGGGGCTGGCCGGAGCCACCGGTGAGGTCGGCCGCTCGGACACCGTGCTCCTGCTGCATGTCTACGCCGATCGTAAACATGCCGTGGCCGTATCGGTCCCCCGAGACGCCATGGTCGACATCCCGGCCTGCCGGAAGCCCGACGGAAGTTGGACCGCCCCGCGCCACCACAGTCAGTTCAACGGAGCGTTCTCGGTGGGGGAGACCGTCGAGGGCAACCCGGCCTGCACCCAGAACACCGTAGAGCAGCTGACCGGACTGCGCGTCGACCACACCGTCGTCATCGACTTCGCGGGGTTCTCCGCGCTGACCTCCGCCGTCGGCGGAGTGCCGGTGTGCCTGCCGAACGACGTGTACCAGCGCGACCTGAACCCCAAGCGGACGACCCGTGGCACCCTCGTCTTCGAGAAGGGTCCGCAGACGGTTTCGGGCCAACGCGCCCTCGACTACGTACGGTTGCGCCACGGCATCGGTGACGGTTCCGACATAGGGCGGATCAAACGGCAGCAGGCATTCGTCGCCTCCCTCGTCAAGAAGATCAAGTCGCGCGGCATGAATCCCACGACCCTCCTGCCGCTGGCCGACGCGGCCACCGACGCGATGACCGTCGACCCCGGACTCGGCTCGGCAGACAAGCTGCTCTCCTTCGCCCTCTCGATGAAGAACATCGACCTGCACAACACCAAGTTCGTCACCGTTCCGTGGCGCTACGAGGGCGAGCGCGTCGCCGTCGTGGAACCTGATGCAGACGCGCTGTGGGCCGCGCTGAAGGGCGACCGGCCCCTCGACGCCAAGGCGGTCGCCACCGCGTCCCCCAAGGCTTCACCGCCCCCCGTCTCGGGTACGGGCATCCAGGTCGCCGTCTACAACGGCACCACGGTGCCCGGGCTCGCGGCCAGGGCGGCCGGGCTCCTGCGCGCACACGACTTCACCGTCACGAACACGGCCACCGCGCAGGACCAGACCCGCTCCGCGACCGTCGTCGCGTACGGCCCCGGCCTGCGGGACGAGGCCCGCAGCACGGCCCGACTCTTCCCCGGCGCACGGATCACCGAGTCCGCCGACGCGGGAAGCGGCATCCAGGTCACTGTCGGGCAGGACTACGCGGACAACCCCTCGGCCGCACCCGAGGGCGCGTCGGCCACGCCGGAGGTGCCGGCCGCGGTCGCCGACGAGGCTCGGTCGGCGGACGACGACCCGTGCGAGAACCTCTCCTACGGCTGAGCGGAGGTGGCCGCTTCCCGACCTGTGCCGGGAGTGGGGTGCTTGCCCCTGCGTGACCCGTGCGCAAGGCTTGCCCACGAGCGAGGCACGGGGAACGCGTGAACGGGGAGGAAACAGAATGGCGATGGACAGGGGACTCGACTGGCTCCTGGACGATCTCACCAAGCGGGTGGCGCACATACGGCACGCCCTGGTGTTGTCGAACGACGGTCTGGTGACCGGTGCGAGCACTGGGCTCGCCCGTGAGGACGCCGAGCATCTGGCGGCCGTCTCGTCGGGGCTGCACAGCCTGGCCCGTGGGTCGGGCCGGCACTTCCGAGCCGGAAAGGCCCGGCAGACCATGGTGGAGTTCGACGAGGCACTGCTCTTCGTGACAGCGGCCGGGGAAGGCAGCTGCCTGTGCGTGCTGAGTGAGGCGGAGTCGGACGTCGGTCAGGTGGCGTACGAGATGACGCTGCTCGTCAACAGGGTGGGACAGCACCTCGGTGTGGACTCACGGCAGGACGGGGCCGGCGGACTCGACCGGCTCTGAGGTACCTGGCACTTCCGGCCGCCGCCGGGTCCGTGGAGTTATCCACAGGCTCGGCGGCGGTTGGCTTTCCCGGACTACTCTGATTGCAGAGAGTAATCGCACCGCACGGGGGAGTGGCGTCATGACGAGGACAGAGCGGCAGGAGAACGGGGTGTTCGGGGGCGATTCCGGTTCTGGAGGGACCTCGGTGCCCGGCACCGGGCGTGACGATGCGGGGTCTGCCTTCGGCGCGGCTCGCGCCGCTGCGGAACTCGGCCTCAAGCGGAACGAGTTCGACCTCGCCGTGTATCTGGGTGCGGTCCGGGTGAGGAGCGGACCGGACGGCCGCCCCAGGATCGACCGCGAGGAGATCGACCGCCTGCGAGCACAGGAGGGAACCGCTGGTGCGCTGCGTGACCGGGTGCGCACGGTGGGGACCGCCGAGGGGGCCCAGCTGCTCGGGGTCAGCCCGGTCCGCTTCACCCGGCTCGCCCGGGCCGGATGCCTCACACCCGTCGCCTTCTACCTCAACCGGTACCGCGCGGTGGTGTGGGTCTATCTCGCCCAGGAGCTCGAAGCGTTCGCCTCCCGATCGCCGGAGCTCCTGGTGGGCAACAGCCCGTCCTGGATGCGGAGCCGACTGGATGCCGGGTCCGACTGGCGGCCGCGCAACTGGCGCTCCCGACGGATCGAGCGGTTGCTGGCGCTTACGGACGACCCATGGGTGCGCGCGGCGATCGTCGCCCAGGGGCTGGATCCGGTCCAGTTGGCGGAGATCGTGGACGACCCCTACGAGCGGGCCCACCTCACCCGGGTCAGGCCGGAGGCGGTGTTCGGGCGACGAGGCTCGGTCGCCGGCCGCGACGCGATGGCGCGGCTGATGCCCGCCGACGAACCGGACGAGATCCTGTGGCGCCGGATCAGCCTGATCACCGAGCTGGACGCCGCCCGGGAGGCGCGGCCGGCGCCACGACCGGGGGACGGACCGGCGGATGACGGGGGCGGGGAGCTCGCCGGGTCGGCTGTCTCGGCGCGGCCCCCCGTGCCTGACAGGGCTGCCGCGCCGGGCGGACCCGCCGAGCCGGGACCGGACCCGGCGGAGCCCGCCCCCGAGGCCTCGGGGCCGGGGGGAGGCCCCGGCGGGCGAGCCCGCCCCGGAGGCCCGTCGCGGCTGCTGGCCCGGTTGCGGGGGCGCGCGGCCCGGGGACTGGGCCTCCGGCGGCCCCGGCAGCGCGGGCTGCCGCGTGAGACGCGGCCCGGCGGGCGCCGGAGGACCGGGGGCCGGACCGGTGAGTACGCGGGGCAGGGCGAAGGGCCCGGCTCGGAGGGCCGACCAGGACGGGGCGGGCCGGGCGCTTCGGATAAACGCTGGTGATCGCTGCGCCGGCCAGGCATTCTGTGCGCCATGCTGATCAGGGAAGCCACCCCCGGGGACTGGCCCGCCATCTGGCCGTTCTTCCACGAAATCGTCGCCGCAGGCGAGACCTTCACCTACCCCCTCGACCTTCAGGAGGCGGACGCGGCCGACTGGTGGCTGCTCAAGCCGCCCAACCGGACCGTGGTCGCGGTCGCCGACGACGGGACCGTCCTCGGTACGGCGAAGATGAACAAGAACCACATGGGCAACGGGTCGCACATCGCCAGCGCCAGTTACATGGTCGACCCCCGGCACTCGGGGCGCGGCGTCGGGCGCGCCCTGTGCGAGTACAGCATCGACTGGGCGCGCACGGCCGGGTACCGGGCCATGCAGTTCAACGCGGTGGTGGAGACCAACACCGCTGCGGTGAAGCTGTACCGCTCGCTGGGCTTCGACATCCTGGGCACCCTGCCCGAAGGGTTCGACCACCCCGGCGAGGGCTTCGTGGGGCTCCACATCATGCACCGCCGCCTCTGAACGCGGGACGGTGGGCCGGGGCGGCCCGGGCGGCCCGGGCTCATGTCCGGCATGTCCCAACGGGCATCGGTGTGGGAGCTGTTGTGACGCGGAAATGGCTCTGGGGCGGGTGCACACAGGAGCGAAGGGGGCAGTACTGTGCGCTGCACCGCCCATACGGGCGCGAAACATCTGCGGAGGAAATTTCCATGACCATACCCAGGAGATCGTGGCGCGCAGCGGGAACTCTCGCCGCCGCCACGGTGGTCGGCCTCTCCGGCGCGGTCCTCACCGCCGGTCCGGCCGCAGCTCACACCCCCACCTGGGACGTGACCTGTGACGAAGTGAGCCTGCACCTCACCCAGTACAACGCCGGTGTCACCAACGAGGTGACTGTCACCGTCGACGGCAACACCCTGCTGCCGACGGAGAAGTTCGGTAACAGCTTCGAGAAGAAGCTCGCGCTGCCGGAGCACGACCAGCCGCTGACGGTCTACCTGGTCGTCAAGGCCGGGGACGGCGACCAGTACTCGAAGGAAGACACCAAGCAGGCGCCGGTGTGTGAGGGCACCCCGCCGTCGAAGCCGACTCCGACCCCGTCGGCGACGAAGCCGTCCGAGAAGCCCACCACGGCGTCTCCCAGCCCGAGTGACAAGCCGAGCGAGACCGCCTCGCCGTCCACGCCCGCCGCGGCGGCGCCGAGCCCCAGCTCGCCGGACCTGGCCGAGACCGGCTCGTCGTCCGCCACGCCGATCATCGGTGGCGCGGCGGTGGCCGTGCTGCTGGCCGGCGGCGGCATCATGTGGTCGGTGCGCAAGCGCCGCACCGCACAGCACTGACGTAAACCCCGCCGCCCGGCCGGGAACGGCGAAGGGGCGGCAGGGTCGAGGGGCGTACCGTCACGCGCGACGTGGCGGTGCGCCCCTCACCGCTGTTCGCCCCCGCCTCCCGGGCCGCGCCCGAGCGGTTTCGCGGCGTGCCGGTGCACGGGCGGTGTGGTGGGCGGCGCGCCCGGTCCGATCTCGCACCAGACCGCCTTGCCCTCGCCGCGCGGCTCGATGCCCCAGCGCGTGGAGACGGCGTCCAGCAGCAGCAGCCCCCGGCCCGACGTCGCGGTCTCGCCCGGTGACCGGCGGCGGGGCCAGGCGCTGGAGCGGTCCTGCACCGACAGCCGCACCCGGCGGACCGGCTCGGGCAGCACCTCCAGGGTCAGGACGGCCCCGCCCTCCGTGTGGAGCAGCACGTTCACCAGCAGCTCCCCGGTCACCAGCTCGGCGTCGTCGGCCAGTTCGGCCATGCCCCAGTCGGTCAGGGCCTGGCGCACGATGGTCCGCGCCTCGGACAGCCCTTCCGGGTCGGCCTGGTGGATGTACTGGTGGAGTCGCGGCGCGCGCGGCGACCCCGGGTCGGGGCTGCGGCGCAGCACCAGCAGCGCGACGTCGTCACCGGAGCCCCACCGCTCCCACAGCCGGTCCGACAGATGGTCGGCCAGCGCCTCCGCGCCCGCCGGTCCCGCGCTGACTTCGGTGATCAGGGTGCGCACCCCCGCGTCGATGTCGGCGCCCGGCTCCTCCACCAGCCCGTCGGTGTACAGCACCAGCGTCTCGCCCGGCACCAGGTCGAGCCGGGTCTCCGGATACTCCTCGTCGCCGAAGTCGGTCGAGATGCCCAGCGGCATGCCGCCACGCACCCGGGGGCTGCCGACCCGGCCGTCCATGTGGCGGATCAGCGGCCCGAAATGGCCGGCCCGCACCACTCGGACCGTCCCGGTCTCCAGATCGACCTGGGCATAGGCGCACGTCGCGAACCGGTCCGTGTCCAGCTCGGCGAGGAACCGCGAGGCGCGGGCCAGCACCGTCGAGGGCGGATGCCCTTCGGCGGCGTACGCGCGCAACGCGATCCGGAGCTGTCCCATGATCGCCGCCGCGTGCGTGTCGTGCCCCTGGACGTCGCCCACCACGATCCCGAACCGCCCCTTGGGCAGGGCGATCACGTCGTACCAGTCACCGCCGACCTGCCGGCCGCTCCACGCCGCGTGGTAGCGGACCGCGATCTCACCGCCCTCGATGTCATGGATGCGGCGCGGCAGCATCGCGGACTGCAGTCCGGTCGCGAACTCGCGCTCTTCGTCGAACAGCTTGGCCCGCTGAAGCGACTGGGCGACGATCGCGGCCAGGCCGAGGCACAGATTGCGCTCGTCGGCCGTGAAGGCGGTGCGCTGCCGGTAGAAGAGGGCCAGGCCACCGAGGGTCCTCGCCTGGGCGACGAGCGGCAGATAGGCCGCCGCCTGGAACCTCAGCCGGCCCATGTGCGGCTCCAGGACCGGATAGCGCCGCGTCAGCGCCGCCAGCGAACCGACGAAGCGGGGGCGTCCGCTGAGCACGGTGTCGGCCAGCGGATAGGTCGGGTCGAGCCGCCCCGAACTCAGGTCGTCCAGGACCTCAAGGGACTCACCGCTCAGCGCGATGACGTTCAGCGCCGCGTTGTCCAGCAGCCCGAGGGCCAGCCCGTCCGCGCCCAGCCGCGCCAGACCGCCGGGACCGGTCAGGGCGGCGGTCACATCGTCCACCGTCACCGCGCGCGACAAGGCACTCGTTGTGCGTTCAACGATGTCGGTCTGGCGGCGCCGGCGCTTTTCCAGCTCCAGCACGAAGTCCGAATGGGTTACCTCGGCCGTCGCATCCCGCACCAGACCGATCACCCGACGCGCCCTCCCGTCCTCGCCCCGCAGGATGCGCCCCTGGACGTGCGTCCACTGATCCCGGCCGTCGGCGAGCGGAATCCGGAAATGGACGCTGTACGAGCTGCCGGCACCCTGCAGTGCCTCGTCGGTCGCCACACCCAGCCGCGCACGCTCCTCAGGGTCCAGCAACTCCGCCAGCGACTCCGGGCGCGCGTCGAACGCGGCCGGGTCCAGACCGAACACCAGCAGCCCCGCCTCGTCCACGTCCAGGGTCCAGGCGTCGAGGTCCCAGTCGAAGCTGCCCGTCCGGTTCATGGCGAGCCGCTCCGCCGTACCGGTCTCGCCGACCGGCGTCCTGCCCTCCGGCCGGCCGTGCCGTCCCGGGACGACCGGCGGCCGGTTCTGATCGGTCATGCCAGCTCCGAGGATCGTCCGGCGGGTCCGCCGTACGGCGTGCCTCAATTGTCCGGCCGGTCCGGCACGGCTGCCACAGCGGAGACCACCCCGCACGGCCCGCGCCCGGAGGGCGCGAGCACAATGGCGGCGAGCACCGTCCCCGGACCGGCGGACGGCACGGCACCCGGGCTGAGCGGAGCACACGCATGAACCACGAGGACCCCGTCCTGCTGCACACCGAGGGATGCGTCCGCCATCTCACGCTCAACCGGCCCCGCGCCCTGAACGCGCTCAACCACGCCATGGTGCGGCTCATGGCCGACGCGCTCGACGCGGCCGAAGCCGACGAGTCCGTCGTCGCCGTCCTGCTCACCGGCGCGGGGGAGCGCGGCCTGTGCGCGGGCGGCGACATCCGTGCCGTCCGCGACGACGCCCTGTCCGGGGGCACCAGCTCGCTGGACTTCTGGCGGGACGAGTACCGGCTCAACGCACGGATCGCCCGCTTCCCCAAGCCGTACGTCGCTCTTATGGACGGCATCGTGATGGGCGGCGGCGTCGGAGTCTCGGCCCACGGCTCCGTCCGGATCGTCACGGAGCGCTCCCGCGTCGCCATGCCGGAGACCGGCATCGGGTTCGTCCCGGACGTCGGCGGAACGTACCTGCTGGGCGCCGCACCCGGCGAACTCGGCACACATCTCGCGCTCACCGGCGATTCGGTCGGCGCGGCCGACGCACTGCTCTGCGGACTCGCCGACCACTTCGTGCCCGCCGAAGGGCTCGCCCCGCTCGTCGCCGCCCTGGCCGACTGCGGAACCCCCGAGGCCGTCACCGCGACCGTCGCGGACCACGCCCGCCCCGCCCCCGGCGGCGAGCTCGCAGGGCACCGCGCCTGGATCGACTCCTGCTACGCGGCGGACACCGTCGAGGAGATCGTGGACCGCCTCGCCGGCCACGGGGACCCGGCCGCCAAGCAGGCCGCGGCGACCATCCTGGCCAAGGCGCCCACCTCGCTCAAGGTGACGCTCGAAGCGGTGCGCCGGGCGCGCCGTCTCGGCGGGCTCGAAGCGGTCCTCGACCAGGAATTCCGGGTCTCGACCGCCGCCTTCGCGGGACCTGACCTGGTGGAGGGCGTCCGCGCCCAGATCGTGGACAAGGATCGCAACCCCCGCTGGCACCCGGCCGAGCTCGCCCAGGTCACCGACGAGGAAGTGGCCCGCCACTTCGCGCCCCTCGGCGACCGCGAACTCGGCCTCGCGCCACTCCCCGAATCCGGCTGAGGCGCTACCGGCGGGGCCGCCCCGGCGGCCTTCTCAGTGGTCGCTGCTCGTCAGGCTCGGCCTGAGCGACCCGACCAGTTCGAAGAACCGCGTCTCGTTGCCCGCGAACCCCGCTCGCCGGAGCGCCCCGTCCGCCTCCTCCATCGGTGACGTCAGCAGCGGCAGGTACAACGGGGCGTCGTCCGGGTCGGTCAGGGCCGCCCGGGTGGCCTCCAGTAAACGGACGTACGCCTGCGCCGCCGCGAGTTCGTCCTTGCGCATCTCAGCAACTCCAGGTCAGAGGTGTCGGACCCCACCAGCATCCCCCATGGGTCTGACAACGACGGCCGGCGAGTGGCACGGCACGACGACTATCGGCCGTCCGGCCGACCCGCCGACGGCTCGACCTCCAGGAACCGGCGACCACGCGGCCCCCGGTACAACAGCGCGGTCCAGCCCAACTCCCGCAGCGCCCCCGCGCACCGGGGCAGCTCGCTCTCCTCCTCGTACGCCGCCCCGCTCCCGGCCGGACCGAGCCACTCCACCCGCACCGTCCCCGGCGACGCTCCCGCCGTCACGCGGTAACCCTTCCCCGTACGCTTCCCTGACGGGCCGACGGCCGAGGCGGGCAGCCCCGCGGCCTCCAGGGCCAGGGCCACGGCGCGTACCGGGAGGTGCAGTTCCCACGGGGCGGGCACCGACTCCGGATCGGCCCGGCCGCTGTTCGCCAGCCGCCTGATCTGCACCAGCCCGGCCAGCGCCGACCGCACCGAAGTGGCACGCCCCGCCGCGTCCCCGGAGACAGGCGGGCCGTCCCCGGTCGCCGGTTCGAACCCGCTTTCCTCCTCGCCGCGCATCCTCGACCCCCTCCGTCCCGTCCCCGTACGCACTGCTGCCAGTGTGCGCCGCCCCACCGACAACGGCCGACCGGACACGGAGCCGATAGGCTTCGGTGCTGCTCCCGGACACCGCGCCCAAAGGATTCACCCACCGTGCCCGACACCGACCGACCCTCCGGCACCGACCGCCAGGACGGAGACGGCCGTGCCGCTCTGCGCGCCGACTGCGGCAGTTGCTTCGCCCTGTGCTGCGTCGCGCTGACGCTCACGCGCTCCGCCGACTTCGCCGTCAACAAGGCGGCGGGCACACCCTGCCGGAACCTCCGGGACGACTTCCGCTGCGGTATCCACGCGCGGCTGCGCACCGAGGGGTTTCCCGGCTGCACCGTCTACGACTGCTTCGGGGCCGGTCAGAAGGTGTCGGTGGAGATCTTCGGCGGCCGGGACTGGCGCGGGGCACCGGAGACCGCGCAGCAGATGTTCGAGGTCTTCCCGGTGGTCCGGCAACTCCACGAACTGCTCTGGTACCTGACCGAGGCGGCCGACCTCGCCCCCGCCCGGCCCCTGCGCGGCGAGATCCGGCGCACCCTCGAAGCGACCGAAGCCCTGACCCGCCTCGACGCCGCCGCCCTGGCCGAGCTCGACGTGGCCGCCCACCGGGGCGAGGTCGCCGTGCTCCTCGGACGCGTGAGCGAACTCGTACGCGCCACGGCCCCCGGCCGCAGAAAGCGCAGCCACCGGGGCGGCGACCTCATGCGCGCCCGGCTCAGGAAGGCGGATCTAAGGGGCGCCGATCTGCGCGGCGCCTACCTCATCGCGGCGGACCTCGGCGGCGCCGACCTGCGCCTCGCGGACCTCATCGGCGCGGACTTCCGGGACGCGGATCTGTCGGGCGCCGATCTGACCGGGGCGTTGTTCCTGACGCAGGCGCAGGTGAACGCCGCCCGGGGGACCGCCGCCACCCGCCTCCCGCCGTCGCTGAGCCGGCCCGCTCACTGGGCGGCGTGAGCTCAGGCGCCCGGGGACTCCAGAGCCGCCTTGAGGCGATCGAGCGTGGTGCGGATGTTCCGGCGCTGGAACACGGCGAAGGTGTGCCCCCGGGTCGCCACCCGGTCGAAGGCGTTGGCCACGAAGTCCGGCCAGGCGCGGCGGTCGTCCGTCCAGGTCTCCGTGACCCGGGTACCGCCCTCCACCGCCTCGAAGCGGTACTCCCACGTCGCGATCGGCCCCCGCAGCAACGGCCGCCGCGCACCGATCGCGTGGACCCGGAACGCGAAACGCAGCCCCGGATCGGCCGCCGTCACCGTGCACCGGGTCGTCCAGCTCACCGGCCCGCGCTTGTTCCGCCCGTCGAAGACCATGCCGACGTAGGCCTCGCGGCGTTCCCCCAGCACCCGCGCCCCCAGGTTCTCCGGGCTCCAGCGGCCCATCGCGGTGGGGTCGCTCAGCCGGGCGTAGACCTCCAGCGGACCGGTGTGCACGACGACGCTGTCCGACACGGACATGGTGCGGGGCATGGAGCACTCCGTTCCGCGGCCGGCTGCGGTGACCAGCGGGCGTCGGACCGGCCGCACGGCCGACGGGCTCCCGCCCCTCACACCTTACTGACCGGTCACATAGGATCCGGAAGGGGGGAGTGACGCATCCGGCAGCGGGGAGGAGAACGCCCCGCGGCCGTGGTTCGTTGCACAGACGTCGCATCCGGAACACGCCGACGACCGACCGAGGAGTGCGCACATGCAAGGCCGAACCGATACCAGCCGCACCGAGCCCGGCACCGCAGACCGCACCCGGCTCGTCGAACGGCTGATGGAGCAGTTTCCGCACGTGCCGCGCGAGGCCGTCATCAAGGAGGACCTGCTGCGCGGCGGCGTCGCCTTCGACGAGTCCGCGCTGAGCGACAACGAGGGCGGTGACGTCAAACCGAAGTCGTACTTCATCTTCTCCTTCGACCACGGCACCCTGCCCGAACTGGGTGCGGCCGCCCTGCGCCGCCCGCCCGAGGAGATCGTGCTCACCGGCGGCCCGTACGAGCTGCGGCGCACCGTCGTCTCCGTGCGCGTCAACCCCGCGTCCCCGTACCGCGTCGCAGCGGACGCCGACGGGATGCTCGGGCTCTACCTCGACGGCAGGCGCATCTCCGACGTCGGCCTGCCCCCGATGCCCGACTACTACCGGCACACCCTCGCCAACGGGAAGTCCGTGATGGAGGTCGCCCCGACCATCCAGTGGGGCTACCTCGTCTACCTCACCGTCTTCCGCGTCTGCCAGTACTTCGGCGCGAAGGAGGAGTGCCAGTACTGCGACATCAACCACAACTGGCGCCAGCACAAGGCGGCGGGGCGCCCGTACACCGGCGTGAAGCCCGTGGAGGAGGTGCTGGAGGCCCTGGAGATCATCGACCGGTACGACACGGCGAAGACCTCCACCGCGTACACCCTCACCGGCGGCGCCATCACCTCGCACATCGGCGGCCGGGACGAGGCGGACTTCTACGGCCAGTACGCCAAGGCCATCGAGGAGCGTTTCCCGGGCCGCTGGATCGGGAAGGTCGTCGCCCAGGCCCTGCCCAAGGCGGACGTCCAGCGGTTCCACGACTACGGGGTGCAGATCTACCACCCCAACTACGAGGTGTGGGACCGCCGCCTCTTCGAGCTGTACTGCCCCGGCAAGGAGCGCTACGTCGGCCGTGACGAGTGGCACCGCCGCATCCTCGACTCCGCCGACGTCTTCGGCGCCCGCAACGTCATCCCGAACTTCGTGGCCGGTGTGGAGATGGCCGAGCCGTTCGGTTTCACCACGGTGAAGGAAGCCATCGATTCGACCACCGAGGGCCTGCGCTTCTTCATGTCGCACGGCATCACCCCGCGCTTCACCACCTGGTGCCCGGAGCCGACGACCCCGCTCGGCAAGACCAACCCGGACGGGGCGCCGCTGGAGTACCACATCCGGCTCCTGGAGTCCTACCGCGCCACGATGGAGGAGTTCGGGCTCAGCTCGCCTCCCGGTTACGGCCCGCCCGGAGCGGGGAACGCGGTGTTCTCCGTCAGCTCCTTCATGGACAGCCTGCCGGCCGCCCCCGACGCGGACTGAGCGGTTACGCCTCCGAGGCGAGCTCCCGCACCACACGGGCGAAGCCCCGTACCAGCGGCGTGTCCGCGCCGTCCGCCCAGGCCAGGACCACGCGCAGCGGCTCGACATCGGTGAGCGGCACCCAGGACAGGTCGGGGCGCGCGTAGTAGCGGGCCATGCTCTCGGGTGCGAAGCAGATCGCGGACCCCTGCGCCACCTGCTCCAGCATCTCCTCGACGTTGTCGTTGGTCGGCCCCCAGACCGGGGCCGACCCGTCGGGGCGCGGGTTCACGGCCCACCAGTCCACCCATTGCCGGGGCGCCCGCCGCGTCCACAGCAAGGGCTCGTCCTTGACCTCCAGGACGGAGATGCCGGAACGGGCCGCCAGCGGGTGTCCGGTGGGCAGACCGACCACGCGGGACTCGGTGTGCACCGGCTCGTACGCCAGCCCCGTCAGGTCGTTGGGCAGCCAGACGAACGCGATGTCCGCGAGGCCGTCCCGCAGCGCGTCGGCCTCCTGCCCCCAGTCGTAGCGCTTGGGCGCCACCCGTACCCCGGGATGGAGGCGGGCGAACTCCGCCCGCGCCCTGGTGGTCAGTTCGCCCGCCCCGCTCGCCTCGAACCCCACCCGCAGCACCCCGGTCTCGCCCCGGGCGTGCCGCTCGGCCGCCGCCGTCACACGCCCGGCCTGGCGTACGGTGAGCAGCGCCTCGGCGATCACATCGCGCCCTGCAGGGGTGGCCGATATCCCGCCCGCGTGGCGGTCGAAGAGCTTCACGCCGAGCTCCGCCTCCAGACTCTTGAGCGCGTAGGAGAGGGCCGGCTGGCTGACGAAGAGCCTGCGGGCGGCCCGGCCCAGGTTCTCCTCCTCGGCCATCACCGTGAGGTAGTGGAGCTGGCGCAGTTCCATGGCGCGATCATAAGTCGTCTTTATCGCTCCGGAGAATCCATGTCTTGGACCGTTGCTCGGTGCGGATGACATAACTGGATCACCGCAACGCGCCGACGAGTAAACGGAGTTGGAAATGAACACCGCATCCGCGACCCCCGCCCGCGACAACGCCCCCGGCCGTGTCTGGCTGATCACCGGCGCCTCCTCCGGCTTCGGCCGGTCCATCGCCGAGGCCGCCCTCGCCGCCGGGGACACGGTCGTCACCACGGCACGCAGGCCCGAGGCGCTCGACGCCCTCGTTGCCGCGCACCCCGACCGCGCGGTCGCCGTCCAGCTCGACGTCACCGACACCGCCCGCATCGCCGACGTCGTCGCGGACACCGTGCTCTGGTACGGGCGGATCGACGTCCTCGTGAACAACGCGGGCATGGGGCTCGTCGGGGCGGTCGAGGAGACCAGTGACCGCGAGCTGCGCGACCTCATGGACCTCCACTTCTTCGGCCCCGCGGCCCTGGTCCGGGCCGTCCTGCCGCATATGCGCCGCAATGGTTCGGGTGCCGTGGTCCAGATGAGCAGCATGGGCGGCCGGTTCACCTTCCCCGGCGTCGGCGGCTACTCCGCGACGAAGTTCGCCCTGGAGGGCCTGTCCGAGGCGCTGGCCGCCGAGGTGGCCCCGCACGGCATCAAGGTCCTGATCGTGGAACCCGGCTCCTTCCGCACCGGGTTCGCCGGCGGCGGCGCCCTGCGCCAGTCGGCGCCCCTGGACGCCTACGCGGACTCCGTCGGCCCGGTCCGCAGCGGCCTGCCCGATTCGGACGGCAAGCAGGAGGGCGACCCCGCCAAGGCCGCAGCGGCCATCCTGACCGCACTGGCCGCCGAGGAAACCCCGCTGCGGCTGCCGCTCGGCGACGACGCGACCGACGCCGTGCTCGGAGCGCTCGACGCATCCCGCGCCGAAACGCTGGCCTGGGAGAAGGTCAGCCGCTCCACCGGCTTCGACGCCTGACGGACAGCGGGCGCGTGCCCGCCCGCGCGTGTGTGCCGGAGCGTGCGCCCCGGCACACACGCGCATTAGTGCTTCAAGTGAGGGTGGGAAGCGGGGGATCAGGGAAAGTAAGCGGAACAGAGCACCCCGATTGTAAAGGTGGCGACCATGCTGCACGGTGTCGATGTCAGCGCCCATCAGTCCTCGTTCGACACGGAGGGACTGGACTTCGTCTTCATCAAGGCCACCGAGGGCCGTTCGTACGTCAATCCACGCCTGACCGACCAGACGAAACGGGCCCGCGACGCCGAATGCGTCGTCGGCTTCTACCACTTCCTGTGGCCGGGAAACATCACGGCGCAGGCCGAGTACTTCCTGAGCAAGGCGCCCGAGAAGGCCGGTGACCTGCTCGCCGTCGACTGGGAACAGAACGGCGAGGGCACCCGGCCGAGCAACGCAGAGAAGGACCGCTTCATCCGCGAGGTCAAGCGCCTGCGGCCGCACCACCGGGTCCTGCTCTACTGCAACCGTTACTTCTGGCTGAACCACGACACCACGTCGTACGCCGGGGACGGGCTCTGGATCGCCGACTACGTGAAGGCGGGCCATCCGCGCATCAAGGCGTCCTGGCGCATCCACCAGTACACCGACCGGCCGCTCGACAAGGACGTGGCCCACTTCTCCTCTCGCTCCGCCATGCGGGCCTGGGCCCGGAAGTGACGTCCGCGGTCACCGGTCAGTAGGACTGAAGCTCCACGAGATGCCCCTCGGGGTCACGGACATGAGCGGTGCGCAGCCCCGGCCCCCACTCCGGGCGGTCGCACGCGGGCGCGGTCATCTCGGCGCCGTGGCCGAGGCAGAGGGCCAGCCCCGCGTCGACGTCCGCCACGCGCAGGACGAACATCGAGCGGTCCTGGGCCGGGGCCGGGTCCGCCGGCAGGTGCTTCGTACCGGCGACCTCCGCCATCGCGCTCCGGTCGAACAGCACCAGCACGCCCTGGCCCTCGACGTCCCAATGGGCGTACGCGCCCGAGGCCTTGCCACTGGCGCGTACGGCTCCGATCAACTCCGGCAGCACGGCGTCGTAGAAGCGGAAGCAGTCGGCGAAGCGGTCGACCAGCAGGCGGGGATGCAGTGCGTCCACGGAGACTCCTTCAGTAGGTGCACACCCATCATTGGGTTGGCCCTACGATATACCTGATGAACGAAACACCTCCCAGTCTTCTGGGCCTCACGACCTACCTCATGTCCAAGACCGGCAAAGCGGCTCGCGGACGGCTCGCGGACCGGCTGGCCGAGCGCGGTCTGAGGCTCTGGCACATGGCGGTCCTCGCCGCGCTGGCCGACTTCGGCCCCCATGTGCAGCGCGAACTCGCCGCACGCCTCTCGATCGACCGCAGCGACGTCGTGAAGATCGTGGACTGGCTCGGCGCGTCCGGACTGGTGGACCGGGCCCGGGACACCGCCGACCGGCGGCGCGTCACGGTGACCGTCACACCGGCCGGCCGTGCCCTGCTGGAAACCCTCAAGGCCGAGGCGCTGGCCGTCCAGGACGATGTGCTCGCGCCCCTGACGTCCCGCGAACGGGCCCAGCTGACCGCCCTGTTGCTCCGGGTCCACGACGGGGCGCGCGAGAACACACCGGCACGGCCAGGTCGCTGACCCATTCGGGGCACCGGGTGCGGCAGAATTCCCCGGTGACCACACCCGCGGCCCAGCCGCCTCGTGACCGTGCGCTCGGGCGCGGCATCACCACCCTCATCCCGCAGGCCACGCCCGCCACACCGGCCGAGCAGGCGGCGGCCGTACTGACCGCCATGCGGTCCGTTCCGGTGCGCGTCGGCGTACTCCAGGCGGCGGTGGTGCTGCTGGAGGAACGCGTGCGCGCCACGCAGGATGAGGCGGAGCGGGCCGCCGCGGCGACCACCGTGGCCATGCTCCGCAGTGCCATCGGACAGGCCGGCTGACCGGCGCCCTGATCACCTTCGCCGAATCTCCGTCGCGCCGCCGCCGGAAGTGAGCCATCCTGATCACCGCTCCCGGCCGGGGAGCGGTGACCGAAGGGCGGCTGGGGCGGGTTGACGAACAGTGGTGTGTACGGGACGGCAAGCGGTCGGGTACGCGGACGCGCACCGCGCGGGGACGTCGTTGCCGTCCTCGGAATCCCTTACGCGGAGCCGCCGTTCGGCGAGAACCGCCTCCGGGCCCCGCGGCCGCGCACCCCGTGGCCCGGGGTCCGCGACTGCGCGGAGTTCGGCCCCGTCCCGCCCCAGTCCGCCGAACTGCCGGGCGCCCCCACCTGGTCGCCCGGCGACGAGGATGTCCTGAGCCTCAACGTCTGGACCCCCGCGACCGCGGCGGGCCCGCTGCCGGTGCTGGTCTGGATCCACGGCGGCGCCTACACCTTCGGATCGAGCGCCCAGCCGGACTTCGACGGTACGGCGCTGGCCCGCACCGGTCTCGTCGTCGTCACCCTGAACTACCGCGTCGGCTTCGAGGGCTTCGGCCATGTCGCGGACGACGCCTGCCCGCCCAACCGGGGTCTGCTCGACCAGATCGCCGCCCTCGAATGGGTCCGCGACAACATCGCCGCGTTCGGGGGAGACCCGGACAACGTGACCCTGGCCGGACAGTCGGCCGGAGCGACGTCCGCGGTCTGCCTGATGGTGGCGGACCGCGCGCGCGGGCTCTTCCGGCGGGTGATCGCGCACAGCGCGGTCGGCCCCGTCTTCGCCCCGGAGCTGGCCGAGCAGATCACGGAGCGCGTCGCCGCCGTCGCGGGGAGACCGCTGACCGCGGTCGCGCCGCAGGACCTGCTGAAGGCTTCGGACCGGGTCGTCGGGGACTACCGCGAGGACCCCGGCTCCGGGGCGCTGCACTGGGACCCGGTCATCTACGGGCCGGTCGCCGACGGGAAGATCCTGCGCGACGACCCGCTCGCCCTCGTCGCCGCCGGGGCCGGCCGGGACGTCGACCTGCTCGTCTGCCACACGACCGAGGAGTACTGGCTGATGGACGCCGTCGGCAGCGCCTGCGAGGTCCCCACGGACGAACGGCTTCGGCGCTTCGCCGCCGACTTCGGCCTGCCGTCCGGGCTCATCGACGGGTACCGCGCACTCATGCCCGGAGCCGAACCGCACGACCTTCACCTCGCCGTGTACGGGGACCTGATGTTCGGCGAGTACAGCAGCCGGCTCGCCGACGCCCACACGGCGGCGGGCGGCCGCGCCTTCCTCTCCCGCTTCGACCGCGGGGACGGGGGAGTGCGCGCCTGGCACTGCGCCGACGTGCCCTTCGCCTTCGGCAACGTGGACGACGAGCGCACCCGGTTCCTCATCGGCGGCGCCGCGCCCACGGCCGAGGACCGGGCCCTCGCGGACCGGATGACCTCGGCCTGGGCCGGGTTCGCGGCCACCGGCGACCCCGGCTGGGAGCCGGGCGCCGGCCACGTCAGAGTGTGGGGCACACCGGGGCGTGGGGCGGTCTCCGGGCACTGGAGGGACAGCGAAGCGGTCCGGGCGCTGTGGGACACGTACACCTACCGTCCCGCCCGCTCCTGACACGCTGTTTCACATCGGGGGCAGCTCCAGCGGCCCCCGGCCCTCGCGGACCTTGCCGATCTCCCGCACCTCGCCCAGCAGGCGGCCGTGGAGGTCGGCGGTGGCCAGCACGGCCCGGTCGCCCAGACACGACTTCTCCCCGTCGGGCTCCTCGCAGTAGAGGACGTATCCCGTCAGCCGGTCGACGGAGCCGGGCTCCAGGCGCCAGATCCACTCGTAGTCGCTGACCTGTACGCGGGGGTGGGCCGCCCGGAGCCGGTCTCGGACCGCACTGTGGACCTCGGCGGCGAACTTCTGCCGTTCGGCGAACGGGCGGACGATGCGGGCGCTGCCCGACGCCGGGTCGACCCGCCCGTCCTTCGCCCCGTAGCCGACGCTGTAGTACGCGTGCGAGCCGAGGGCCGCGAGCAGCGGGGTGGCGCTCAGACGCATGGCCGTCGGTTGCGACTTCTTGCCGATGGGCCGGTTCTCGGCGACGGCCGGGGAGACCAGATTGACCGACGCGCCCTTCACCTCGGTCCCGTCCTTCCACTGCCGCGCGCATGCGCCGATGTCCTTGAGCAGGCCGGTGACCGTCGCGTTGGTGGGGGACGCGGCGATCCACGGCGCCCCGGTCTGCGGGTCGACGGCGATCACCGTGTGGCCGCAGTGCCGGAACGCGCCGAGGAGCACCCGCAGCGCCGCCGCGTCGCGCCGTCCGCGCTCCACCGCCTCGTCCATCACGCCCCGGCAGCCGTGCGTGTTGCAGGTGCCCGCGCCGGCGTCCACCCGCATCCGGACCACGGCGTCGGGGTCGTCGGTCATCGCGAAGGTGATCTCCGAACCGCTGGAGTGCGGGATCAGGGTGTGCGCCCCGATGAGGCGGAGGACGCCCGGGTGGTACTTGGCGGCCAGCTTCTCGGCGTACGCACGGTCCTCCTTGGTGGTGGTCACCATCCCGCACCCCGTGAGAGCGGCGGTGAGCCCGAGCACCAGTGCCCCGGCCACCCCGGCCGCCGTCCTGCGCCGTCTCGGCGATCCGCCCATCCTTGCCCGCCCCCTGCTCGCGTTCCGGCCTGCCCAACGACCGGACCTGCTCCTTCATCTGATGTGACGGTAGGACGGGGGCGTGCGTGGGGGATGAGTACGGCTACTCAGCGGGCGATCCGCACGGCCACCTCTGTCATTGGCATGGACCTGCTAACGACTTCTCCGCTACAGTCCGGAACGGCACACTCTGAGAGCGCTCTCACGGAGGACGCCTCGGACGCCTGCTGTTCCTCCCCCACCCAGCCGGAACAACAGAAGGGCCAAGACCTTGAGACGCTCCACAGCCTTGAGGACCGCACTCTCCGCCGTACTCCTCCTCGGAGCCTGGGCGGGCGCGGGCTTCCCCTCGGCCACCGCCGCGGACACGTCCACCGCCGCCCCCGCGCCCGCCTCCGACGGCCTGCTCACCGCCATGCAGCGGGACCTCGGCCTGACGGCGAGCCAGGCCAGGGTGCGGCTCTCCCAGGAGAAGACCGCCACCGCACTCCAGCCGAAGGCCCGCCACGCCGCCGGAGCGGCGTACGGCGGCTCCTGGTTCGACCCGGCGACCGGCGGCCTGACCGTCGCCGTCACCGACGCCGGGCAGGCCGACGCCGTACGGGCCACGGGTGCCGCGGTCCGCATGGTGACCCACACCGAGAAGCGCCTCGACTCGGTCAAGGCGAAGCTGGACAAGCTGAACGCACCGCAGGGCGTCAGCAGTTGGCACGTGGACCCGCGCACCAACTCGGTCGTCGTGGACGTCGTCGCCTCGCAGCGTTCTGACAACGATGTCCAGGCGTTCGTACGGAAGGCCCGGGCGGCCGGTCCCGTCACCGTCGAGCAGACCGCCGAAGCGCCCCGGATCCTCTCGGCCGGGACCGTGGGCGGTGACCCGTACTACACGGGGAACGTACGCTGCTCCATCGGCTTCTCCGTCTACGGCGGCTTCGTCACGGCCGGCCACTGCGGCCGGGCCGGTGCCGGGGTGAGCGGCTGGGACGGCTCCTTCATCGGCAACTTCCAGGGCTCGTCGTTCCCGGGCGACGACTACGCGTGGGTCAGCGTGGGCAACGGTTGGTGGACGGTCCCCGTCGTCCTCGGCTGGGGCACCGTCTCGGACCAGCTGGTCCGGGGCTCCAACGTCGCCCCCATCGGCGCCTCGATCTGCCGCTCCGGCTCCACCTCGCACTGGCACTGCGGCAATGTCCTGGCGACCAACGACACGGTCAACTACGCCCAGGGCGCGGTCTACCAGATGACCAAGACGAGCGTCTGCGCGGAGGGCGGTGACTCCGGCGGCTCCTTCATCAGCGGTGACCAGGCGCAGGGTGTCACCTCCGGTGGCTGGGGCAACTGCAGTTCCGGCGGGGAGACCTGGCACCAGCCCATCAACGAGATCCTGAACCGGTACGGGCTGACGCTCCACACCGCCTGACCGCGTTCCGCGCGACCCGGGGCCTGCCGAGCGGCAGGGCGGACCCCGGGTCGTGCGTGACGGCCGTCAGGCGAGCCGGAGGTCGATGAACGGCACGGTGTCGCCCGGCAGGACGTACCGCTCGGTCTCCACGAAACCGTTTCGCAACGCGAACCGAAGGCCCTCGGGGTTCGACTCCAGGACACACGTCTCGATGACCTCGGCGCCGAGCCCCCGGGCCAGCTCCAGACCGTGCGCGTACAGCTGCCCGCCGAATCCTCGGCCACGGTGCTCGGGCAGGATGCGGGCGATCACCGTCCCCACCGGGTTGTCCGCGCCGGGCGGGCGCACCGTGGAGCATCCCACCAGGACGTCCGCCGCGTACGCGACGCACAACCGGTTGCGTCCCGCGCGCTCGGTCACTTCCGCGAACGAGAGCGGAGCCGTCGGAATGATGGCGTTGTGGACGGACTGCCAGTCCAGGAGCGAGGCTTCGGCGTCCACCCGCTCGATACGAAGTTCGGTCACCGCGCCAGGAAACCGGTCCCGATGGCGCACGTCAAACAGCGGCCGGTGCATGACCGGGCAGGACGGGGCGGACCGACCGGATTCGAACCGGCGTGCTCCTACATGACGTGAAGGCGCGACGACCTCTGCGCTACAGCCCACCCCGCGGGGCAGTGTACCGGCCGGGGCGGCCCCGGAGACTTCGCGGCGTCACACCCCGGACGCTCCAGGCACCTTCATGGGGCCCGAGATGTTCGAGGAGGCCCCAGTGACCACAGTGACCGGACCCGGATCCGCGCAGACCGGTGCCGCGGCGGCGCCCATCCGGCGGGTGCGCGAAGTGCCCGTCTTCCGCAGCCGCTTCGGCACCCTGTACAACGACGACGTCGTCGCCCCGTCCGGGGCCACCGGGCAGTACCTGCGATGGCAGGCGCGCAAGGAGGGCGCCGTCGTCGTGCCGGTCGGCCCGGCCGGATACGCCTTCGTGTCGAACTACCGCTACCCGATCCAGGCCGCCTCCCTGGAGTTCCCCCGGGGTGCGAGCGAGGACGAGGAAGGACTCGCGGCGGCCGCCGCCCGCGAACTGCGCGAGGAGACGGGGCTCGTCTGCGCGTCGTTGCGGCCCCTCGGCGTCATCCACGCCGACACCGGCATCCTCGCCGCTCCGATCCAGGTGTATGTCGGCGAGGTGGACGTGGCGTCCGCCGGACAGGCGGCACCCGAGCCGATGGAATCCGTCACCGAACCCGTCTGGGTCACGCCCGGGGAACTGCCGGGGTGGCTGGCCGAGGGGCGGATCACCTGCGGCATCACCCTGGCGGCGCTCGCGCTCCTCAACGCCCACTGCCCCGCCCCGACGGACCCCCGCGCGGCCGGCCGGTCCTGAGCCTGCCTCTCAGGCCGCCCAGGTCCCGCGGAGCGCGGCCGTGGCGAACCCCGGCCCGTACGCGACGGTGATCCCCTCGGCACCGGCCGGCGGCGGTTCCGCGTGGGTGCGTTCGAGGATGCGGAGCACGGAGACACCACCGAGGTTGCCCTCGTCGGCCAGGGTCGCGGTGGAGTGCCGGGTGTCGTGGGCGTCGAGACCGAGGGCCGCCGCGGTGTCGCTGATGATGCGCGCGCTGCCGGGGTGGATGACCCCGAAGCCCACGGCAGGCCGGTCGAGCCAGTCCAGCAGGCTGGGCAGCACATCGTCGGCCGCGCTCAGCGCCTCCTTCGTGCTGTCGAAGTGGAACCCGGCCGGATCGACGCGGCCGGCGTACCGGGTGAGACTGTCCGGCAGGGCGTGCTCGTAGGTGTCGGCCGGGGAGCCCACGCGGAAACCCGGGCCCAGCGGGGCATCGGTGACGAGCGTCGCCGCCGCGCTGTCCCCGAACAGCACCTTGTAGATCATGTGCTCCACGGCGTCGTCCTGATGGTTGTACACGGAGGAGATGACCTCGGCGGCGACCACCAGGACGGTCGCCCCGGGTCTCGCGGCCAGCAGGTCGACGGCCCGGATCAGCGCCTGGGTGCCGCCCGCGCACGCCAGCGTCGTCAGGGCGATCCGGCGGACGTCCGGTCGCAGGCCGAGCCGGTCGATGAGGTGGATGTCCATGTTGGGGACGGACCAGCCGGTCGAGTGCGTCGTGATGATCGCGTCCACATCGCCCGGCCCCAGCCCGTACGCCCCCAGCACGCCCCGTGCCGCCTGCTCCGCCATGTCCAGCGCGTCGGCGAACGCCGCCCCGCTCCGGGCGGTCACACCGGCGTCCCCCGACACGGTCGGCGCCACCAGCGGCCGGGTGAAGTACCTGCTGCGCACCCCGGTGTTGGCCACGATGCGGAGGATCGCTGCGAGCCGCGGGTGGTCCGGGTGATGGGCGCGAATGTCGTCGGCGATCTCGGCGGTGGTCACCTTATGGGCGGGGAACACGGTGGTGGGGCGGGCTATGTAGGCAGGCACGACATCCTCCGGCGGGCACGGTGCGGCGGCGATGTGGGGGTGGGCACAACCTAAGCCACAAACGGCCGTGCCGCCCTGATCACAACACCGCGGAACCACGGAGGGAAGCCCCTACGGGGCGCGCAGCACCGGAACGCGGGTGTGCGCGCGCCGCGCGCCCGCGTGGAAGACGAGAACGATCATGCGCGCGCCCGGAGCGGCCATGGGCTGCGCGGCGCACATCGTCACCCACCCCGGACCGTCGATGGCGTGGCGGATGGGCCGCTCGTCGCCGTCGGGATGGATGTGCGCGCCGCCCGATTCCCAGATCGGCGCACACTGCGCATCCGCCAGCACGTCCTTCTCAAGGCGGCGGAGCACCTCGTCGTCGGGCCGGCTCGCGAGCGCGGCCCGCAACTGTGGCACGACCAGCGGCGCCCAGGCGGTGTCCCAGTCGATGAGCATGTCGCGGCCCTGCCCGTCGAGGAGCATCCACCGCATCGTGTTCCTGGGCACGTCCCCGCCGGGGAACAGCCGCGCGAACTCGTCGTTGTGCGCGATGAGCTCCCAGGAGGCGTCGGTGACGTACGCGGGATGGGTCATCCCGTCGATGGCCTCCTGCCACACGCCCGGCACCTCCTTGCCCGAGCGGGCGGTGAGCGGGCCCGGGGGATCGCCTATCCCGGCGTACCGGCACAGTGACACCCACTCCTGCTCGTTGAGGGCGAAGAGCATCGCCACGTCCCGGAGGAAGCCGGTGTCCGGCCTGGGCCAGGCGCCGGACTCCAGCCGCCGGTAGGTGCCGGGGGTGCGGTGTAGCAACTGGTCGACCTGATGCTGGGACAGGCCGGGTGCGCGGCGCCCCTGGCGGGACGAACGGTGAAAACCGTGCCCGGTCGGGTCGATCAGTGCACGACGGACTCTGAGCAGTGTCCGCAGTGCCGTCTTGTCGGTGTTGGTCATGCGATCAAATCCCCCGCGTATGGGCCCGGTTGCGCGGGCGTGAGCCTAATTGGCGCGACGTGGCTTAGCGCTAAAAACTGGACGTAGAAAACAGTCTGTTTACCTTCCATGCTGGAGCCCGTGAGGCAGCGGACCGCGGCTCTTCGGGGCGGTGGGCCCGCGCCTGACGTGCGGTCTTCCTGCTGTCCTCTCCTGGCAATGTTCGCAGCCGGAATTCCGCGCCCGTTCAGAACGGTGGCGGGAAGGGCTTGACGAGCAGACCGTATTTCGTCCCCCAGTGGGACGGACCGGGCACCACGGTCCGCTGATCTGGCTCTTTCCGTCACCCACCTCGGTCTCCCGGGCCGAGGCGGGGCGGTACTCGGTGCGGTCGGCAGCCCCCCTGCCGACCGCACCATTCTCATCCCGGCGGGCACTGTCCGTCCGGAGTCCCGCTGCCCCTCCGGTGCTCCGGTCCGGTGACGTCGTCACGGACGTCCGGGTCGCCGCAGACCGTCCGTTGCCCGTGAGTGCGGCCCCATCAGCGGCTTTCCCCGGCATCCGGCGCGACGCGAAGTCGTTGCTCTCTGGTGGAGAGGGGTTTCGCCATGTAGCGTCACTGCCGGAAGTCGTGGTTCGCCGAAACCGCCCGTGCTCCGGCGCGGGCGCCTTGCTGTGCAGGGGCGGACCGGGACGCCACTGGGACCGCGTGGTGCGGCTCCCGATATCGACTGAGAGGCACCGGCATGGCCAGCGGAACCGTCAAGTGGTTCAACGCCGAAAAGGGTTTCGGCTTCATCCAGCAGGACGGCGGCGGGCCGGACGTCTTCGCTCACTACTCGAACATCAACGCCTCCGGCTTCCGTGAGCTCCAGGAGGGCCAGGCGGTGACCTTCGACATCACGCAGGGCCAGAAGGGCCCGCAGGCGGAGAACATCACGGCCGCCTGACGCCGTGGTACCACCGTCCGGCCCCCGGGGAGCTCGCTTCCCCGGGGGCCGGACGCGTGAGACGGCCCCGGGTCGTTCAGCCGGCCGCCGGGGCCTGCTCGCCCTCGGACGGCACCGGTTCGGTCGCGGTGTACATGGCCGTGCCCTTCTGGATGCCCTTGCCGACGACGCCCCGCTTCACCAGGGTCTCCAGGGTGTTGCGAACCACCTGGACCGAGGTGCCGCGCTCCGGGTGAGCCTCGGTCAGGTCCGCGTGGATCTCGCGCACCAGACGCGGTTCGCCCAGGGGCATCAGGGTGCGGATGAGCTGGTGCAGCGGAACGGCCGCCGTGCCCGCAGCCTTCCTGCCGCTCGTCCTCGCCCGGGACGGCCTCGCCTTCGCGCGCCCGGCGGGCCGGGGGCCCGGGACGGGTGTGCCGGCGGGCGCGTCACCCCGCACAGGCTTCTCCTTGGTGCGCGGCGCGCGGCGCGGCCTCGGGGGCGCCGTCTCTCCAGGAAGTGCGGCCTGCATTCCGGTCAGCCAGGTCTCGTCCGTCCTGAGCTGTTGCAGGCGGGCCCGCAGCCGCTCGATCTGCGCGGTGAGCTCCTTCTGCTCCGCACGATTCTCGGTGAGATCGGTGGCGAACCGCTCTGCATACATCGTCCGCACGCTCTGCGACGCACTGTCCGCGTTGTTCATGATGGTCCACGCTCCTAGGGCCGGGGGTTTTGCTGTCGCACGCCCCTATTCACCACCCGGAAGGACGCGAAAGGCGCAATTTGTGCCCAAGATCCAGCCGAAGGGATGAATGCCCGGCTGCGGACAAGAGGTTCCCTCCGGCCGAGCGCTCACGACGCTCGGATTTCTCAACTCCGTTTGTGTGTACAGGTCTTGCATTGACGGACGCGTGTGCTGTTCATAACATCGCAACACCTGAAGCCGTGAATTGACCGGATCTCGCCGGTGGCGAGACCCTTCGGCCCGCCGCGGTATCCCCGTACCGCCGCGTCGCTCCGCCCCCCCCACATGCTCCACATGTCCCCATTGACCTGAAGCAACCGCACACCACGCCGCTCGGCGTGCGCGCCGAGGGAGTCGGATGAGTACCCAGGCCGTCCAGTCGTACCTGACGCATGGCCAGAAACGTCTGTGGTTCCTGCACCAGATGGACCCCGACGACGCCTCATACAACATTCCGCTGGTTCTTCGCCTCTCCGGCGAACTGTCCGAGCCCGCCCTGCGGGCGGCCTTCGACGCGGTGGCGGCCCGGCACGAGGCGCTGCGGAGCCGTTTCCCCGCCGAGGACGGCGAACCGGCCGCACTGGTGGACGAGCCGGGCCCGGTCGACGTGGAGGGTTACGACCTGCGCGGCGCGAGCGACCGGCTCGAACCGCTGATCGCCGAGCGCACGAACCGCGCCTTCGACCTCGCCCGCGGCCCGTTGCTGCGCGTCGCCCTCTTCCGTACGGGAGACACCGAGCACGTCCTGTGCGTGGTCCTGCACCACATCGTCGCCGACGGCTGGTCCCTCAACGTCCTGCGCGAGGAACTGGCGGCGCACTACACCGCGCACCTCCGCGGCGAGGCCGCCGACCTGCCCGCCCCGCCCGCTTACCCGGCCGGGCAGGAGCGGGACGCGGACGAGGAGCAGGCGCGCGAAACCCTCGCCTACTGGCGGGACCGCCTGGACGGCGCACCCGCCCTGGAACTGCCCCTCGACCGCCCCCGCCCCGAACACCCGTCGCCCGAGGGCGCCTTCCACACCCAGCTCCTCACCGGCGCCGGGCCCGTGATCGACGCCCTGGCCCGGACCCGGCGCTGCACCCCGTTCATGGTGCTGCTCGCCGCCTACCAGGCGACCCTGCACCGCTGCACCGGACAACGCGACTTCTGCGTCGGCGTACCCTCGGCCGGCCGGTCGGGACCCGATGCCGAAAGGGCCATCGGCTACTTCTCGCGGACCCTGGTCCTGCGCTCCGACCTGGCCGGGACTCCCACCTTCGCCGACCTGCTCCGCCGCGCGCGCACCACCGTGCTCGGCGCCTTCGCCCACGAGCGCGTCCCCTTCGAGGAACTGGCCGAAACGCTGCGCCTGGACCGGGACCCCGGACGCACCCCGCTGTTCCAGACGATGCTGACCGTCCACACCCAGGACGCCGGCCTGCTGCGCGACGCGTCCTTCGCCGGGCTCGGCTGCACCGAACTGGACCCCGCCATGCGGGCCTGCAAGTTCGACCTCACCCTCGATGTGCGCCGGGACGGCGAGGACGTGGTCGCCGTCTTCGGCTACCGCACGGACCTGCTGGACGAGCAGTGGGTCGCCCGCCTCGCGCGCTGGTTCGAGACCCTGCTGCGCGGAGCGGCGGACGCCCCGGACACCCCGGTCCACCTCCTGCCGCTGCTGGACGAAACCGAACGCGCCGCCCTGGACGCGGCCGGCCGCGGGCCCGCCCTGCCCGACGGCCCGCCCACGGTGCACGACGCCATCGCCCGGACCGTACGCGAACGCCCCGGCGGCCAGGCCCTGCGCGGGCGGGACACCTCGCTCTCGTACGCCGAGCTGTGGCAGGGCGCGGGCAGCCTCGCCGCACGGCTGGCCGCCGAGGGAGTGCGGCGCGGGGACACCGTCGGCGTGCTCCTGCCGCGCGGACCCCACGCGGTCGTGGCGATGCTCGCCGCCTGGCGCGCCGGTGCCGCCTACCTCCCCCTGGACCCCGACTACCCGCCCGCCCGGATCGCGTACATGGCCGCCGACAGTGGCGCCCGCACCGTCCTGACCTCCCGCGACACCCCACAGCCCGGGCTGCCCGGAAGCGTCCGCATCCTGTACGTGGAGGACGAGACGGGCCCGGCGGGGGAGTGCCGCACCGCGCCCCACCCCGACGACCCCGCGTACCTCGTCTACACCTCCGGCTCCACCGGCAAGCCCAAGGGCGTCCTCGTCCCGCACCGGGCGCTGGCCGAACGGGTCCGCTGGATGCGCGAGGGGTACGGGATCACCGCCGATGACCGCGTCCTGCACTGCGCCTCGCTCAGCTTCGACACCTGCGCCGAGGAACTGTTCCCCGCGCTGGCGGCCGGTGCCACCCTCGTCGTGGCCGACCCCGGCGCCACGCTGCCCGACCAGCTGAGCGAGGACTTCACCGCCGACGTCACGGTCATGGACCTGCCCACGCCGTACTGGCAGCACCTCGTCGGCGACCCGGACGTCGTCGCCTGGCCCGACGGGCTGCGGTTGCTGATCCTGGGCGCCGACCAGGTCCAGTCCGCCGCCGTCGGCGCCTGGCGCGAGCGGTTCGGCGACCGGGTGCGTGTCGTCAACTCGTACGGCCCCACCGAGACCACCGTCATCGCCACGACCGCCGACCTCGGCGACGCGGACACCCGCACCCGCCCGCCCATCGGCACCCCGATCGGCGGCGTCACCGCCACCGTCTGCGACGAATACGGCGGGCCGGTCCCGCCCGGCACACCCGGCGAACTCCTCCTCGGCGGTACGGGGGTGACCTACGGCTACACCGGCCGGCCCGGCGCCACCGCGCGCGCCTTCGTCCCCGACCCGTACGGCCCGCCGGGCTCCCGCCGCTACCGGACCGGGGACCTTGTGCGCCGCCGGGCCGACGGCGCCCTGGAATTCCTGGGAAGGCTGGACGGCCAGCTCAAGGTGCGCGGCTACCGCGTCGAGCCAGGTGAGACCGAGAGCGCGCTCCTCGCCCGGCCCGGGGTCGCCGAGGCGGTGGTCGTCGCCCATCGCGAGACCCTGGTCGCCTACGTGGTCCCCGCCGCCGGGGGCCTCGATCCCGCCGCCCTGCGGAGCGCCGTGGGAGCGCTCCTACCGGCTCACCTCGTGCCCGCCGCCGTTCTCGTCCTGGACCGGCTGCCGCTCACCCCGAACGGCAAGCTGGACCGCGCGGCCCTGCCCGCCCCCGAGCAGCGCCCGGAGCTCCGGGCGAGCTACCTGGCCCCGCGCACCGAGGCGGAGGAGCTGGTCGCCGACATCTGGCGTGAGGTGCTGGACGTCGAACGGGTGGGCGCCCTGGACGACTTCTTCGACCTGGGCGGGCACTCCCTGCTCGCCACCCGGGTCATCGCCCGCGTCCGGGCCACCGCCGAGCTCACCGTCCCCCTGCGCACCCTCTTCACCCACCGCACGGTCGCCGCCTTCGCCGAGGCCGTGGAGGCCGCCCTGATGGCCGAGATCGACGCCCTGTCGGAGGAGGAGGCAGCCGCCCTTCTCGCCACGGACAGCGGCACCCTGGAAGGAACCGGTACGCCGTCATGAGCGACACCACCACATCCCCCGCGGGCCTCTCGGACGCCAAGCGCGCCCTGCTCAGCCGCCGGCTCCGGGCCGGCCGCGCCGCCGCCTCCCGCCCCGCCGTTCCCCGGAGACCCGAGGGCGCCGTACCGCCGCTCTCCTTCGCGCAGGAACGCCTGTGGTTCATGGAGCAGTTCGCCCCCGGCACCGCCGCGTACAACATCCCCGTCGCGCGCAGGCTGCGCGGCGAGCTGGACCGGGAGGCACTGGCCCACGCCCTGGACGACGTCACCGCCCGGCACGAGACGCTGCGCTCCCGCTACCCGGTGACCGACGACGGCCGCCCCGTACTGGAGATCGCGCAGCCCGTGCCCGCGCCGCTGCCCCTTGTGGAGGCCCGGGACGAGGAACACGCGGCCCGGCTCGTGGACGAGGCGGGGGCCGAGCCCTTCGACCTGGCCGCCGGTCCGCTGCTGCGTGCCCTGCTCGTACACCTGGCCGACCGTGACCACATCCTGCTGCTGGTCGTCCACCACAGCGTCAGCGACGGCTGGTCCAGCGAGATCCTGGTCTCCGAGATCCTGCGCTGCTACGCGGCCCGCGTCGCAGGGGAAGGCGACCCCCTGCCCGAACTCCCGGTCCAGTACGGGGACTTCGCGCAGTGGCAGCGCGACCGGCTGAGCGGGGACGCGCTCACCGCCGAAGTCGCCTACTGGGCGGAGGAGCTCGCCGGGGTGGAACCGCTCGTCCTGCCCACCGCCCGGCCCCGGCCCGCGCGCCAGACCTTCGACGGGGCGGGCTACGGATTCCAGGTGGAGCGCGGACTCCTCGACCGGCTCGCCACCCTCGGCAAGGCGCACGGCGCCACGATCCACATGGTGCTGCTCGCCGCCTTCCAGGAACTCCTGGCCCGGTTCAGCGGCCAGCGCGACTTCGCCGTCGGATCACCCGTCGCGGGCCGCCCCGAGCCGGAACTGGAGGGTCTGGTGGGCATGTTCGTCAACGTCCTGGCCCTGCGCGCCCGGCTCGACGGCGACCCCACCTTCACCGAGCTGCTGGAACGCACCCGTGAGACCTGCCTGGAGGCCTACGCCCACCAGGAGTTGCCGTTCGCGCAGCTGGTCACCGAGCTGAACGTGGAACGCGATGTCTCCCGCTCCCCGGTCTTCCAGGCGGTGCTCGCCGTCCAGAACTACGCCACCGGGCGGCAGGCCACCGCCGGTCCGGGCCTGGACGTGGAGACCTACGGACTGCGCGCCTCTGGCACCCGCTTCGACGTCGAGCTCTTCCTGATGGAGTGGCCGGACGGACTGCGCGGCGCCTTCAACTACAACACCGACCTTTTCGCAGAGGCGGACATCGCCCGGCTCGCCACCCATCTCGACCGCCTGCTGCGCGCCGTCGCCGACCGCCCGGACGCGCCGCTGTCCGGCATCGACCTGCTCTCGGGTGCCGAACGTGCCCTGGAGACCGTCGAGTTCAACCGTACGGAGGTGCCGGTACCGGCCGACGCCACCCTGGTCTCCCTCATCGCCGAGCAGATCGCCCGTACCCCCGACGCCCTCGCCGTCACCGCCGACGACCACAGCCTCACCTACGCCGCACTGGACGCCGCCGCCGACCGCGTCGCCGCCCGCCTCGTCGCGGCGGGCACCGGCCCCGGGGACGTCGTCGCCGTGGGCGCGGCACGTTCCCTCGAACTGGTCGCCGCGCTCCTCGGCGTACTGCGCACGGGCGCCTGCTACACCCCGCTCGACACCGAGTACCCGCCCGAACGGCTCGCGTTCATGCTGGAGGACAGCGGTGCGCGGGTGCTCCTCACGCAGCGGGACATCCCCGTCCCCGAGGGCTGCCGGGCCACCGTCCTCCTTCTCGAAGACGAGGACGATCCGTTTCGCGGGAGCGCTCCCACGGCATCGCGGAGCACTCCGGCGCCCGACGACCCCGCCTATCTCATCTACACCTCCGGCTCCACCGGCCGCCCCAAGGGCGTGCCGAACACCCATCGCGCCATCGTCAACCGGCTGTTGTGGATGCAACGGAGCTACCCCATCGGTCCCGAGGACTCCGTGCTCCAGAAGACGCCGGCCGGGTTCGACGTCTCCGTCTGGGAGTTCTTCTGGCCGCTGATGACCGGCGCGCGCCTCGTGCTGGCCCGTCCCGGGGGCCAGAAGGACGCCGCCTACCTGGGCGAACTCATCCGCTCCGCACCCGTGACCGTCGCCCACTTCGTCCCCTCGATGCTGCCGCTCTTCCTCGCCGAGGAGGACGCGGGGCGGTGCACGGCCCTGCGCCGCGTCGTGTGCAGCGGCGAGGCGCTGCCGCCCGATACGGCGCGCGCCTTCCGCGAGGCGCTGCCCGGCTGCGGCCTGGCCAACCTGTACGGGCCCACCGAAGCGGCGGTCGACGTCTCGGCCTGGGAGTGCGAGGGGCCGTCCGACGTGGTCCCCATCGGCTTCCCGGTCGACAACATCCGGCTCTACGTCCTGGACCGGGCGCTGCGGCCGGTGCCCCCGGGCGCACCCGGTGAGATCCACATCGCCGGGACCGGGGTCGCCCTCGGCTACCACCGGCGACCGGGGCTCACCGCCTCCCGGTTCGTCCCCGACCCGTACGGCCCGCCCGGCTCGCGGCTCTACCGCACCGGGGACCTGGGCAGACGCCGCCCCGACGGGGCCCTGGAACACCTCGGCCGCATCGACCAGCAGGTCAAGCTGCGCGGCCTGCGCATCGAACCCGGCGAGATCGAGTCGGCCCTGCGCGCCCTGCCCCCGGTGAGCGAGGCGGCCGTGGTCGTACGCGAGGACACCCCGGGCGACCAGCGGCTCGCCGCCTACCTCGTCACCGCCGGGGAGGAGACCGCGCCCGACCCGCAGGAACTGCGCACCGCGCTCAAGCGGGTGCTGCCCGACTACATGGTGCCTGCCTCCTTCACCACGCTGCCCGCCCTCCCGCTCACACCCAACGGGAAGCTGGACCGCCGGGGGCTGCCCGCCCCGCAGATCCACCGGACGAACGGCGCGGCCAGTGCGCCCGGGACCCCCGCGGAGCGGGTGCTCGCCGGGATCTGGGCCGATGTGCTCGGGCTGGACGAGGTCGGAGCGGACGAGGACTTCTTCGACCTCGGCGGCCACTCGCTCCTCGCCACCCAGGTGGTGGCCCGTGCCCGCGGACTGCTCCCGGAGGCGGGCGCCCGGCCGGTCAGCGTCATGGACCTGTTCACCTGCCGGACCGTGAGGGACCTCGCCGCGCTGGCGGACACCCCCGAGGACGCCCGGGGCCCCCGCCGACTGCTGCACCGACTCACCCCGCAGGCCCCGGCCGGGCACCTGCGCGCCACCCTGGTCTGTGTCCCGTACGGCGGTGGCAGCGCGGTCGTGTACCAGCCGGTCGCCGATCTCCTGCCCGAGGGCTACGAGCTGTGGTCCGTCGCCATTCCGGGCCATGACGTCGGTGTGACGGAGGAGCACCTGCCGTTCGGGGAACTCGCGGAGAGCCTGGCCGCCGAGATCCGCGAACGGGTCCGGGGCCCGCTGATCGTGTACGGGCACTGCGGTGTCGGCACCGCACTGGCCGTGGCGACCGCCCGGCTCCTCGAAGCGTCGGGCCGCGAGCTCGAAGCGGTGTACGCGGGAGCGCAGTTCCCCTTCGCCAAACCGCGCGGACGGGTGCTCGGCGCCCTTTCCAAGGTGGCGTCCCTGGAGTCGCTGCTCGGAAACCGGGTGTACGTCAACTGGCTCACGGGCATGGGCGTCGATACCTCCCAGCTCGACCGGGAGCAGACCGAGTTCATCGTCGGCAACATGCGCCGCGACAGCCAGGCGGCCGAGGAGTACTTCACGGGGGCCATCGCGGACGTCGAGGCAGGGGCCCCGAGGCTGCGCGCCCCGCTGGTGTCGCTCGTCGGCGACCGCGACCCGGCCGCCGACTTCTACCAGGAGCGCTACCGGGAGTGGCTGCTCCTCGCCGAGCGCTCGGCGGTCGCGGTCATCGACCAGGGCGGCCACTTCTTCGTGAAGTACCGGGCCGCCGAGGTCGCCGAGGCGGTGACGAGCGTCCACGAGGCGATCCGCGCGGAGACCACCGCGACGCTGCCCGAGCGCACCCCGGACGCGGCCTGGTGGTTCCACGCCGAGACCGGGCCGCCGGGCGGCACCGAGGCGGACCCGGCGGACGATGCCGGCACGAAGGACGCGGGCGCCCCCGCACCCGGCGCCGCACGCTTCCTCGCCGTGGTACTCGGGCAGTTGGGGTCGATCGTGGGTTCCGCGCTGACGGAGTTCGCCCTGCCCATCTGGATCCTGCTGGAGACCGGCTCCCTGGCCCGGTTCGCGCTGTACTCCGTCGTGGCGATGCTGCCCGGCATCCTCGCCGGCCCACTGGCCGGTGCCGTCGTGGACCGGTTCGACCGGCGCAAGGTCATGCTCGCGGGTGACCTCACGGCAGGGCTCAGCCAGGTGGCCATGCTGGTCCTGCTGCTCGGCGGCGCACTGGACACCTGGTATCTGTACGTGCTGCTCGGCAGCCTCTCGGTCGCGCTCACCTTCCAGCGCCTCGCCTACAGCTCCGCCATTCCGCAACTGGTCCCCAAACGCTATCTGGGCCATGCCAACGGCGTCGTCCAACTCGCTTTCGGAGCAGCCCAGTTCGTCGTGCCGCTCGTCGCGGTCGCGCTGATGGCCGGCATCGGTCTGCGCGGCATCCTGATCCTCGACATCGCCACTTACGTGGTCGCGGTCGCCGTACTCGTCTGCGTCAGGTTCCCCCGCACCCTGCCCTGGACCCGCCGGGAGCCGGTCGTCGAGGAGATCAAACAGGGTTTCGCCTACACCTGGCGGCACCGGGGTTTCCGTTCGATGCTCCTGTGGTTCGCCGCGCTCAACCTCTTCCTGTCGCCGCTGTTCCTGCTGGTGACGCCCCTGGTGCTGTCCTTCGACAACCTCGACGGGGCGGCGGCGGTCGCCACGGCGGGCGGGGCCGGGGCCGTCGCGGGCGGGCTGGTCATGGGGGTGTGGGGCGGGCCCCGCAGACACCGGGTGCGTGGCATGCTCGCGCTGGCCGGGGTGTTCGCCCTGGCCGGGGCGGTGACCGGGCTGCGCGCCGACCTCTGGGTGATTGGTGCCGGTGCCTTCGGGATGTCCTGCGCCATCGCCCTGGTCAACGGCGTGTACTCGACCATCGTCCAGGTGAAGGTCCCCCAGCGCTTCCACGGCCGCGTCTTCGCGCTGAACACCATGGTCGCCTGGTCCACCCTCCCCATCGGCCACGGACTCGTCGCCCCCCTGGGCGCCCGGCTGTTCGACCCGCTGCTGGCCGACGACGGAGCGCTGGCGGGCAGCGTGGGGCGGGTGCTGGGCACGGGCCCGGGGCGCGGCATCGGGCTGATGTACCTGCTGTGCTGCCTGGTGATGCTGGCCCTGGTGACCCTGGCCCTGCGGCTGCCGGTCCTCGCCCGCTTCGACCGCGACGTGCCGGACGCCGAACCCGACGACCTCATCGGTCTCCGGGAACGCGCGGCCGCAGCCGCCGTTGCCGCCTCCGCGCCCGTCCCCGCGGGGGCCGACCGGTGAGCCCCGCCGCGCCCCCGTGCTCCCTCATCGAACTGCTGGCCCACCGCGCCGCCCTCCACCCCGACCGCGTCGCCCTCCGCAACGGGGCCCGCGCCCTGGACTTCGGCACCTGGCGCGACCGGGCCGCCGCCCTCGCCCACGGCCTGCTCGCCCGCGGCCTGCGCCCCGGTGATCCCGTCGGGCTGCGCTACGGGGCCGCGGAGTGGACCGATTACGCGGTCGCCTACTGCGGGGTGCAGTGGGCGGGCGGCATCGCCGTACCCCTGTCCGACCGGCTGGCCCCGGCCGCCGCCGCGCACATCGTCGAGGACAGCCGGTGCGCGGGCGTCCTGCACGGTGACGGCGGGCCACCGCCCCGGATGCCCGAAGGCCTGTGGCGGGCGACCTGCGAGGACTTCGAAACCGGGGCCGGGGACGCACTGCCGTTCCCCGACCCGTCCGCACCCGCCCAGTACCTCTACACCTCCGGCACCACCGGGCTCCCCAAGGGCGTCCGGGCCACCCACGCCAACCTCGCCCACGGCTGCACCCTGGACGAACGCCGCAGACCCCTGCGCCACTCGCGCACCTTCCTGCACAGCTTCCCGATCGGCACCAACGCCGGACAGACGATGCTCGTGAACTGCCTGGACACGGCCGCCACCGGCGTCGCCGCCACGCAGTTCACCCCGCGCCGGTTCGCCCGGCTCATCGAGGAGCACGCGGTCGGCAGCGTCTTCCTGGTGCCCGCAACCGCCATCGAACTGCTCGCGTCCACCGCGCTCACCGGCCGCGACCTCAGCACGGTCAGGCTGGTCGGTTCGACGGCGGCGGCGCTCCCGCAACCCGTCGCGCTACGACTCGCGCAGGCGTTCCCCACGGCGCAGATCGTCAACTACTACACCTCGACCGAGGCCGCGCCCGCCCAGGTCACCCTGCTCTTCGACCCCGACCACCCCGACTCACCCGGCCGGCCCGCCTCCCTCGGCCACCTGCGCATCACCGACGCCGAAGGGCACCCGGTGGCCACCGGTGAACCCGGCGAGATCTGGCTGCGCTCGCCCACCGCGCCCCGCGCCTACCTGGGCGCCCCCGACACGGACACCGAGGTCTTCCGGGGCCGCTGGGTGCGCATGGGGGACATCGGGCGGCTCGACGCCGACGGCTACCTCCACCTCCTCGACCGGGAGCGCGACGTCATCAAGTCCGGCGCCCACAAGGTGTCCACGATCCAGATCGAGAACGCCCTGCACGCCCACCCCGACATCGCCGACGCCGCCGCCTTCGGTATCCCGCACCCCGTGCTGGGCAGCGTCGTCGCCGCCGTCGTCGTGCCCCGGCACCGCGAACCGGACACCGCCCGGCTGCGCTCCTTCCTGCTCGACCGGCTGGCCGCGCACGAACTGCCGGCCCGGATCCTCTTCCGCGCCACCCTGCCCCGCAACGAGGGCGGCAAGGTCCTCAAACGTGAACTCCACCGGCTCCTGGACGACGAGGCGACCCCATGACCCCCTCCTTCGAAACACCGGCCCCGCTCGACCCGGCCCAGCACGGGCTCTGGGTCACCGAGCAGACCCTCGACACCGGCTCGGCGTACCACCTCAGCCTCGCCCTGCACCTCCGAGGGCCGCTGGACCCGGCCGCCCTGGCGACGGCGTGGGGCGACTACGTACGGGCCACCCCCGTGCTCGCCTCCCGGACCGGTCCCGCCGGGCCGGGCCTGCACCCGGGCGACGCACCGCCCCTGCGGCTGGTCACCGCCGAGCCCGGCGACCTCGGCAAGCTCCGCGACGAGGAGACCGCCGCCCGCTTCGCCCCGGGCGAGGCCCTGGCGCGGGCCACGCTGTTCACCACCGCCCCGGACGCGCATCTGCTGCTCGTGGTCGCCCACCACCTCGTCTTCGACGGCGAGTCCAAGGACCTCCTGGTCACCGGAGTGGCCCGGGCCTACCGGGCGGTGACCGGGGAGAGCCGGCCGGTCTACGCGGCCGAGGCGCCGGCACCCCCGCCGCCCGTCTCCGACACGGCCGTCCACGAGGCGGCCCGCTTCTGGGACGGCCGCTGGCGCGACACCCCGGCGCCCGCCCTCCCCGGCCTCACCGCCCACCACGCGGACCCCGTCGCCCCGGGCCCCGGCAGCGCCTGCGGCTTCCGGCGCGACGGGGAGTGGCACGCCCGCCTGGTCGCCGCCGCCGCGACGCTCGGCGTCACCCGGTTCGAACTCCTCACCGCGGCCTGGCACGCCCTGCTGCTGCGCTACGGCAACACCGCCCCCGCCACCGCGATCGAACTCTCCACCCGCGTGCCCGGCGCGCCCCGGCGGACCGGCCTGCACGTCAACGAGCTGCCCCTCTTCACCGACCCGCGCCCGGCGCTCACCTTCGCGGACTTCACCCACGAGGTCCGGGCCGAGCTGCGCGCCCTCTACGCCCACCGCACCGTCCCCCTCAGCCGTGCGGTGCGCGGACTCACCCCACGCACCGCGCTGTGCCCGGTCTCCCTCAGCTACCGGCGGCGCGACACCTCCCAGGCCCCCGACTTCGGCCCCGGCCTCGACGTACGCACCGAGTGGACCGGCTTCGCCCACACCGCCCGCAACATCGCCCACCTCCAACTCGTCGACGCCCCCGACAGCCTGGAAGGCAGCCTCCAGTACCGCACCGCCGCCTTCGAGGGCGAGGCACCCGCCCGCGTCCTGGACCACTTCCTCACCCTGCTCGACGGGGCCCTGGCCGCCCCGGACACCGCCATCGGCCGTCTGCCGGTCCTGCCGCCCCGGGAACGCGCGACGCTGCTCACCGACACCACCCGGGCCCCGGGCAACGCCCCCGCGACCCTGCCCGCGCTGTTCGCCGCCCAGGCCGCCGCGACCCCGGACGCCGTCGCCGTCATCGAGGGCGGCACCACCCTCACGTACGCCGAACTCGACGCGGCCGTCCGCCGCCGCGCCCACCGGCTGCGCGACCAGGGGGCCGGCCCCGGCGCGCTCGTCGGCATCGCCCTGCCCCGCTCCGCCGCCCAGCTCGTCGCCGCCCTCGGCACGCTCACCGCCGGTGCCGCCTACCTGCCGCTGGACCCCGACCACCCGGCGGAGCGCCTGGCGTTCCTCCGCGCCGACTCCGGGACGACCCTGGAGACCGCCACCGACCCGGGGCCCGAGGACCTGGACCGGCTGCCCGACGCCCCGCCGGCGGCCGCGCCGCCCGCCCTCACGGACCCCGCCTACGTGCTGTACACCTCCGGTTCCACCGGAGTGCCCAAGGGCGTCGAGGTGTCGCACGCGGCCCTCGCCAACCTCCTCGCGGCCCTGCGCGACACCACCGGCACGGGCCCCGGCAGCCGCTGGCTCGGGCTCACCTCGCTCTCCTTCGACATCTCCACCGTCGAACTCTTCCTGCCGCTGGTCACGGGCGGCACCGTCGTCCTCGTCCCCGAAGGCCGCCACCGCGACGGCACGGCCCTCGCCGAGCTGGTCGAACGCCACCGCCTCACCCACGTACAGGCCACCCCCAGCGGCTGGCGCACCATGCTCGCCGCCGGGCTCCACGCACCGGACCTGGTGGCCCTGACAGGGGGAGAGGCCCTGCCCGACGCACTCGCCCGCGAACTGCGCACCGCCGTGGGACGCCTGGTCAACGTGTACGGGCCGACCGAGACGACGGTCTGGTCCACGGCCGCCGACCTCGGACCCGACGACCCCGTGACCATCGGCCGCCCCCTGGCCAACACCCGCACCTACGTCCTGGACGCCCGCCTCCAGCCGGTGCCGCACGGGCTGACCGGCGAGCTCTGCATCGGCGGTGACGGTGTCGCCCACGGCTACCGGGGCCGCCCCGGACTCACCGCCGCCCGCTTCGTCCCGGACCCGTTCGGCCCGCCCGGCGCCCGCCTCTACCGCACGGGCGACCTCGTCCGGCTCACCGACGACGGCCGCATCGCCTTCGCGGGCCGGGCCGACACCCAGGTGAAGGTGCGCGGCCACCGCATCGAACTCGGCGAGATCGACGCCGTCCTCGGCAGCCACCCGCAGGTCGCGCAGGCGGTGACGGTGCTGCGGGAGGCCCCGGACGGCGAGCCCGGACGGCTGGTCGCCTACGTCGTGCCCGCGCCCGACGGCGCGCCCGTCCCGCCCCGGGCACTGCGCGACCACCTCGCCCGCTCCCTGCCCGCGGCGGCCCTGCCCGACGCGTACGTCGCCCTCGACGCGATGCCGCTCACCCCCAACGGCAAACTCGACCGGGCCGCCCTGCCCGAACCACCACGTGAACGGGCCACCGGTGAAACCCCCGCGGCCGTGGGCGACGAAGGCATCACGGCCGCCGTTCTCGCCATCTGGCGCGAGGTGCTGGACCTCGACGACCTCGGGCCCGACGAGGACCTGTTCGACCTCGGCGGCCATTCCCTCACCATCACCGCCATCGCGGGCCGCATCCGCAAGGAGTACGGCGTAGCCGTGCCCTTCGACGTCTTCTTCGACAGCCCCACCGCCCACGGCGTCGCCGCGTGCGTCGCCGCACTCATCGAGGAGAACCAGTGAACACACCCGCCCTCCGCTACCTGGTGGCGGTCAACGACGAGGAACAGCACGCCCTCTGGCCCGCCGAGACCCCCTTGCCCGCCGGATGGCGGCCGGAGGGGTTCAGCGGTACGGAGGAGGAGTGCGTGGCCCACGTCGACCAGGTGTGGCCCGACATCAGGCCGCTGAGCCTGCGCCGCCGGCTGGCCGAGGGGGAGGACAGTTGAGCACCGCCCAGGACCCCGCCACCGAGGCACGAGCGCGGATCGCCGGGCTGATCAGCGACGCCATGGACGGGCAGCTCGCCGCGGCCGACGTCCTCACCGCCCGGGGCACCCTCACCGAACTGGGGGTCGGATCCCTGGCGTTGCTCCGCCTCGCCGACACCCTGGAGGACGAGTACGGCGTGGAACTCGACCTGGCCGACCCGGCGTTCTACCAGGAGGACATCGACAGCCTGGCGGCCCGGCTGGTGACGCGATGAACGACCTCGCCACCGCCCGCACCCTGCACATCCCGTTCGCCGGGAACAGGGCAGGCACGGCCCCCCTCACCTGGGGGCAGCGGGCGATCTGGAACGCGATCCTGCGCACCGCGCCCAACGACGTCTACTTCAACATCGGGCGCCTGCTCCCGCTGGGCGAGCGCGGCCGGGTCACGGACGTGCGCCGGCTCGCCACCGCGCTCACCGCCCTGATGGAGCGTCACGAGGCGCTGCGCACACGGCTGTACGACAGCGAGGACGGCGAGCCCCGCCAGTCGCTCACCGACTGCGGCGCCCTGCCGGTCACCGTGGTGGACGAACCGGACCCGGAACGGACCGACCCGACCGCCCGCGCCCTGCTGGACGAACTCACCGCCACCCGCTTCGACTACGCGCGGGAGTGGCCGCTGCGCGTCGGTGCCGTCTGCCACCGGGGCCGGGTCACGCACGCGGCGCTGGTCCTCTGCCACCTCGCGGCCGACGGCCACGCCGCCGAACAGGTGGTACGCGACCTGCGGCTCCTGGTGCGCCGGGGCTCGGCCGGGCGGGCGCCCCGCACCACCCCCCTCGACCTCGCCCGGGACCAGCACGCACCGGCCGGGGTGCGTCGCAGCGAACGGGCCCTCGCCCGGTGGGAGAGCTTCTACCGGACCATGCCGCCGACCATGTTCCCCCGGCAGGCCGCCGCGCCCCGCACCCCGCGCTTCTGGAGCGGACGTCTGGTGTCCGAGGCGCTGATGAGGGCGACGGACACGCTCGCGGCCGCCCACCGGATCAGCGGCTCGACGGTCCTGATGACCGCCCTGGCCGCCCTGGCCGCCGCCGAGGGCGGGCACCCGGCGGCGGCCATGATGCCCATCGTCGCCAACCGGGCCGCCGATGACCGGCGGGACCTGGTGGCGATGCTCTCCCAGGACGCCCCGTTCCTGCTCGACACGGCCGGTGCCGAACGGTTCACGGACCTCCTGCCGGTGGCGTGGCGCGCGGCCCTGGCGGGTTACCGGGCGGCGTCCTACGACCCGGTCGCCTGGGAGGCCCTGCGCGAGCGCGTCGGCCGGGAGCGCGGCACCCCCGTACACCCGTACTGCTGCTACAACGACCAGCGGTTCTTCGTACGCCCGCCGGACGACGGGCCGCCGCCGGACGCCGCGGAGCTGCGCGCGGCACGGGCCCGTACGGAGTTCGGCTTCCCGGCCACCGAGGACAAGCTCGGCTGCCGGTACTGCGTCCACGTCACCGAGGAGGAGGGCGTCCTCGCCGTCATGCTCACCGCCGACACGGCCTACCTCCCGCCGCCCAGGATCAGGGCGCACCTGTGGGCACTGGAGGAGATCGTCGTGGCGTCGGCCTGCGGCGAGGCCCCGCTCATCGCCGGCCTCCCGGCTCTCCTGGCGCGCGCGGAGGCAGCCGCCTGACGCCTGCTCACGGCCGCTGCGGGCGGCGCCCCCACGCGGAGATCATCGGCGCGGTCGCGAGGTCGAGGCGGCCGGTCCCGACGTTCGCGAGATGGCGGTCGATCTCCTCGTCGGTGGCCAGCCCCGCCGCCACCAGACGGCCACGGATCTGCCGCACCGTCGCCGCCTCCAGGACCGTGCACGCCGGTGAGGTGACCGGGAAGTACGCGTCCGCCCGTACGTCGTCGAGACCCGACTCGCGCAGCAGCCGGGGCAGCGTCCTGCCGTACTCCAGGTCCGCACCGCGCCCGGCCATCAGCGACCGGAAGCCCGAGCGCAGCCGGTTGGCGAGCCGCTGCTCCGGCCCCGACTCGTCCGGGCACAGCAGCGGCTGCAAGCCCGGGTCCGCGTCCTCCAACAGCAGTACGCCACCCGGCCGCAGCGCCCCGACCATCCGGCGCAGCGCCTCCGCGCGGTCGGTGACGTGCACCAGGACAAGCCGCGCGTGCACCAGGTCGAAACCGCCCTCCGGCGCCGGGTCGGCGGCCACGTCGTGCTCCAGCACCTCGATCACCCCGCCGGCGATCCCCTCGGTCCACGACACATCGATGTCGGTGGCGACCACCGCCCCGTCCGGACCCACCCGCTCGGCCAGGCCGAGCGGCACGGACGGCCCGCCCGAACCGACCTCCCAGCACCGCATGCCGGGCCCGATGCCCAGCTGGTCGACATGGCGGAACGTCACCGGGTCGAAGAGCTCGGAGAGCGCGCCGAAGCGGATGCCGGCCTCCGACTGCTGGTTGTCCAGGAGGTAGCCGTGGTCGGATGCGTGCTGAGTCATGGCGCAATTCTCACAGCCCGGCCGATAATGGCCGACCGGCTCGGCCCAGGCCCCGAAAACGGCTCGACAGGCGGGCGCGCGACGCCATGTGATGGTCCGGACCGCCCGCCGCGCGCAGTGGGCCGAGGACAGGGAACCGCCGTTGGCAGCCACGAGCGACCGGCCCGCGATCGACACCCCGCTGGTCAGACGGCTGGTCGACAGCCAGTTCCCGCAGTGGGCCGGACTGCCGCTGGAACGGCTCACCCAGGCCGGTGCGGACCATGTCATCCACCGGCTGGGCCGCGAGCTCTCCGTACGGCTGCCGCGCTACGCCGGTGCGGCCGGGCAGGCCCGGAAGGAGTACACCTGGCTGCCCCGGCTCGCCCCGCACCTCCCGCTTGCCGTTCCCGAGCCGGTCGCGGTGGGAGAGCCGGGGTCCGGATACCCGTGGCCCTGGGCGGTGACCCGCTGGCTCGCGGGCGAGCCCGCCACCGTCGAGGCCCTGGGGGACTCGGAGGAGACCGCCGTGGCGCTCGCCGGATTCCTGACCGCCCTGCGACGCTTCGAGCCCGGCGGCCACCCGCTCACCCCCGACATCGACCGCACCGCGGACTCCCTGCACGGCCGGGACCGGGCCACGCGTGCGGCGATCAACGCGCTGGACGGGGTGTTCGACGCGGGGGCCATGACGAAGGTGTGGGACGCGGCACTGGACGCCTCCGCCTGGGACCGGCCCCCGGTCTGGGTGCACGGCGACTTCCACACCGGCAACCTGCTCACCCGCAACGGCCGCCTCAGCGCCGTCATCGACTTCGGCGGGCTCGGCCTCGGCGACCCGGCCCGCGACATGATGATCGCCTACACCCTGCTGTCGGCGGACAGCCGGGCCGCCTTCCGCGCGGCGCTCGGCCCGGACGACGCGACCTGGACGCGGGGGCGCGGCTGGGCTCTGGCCACGGGACTGAACGCCTACACCTTCCACGCCGCCACCGACCCGCGCGTCGCCGCACAGACGACCCGGCAGATCAACGCGGCCCTCACCGGCTGAATACCCCGGACCCGGTCGACCGGGCGGAACACCGGCAGGCAGACTGGGTGCCGTGACGACACTGAGCAAGGGCGCCAACATGCCGGTGGCGCCGTCCGCCGTCCGGGCCGTGCTGAGCTGGACGGCCGGGCCGGCCGTGCCCGACGTCGACGCCTCCGCGCTGGTGCTGGGCGCGGACGGGCGGGTCCGCTCGGACGGCGACCTGGTCTTCTACAACCAGCCCCGGCACGCCTCGGGGGCCGTACGCCACCTCGGCAAGCAGCCCGGCTCCGACACCCTGGAGGCCGACCTCGCCGCGCTGGGACCCGACGTGGACCGGGTCGCCCTGTGCGCGTCGGCGGACGGCGGCACGTTCGGCCAGGTGCCCGGCCTCCGCCTCCGGCTGCTGGACGCCGCGTCCGGCGCGGAGCTGGCCCGCTTCGACATGGCGGCAGGACCGGAGACCGCCTTCGTGTGCGGGGAGCTCTACCGGCGGGCCGGCGGATGGAAGTTCCGCGCCGTGGGCCAGGGTTACGCGAGTGGGCTCGCCGGGCTGGCGACGGACTTCGGGATCAGTGTGGACGAACCCCGTACGGCACCGACGCCCGCCGCCCCCGCCGCGCCACGCCTCAGCAAGGGCGAGGAGCACCTGCCGGTCGACATGCGCAAGCGCCTTTCGCTGCGCAAGCAGCAGGTGGCCGTCAGCCTGCGCAAGCACGGCCTGGACCGGCTGACCGCCCGTGTGATCCTCGTTCTCGACGCCTCCGGCTCGATGAGCGCCCTGTACTCACGCGGCACCGTCGCGGGCGTCACCGAACGCATGGCGGCCGTTGCCGCCCAGCTGGACGACGACGGGGAGATGCAGGCGTGGACCTTCGCCTCGAATCCGGCCAGGCTCCCCGACCTGGCCATCGGTGAACTGCCCGAGTGGCTGCGGCTGCACGTGCGGGTCGGCCAGATCAGCATGTTCGGGCGGAAGAAGCCCCAGAAGGGACTGGTCCCCGGGCAGGCCGACATGCGCGCGGTCGGCATCCAGAACGAGGAGCAGAAGGTCATCGCCGAGGTCCGGGACTTCGTGCGCGCCGAGCCGGTGCCCGCGCCGACACTCGTGCTGTTCTTCTCCGACGGCGGGGTGTACCGCAACGACGAGATCGAGCGCGAGCTGCGCGAGGCGGTCGAGGAACCCGTCTTCTGGCAGTTCATCGGCCTCGGCCGGCGGCAGTACGGAGTGCTGGAGAGGTTCGACACGATGCCCGGGCGCCGGGTGGACAACGTCGGCTTCTTCGCCGTGGACGACATCGAGCGGCTTTCCGACCAGGAGCTGTACGACCGGCTCCTGTCGGAGTTCCCGTCCTGGCTGCGGGCGGCCCGGCAGGCCGGCATCCTGCGCTGAGCCGTATGGGTCATGAGCCGCCCGACGGCCGGTTACGGCACGTACGGCCGGGAGCCCCGGGCTTACGGTGGCGGCCGGCCACCCCCGGCTCACGGAAGGCTCGTCCATGAAGATCACGGTCATCGGCGGTACCGGACTGATCGGCTCCCGGCTCGTGTCGAAGCTGCGCGAGGCCGGGCACACGGCGCAACCCGCCTCCCTGTCGACCGGTGTCGACCTGCTCACCGGCCAGGGCCTCGACGAGGCGCTCAGCGGCGCGGAGACGGTCGTCAACGTCACCAACTCGCCCACCTTCGACGCCGCGTCCCCCGACTTCTTCCGTACGACCATGGGGAACCTGCTGACGGCCGGTGAGCAGGCCGGTGTACGCCACCAGGTCGTGCTGTCCATCGTCGGGGTCGACCGGGTGCCCCAACTGGACTACTACCGGGCCAAGACGCTCCAGGAGGAGCTGCTGCGCAACGGGCCCACCGCGTACTCCATCGTGCGCGCCACGCAGTTCTTCGAGTTCATGGACGCCGTCATGTCGTGGACCTCCGACGAGGACACCGTCCGGCTCCCCGCCACCCGCCTCCAGCCCATCGCCGCGGCCGACGTGGTCGCCGCCCTCGCGGACACCGCCACCGGCGCGCCGCTCAACGGGACGGTCGACGTGGCCGGGCCCGACGTCTACCCCCTCGACAAGCTCGGGCGCCTCACCCTGGCCGCTCGGGGCGACCACCGCACCGTCGTCACGGACGACCGGGCGGGCATGTTCGCGGCCGTGGAGGGCGACCCGCTGATCGCGGGTCCCGGGGCGCGCATCGCCACGACCTCGTACGACGAATGGCTCGCCGGGACCCGCTGAGACGGGAGGGCGGCCATACGGTGCGAGCCGGAGCCCGCACCGTATGGCCGCCCATTGTCCGGCCGGTGTCTCAGGTGTTGTTGGCCAGAGCCAGCAGCCGGGTGGCGTCACCGTTGAACCGGTCGCGGTCCACGGCTCCCGAAATGCCGCCCACCGAACCGGAGTCGGTGTACTGCCAGAACGTCCAGTACGGGAAGCCCTTCGGGATGGTCGGGCTCGACGCGGTCGTCCAGTGCGCGGTGAACAGCGGGCTGCGCGCCGACATGCCGCTCCAGCCGCCCGTGCACGAGTTCCACCAGCTCGCGCTGGTGTAGATGACGACGTCGCGGCCCGTCTTGGCCTTGTACGTGTTGTAGAAGTCGAGGATCCACGACTGCATCGCGGAGGCCGACTTGCCGTAGCAGCCGCCCTCCAGGTCGAGCATCCCCGGAAGGGTCAGGTTGTCCCGCGACCACGCGCCGCCGTGGCCCGCGAAGTAAGTGGCCTGGGCCGCTCCGCTGGACAGGTTGGGACGCGCGAAGTGGTACGCGCCCCGGATCACCTTCGCGTTATAGGCGTTGAGGTAGTTGGCGTTGAAATTGGGGTCCTTGTACGAGGTGGACTCGGTGGCCTTGATGTAGGCGAACTTGATGCCCGCCGACTTCACCGACGACCAGTTGATCGAGCCCTGGTAGTGCGAGACGTCGATGCCGGGAAGCGTCGTCGCCGTGATGGAGGAGCTGCTCTCCGGAGTGAGGTCCACGTGCCGGTTGTCCGGGGCGAACGTGTCGCCGTCGGCGAGGTAGCCGGCTCCCATGTACCCGTCACCGAGCGGGATGGCCCCACTGGACGACGCGGGCGGCTGCGGAGACGCCGATGCCGGCGCGGCGGTGACGGTGGGCACCACCACCATGCCGAGGCCGACGGCTCCGAGGGCCATCAGCTTGCGGAGTGCGGGTCTGCGGCTGCGAATCGATAACACGGGAGCCTCCTGGGGTGAGCGGCGCGAAGGTGGGGTCTACTCGCGTAGCATGTGGAGCGGTTCCGAGCGTAGCGGCGGGTGCGGGGGATGGCCTGTCACGGAGCGCGGGGGAGCGACTCTCTTGACGAGGGCACGCCACGAGTGACGCATGAACACCACTGTGTCGTAAAGGGTTTTGGATCGGTCTCTGTGGTCCAGTCCAGTGAAGAATCCGCCGAGCTGGGGCGACACCGCCAACCGGGTGAGAAGTTTCACTCTGCTGAAACCCCGGCGCACGCCCGGCGGTCCGGGAGGCGGACACCACGGCCCTCCGCAGCGAGCAGCGCGGCCGCGATATAGACCGCCTGTTCGGGGATCCGGAACCACAGCGGCGTCCGGAGTGACCGACAGCCCCCGCCTCGGCCACGCCGAATGGCTCGTCCGGCTGCGCGTACCGCCCGTCCGGAGCACTGCCCTGGCCCGCGCGCTCGCCCACCGCCCCGACACCGCCTGGGTGGCCGTGCTGTCGAGCGGCACCGAGATCGGTCTTCCGCGTCGCCGGGGAAGGGCCGGCGCCGCCGGCCGCGCTGGGCCGCCTGCCGCACGTCAGTCACGTCGAGGCACACCGGGTGCTGCGCCCGGCCATGGAACGGCGGTGGGCCGGCCGCAACCTGGCACTGACCGGTGATCAGATCGCGGCGCTCGCCACCGAGCCGGCCGCGGACCCCGGGCCGGTGGAGCTCAACGACCTCGACCGCCGGCTGCTGCCCGCCCTGGCCGCCGAAGCAGCCTTCGTCGGCACCATGACGGACTCCCACAACCTGGTCACCGTCACCGTCTGCCGGAACGCCACGTCCCTCGACACATACCTCACCGAGCGCGTCGGCACCCTCGGCGGCGTCGAACGCGTGGAATCCGCTCTGGTCACCGCCTACTTCAAGCGGGCCGCCCCGGAGGGCTGAGACCCGCCCTCAGCGTTCCGGGGCCGGGCCCGTCAGCTCGGGCTCCAGGCCCTCCGTCATCTCGCTGCGCCCCCTGCCGGATTCGGCCCGCCACGCTTCGAAGGCCCAGGCGGTCCACGCCACCACGGCGAGCCCCAGCAGCCAGCCGCCGACCACATCACTGAACCAGTGGACGCCCAGCGCGACCCTGGTGAAGCCGACACCGAGTACCGAAAGCACCGCCACCGCCCAGCACACCCCCCGGCCGCGCCGGGGCACCAGCGGCAGCAGCACGAGCAGCAGCACCGCGAACGTCGTCGTGGCGGTCATCGCGTGCCCCGACGGGAACGAGAAGCCGGGCGCCCGTGCCACCGGATCCTCCAGCGACGGCCTGGCACGCTCGACGACCACCTTCACCAGGAGGCCCGTCAGCCCTCCGGCCACCGCCGTGACGGCGGACCAGGCCGCCAGCCGCCAGGCCCGCCGGTACAGCAGCCAGCCGGTCAGCAGGGCGACCACGCAGCGCAGCGTCAGCGGGTCCCAGACCCAGTCCGACAGGAAACGCAGCGCACTCGTCCAGGCCGGGTGGTCGAGCGCCGTGCGGTGCAGCCGGCCCGCCGCACCCGCGTCCAGCGCCCGCAACGGCCGCCAGCGGCCCACCACGAGGACCAGCACCAGTGCGAACGGCACCGCGGACACCGCCGCGACGGCGGCCGCCCCGAGCAGGCGCACCCCGAACGCGCGGTCCGCCGCCCGGCGCCGGTGCTCCCGCAGCAGGCGGGTGGTGGCTCGTACAACCATTCATGCTCCCGGATCGGCTTGTATCGGACCGGGCCGGCGGGCGCGGGCAGCTTCCAGCTGCGCCGCGAAGGACAGCCCGAGGAAGAGGGCTATGGAGGTCAGATAGGCCCACAGCAGCAGCGACATGAAGGCGCTCAGCGGACCGTAGACGGTGTCGAAGGAGCCGCTGAGGGAGAGGTACTGGCTCAGCAGATACGTGAGCGCCGTCCACAGCACCAGGTACAGGGCCGCGCCGAACGCCAGCCACGTGTAGCCGGGCTGGTTGCGGCGCGGGGAGCGGCGGAAGATCGCGCTCGCCGACAGCAGCGCGAGGAGCAGCCCGCACGGCCAGCGCAACAGGTCCCAGGCGGTCCGTGCGGTGTCGCTGAGGTGATACACCGTCGCGGCGGCCGTGACGAGGTCGCCGCCGACGACCATCAGGATGAACCCGAGCCCCAGCGGGATGCCGGCCGTCAGCGACATCACCAGTCCCCGGAAGTACTTCTGGTGGAACGGGCGGTCGCGCTCGACACCGTAGATGCGATTGGCCCCGCGCTCTATCTGGCACATCGCCGTCGTCACGTTGACCAGCGAGAACAACAGGCCGAACCAGAGCGTGAGCTGGGAGCCCTCCCCGGCCCGCCGGCGGCTGCGGTCGAGCGCGTCGTCCACCACATCGGCGCTCGGCCCCGCCGCGATCCGGTGGATCGTCAGCTCCGCGAGCCGGCCCACGTCCTCGGTGTGCAGTGAGGCCGAGAGCCCGACGAAGGCGATCACCAGCGGAATGACCGCGAGCACCGTCTGCAGCGCCAGCGCCCGCGAGTGGCTGAACCCGTCCGCGTAACGGAAACGTACGAACGAGTCACGCACCAGCGGCCAGCGCCCGTAGCGGCGCAGCGAGGCCAGGGCCTCGTCCGCGGTCAGCTCGTCGCCCGCCATGTCGCGGGTCTGCGGGACCCGGGTCGCCGTTCCCATCACTCACCCCCCGACGGCAGGAGGACGGTGAGCGCCCCCGGACGCACCTCGGCCACGAGCCGGCGGCCCCGGTCGACCGGGTCGCCGTCCAGCTCCCGCGACTGCGGTGAGGCGAAACGGAGTTCGGCGCGGCGGAAGGAGAAGTACTCCACGGGCGTGCCCGCGGAACCGCCCGGTTCGGGACGCCCCCGCAGCACCGCAGCGACGGCGCGCAGCCAGCCGCCCGGGCCGTGCGGGTCGAACACCGCCAGATCCAGCAGCCCGTCGTCGGGTTCGGCGGCCGGGACGAGCGTCGCCCCGCCCTGTACGTCCCCGATGTTGGCGAGCAGCACCATCCGCGCCGTACGACGCAGCACCGGCCCGTCGTCCAGCCGGATGGACACCGCCATGCGCGGCGCCCGCAGACTCCGCAGCCCGGCGACCACGTACGCGGGCCAGCCGATCGCGGCCTTCGCCGCACTGCCGGTGTTCTCCAGCATGGCGGCGTCCAGGCCCGCCCCGGACATCGCGGTGAAGTGGGTGGCGGGCAGGCCGTCGCCCTCGATCCGGCCCAGGTCGATCCGGCGCTCGGTGCCCGACAGCGCGGCGGCCAGCGCATCGGCGGGCGCCACCGGCAGACCCAGGTTGCGGGCGAGCAGGTTGCCCGTGCCGCACGGGACCACGGCCAGCGGGACCCCCGTCCCGGCCAGCCGGTCGGCCGCTGCCCGGATGGTCCCGTCGCCGCCGCACACCACGACCAGCGACGCGCCCGCGCGCACCGCTGCCGCCGCCTGCCCGCCGCCCGGGTCGTCGGCGGTCGTCTCCACGAACTCCGCCCCGTGCCGCCCGTGCTGTTCCAGGACGAGCCGCAACGTCTCGCGCCGCACCTCGTCGGTGACCGTCGGGTTGACCACGACCACCGTGCGGCCCGCGATCCGCTCCGCACGCTCGGCCGCAGCCTCCTGGGCGATCTCCATGGCGTTCTTCGGGACCGGCGCCGGGCTGGTGCCCTCGGCCAGCAGGGCCCGGCCCGCCACCAGCAGGGACAGGGCGCCGTTCAGCATGCCGCCGAGCACATCGGTGGGGTGGTGCATCCCCCGGTAGAGCCTGGCGAGCCCCACGAGCAGCGGGATGAGCAGCAGCAGCCCGGCGAGCACCTTGCGGGACCGGCCGCGCCCGCCGGGAAGGAGGGCCAGCACGGCCAGACCCGCGTAGAGGGCCGTCGCCGCCCCGGTGTGACCCGAGGTGTAGCTCGCCGTCGGCGGTGAGGCGTCGAGCCGGTCCACGTCGGGCCGGTCGCGGTCCACGCAGATGGTGATGACCAGGAACACCAGGGACTGGAGGGAGACGCCGACGGCGAGGAAGGCGGCCTGCCGCCACCTCGGGAGCCGGGGGAGCACCACCAGGCCAAGGCAGACCAGGACGGTGATCGCGATGATCGTGAGGGTGTTGCCGGCCTCCGACGCGACGAACGACATGTCGGTCAGGGGGCCGGTCCGCAGCTGCTCGAAGCCCTCATTGACCTTGTCCTCGGCATTCAGCGGCCAGATCGCCCCGGCGGGCCCGGTGACCAGCAGCCCGAGCCCGACCATCAGCGCCGCCTGGCCGACGGTGAGCGCGGCGAGGCGCAGCCCCGCCGTGCGGAGGCCGGTCGTCAGGGCGGGGGAGCGGCCCGCTCCGGTGGGGGCGCGGCGCCCCGTCGGCCGGACGGGTCTTTCGGGCTGGGTGGCGGACATGGGCTCCCCCTGTTCGGCGGCGAGGAAGGCTTCGCGCCTTCCGGTGCACCGCCGTCTGCCCCGTAATCCGCTCGGCAGGCATGGAGCGGCCGCCGGTCGCGGAACCGCCGGTGACCGGGTGTGACCGAAGGAGGCGGGGGTACGTGGAGCGGCGTCCGGAACCCAACGACTAGGAGTCCCCCATGTCTTCCTCGATCGTCGAGACCGTCGATATCAAGGCCCCTGTCGCCGTGAGCTGGGCCCTGTGGAGCGACGTCGCGCGCTGGCCCTCCTTCCTGAGCCACGTCCGTCGCGTCGACCCGCTGGACGCGCGCCGGTTCGCCTGGCAGCTCTCCCTCCCCGGTGCCGACAAGGAGTTCGTCGCCGAACTCACCGAGGTGATTCCGGAGAACCGGATTGCCTGGAAGACCATCGAAGGCGTGCACCACGCGGGGGTCGTCACCTTCCACCGGCTGGACGACGAGACGAGCCGGGTGGCCCTCCAGATCGAGTACGAGCCGCAGGGCTTCGTGGAGTATCTGGGCGCTCTCACCAACCTGGACTCGGTGCTGGCCAATTACGATCTCGGCGAGTTCCAGAAGCTGGCCGAGCGGACCGCGAGGGGCGACTTCTGACCGCCGGGCCCTCAGTCCACGGGGTGGCCCGGCGGAATCCCGATGGCACGGGTGACCGACAGGAACGGGAAACCCTGCTCCGCCGGGTGGTGCGCCTCCTCCGGGACGAGCAGATGCCCGATGTGGTCGCCGCCGTCGAGGCGCTGCTCGACGCGGCCGACGAACCAGGCGGGCGCCTCGTCCAGCACCGGCACCCCGCCCGGCCCGGGGTGCCAGGCGACCCGCGCGAACTTGTCCGCACGGTCGCCGGTCTCACCACCGAAGAGCCCGGCCAGAGCGGTCTGGTCGCGGCGGAGCAGGTGGACGGCCAGCCGGTCGGTGCGGGCGGCGATCCGGCAGGTCCGGTTCAGTTCCGAGAGCCACACCACGAACCGCGGCGGCCGCATCGAGCACTGCGACCCGAAGCCGACCAGACAGCCGGCCCGCTCACCGTCCGCCTCGGCGGTCACGACATACATCGGATAGTCCAGTGCGTCGGTGAACCGGTCGAACTCGTTCACGGCAGGTCCCTCCTTGCCGGGGTCTCGGGGCTCTGACGGCACCACCCCGCCGGTTCGCGAACCGGCGGGGTGGTTTGCGGGGCGTCACACGTCACCCAGGGACGTGGACGGCCGCTCAGGCCATCTCGGGCTGCGGCTCCAGCTTCGGAACGGCCGCCGCCCTCGGCTCCCAGCGCCGGTCGATCCGTACGTACGCGTAGATCACCGAACACATGGCCAGGATGACCAGCGGTCCGAACGCCCACGGGTGGTGGGCCATCTGCAGCGACAGATAGCGGTACGACACCAGGAGCGCGGCGAAGACCACGGTGCCGTAGGCGACCAGACCGACGGCCGGGCGGTCCCAGCCGCGGTCCAGGGCGCGCATGCCCGTCTCGATCGTCAGCGTGAACACCACACCGGCGACGAGGTCCGCGCCGTAGTGGTAGCCGAAGCCCAGGGTCGCGGCGAGCGTGGCGATGAGCCAGAAGGTCCCGGCATACCGGAGGAACTTCGGTCCCTTGCGGGAGTGGATGAAGATCGCGGTGGCCCACGCGGTGTGCAGGCTGGGCATGCAGTTGCGCGGGGTGATCTCGTCGAACGGCATGTGGTGCGGGATGCCGACCGGCACGGCGGTGTCGGGCCACATGTCGGCCACGGCCCAGTGGCCGCCGTCGGCGCCGAACGCGAAGATCGGGCCGACCACCGGGAAGATCATGTAGATGGCCGGGCCGAGCAGGCCGATCACCAGGAAGGTGCGCACCAGGTGGTGGGCGGGGAAGCGGCGGTCCGTGGCCACGTTGCGCAGCTGATACACCGCGACGCAGACCGCGGCGACCGCCAGCTGCGCGTAGACGGCGTTGAGGAAGTGGGTGCCGACCGAGCCGGTCGCCTCGATGAGCCGTCCCACCACCCAGGACGGGTTGCCGAGCGCGTGGTCGGCGTTGGCCATGTACTGGTCGAGCACCTCGGGGCGGGTCTTCGAGGTGATGACCAGCCAGGTGTCACCGGTCTTGCGCCCGGCCACCAGCAGCAGACCCAGCCCGACCCCCTTGAGGAGCAGCATGCGCTCCTGGCCCGTGCGGCGGGTGAGGGCGATGACCGTGACGCCGATGATCACCCACAACGCGCCGTTTCCGAAGGGGTGCCCCTCCTTGACGGGGGCATCGGCCACCAGTCTGATCAAGGCGATGACGACGTCGATCCCCGCGGCCGCACCGAGCGCGATGAAGCGCTGACGCCAGGTGAGGACCACCATCATCAGTCCCATGCTGGCGTACAGCAGGAAGCCCGATTTGGGGGCGATCACGACCTCTTGGACCTGCGTGGTGACCGGCCCCGGCAGGTCGTAGTGGCGTGCGGCGATCTCCAGTGCGACGAGGAACGCGAGGGTCACCACCGCCGCCGCAGTCCATAGGATCGCTCGTGGCTGGCGCCAGGCAGCGAAGGGTATTCGGCGGTTTATTCGCGAAAACACCCGCGATGCTATAGATATCAATTCTCTGGCCGATGTCCTGGGTTTTGGTCAAATAGGTCGCTTTTCATGCCACATGGCATGGTGTGCGGGCGATGAGGGTGGTCGCCGGGGTGGGATCATGCTAGCCGAGTGGTTTCGACGGGTATTTCGGTGGTCGCGTCCGCGTTCGAAATCGGTGTCCCGAATGCGGTGTAGCCCGCCACGACGGGCGGGCTACGGTGCTTCCTTCCGGAACGGGTGGTGCGGACGGGGCGGTCAGGACAGCGTGCAGCTCACGGTCGGGACGGCGCCGGCGGCCGGTGTGCCCTGGAAGCCGAAGGAGGTGTGCGCCCCGGCCGCGAGCGCGCCGTTGTAGCCGGTGCTGGTGACGGTGACGGCGGCGCCGGTCTGGGTGTAGGAGGCGTTCCACATGTTGGTGATCTTCTGGTCGCCACCGTAGGTCCAGGTCAGCTTCCAGGAGGTGGCCGGTGCGGTACCCGTGTTGGTGACGGTGATGTCCACCCCGAAGCCGCCGCCCCAGTCCCCGTTCACCGTGTAGACGGCCTTGCAGCCGGTGCCGCCGCCGGAGCCCGTGGTGGTGGCGGTGACGGACGCGGAGGGTGCGGAGGTGTTGCCCGCCGCGTCGCGGGCCCGGACGGTGTAGGTGTACGAGGTGCCGGACGTCACACCGGTGTCGGTGAACGTGGTGCCGGTGGCGGTGCCGGCCTTGGTGGAGCCCCGGTAGACGTCGTAGCCGGTGACCCCGGTGTCGTCGGACGCGGCCTTCCACGACAGGGAGACGGAGGTGCCGGTGGTCCCGGTGACGGCGAGGCCCGTCGGGGCGGTGGGCGCCTGGGTGTCGTCATCGCCGCCGCTGCCGCCGCCGTTGCCGAAGTCGGGCGCCTTGATGCTCGCGAGGTAGCCGTCCTTCACGGTGTCGACCGAGGTCCAGTCGTCCTTGAGGATGCCGCCGGTGTCGCCGGAGTTCGGGTTCCAGGACCAGAAGGTCCAGGAGAAGCTGTCGGCCCCGTACTGGCTGGTGGGCCTCAGGTAGTCGGCCAGGGCCTTCAGCCACTTCTGGTCGATGGTGGACTGGAGCGTCGTACCGAACTCGCCGACCCACACCGGGGCGATGTTCTGCTTGAAGATGTAGCCCCAGTACTTGTCCCAGACGCCGGGCATGTTGTCCGGGAACGAGGAGTCGGTGAACCAGGGCTGCTGGGCGACGCTGGTGGCGTAGTCGTGCGCCGAGTACACCACCTTGTGCGGCACGCTCAGCTCCACCGGGTACTGCCCGACGCCCATGAGGTTGCCGCCCCACCAGCCGGACACCCCGTCGAAGGTCTGCACGCCCTCCACGAAGATCAACAGGTCCGGGTTGGCGGACAGTACGGCGTCGCCGCCGCGCTCCGCCGCGAGCCGCCAGTCCTTCGTGGTGTCACCGCAGCCCCAGCAGGCGGGGTCGTGGGGCTCGTTGTGCAGGTCGATGCCGACCACCGCGTCGTTGCCCGCGTACCGGGCCGCCAGCGACTTGAGGTTGGCGAGCCAGGTGGACTCGGGGACGGCCGACGTGTACCAGAGCGCCGACTGGCCCGCCGAGTCCGGGCGGTGCCGGTCCAGGATGACCTTCATGCCGATGCTGCCCGCGTGGTCCACGATGCGGTCCATCACCTGGAGCGAGTCCAGGCCCGCCAGGTCGGTGTTCATCCCGGCGGAGAAGTTGATGCTCGCCGGTTCGGTGCCGGCGAAGATGTCGTCGCTGTAGGGGAGCCGGATGGTGTTGTAACCCAGCGACTTCATCTGGTCGATCATGCTCTTGTAGTCGCGGGACCAGAGTCCGTGGGGCACGTAGTTGGCGGTCTCGAAGCCGAACCAGTTGATGCCGGCGATGCGGACCGGCTGGTTTCCGGCGTCCAGGATCTGCCGCCCGCTGGTGTGCCAGTAGCCGGAGCCCGCGGCGGCCGCGCCGGTCGCGTCGGCCGAAGCGGTGTGGGCGCCGGCGAGGGGCAGGAGGAGCGCCGCCGCGGCGACGGCGACGGTTCTGGCGGCTCTTCGGAAGGTGCGGAGAGGGTGAAGCACGGTGCTGGTTCCTCTCTCGGAGGAGCGGTGTGCGGCGCGAGCCTGGAGTGGGAGCGCTCCCATTTCGCGCCGTGCACCGCCCCGCCTGTGACATGGGGACAGGGGTGCGGAGGTCGCCGCTCCCGCTCGCTCGCCCGAAGCCGGGCGGGTCGCGACCCGGCGCAATAAAAGCGATAGAGCAATGAGCATGTCAATGGACGGGCTGCGTTCATGTGTTGAACGCGGGCGGGCCGTCTGTCGGTGCCTCGTGCGAGCCGGCCGGCTCGCGGGGGAGGGCTCGCGAGGTGGCGCGAGGGTTGCCCGGTCGTGAAACGGGGTGGACGCGCGACTCTTCTTACTGCAAGGCTATGCCCCATGACGCATGATCATGCATTCTGGGCGAACGACCATCCGACCTGGCCCACCGGGTTTCGCGGCTACACCGGCCACGGCGGTATCCGCGAGGACGGGGACGACATCTCGATCGTCGCCTCGGACCGGCCGGCGACCAGTGCCGCCGTATTCACGCAGAGCCTGTTCGCCGGTCCGGCCGTGCTGCTCAGCCGCAGGCACGCCGCGGGGCGCAACCTCCGAGCCGTGACCACCCTGGCGCAGAACGCCAACGTCGCGACCGGCCGCCGGGGGGAGGAGAACGCCGCCGAGGTCGTCCGGCGCGTGGCCGGAATCCTCGGTGTCCCCGAGGGCGAAGTGCTCATCGGCTCCACGGGTGTCATCGGCCGCCCCCTGCCGATGTCCACCATCCTCCCGCACTTCGACAGGACCGCGGAGCAGGGCCTCGCCGCCTTCACGGCCTCCCCCCAGGACGTGGCCCGGGCCATGATGACCACCGACACCCGTCCCAAGACGGCCACCCGCACCGTCGGACAGGCGCGCATCGTGGCCGTGGCCAAGGGCGTCGGCATGCTGGAGCCCAACATGGCCACGATGCTGGCCTACGTGTTCACCGACGCCGCGCTGTCACCGGCCGAACTGGACGCCGCACTGCGCGGAGCCGTGGACCGTACGTTCAACTGTCTGAGCGTCGACACCGACACCTCCACCTCCGACACCGTGGCCGTCATCGCCAACGGGGCCGCCGGGCCGGTCGACCCCGAACTGTTCGCCGAGGCACTGGCCGGCCTCTGCCTGGATCTCACGCTGCAACTGGCGAGCGACGGCGAAGGCGCCACCAAGCTCCTGCGCGTCACCGTGGGTGGCGCCCGCGACCACGCACAGGCGAAGCGCATCGCCAAGAGCGTGGTGAACTCCCCCCTGGTCAAGACCGCCGTCCACGGCGCCGACCCCAACTGGGGGCGCGTGCTCATGGCCATTGGCAAGAACACCGAGGACACCGACATCGTCCCCGACCGCGTCACCGTGAAGTTCGGCGACACCGAGGTGTATCCCGAGGAGCCCGAGGCAGACACCCTGGACAAACTCGTGGAGCTCATGCGGGGGGAGGAGGTGGACATCGCTGTCACGCTCGGCATCGGAGGCGGCGAAGCGACCGTGTACGGCTGCGACCTGTCGGCCGACTACATCCGCGTCAACGCCGACTACACCACCTGACCGACCCGTCCGTCGCCGCGGTGCACGCGCGCCGCGGCGGCGGACGGGATCACACCCGTACGAAGCACCCGACCAGCACGGCCAGTGAAACGACCAGCATGCCCAGGCAGTTCACCCAGAACGTCATGTTCAGCGCCCGTGCGCGGATGTGTGCGGCAGCGGCCGCGAGGAAGTAGACCACGATCGCCGCGGTCGTCGTCATGGCCACACCGGGCACCCAGAAGCCGACGACGAGGCCCGCGACCGAGGCGGTCTTCGCGGTGGTCAGCACCCACCACCACTCGCGCGGCAGCCGTACACCCTCCAGGCAGTCCACGATGAACTTCGGCGGGCGCGGCATCATCGCCGCGTCACCGGCCTGGATGACGAGCAGAACCACCACCGGCCATATGGGGGAGGGGAGTTCGAGGAGCGACATGGGTCAGTTCCCTTCCTGCGCGGTGACGAAAGCGGCGATGGTCCTGAGCCGCGCCGCGGTCTGCTGGGGGTCGGTCGTTCCGGAGGCGAGCAGCATCAGTTCGCCCAGATAGCCGGCGAACATCACCTGCGCCCCGAGCCTGGCGCGCGGCTCGCCCATTCCGTCGTTCACCATCGCGGCCGTCAGGTTGTCCTCCGAGAGCGCGCGGAGTGTGCCGAGGGCGGCGTTCTCCGGCCTGCCGCGGGCCAGGGTCCGGAAGTACGCGCGGGCCAGGTCGTCGTTCTCGGCGAACAGGGCCAGGAACGGGTCGAAGTAGTGCGCCAGATAGTCCGCGGCGGGCGGTGCGGCGCCTGCCTCCGCCGGAGCGGGCGGGGCCGGGATCCGGTCGGCGATCGCCTGGTCGTACACCAGGCCCAGCAGCGATTCCTTGTCCCCGACCGCCATCACCGCCCCTACCGACACCCCGGCCTCGGCAGCGATCTGACGCACCGTCGTGCTCTGGAAACCCCGCTCGTGGAAGAGCGCGGCGGCGGCCCGGACGATGCGGGCGGAAGTCCGCCGCTTCTGCTCCGCACGGGTTGAGTGAACGTGTTCACCGAACATGTTCATAATGTACGAGTACGGCTCCGCCCATGCAAGAGCCCCGGCCCACGTGGTCGCGGACCGGGGCTCGGGCGCCTTCGGTTACAGCTCGTCGCCGAACGCGTCCGCCAGCTCGCGGTACTCGGCCAGCGGCAGCCCCGTCCTGCCCCCGTCCGCCGTGACCACCTGGAGCGCCACGTGGTCCGCCCCCGCATCCACGTACTCGCGCGTCCGCGCCTTCACCCGCTCGGCGTCGCCCAGCGCGAAAAGGGCGTCCAGCAGGCGCGTGCTGCCCCCGCCGTCGAAGTCGCCCTCGGTGAAGCCGAGGCGCAGCAGGTTCCCGGTGTAGTTGGGCAGCTTGAGGTACATCGCCAGCATCCCGCGCGCCGTGTCGCGGGCCCGGTCGAGGTCCGTGTCGAGCACCACGGACAGCTCGGGTGCCAGCAGCGCGTCCGGTCCGAGCGCCTGCCGCGCCTCCGCCGTGTGCGCCGCCGAGACCAGGTAGGGGTGCGCGCCCAGTGCCCGGTCGGACGCCAGCTTCAGCATCTTCGGGCCGAGCGCCGCCAGCACCCGGTGCCGGGCGCCCACGGACGGGTCGGCGGCGTCCAGCGCGTCGAGGTAGGCCACCATCGCGCTGTACGGCTTCGCGTACTGGGGGGCCAGCGCGTCGTGGCTGACACCCAGGCCGAGGACGAAGCGGTCCCGGGCATCGGCGTCGATCGCGGCGACGCGGGCGGCCACCTCCTCGGCGGTGTGGTTCCAGATGCTCAGGATGCCCGTCGCGACGGTGATGGTCCGGGTGGCGGCGACGATCTCGGCGGCGTCCTCGGGCGAGGGGCTGCCGCCGAGCCACAGCGTCCCGTAACCCAGCGCTTCGATCTCGGCGGCCGCCTCCGCGATCGCCTTCCTGCCGTCGGCGTCCACCCGCGACGAGTGCAGGGCGCCGTTCCAGATGCCGATCCGGCCGAACGTCTCACGCTTCTCAGAAGTCATGCCGGGGACAACAGTGGGCGGCGCGCACTATTCCCGCGCCTGCTGCGAACGGGTGAGTCCGTTGCCGACACGCCGTCAGCGGGTCATGCCCGGCCGCCATGTGGCGCAGTCGCCGCGTGTGCGGCGGCGACGCCGGGGCAACTGGCGGATATTGGAGGGCCTGCGGCTCCGCAGGACGCACCCGCCCGGATGAGGAGGTAGCTGCCGTGACGACCCCCGCCGCATCGGAGGGACCTGGAGACAGGGAACATCGCCCACACGGGGGAGGGGACCGGGGGCGCGAGGAGCGTGACGAGGCGGCGGCGCCCGGCGACTCCGGAGTCGGCACCGTCACCACCGCCGTACCGGCCAGACTCGACCGGCTGCCATGGTCGCGCTGGCACTGGATGATCGTCATCGGTCTCGGCACGGTGTGGATCCTCGACGGCCTCGAAGTCACGACGGTCGGCAACATCGCGAGCCGTCTCTCCGAGGACGGTTCCGGCCTGGACATCACGTCCGCCCAGGTCACCGGGCTCGCCGCCGCCCTGTATGTGGCGGGTGCCTGTACGGGAGCGCTGTTCTTCGGCTGGCTCACCGACCGGTACGGCCGCAAGAAGCTGTTCATGGTGACGCTCGCGGTCTACCTCGCCGCGACCGCCATGACCGCGCTGTCGTTCAGTGCGTGGTGGTTCTTCCTCTTCCGCTTCCTGACCGGCTTCGGTATCGGCGGCGAGTACGCGGCGATCAACTCGGCCATCGACGAACTCATCCCCTCGAAGTACCGGGGCCGGGTCGACCTCATCATCAACGGCAGCTACTGGCTGGGCGCGGTCGGCGGAGCGCTGCTGTCGATCGTCATGCTGGACACGGACATCTTCCCCAAGGACCTCGGCTGGCGCCTCACCTTCGCCCTCGGCGTCGTCCTGGGCCTGGTGATCCTCCTCGTACGCCGGCACGTCCCGGAGAGTCCGCGGTGGCAGTTCATCCACGGGCAGGGCGAGCAGGCCGACGAACTGGTCGATTCCGTCGAGCGGGAGGTCGAGGCGGAGAAGCACGAGAAGCTGCCGCCGCCGGCCGGAGAGATCACGATCCACCAGCGCAAGAGCATCGGCTTCGGGCTCATCGCCAGGACCGTCTTCCACAGCTACCCCAAGCGCGCGGTGCTCGGCCTCTCCCTCTTCATCGGGCAGGCGTTCCTCTACAACGCGATCACCTTCGGGTTCGGCGCGATCCTCACGACGTTCTACGACGTGGAGAGCGGGCACACCGGCTACTACTTCGCGGTGATCGCGGCGGGCAACTTCATCGGCCCGCTCGTGCTGGGCAAGCTGTTCGACACCATCGGACGGCGCATCATGATCGCCGGCACGTACATCCTGCCGGGCATTCTGCTCTTCATCACGGCCTGGCTGTTCGACCGCGGCTCGCTGACCGCCAACACCCTCACCGCGTGCTGGTGCGTGGTGCTGTTCTTCGCGTCGGCCGGCGCCAGCAGCGCGTACCTCACGGTCTCCGAGGTCTTCCCCATGGAGACCAGGGCCATGGCCATCGCCTTCTTCTACGCCATCGGCACCGCGGCCGGCGGGATCAGCGGCCCCCTGATCTTCGCCGACCTCACCGAGTCGGGCGTCCCCGGCGACACCGCTCTCGCGTTCTCCATCGGCGCGGCCCTGATGTGCGCGGCGGGACTGGTCGCCGCCTTCCTCGCGGTCGACGCGGAGCAGCGCTCCCTGGAGGACATCGCCAAGCCCCTGTCCCAGACCTCGTAACGCCCCCGGGCGACGGTGGCCCGGGAAACCGGATGCGGTCGGGCCCTGCGGTGGTGTGGGATCGGGGCATGACGATCGCACTCGGCACACCGGACACCGAGGGGCTGACCGCGGCGGCGGACGCGCTGCGGGACTGGCAGGCCGAGGGCGCCCCGATGCAACTGCACCCGGGCGACCTCGGCTGGTACGGCCGGAACGGCCCACGGGCCACCGCCGATGCGGTCAGGACCTGGAGCCGGGCCGGGCGGATCCTCGCTGTCGGGCTGCTCGACGGCCCCGGGCTCGTCCGGCTGACGACCGCGCCGGACGTCCGCCGGGACGAAGAGCTCGCACGACGGCTTGCCGACGACGTGGCCGTTCCCGCACACGGGGTGCTGCCGGAGGGCCGGGCGGCCGTCGAGGCGCCGCGGGACGCGCTGGTCCGGGAGGTGCTGGGGGAGCGTGGCTGGGGCATCGACGAGCCGTGGACGCCGCTGCGCCGCGACCTGACCGGCCCGGTGCCCGAACCGGATCTGGCCGTCGAGATCGCCGGTCCCGACCTGGCTCACCTCGTGGTGGCCGTCCACCGCTCGGCGTTCCCGGGCTCGCGGCTCACGGACGCCGGGTGGCGCGTGATGGCCGGGGGGCCGCTGTTCACCGAGGCCCGCTGTCTCATCGGGCGCGACGAGCGGGGCGACGCGGTGGCGACGGTGACGGTGTGGTCGGCGGGCCCGGGGCGGCCGGGGCTCCTCGAACCGATGGGCGTGCACCGGGACCACCGCCGCCGGGGCCACGGCAGAGCGATCACCCTGGCCGCGGCGGCCGCGCTCCGCGAACTCGGCGCGTCCAGCGCTTTGGTGTGCACCCCGGGCTCCAACACCGCGGGCGTCGCCGCGTACGTGGCGGCGGGCTTCGACCGGCGCCCCGAGATCCACGACCGGTTCCGCGCGTAGGCCGTGACGTGTCGATCATGGACGCCGCCGTTCGGGGCAGGCGGAGGGTGACGACATTCGCGACCCGCCGAAGGAGACGCCGGTGCCGATACGCAGAACGAGAGGCGCCACACCTCGCCCCCGCGCCACCGGCACGGTGCGGAGCCCTGCGCTCGCCCTCGCCCTCGCCGGCGCCCTGATCGGCGCGGCTGTCCTGCTGTTCATCCGCTTCGCGCACTGGGCCGGCGCCCATCCGGTGACCGCCGTGCTGCTGGCCCTGCTCGCCCTGCCCGTCCTCTACGTCCTGTTCCGGGCCATGCCCCGCGCCCGTGAGCTGCGCCGGGCGGCCCGCGCGGGCATGATCCCGCCGGACGGGGAAGAGCCCGGCCCTGAACGGGCTCCCGCCCCGCAGGTCCCGGACGCCGCCACCGACGCCCACGACGGGCTCACCGCCGTACTCCCGCCGCCCGCCCCGGACTTCACGCCGCCCGACTTCGCCGCCCTCGACCCGGACGGTTTCGAGGCGGCGGTGGCCGCGCTGTGCGAGCGGGACGGCTGTGAGGGGGTCGAAGTGGTCGGCGGAGCGGGTGACCTGGGCGCCGACGTCCTCGCCACGGCCCCGGACGGCCGCCGCGTCGTCGTGCAGTGCAAGCAGTACGGCCCCGAGCACAAGGTGGGCTCCCAGGACCTCCAGCGCTTCGGCGGCACCTGCTGGACGGTCCACGGCGCGCAACTCGCCGCCGTGGTGACGACCAGCGAGTTCACCGCGCCCGCCCTGGAGTACGCGGAGGCGTGCGGCATCCGCTGCGTGGACGGCGTCGCGCTCGCGGCCTGGGCGGAGGGCTCGGGCGCGGCCCCCTGGGGCCCGGCGATGCTGGGCACCGCCTGACAAGACCGCCGGACCCTGGGCGCCGCGCGCCTCACCCCTTACGCTCGCACCATCCATCAGGGACACACGGGGGAGGAACCTGCCATGCAGGCTTCGGAGTTGGCCGCTGCGGCGGTACGGGTGATGACCGGGGACGGGCCGGCCGCGAGCGGCCGCAAGTCCGCTGTCCAGGAGCTGGTGTGGGGCCGACTGGGCCGGAGCGACCTCGGTGCGTCCGCGCTGAGACGGCTGCACGAGCGACCCGGCGAGGGCGCGGCGGCCATCGTGGCCTCCGTGCTCGCCGACGACCTGCGTGCCGACGCCGACTTCCGGGCGAGGCTCGACGCGGCCCTGCGGGTGCCGCCCCGCCCCGACGAGGCGCCGGGTGCGACGTCAGAGGGGCCGGCCGGGGTTGCCGCGGCCGCCACCCCGCCGCCCGTGTCCGCCGCCATGCCGGGGGCACGCGGGCGAGCCGCATCCGGCGCCGTTCCGCAGCGGCCCCGGCAAGCGGGGCCCGAGGCCCGGCCCGAGGACACGGCCCGGGCCGTGCTCATGGTCTGGCTGCTGGGGCTGCCCCAGGTGATCCTGGCCTACGTCATCATCAGTGTGGTCGCCCGCCAGGATGCGAGCATGGCCCTTCAGGCCATCATCCTGGTCATCTCGGCCTGCGTGGCCGGATACGCGCTCTGGAGCGGAATCCGCCTGCTGCGCCGAGGAGCGCCGAACCCCTCGTTGCGGGCCGCGACGTTCCTCGCGGCCCTGGTCCTGCTGAGGCTCGTGCTCTGGGTGTTCGTCGTCTGAGCCGGCGTTGAACCCCCGCGGAGACACGACGGCGCCTACGGCAACGCTGTCCGCGGCTCCGGCCCGGCCGCGTCGTCCTGGCCGTCCGCCTCCCGTTCGCCCACACCGATCAGCCCCGTCTCGTACGCGACGATGACCGCCTGGACGCGATCCCGCAGGCCCAGCTTGGCCAGGATGCGGGCGACGTGTGTTTTCACGGTGGTTTCGGCCAGCTGGAGGCGCGCCGCGAGTTCCGCGTTGCTCAGGCCCCGGGCGAGCAGGCCCAGGACCTCCAGTTCGCGCGGGGTGAGCGCGGCGAGGTCGCGGTGCAGGGCGGCCGTGTCGCCGCCGCGCCGGGTGAACCGCTGCACCAGGCGCCGGGTGATGGCGGGTGCCAGGAGCGCGTCACCGGTACGGACGGTGCGCACCGCCGCCGTCAGCTGCTCGGGCGTGACGTCCTTGAGCAGGAAGCCGCTGGCCCCGGCCGAGAGGGCCGCGTACACATAGCGATCGAGGTCGAAGGTGGTCAGGATGATGACGCGGGGCTGCCCGGCGTCACCGGTGAGGATGCGACGAGTGGCCTCCAGGCCGTCCATCTCGGGCATCCGGACATCCATCAGCACCACGTCCGGCCTGGTGCGGCGCACCGCGTCGACCGCCTCCGCCCCGTTCGTGGCCTCGGCGACGACGTCGATGCCGTCCGCGCCGAGGATCAGCCGGAAGCCGGTGCGTACCAGGGTCTGGTCGTCGGCGATGAGTACACGCGGCGGCTCGGTCACGGCGTCTCCAGGGGGATCAGGGCCTCCACACGGTAACCGCCGCCCGGCAGCGGCCCCGTGCTCAGGGTGCCGTCGTGCACGGCCAGGCGCTCGCGCAGGCCGATGAGGCCCCGTCCGCTCCCGGCCCCCGCGCCCGAACGCCCGCCGGTGTCGGTGACCTCCACCCGCAGCCTGCCGGTCCCGTACGCGACGGACACGGCCGCCGACGCGCCGGACGCGTGCTTCACCGTGTTCGTCAGGGCCTCCTGGACGACCCGGTACGCCGCGAGTTCGATCCCGGGTGGCAGCGGGCGGGCCGTCCCGATCACCGTCAGGCCGACCGGCAGCCCCGCGTCCCGGACCCGCCCCACCAGTACCTCCAGCTGGTCGAGTCCGGGCTGCGGCGCCGGCACCACCGCATCGGGATCCGCCTCGCCGTCCTCGGCGGTCGCGGTCAACAGGCCCACCACGTGCCGGAGTTCGGTCATCGCCGCGCGGCCGCCCGCCTCCACGGCGAGGAGCGCCTCACCGGCCAGCTCGGGCGAGGACTTCATGATCGTGCGGGCGGCACCCGCCTGGATGATCATCACGCTGACGTTGTGCGTGACGACGTCGTGCAACTCGCGGGCGATCCTCGCCCGTTCCTGCTCCACCGCCCGGCGCAGCGCCTCCTCCTGCTCGCGCTCCAGGACGGACAGCCGCGCCCGCCCCTCGTCGGACCGCAGCTTCCACGTCCGCAACCCCACCGCGGCCACGGCCATCGGAATCAGGATCAGCAGCGCGATGTACTCGTTGGGGACGATCGGCGTCACCGAGTTCCCGGAGGTACCGACCAGCACCACCGACACCGGCAGCGCCACGAGCGTCGCCACCCGGTGCGGGCTGTACACGGCGGCGCTGTACACCGCGATCACGAACGCGTAGAACGTCAGGCGCATCACGCTCTGCGGGGTCGCCAGCGTCGCGGCCGTCACCACGCACAGCACGGCCAGCGGGCAGCGGCGGCGCAGCACGAGGGCGCCCGAGGCGACGGCCGCGAGCGTCACCATGAAGGCCATCCCGCCGGTCCCGGACGGGCGCTCCAGGGCATAGGCCGTGCCGCCGACCACCCGCACCACCACGTTGTCCGCGTTGTCCACGCCGTAGTACACGGTGGTGACTCCCAGGACCAGCGCCACCAGGGCGTCGAACCACCGGGCACGCGCGGTGGGCCGGGGTGGCGGACCGGCCGCCCGGACCGCGTCCACCCACATCAGGCCCACCCGCGTACGTACATCCGTCACCGCTTCATTGTCCTGGCGGCGCGGCCCCCGGGGGGTCCGCCCCCGTACCCATTCCGGCGACGGTGCGTACACCGCCCGCCTACATCGCAAGGACGACGAGTACACCGCTCATCCCGGCGCGGGACCGAGAAGGGGCCGCGCGGCCGACGCGCGCGGCGCCGGTCCGCTCCTAGCGTTCACGCCACCGGACCGCACATCACCGAGGAGCCGCGCCATGACCACCCCGCTGATCGAACTGTGCGAGGTGAGCCGTCGCTACGACGACGGACCGCCCGCCCTGCACGAGGCATCGCTGACCGTGCGGCCGGGGGAGGCCGTCGCGATCCTCGGCCCCTCCGGCAGCGGCAAGTCGACACTCCTCAACCTCCTCGCCGGTCTCGACCGGCCCGACGCCGGCACGGTCACCGTCGACGGCGTGCGCGTCGACCGGCTGGGCGAGGCCGCGTCGGCGCTGTACCGGCGCGCCCGCATCGGCATGGTCTTCCAGTTCTTCAACCTGCTGGACGACCTGACCGTCGCCGACAACGTCGCCCTGCCCGCCCGCCTCGCGGGCATGCCCCGGGGCGAGGCGGCCCGCCGGGCCGCCGGACTCCTCCGACAGCTCGGCATCGACCGGCACGCCGGCGCCCACCCCGGACGGCTCTCCGGCGGCCAGCGCCAGCGCGTCGCCGTGGCCCGGGCCCTGATGAACCGCCCCGCGCTCCTCCTGGCCGACGAGCCGACCGGAGCCCTCGACACCGCTGCCGGAGAGGACGTCAGCCGACTGCTCACCGAGCTCAACGCCGAGGGCCAGACCATCGTCCTCGTCACCCACGACCTCGCGCTCGCCCGCGCCTGCACCCACCGCACCGTCCGCATCGCCGACGGCCGCATCACCCACGACCTGCCGTCGCAGGCCGTCGCCCCGGAGGCCGCCCGATGAGCGCGCTCGGCCGGGTGGTGCGCTCCGGAGTGGCGCGGCGCCGCGTGCAGACGCTGGTCATCGGACTCGCCGCGATGATGGCCGTGGCCGCGTCCGTACTCGCCGGATCGCTGCTCGTGGTCTCCGGTGCCCCCTTCGACGACGCCTTCGCCCAACAGCACGGGGCCCACCTGTCCGTGCGGTTCGACGCGAACGCGGTGAGCGCCGCACGGCTGGCGCGGACCGCGCACACCGAAGGGGTACGCGAGGCGGCAGGCCCCTTCCGCACGGCGACGGTCACCCCGCGCGCCGACGCGACCGGCCCCGGCTGGCCCCTGACCGTGACGGGCCGCGCGGACCCGGGCAGCGACGTGGACCGGGTCGCCCTGACCGAGGGCCGCTGGGCCGCGCGCCCCGGCGAGGTCGTCCTCTCCGCCGACTCCTCCCTCTTCCCCGTCCTGGGCAAGGAGGTCCGCTTCACCGGACTGACCGGCGACCCCGCGCTGACCGTCGTCGGTGTCGCCCGCTCGGTCACCGGCACCTCCGACGCCTGGGTGCTCCCCGCGCAGATGCCGGCCCTGACCCCGCCCGGCGCCGGTGGTTACCAGATGCTCTACCGCCTCACCGAGGCGGACACCGCCGCGCGGATCTCCGAGGCCGCCAGGAGCGTGAAGGCATCCCTGCCCGCCAGGGCCGCCACGGGCGAGCAGTCCTGGCTGACCGTCAGGAGGAACGCCGAGCAGGACACCGCCCTGTACGTCCCGTTCCTCTCCGCGTTCGGCGCCCTGGGCCTCGTCATGTCGGTCCTCACCGTCGGCAACGTCGTCGCCTCCGCCGTCGGAACGGGGACGCGTCGCATCGGCATCCTCAAAGCCGTCGGCTTCACCCCCGCCCAGGTCGTACGGGCGTACGTGGGCCAGGCGCTGATCCCCGCGACCGCCGGCGCCGTCCTCGGCATCGTCGCGGGACACCTGCTCGCCGTTCCCGTGATGGCCGAGACCGAAGCGGCGTACGGCACCTCGTCCCTGGCCGTCGCACCCTGGGTCGACGCGGCGGTGGTCGCCGGGGCGCTCGGCCTCGTGTCGGCGACCGCCTGGGCCGCGGCCCGGCGGGCGGGCCGGATGCGGACCGTCGACGCGCTGGCCGTGGGGCGCACCGCGTCGGCGGGGCGCGGCCGTTGGGCCGCACGCCTCGCCGGACGTCTGCCGCTGCCGCGGCCCGTCGCGCTCGGGCTGGCCCGGCCGTTCGCCCGGCCGGCCCGCGCGCTGGCCATGGGCACCGCGATCCTCTTCGGCACCGTAGCCGTCACGTTCACCGTGGGGATGGCCGCCTCGCTCGGCGAGGTGATGAAGGCCAAGGCGCACGACGCCGCCGACGTCGTCGTACCCGCACCCCTGCCGGACTTCGGGCCTCCCGGCGCCGAACGCCCCGCACGGCGAACCCCGGCCGACCCGGCGGCCGTTGCGGCGGCGGTCGAGGCGGCCCCGGGCACCGCGAAGCACTACAGCGCCTCCACGGTCCGCGCCACGGTGGACGGGCTCACCGGCACCACCGACATCGTCGCCTTCACCGGCGACGCGTCCTGGGGCGGTTACACCATGGTCGCCGGCCGCTGGATCACCCGGCCCGGCGAGGCCGCCGTCCCGTCCCCGTTCCTCACCGCCACCGGCACCCGCATCGGCGACACCGTCACCCTGGGCGGCCTGGGCGCGCCCGTCACCGTACGGCTCGTCGGCGAGGTCCTGGACCCGCGCAACGACGGCATGCAGGTCTTCACCGACGCCGCGACGCTCACGGCGGCCCACCCGGACCTGACGGAGACCAGCCACCACATCGCGGTCGCCCCGGGCACCGACGTGCACGCCTACACCGACGCGCTCAACAAGAGCCTGGAGCCGCTGGGCGTAACGGCCAGGGCGGGCGGGCTCGGCGCGGGCGGGGACATGGTCGCCACGCTCAACGCCCTGTCCGCGCTCCTCACCCTGATGCTCGTCGCCGTCGCCGCGCTCGGCGTGCTCAACGGCGTCCTCCTCGACACCCGCGAGCGCGTCCGGGAGATCGGCATCCACAAGGCCCTCGGCATGACACCCCGCCAGACCTTCGCCATGGTCCTCACCTCGGTCGCCGCCACGGGCCTTGCCGCGGGCTGTCTCGGCGTACCGCTCGGCATCGCCCTGCACCGCCGGGTCCTCCCCGCGATGGGCGGGAGCGTGGGACTGCGCCTTCCCGAGTCCGTCCTCGCGGTATACCCCCCGGCCGGAGTGCTGCCGCTCGTCCTCGGCGGCCTCGTGATCGCCGCGCTGGGCGCGCTGCTGCCCGCGGGCTGGGCCGCCAGGACCCGTACGGCGGTGGCCCTGCGAACCGAGTAGACGCGGGGCGGGTGCGTGCGGAAGGCTGCCGGGGTGATCGACCGGGAGACGGCGGTGCGCCTCGTCGAGGAGCAGTTGGAGCGCGAACACCGCGAGTGGCTGGCCAAGGGCGTCGAGCAGCCTGCCGTGGCCGTGGGCGACGTCGAGGAACACGAGCTGGTGTGGATCGTGTCCTGGCAGTCCGTGAAGTACCTGCGGACCGGGGCCTTCGGGGACATGCTGCTGGGCACCGGACCGTATCTGGTCGACCGCGTCGACGGGAGCCTGCACAGCATCGGCGCCGTCTCGGCGATGTCCGGCGCGTGGATGGACGACTACCGCGGCCGGATCCGGGGACTGCCCGTCCGGACCGCGGTGGACGACCTCCACGACGCCGTGCGGGCGGCCGCCGCCGAGCACGGACGGCTGTACGCGGTGCGGATGCTGCGCCGGAAGCTGCCGGGCCTCTCGCCCTCGGCGGCCGCGAATTACGCGCGCACGCTGCTGGACGGCGAGCCGCCCGCGCACTTCGTGGCCGCCGCGACGGCGGAGCTGGTGGAGCCCGTCAACCCGGTCGAAAGGGTGCGGACCATCCGGCCGGGCCGCGCGACCTAGAAGCACGGTCCCACCTCGGGGGCGTGCCTCAGACCGGCACGGCGTCCGAGTGGTCGGCCTCCGTGGCGGAGGCGCCTCGGCTCAGCAGGGCGTCGGCGGTGCTCAGGGCCTCGCGCACGTCACTGACGCCCGTCATGACGCACAGGGTGTACGCGGTGTCCTCCCGCTGCCGGATGGTCTCCGGGGTGGAACGGCGCTCGTCCTCGATGACCGCGTCGGCGTATCGGGACAGTGCGGCACGCAGGTCTGCGGGCGTGGGAAGCAGCACAGCCAACTCCTCTCAACTGAACTGACCCTCCCGAGCCGGTGGGCGGCCGGGGCAGGGGTGTCGCTGACGACGATCATCGGATTCCCCGTCATACGCAGACCATTCCAACCGTTTTCGGCCGAAGAAGAATTCCCGCGACACCCTTGACAGCGCCGTCACGGGGCACACGTGCCCCATGGCCGGGGCGGCCGCCCTGCGGATGTGGACACCCAGCCCCGCACGGCAGGCCCCCCGGTCATTCGTCCTTTCCCGCCGGCACCGGCTCACCGGACGACCCGGTGACCTCCCCGCTCCGGTCCTCGTGCGGGAAGCCGAAGCGTGCCAGGCAGTGCCACACCTTCTTGACCGCCTGCGGGTCGAAACGCCCCGAGCGCGCCGCGTCCCCGACGACACGGGGGTCGAGGAAGCCGTCCACGGCGATGGCCGCGCCCAGGTCCACGTACTCCTGCCCCCGGTAACCGGGGTGCCGCCGCAGCTCGTCCACCGCCAGGCGGAACCCCGGGTGCCACTCCACCGCACAACCCAGGCGCCCGGCGGCCGCTTCCACCTCGGAGCCCCGGTAGCAGGGGTCCAGGACCAGCGCGTCCACATGGGAGTCAGGACGGACCGGGCCGTGCACCTGCGCCTCGATGTAGTCGTCGAGCACGTCCTGCTCATCGGCCAGCGCGAGGGCGATCAGGCCCATGCGCGCGGCGACCCCGAAGTCCGTGGGTTCGAGAAAGCTGTCCGGATAGCAGAAGGTCGTACGCTCCACCGCCCCGGCGTCCAGCCGGAAGTGCGCGGAGCCGAACCTCGGCGCTCCGCCGACCGGGTACCGCCGGAAGTTCAACGCCCCGTAGACGGGCCGCTCCGCGGCCGGCGCGCTGTCGTAGGCGCCGCCGAAGATCCTGCTCTCCCAGCGCCACCGGTCGCCGCCCGGATGGGCGGTGAGACCGCCGTTGCTCGTGCCGGTCACGAACTGCGAGGAGTAGAAGCCGGTTTCGGCCATCGTCTCCAGCACGGGCCTGCCGTCCAGCAGCCGGTCCGGGTGGAAGTTGAGGGTCACGCGCACGGCCGGGTCCGCCGCGGGACCCGAGGCCAGGGCCGCGACATGGGCGAGGGCACGCCGCTGGGACGCGCCGAAGGAGTGGGAGCTCATCGGCACAGTCTCCCCGCAGGCGGCCGACGGGCGCACGGGGATTTTGCACCGCTCAACCGGCCGCGCGATGCCGGAACGTTATGGTTTCTCCGCCGTGCAACAGGACCGACCGGGGGGCCTTCGTGAGTCTGACCGCACAGATACTGCCGCTCGCGGGCGTCGCCGTGGGGGCCGTCACCTCGTTCCTGGTGACCAGCGCCAACGAGCGTACGAGATGGCGCAGACAGCAGTCCGTGCGGTGGGACGAACGCCGCCTCACCGCCTACGCCGAATACGCGCACGCCGTCAAGGAACTGGCCGCGCGCTACCAGATGCTCGCCGCCGGCCGGGGACTCACGACCGGCCCCATCCCCGTGGAGGCGACGCCCGAGGTCCTGGCCGAGGTCGGCCAGCTGGAATCGCGGCGCTCCGCGCTCTCGGAGACGCTCGGCCTGCTCGGCGACACCGAGGCGAACACCGCCTCCAAGTCAGTGGACCACTGCCTGTGGCGGCTGGAGGCCCTGGCGCGGGGGGTCGAGACCTCGGTCGAGCAGGACTGGGACCAGGCGTACCGGCAGTTCCGGCAGGCGCGCGACCGTTACGTCGGCCGTGCCCGGGCCAGCCTCGGTGTGCCGGGGGCCGTCGCCCGCGCCGTGCCGTGGCCGGACGACTGGCGCCCCTCCGCAGGCTGAGCGGCACCGCCACGGCGTGCGCTACGTTCGTGGGGTTATGGACGACGACGCCGAGGCACCCTTCATCGACCCGGAGTCGGACTACCCGTGCTGCTGGTTCTGCCCCGCGCTGCGGCTGCCGCGCACCGGCTTCCTCGTCGCGGACCGGCCCAGCCGGGACTGGCCGTTCGACGCGGCGGACGGCTTCCGGTACACCGTGGAGGGCCGGACCCCGGTCTGCGTCCACCCCGGCCGGGTCGGCCTGGCTGCGGAGCTCACCGCCCGGACCTATGCGGACCCGCCGCTGCCGGACCCCGGGCCCGAGCACCCGGACGGGCGCCCGCGCCGGTGGTGGCGGCTGCGGCGGCCCGGCGTCCGGTCCGCACCGGCGCGCCGGTAGCCTGGGGCGCCATGACGCGTGCCTGGCTCCTGCCGATCCTCTTCCTCGCCTCCGGAGCGGCCGTCGCCGCCGGGCTCATCGCCAAGGGGAGCACCGGTGAAGGCGTCGTCCTCCTGGTGGCCTTCGCGTTGCTCGCGGGCCTGAACTCGCCCCTGGTCTTCCCGAGGTCGGTCAGCGCGGCGGAGGCCCGGCGCCGCAGCGCTGCCGACGGCCGCCCCATCGTCTTCTGGCGGCCGGGCTGCACGTACTGCCTGCGGATGCGGTTCCGGCTCCGCCGGCACGCCCGTCGGCTGCACTGGGTCGACATCTGGCGCGACCCCGAGGCCGCCGCCGCGGTGCGGGCGGTCAACGACGGCAACGAGACCGTGCCGACGGTCTTCGTGGCGGGGCGGCCCCACACCAATCCGGACCCGGCGTGGGTGCGGGAGCAGCTCACGCCCGCCGAGCGGCGGGGCTGAGGGCCGCTCCTCAGTCCTCTGCGCGAAGCCCCAGCCGGTCCGCCACCGTCCCCAGGGCCGCCCCCAGCGGAAGCCCGATCCGCGCGACGGCCTGAGCGTCGCCCCGGGTCGGCTCCCGGTTGACGATGAGCACCGGCTTCCCGGCCCGCGCCGCCTGCCGGACGAACCGGAGCCCGGACATCACCGTCAGGGAGGAACCCAGGACGAGCAGCGACGACGCCGCCCGGACCAGCTCGCGGCAGTGCTCGACCCGCGCCGGGGGCACCGACTCACCGAAGAACACCACGTCCGGTTTGAGGATGCCGCCGCAGACCGCGCACGGCACCACCCGGAAGTCCCCGACCTGCTCGTCGGTGAGGTCGGCGTCGCCGTCCGGATTGACCCCGGCCGCCACCGGCTGGAAGCCGGGGTTCGCCTCCTCAAGGCGCCGCGCGACCTCCCGGCGCGCGACGAACGTGCCGCAGTTCAGGCAGACGACCCGGTCCAGGCCCCCGTGGAGCTCCACCACGTCCTCGCTGCCGGCGGCCTGGTGCAGCCCGTCGACGTTCTGGGTGATCACCCCGGACAGCGCACCCCCGCGCCCGAACGCGGCCACCGCCCGGTGGCCGGCGTTCGGAAGGGCACGCCGGAACGTCTTCCAGCCGAGGTGGCTGCGCGCCCAGTACCGCCGCCGGGCCCGGGCACCGGACGTGAAGTCCTGGTACGTCATCGGCGTGTGCCGGCTCAGGCTTCCGCCCTCGCCCCGGTAGTCGGGGATGCCGGACTCGGTCGAGATGCCGGCCCCGCTCAGCACCAGCACACCGCCCCGGCCGAGCGCTTCGACCACGGGTTCCAGGTCGGTGGTGGCCGGGGGCAGCCCCTCGGTGGGGGTCCAGCTCAGTGTGGGGCGCATGCGCATGCGTCCAGGGTACGGAACCGGCCACCGCTTGCCCCGCCGTCAGGACAGCAGCTCGATGTACCCGTCGGTGCCGTGGACGCGGATGCGCTGTCCGTCCCGGATGCGGCGCGTGGCGTGCTCGACGCCCACGACGGCCGGGAGGCCGTACTCCCGGGCGATCACCGCACCATGGGTCATCAGGCCGCCCACCTCGGTCACCAGGCCCGCGATCCCGACGAACAGCGGGGACCAGCTGGGGTCCGTGAAGGTGGTGACCAGGATGTCGCCCGCTTCCAGGTCCGCCTCGGCCACGTCCAGGATCACGCGGGCCCTCCCCTCGACGGTCCCGGCGGAGACCGGCAGCCCGTTCAGCGCTCCCTCCGGCACGTCGTCGCGCCGGTACGCGCCGTTCACCGCCTCGCCGTCCGAGGTCAGCACCCGGGGCGGGGTGAGCGCGCCGTACGCCCGGAACTCCTCCTTGCGGCGCCGGATCAGCTCCTGGTCCACCGAGCCGGAGCGCACGGCGTCACCGAACTCCTCCAGGGTGAGGAAGAAGGCGTCCTCCCGGTCGGCCAGCACCCCGGCGCCGACCAGGCGGTCGGCCTCCCGCACGAGGGCCTGCTTGTAGAGGAAGTAGCGGCAGACGATCCCGTACTTCGGGTACTCGCGGTAGCCGATGAAGGTGCGGACCCGGTCGATCATCGCCTTGGTCTCGTCGGCCTTGCGGTCCCCGTCCGGAAGCGCCCGCAGCCGTGCCAGCACGTCCCGTTCCTTCGCCAGAGCCTTCTGCCGCCCCTCCTCGAAGCGCCGCGCGGCCGTGTCCGGCCCGAAGAGCCGTACGTTGTCGAGGATCACCGGCACGAGAGCGGTGGGACGCTCGCTCCAGCGCGGCCGGGTGATGTCGATCTCGCCGACGCACCGCATGCCGTACCGGTCGAGATACGCCTCGATGGCCGCGCGCGCCTCCGCCCCGCCCGCGACCTTCCCCAGGCCGTCCAGGAAGCCGTCGTCGTCCCCGGCGCCCCGCAGATACGCCACCGCCTCCGGGTGCGGGCGGATCGCGTCGGCGACATCGAGGAGCGCGAGGCCCATCTCCGAGGTCACGTTGTCGGGGGCGGACAGGGTGAGCGTGTCGGCCGCGTTCTTCTCGCCGAGCCATTCGAGCAGCTTGTCGTTGAGCCACCAGGTGGACTCCATGCCCGCCATGATCGCCTGCATGCTCACGGGGTCGCCGAGCACCCGTTTGTGCTCATCGAAGGCCGTCGGCAGGAAGTCGAAGAGCGCAGGACCGGTGTGCTTCCGGATGTCGCGCGCCAGGGCGGCCACGGACGCCTCGCTGCGCGCGATCAGCCCGGCGACGACGGCCCGGTCGGTCGCGATCGGGTCGGGCGCGCCTCCGGCCGGGGGCGCGGCGGGCGCCGGATCCGGGAGCACCGGGACGAAGCCGGGGCGGGCGAGGACGGTCTCCAGGGCGTCCCTGACGAGCGGGTCGCCCTTGCCCATCATCTCCAGGAGCCCGGCCCGGACCGAGGGCGGGCCGAGGCGCCGGGTGACGTCCACGAAGAGCCGCCCGCCGGCCTCCAGCATCGGAGCCATGGCGGTCTGCCGCCACATCGAAAGCCCCAGGGGTTTCATCGCGTCGGTCATCATCTGCTGATGTCCGACGGAGACGTATACGTGGTTCTCGCCGTCGTGCGCCTCCGGGACGGGGAACAGCGTCGTGACCGGCCGGCTCTGCACGATCCGGAACCCGTCGTCGGACAGACACCACTCGATGTCCTGCGGGCGGCCGAAGTGCGCCTCGATCCGCCGCCCGAGCCGGACGAGCCCGAGGACCTGCTCGTCCGTCAGCGCCGGCTCCTCCCGCAGGCGCGCGTCGACCGCCACCACCCGCGTGCCCCCGCCCGCCAGGGCCTCGACCGCGCGCTCCTTGGCGGCGATCGACCTGGTGGTGATCTCGTCGTCGCGCACGGTGAAGACGTCCGGGTTGACCAGGCCGGAGACCAGGGCCTCGCCCAGCCCGAAGCCTGCGTCCACCGTGGCGTCCTTGCGGTTGCCCGTCACCGGGTCGGCCGTGAAGAGGATGCCCGACGCCCGCGGAAACACCATCCGCTGCACGACGACGGCCATATGCACGGCACGGTCGTCGATGCAGCCCCGCCGCCGGTACGCCACGGCCCGCTCGGTGAACAGCGACGCCCAGCACCGGCCGATGTGCCGGAGCACCTCCTCCGGGCCCACGACGTTCAGATACGAGTCCTGCTGTCCCGCGAAGGAGGCCGTCGGCAGGTCCTCCGCCGTCGCGCTGGACCGCACGGCGTACGCGGCGTCCTCGCCGTGCCGGGCGAGTGCGCCGGTGACCGCCGCCACCAAGCCGTCCGGGAGGGGGAGGCCCTCGATGGTCCGCCGGATCCCGGCGCTCAGGGTGCGCACGGTCTCCCGGTCGTCCGGGTCCACGTCCGCCAGGCGTTCGAGCTGTTCGGCGACCGCCGGTTCAGAGCCGACGACGTGCCGGAAGGCGTCCGTGGTGACACAGAACCCGTCCGGCACCCGGATGCCCTCGATCCGCGACAGCGTGGCCAGGTGTGCGCCCTTGCCGCCGACGGCCGCGACCGGCGCCCCGTCGGCCTCGTTCAGATCCCACACGTACCGCTCGCGCACGCAGCGTCCTCATTTCCGCAGGTCGGGGTGGTCAGGTCGTAGATTCTGCGGCACCCCCCGGCCCTTGCCGCAAGCCCCCCGGTGCGCTATATGTTGGGTACGGCAGGGAGAGGGTTCTCCCTGCTTCCTGTTTTTGTACGCCGTTCCGGGTGCGCGGCCCGCCATCGGCGCGCGCCCCCGCCCGCCTCATCGGGTCACGCGGCGGGCTTACCCCTCCGCAGCAGCACCGGCCGCAGCCGGCTGTAGCCGCGCACCGACACCGGGCGCAGCGGCCGCAGCGTGTATCCCGCCATCCCCACCAGCTCCCCGGCGAGCGCGGTGTTGACCAGCACGGACGCGGGGCGGGCGACCGCCGTGAGCCGGGCCGCGACGTTGACCGCCGCCCCGTAGACGTCACCGAAGCGGCCGATCACGGGGCCGTGGGCCAGACCGGTCCGCACCTGCGGCAGCTTCGGGTCGGCCTGGGCCCGGGCCGACAGTTCGAGGCCGATTCCGGCGGCGTCGGCCGCGGACTCGCAGACGAAGAGCACCTCGTCACCGATGGTCTTCACCACCTGGCCCCGGCCCTCGGCCACCACATCGCCGGTCATGGTCTCGAACCGGTCGAGCACAGCCACCAGTTCGGCGCCGTCCAGGCCACGCGTCATCCGGGTGTAGCCCACCATGTCGGTGAACCCGACCGCGCGGTCCCGGACATGGGCGCCGTCGCCGGCCACGACGCCGTCCTCCCGCTCCTCGGCGGGCAAGTGCCCGGCATGCGCGACGAGATGGCGGCGCCAGACGTACCGCTGGAGGCGTTCGATCTCCGGCAACAGCGCCGCCATGTGCGCCAGGAGGGCTTCCCGGCCGGGCGAGGTGTCGTCGGCCCGCCCCATCCAGTCCCGCAGGGTGTCCACCTGCCAGTCCGCGAGCCGCGAGAGGTGGTGGCCCAGGGCGCGGGCCATCAGCGCCTCGCTGTGCTCGGTGATGAGCCCGGCCGCGATGAGGCGTTCCCCCGCGCGCAGGGCCTCCACGTCGGCGTCGGTGAACACCCTGGCGTCGTCGTCCAGCGCCGGGAACCCGAGCGCGCGCCACACCCGTACGGCCCGCTCGAACTCCACCCCGGCGCGCTCCGCGACGTCCCGCCGCGTCCAGACCCGGCCCCCGCCGAGCAGCACCTCCTCGACGGACCCCGCCCCTGCGCCGTCCGGCTCCCCGCTCACGTGGTGTGCACGATCAGGACGTCGAGGCCGGCCTTCCTGGCGACGTCCGCCGGCACGGAGCCGAGGAGCCGCCCCGCCAGCGACCGCAGCCCCCGGTTGCCCACCACCAGGAGGTCGGCCGAACACTTCCGGGCCGTCCGTACGAGCGAGGGCACCGGCTCACCCTCCACGGCGACCGTACGCACCTGCGACGCGCCCTGGAGGCGCGCGCGGTCTCTCGCGGTTCTCAGTGTCTCCTCGGCCGGCGCCGAGCCCACCACCTGATACGCCTCGGCTCCCAACTGGTCTTGTGCGACAGCCAGTTCGGGGCCGCGCATGGGAGCGTACGCGCAGGTGATGACGAGCTCGGCACCGCAGACGGCGGCGAGGCGTGCGGCGGCCTCGACGGCCGCGTACGAGGATTCCGATCCGTCCGTGCCGACCAGCAGGGTCCGATAGGCGGTCAAGGCAAACTCCTTACTCTGAAGTAAACTTACTTCAGAGTAAGCTACGGGCCCCGGTGCACCCGGGCAAGAGTGCGGCGGGCCCGCCCCGGAGCTGTCTCCGGAACGGGCCCGCCTGTGTGCCTACTACCCGCTGAATCAGCCCGTCAGGTCCGGGCGCTGGGTCACCCGAATTGAGTTGACCAGCGTCTCTCCGGTGATCGCCTCGAAGGCGACGTTCAACTGACCATCCGTCACCTTGACGGTGAACGTCTTGAACAGAGCGGTGCGGACACCGCCCGATTCCAGCCGCACATCCACGTCCGGAACCTTCTCCGTCCCCTCGGCGAGCACATCGAACACGCGCGCGCCCGGCTTCGTCCCGGCGGCCTCGGCGAAGCCGAGCTCCACCTGGTAGACACCCGAGGGGACCTCGTCGAACCGGTACTCAGCAACACCTTCACGCCCCGAGCGCAGCAGCTGCTGCGCCGGGGAGCTGCCGGCGTCGGCGATGTCCTTGCGCGTGTAGGTCAGCGCGGTGTTCTGGCCGGTGAACCCGAACGCGCCCTCCGCATAAGTGCGGTCCGCGCTCCACGCGTCGCCGAGCGCGTCCACCGAAGCGAAGTCCGCACCCACGTCGACGCCCTGCTGATAGGCCGGAACCACCAGCTTCAGCGGCAGCGAGAGCGACGGCGCACGCGCGCTCCGCGAGGTCAGCAGGAGCGTGCCGCTGTACACGGTGCCCGGCTTCGCCGCCGCCGTGTCGAAAGTCAGCGTCACCTCCTGCCGGCCGCCCGCCGCCAGTGTGCCGGAAGCGGGGGCGATCTTCAGCCAGGAGGCGCCGGACTTCTCCGCGACGGTGTACTGCGCGGCCGAGCCGTCGTTGGTGAGCGTCAAAGTGCGCTCGCGCTGTTCACCGACGGGTACGGTCAGCTGCCAGCCGTCCGCGTTGTCGGCACGCACCGCGCCGGTGTTCAGCGCGGTCTCGGTGCGCAGCGCTGACAGGCTGTCCAGCGCGGCACTCCGGCTCGCGGTCGTGTAGTCCGGCGCCGAGACCGTGATCTGGTGGGTGGCGTTCTCCGTCACCGGAATCTGTGCCAGATACGCGCCGTCCGGCCGTGTGGTGGCAGTCCCGACGGTGGTACCGGCCCGCGTGACCTTCACAGCGGCGCCGGAGACCGGCTTCCCGTCATTCGCGTCGGTCACCGTCCCGGACACCGCGGCGTGGCCCTCCGGCCGGAACCGGATCGCCATCCCGTCGCGCAGGGAGAGCTCGTTGTACGAGTACTGCAGCGCGTCCGTGCCGTCGTGGTTCTCGGCCCCGATGGTCGCGCCCGCGCCCTGCTCGAAGCCCTTCTCGCTCGGGTCGAGGCCCTTGTAGTGGAAGCTGTACGTGCCGTCCTCACCGATCACCGCGGCGAACCCGACGCGCTGTGTGGTGTCCCGGGCGATCAGCATGTCCCGCCACTCGACCACGTACTCCCGGTGCGGCGCGGACCCGCGCACCGCCGTGTAGACGCCGGAGGAGGCGTCCATGGTGAGGTTGTCCCAGAACGGGAAGAGCGCACCGTTGGCGCCTCCCTTGGCCGGCAGTGGACCGTTGTCGTTCAGCGCGAGGTAGCCGAAGATCAGCTGTCCGTCGCGGGCGACCCACCCCTTGTCGTAGGTGTGGCCGTACAGCGCAACGGGGAACGGCAGGGTGACGGCCTGGTACGCCGGCAACGGCAGGGCGATGCCGAGCTTGTCCTCACCGGTCGGATACTGCGCCGACACCTGCCGGCAGGTGGTGCCGAAGGCGTCGGTGCGCGAGACGAGGGCGACGTCCTTCGCCGTGGAGCCCGCCGCCACGTCGGTGACGATTCCGACGGCCGCTGCGCAGTGGTTGAGCGGGGTCAGGCTGATCCGGTAACTGCCCACGGGCAACGTCAGCTTGTACGTGCCGTCGGACGCCGTGGAGGCCCGCACCGGCGTGCCCTGCACCTTGATGGCGACGTCCGCCTCGGTGCCGGAGTCGCTGCGCACCGTCCCGGTCAGGGTGCCCGTGGGGGCGGTGGCCAGCGCGACATCGTGCACGGCGGATCCGCCATCGGTGACGGTGAGCGTGGCCGACGCGGTGACGTATCCGAACTTGGTGACGGTCACCGTGTAGTCGCCGGACACCAGACGCGGGAAGGCGTAGGTGCCGTCCTTCTTCGTGGTCAGGGTCGCCCGCGTCGGACCGGTCACCGAGACCTCGGCGTCCGGGATGCGGTCGCCGCCCGCCGTGACCGTGCCCGTCAGCGCGCCGACGTGGTCCCGCGGGGCCGCCTCGACGGCCTTGTACGCGTCGAGCCGGCCCTCGCCGTAGACGTTGTTGAAGTCCGCGGTACCCCCGCATGAGGTGTCGTCCACGTCGATCGCGGAGTCGTTCAGTACCCCTTCGGTCGCGGTGACGTCGCCGCGCAGGGCGGGGGCGGCCGACCAGAGCAGAGCCACCGTGGCGGCGGTGTGCGGCGAGGCCATCGAGGTGCCCGACTTGGCGGCGTAGCCACCGCCGGGGACGGCCGAGCGCACATTCACACCCGGTGCGGCGATGTTCGGCTTGACCGTGCCGTCGACACCGGGACCGCGTGACGAGAAGGACGCGATCTTGTTGTTGTTGTCGAAGGCACCCGAGGCGTACGTGTTGGTGTACGCACCGGGGGAGCCGGCCGTGTCGCAGTACGGGCCGGTGTTGCCGTTGGAAAAGGCCGGGAAGATACCGGCGTCCCGCCAGGACTGCACCATCGCCTGGTACCAGGTGTCCAGGCTGTCCGCGCCCCACGAGTTGTTGATGACGTCGGGGGCGAGGTCCGGGCGGGCGTTCTCGCCGTCCGCGTCGGTCGGCGCGAGCATCCATTGCCCGGCGGCGAGCAGCGCCTCGCGCGGGCAGCCTGCCGGGGTGCACGCCTTCGCCGCGATCCAGCGGGAACCGGGTGCCACTCCGATCGCGTTGCCCGCGCCGTCATCACCGACCATCGTGCCCATGGTGTGGGTGCCGTGCCCGATGTCGTCGCAGGGCGCGGCCGTGCCGCAGGTGCGGGTCGCGTCGAACCAGTCGTAGGCGTGGTCGTACGAGCCATCGGCCTTCATGCCCCGGTACGAGGCCGCGAGCGCGGGATGCCGGAAGTCGACACCCGTGTCGATGCTGCCGATGACGATGCCGTCACCGCGCACCCCGAACTCGTCCCAGACCTTGGGCGCGTTGACGCGGTCCACGTTCCACTCGATGCCGTCGACCTTGGCTTCGTTGGTGCCGTTGACCGCGGGGGGCAGCGGAATGGTGTCGTCGGCCGCGATCGACGCGACGTCGGAGCGGGCGGCGATCTTCGCGGCCAGGCTCTTGCTTCCGGTGACCTTGACCGTGTTGCTGATCCAGTACGACTCGTAGGACGCCCCGGCCTTCTTCAGCAGGGCCCTGAGCCCCTGCTGCGAACTCTTGGCGTACGCGGTCTTCGCCTTCAGGACCGCACCGCCCCGGCCCGCCTTGGTAGCCGCCTTCTTCGCCGCCGAGGTATCGGCCTGCGAGTCGAGCTGCACCCAGAACGACACCCTGCCGTGCTGCGTGAAGTCCTGGAGCAGGGCGCCGTCGGCCTTGCTCCGCAGGGCCGTCGGGATGGTCGGTTCCGGCTCGGCGGCGGCGGCCGGGAGCGTGCCCAGGACGGGTGCTCCCAGTGCCGTGGCCAGCGCGGTGACGAGCAGCCCCCGCCACCGGGATCTGGGTCGGTTCACGTCTGTCGCTCTCCTCATGTGGTCAGCTGCTCAGGTCGGGGCGCTGGGTGACGCGGACGGCGTTGACGAGGGTCTTCTCCGCACCGGTCGGGACCAGGCGGAGGTTCAGCTGACCGTCGGTGACCTTGACCGTGAAGGACTTGGCCAGCGCGCGGTAACTGCCGCCGGTGGTAAGGACGATGTCCAGATCGGGCAGTTGCACCGAGCCCTCGGCCAGCACATCGGTGAGCCGCTTGCCGGCAGCCACCTCGCCCAGCTCGGCGAAGTCCAGCTCGATCTGGTAGGTACCGTCGGGGACGTGGTCAAAGCGGTACTCCACGGCGCCTTCGCGGGCCGTGCGGAAGAGCTTGTCGTCGTCGGTGTCCTCGATGGCGTTGGTGGTCGTCACCTTCGTGGACTGGCCGATGAATCCGTACGACCCCGCCGTGTACTTCACGTCCGGCGACCAGACCTCACCGGCGGAGTCGGTGAATGCCTTGCCCGCGCCGCTGTCGATCGCGGTCCGGTAGCCGGGCACGGAAACGGTCACCGGGATCTTGATCTCGGGCGCGCGGCCGCTGTCGGAGGCGATGACGACGGTGCCCTTGAGGACGGTGCCGGGTGCTACGCCGTGGGCGTCGTAGGTCAGGACGACCTTCTGCTCACCGCTCTTGGTGACGCGGCCCTCGGCGGGGGCGGCCGTGAACCAGGTGGCACCGTCCGCCTCGGTGACGGTGTACGCCGTGTCGGCGCCGGAGTTGGCAAGGGTCACGGTGCGCGTCCGGCTCTCCTCGGCGGGGACGACGACGGTCGTCGCGGACGCCGGGGTGGCGGTGACCTTGCCCGTCGCGAGGGCCGTCGAGAGTTGCTCCGCGGAGCCGGTAGCCAGGGCGACGGAACGGCTGTACGCCGCGTAGTGCGGGGCGGAGACGGTCACCTCGTAGTCCGCCTTGTCGTGCGTCACCGGTGTCTGCACCAGGTAGGTGCCGTTCGACAGCGTGGTCCCGGTGGCGACCGGCTCGCCGTCACGGCTGACCGTGACCGTGGCACCGGCGAGCGCCTTGCCGTCGTTTCCGTCGGTGACGCTTCCGCTCAGGGCGGCGCTCCGGGTCGGCAGGAACTCCACGGACAGGCCGTTCTGCACCGAGGCTTCGTTGTACGAGTACTGGAGGGCGTCGGTGCCGTCGGCGTTCTCGGCGCCGATCGTGGCCCCGGCACCGCGTCCGTAGGTGGCGCCCGTGATGTTGGCGTAGTGGTAGGAGTACGTCCCGTCCTCGCCGATCACCACGGAGAAGTCGAGCCGTTGGGTGCGGTCGGTGCTGGGCACCATGTTCCGCCATTCCACGATCACCTCGCGGTGCGGCGCGGTGCCCCGGGACGACCAGTAGATGCCGCCTTCGTTCGTGGACAGTTGGAGGTTGTCCCAGAACGGGTAGAGCGAGCCGTTGGGGTAGCCGGTGTACGGCAGGGACCGGTTGGAGCTGAGACTCACCGGTGTCTCGAAGCTCAGGTAGCCCTCGACGTTGGCGGACGCCTTGGAGTACGTCTTGCCGTACAGCGCCACCGGGAAGGGGAAGTTGACCGTGGCGGTGCCCTCGTAGTCGCTGCTGACACTCAGCCGGGTCTCACCGGTCGGGAACGAGGTGTCCCGTGCGGTTCGGCAGACGGTCCCGAACCGGTCGCCGCGGTCGGGCAGCGCGAAGTCCTTGGCGTGGGCTCCGGCCGTCACCTCGACGCCGAACGCACCGGTCGTGGCGCACCGAGACATCGGGGTGATCGTCAACTGGTAGGTGCCGGAGGGAAGCTCCAGGCGGTAGCTGCCGTCGGACCCGGTCGTGGTCGTCGTGCTCGCGGGGGCGCCCGCGACCACGATCTTCGCACCGGCCTCAGGCCCGGAGAGGGTGTTCACGGTGCCGCTCAACGTCCCGGTGGGGGCGACGGCGAGGCTCAGGTCACCGGTGGCGGTGGCACCCTCGGTGACCGTCGCGGTGGACTCGGCGGGCGTGTATCCGTACTTCGTGACCTTGATCCGGTAGGCGCCGACCATCAGCTTCGGCAGGCTGTACGTGCCATCGGCGTGGGTCTCGGCGAGGGCGTTCATCGGCCCGTCGAGCTCCACGGTCGCGCCGGCCAGAGGGGCACCGGCCGAGGTGACGGTGCCGGTGAGGCCGCCGAGCGGACCCCGGGGCACGGACGCCACGGCCTCGTACGCGTCGAGCCGGCCCTCACCGTAGACGTTGTTGTTCGCGGCGCTGCCGCCGCACGTGGTGTCGTCCACATCGTGGGCGGTGCGGTCCAGGAGCCGTTCGGTCGCCGCGACGTCACCGCGGATCGCGGGCGAGGCCGCCCACATCAGCGCCACGGTCGCGGCGGTGTGCGGTGAGGCCATCGACGTACCCGACATGACGGCGTACCCGCCGCCGGGCGCCGCCGAGCGGACGTCGACACCGGGCGCGGAGATGTCCGGCTTGACCGCGCCCCCCTCGCCGGAGCCGCGGGAGGAGAAGTACGCGATGTCGCCGTCGCTGTCGTAGGCACCGGTCGCGTAGGTGTTGGTGTACGCGCCGGGGGAGCCGGCCGTGGCGCACCCGGGGCCCGCGTTGCCGTTCGAGAACGCGGGGAATATCCCGGCGTCGCGCCACGCCTGGACCATTTCCTTGTACCAGGTGTCGATGATGTCGGCGCCCCACGAGTTGTTGATGACGTCGGGGGCGAGGTCCGGACGCGGGTTGTTCCCGGAGCGGTCCGTGGGGGCCAGCATCCACTGGCCGGCCGCCATCAGCGCGGATTGCGGGCAGCCTGCCGGGGTGCACGCCTTGGCGGCGATCCACCGGGCGCCGGGTGCCACACCGATGGCGTTGCCGTCGCGGTCGTCGCCGACCATCGTGCCCATGGTGTGCGTGCCGTGCCCGTGGTCGTCACACGGGGCCTCACCAGAGCAACTCGCTGTGGCATCAAACCAGTTGTACTCGTGGTCGTAGGTTCCGTCCGGCTTCAGGCCGCGGTATTTGCTCATCAACGTCGAGTGCTGGTAGTCGACGCCGGTGTCGATGTTGCCGATGACTATGCCGTCACCGCGCACGCCGAGCTCGTCCCAGACCTTGGGCGCGCCGATGCTGTCGACGTTCCACTCGACGCCGTTGACCTTCGGTTCCTGCTCGGCCGGGAACTCCTCGGGCAGCTGGAACAGCCGGTCGGGCTCGATCGCGGCGACCTCGGGCCGGGCGGCGATCTTCTGCGCCAGGGCCTTGTCGCCGGTGACCTTCAGCGTGTTGCTGATCCAGTACGAGGTGGCGTGCGCGCCCGCCTTCTTTACCAGGGCCTCGACGCCGGCCTGACTGCTCGCCGCGTGCTTCTTCTTGGCGGCGATGAGGGCCTTGTCCCGGCCCGTCCGCGTTCTCTGCTTCTTCGCGGCCGAGGTGTCGGCCTGCGAGCCGAGGCGCACCCAGAAGGTCGCGGTGTCCTTCTTGTCCAGCTGCCGGACGACCTCGGCGTCGGCCTTGCTCCGCAGGTCGCTCACCGGCGGGGGCGGGGGAGCGGCCGCCACGGGCACCGCCGCGAGGAGCGGCACCCCCATGGCCATGGTGAGCGCGGCGGCCAGCAGGCCGTGGCGTCTCCAGAGTTGCTGTCTCACGTACGGACTCTCTTTCCTGAGGGTTTCCGATGGGCGACCGCGCTGACAGGTGCGGGTCAGCCCAGGTCCGGCCGGTGGGTGACGCGGACGGCGTTCACGAGCGGCTGGTCGGCCGGGCTCGCGAACTGCAGGTTGAGCTGCGCTCGTCGACGTGCAACGTGAACCTCATGTCACGTACCGCGCCGGCCGTCTTCTGCGCGTGAGGGCTCGGCTCGGGCGGAGCCGCCGGCGACGCGGGGAGCACCCCGATCAGTGGCAGGCTCATGACACTGAAGGGCTGCGGCGAGCGTGCGCCGTCGTGGGGGATGTGCCTCAACACGCACTCTCCTTCACACGAACGATCACGAGGTGGTGACCTCAGCAGTATGGGAGCGGTACACCGAGTCACCGGGGGCTGTGCGCTGACGAGTTGGCGACATGGCGCCCACTCGCCAACCGACCGTCCGGACGGTGGATGTCGAGGAACGCCGAGTGCCCCCGGACGCGACCAAGTCCGGGGCCACTCACCGATGCCTCACTTGATGGCGTACGCCCGTGTGACGGTCTGCTCCACGGTGTTGCCGTCGGCGTCCTTCGCGCCGATGCGCAGGGACACGTAACCGCTCTTCCTGGGGTGGTGGGCAGAGACGGTGAACCGTCCCTCCGTGCCACCGGAGACCGTCGCCCGGCTCCAGGTGGCGCCGTCGTCGTACGACACCTCGGCGGCCAGCGTCCGTGCTCGCACCGGGCCTGCCGTGCCGGGCTCCTCGGTGCGTACCGAGAAGCTGAACTTCCGTCCCGCAGGCGCCCGGTTGAGCAGGTCGAGCGGCAGGTCGTAGTACAGCTGGAGGAGCGGGATCGGGACCGTGCCCGACTCCGGACGGGCCGAGGTGAAGCGCCACTCGGAGTGGGTGCGCGTGGACATCTTCCAGTAGTCCGCGTCCCGCGCGCTGTCCATGGTGAGGGTGTACTCGGTCGGTTCCGCGTACGGCGCCGGGAACGAGCCGACGGCCGTGATGCGCTTCGCCAGCACCTCGCCGTGGGCGGAGAGCGTGGTGGTGAACGTGTCGGTGGCGTACGAGTACACCCCGTCATGCCCGGACTCGGAGTCGGTCCAGGGAGTGATGGCCAGACCCATCTGGGTCGCCCCGCGCGCCGGTATGTACTCCGGGTCGTTCTCGGGGACGGCCGGGCGCGCCACCTGCTTGAGCCAGTCCTCCTTGATCACGTCGCCGGGGGCGTAGTCGGTCATCGGACCGCTGTAGTGGCTGCCCCATTCTTTGTCCAGGTAGACGAGGTGACGCCATGTCACCCCGTTCGCCGACACCCACTCGGTACGGTGTGCCGGCGCCGGCAACGGGCGCGGGGTGCTCCAGGAGGTGGCGGCCACCTGGCCCGGACGGTAGCCCCAGCGCAGGTCCTGCGCGTAGGGGTGCGGGGTCTGGGAGTGGTAGTCGGCCTCGATGCGAGCGGTCGTGGTGGAGTCCACCTTCAGCGTGGTGTCCTCGGGCACCTGCCCGTCCCACGGGAACAGCAGATCGTACGCGTACCGGCTGTCGGCCTCCGCCGAGAGCAGCAGGTACTGATGCCCGGACGTGGCCTGCTCGGCGAGCTTCCGCCCCGGACCCGCGTCCAGAGTGAGCGCGGGGACCGGCAATGCCGCCGTGCCCGCCGAGGCGAGGAACCGGCCCGGCGCGGTGGTGTACACGAGCGCCGCCTTCGCACCCGCGCCGGCCACCGCCTCCACCTGGTCGGTGAGCGGGACGCCCGCGTCCGCCCGGATCAGCGCGATCCGGTCGGAGAGCTTCACTCCGGCGAGGTCCGCCGGCGAGGCGGTGCCCACCGGGACGACCTTCCGCAGCGAGATCCCGTCGAGCTTCGGTGAGCCGACGACGTACTCCGGATCGTTGACCCTGCCCCGGCCGAGCGCGTCGATGCGTATCTCGGGGGTGTACATCACCCACTGGGTGAACAGGGTGAACCGCTCACGCGACGCCTTCTCGGTCGGCAGCGCGTACACGTGGTCCACGTACTGGTCGAGCTGCGCGATCTGGGTGACCGAACGCGAACCGCTGGACCTTTCGTACCCCATCATGAGGCCCCGGTGTTCCGCCGGGGTCGGGGTCTTGACCTTGACCTCCTTGGCGGCCGTCCCGTCGAGCGTGACCGTACGGTCCTTGTCGACCACCAGCTGCGGATCGCCCGCCATGGTGAAGTCCGTGACCTGCTTGCCCGCCTCGTCGAACCCCGCGAGGAAGCCCATCAGGCTGTACGTGCCCGGCTTCACCCGGAACGTCGCGTCGCCCTTGGAGTTGAACGGGACGGTGGAGACCGCCCCGGTGTCCAGGTTGTAGAGGCTCGCATCGCTGTTGCGGTAGGCGAGCTGCCCCGCGTGGTTGACGGCGTGCACGGTGACGGAGACCACCTGGTCCTCCTTGACCAGCCCGAACTCCGTGTGCACGCTGCCCGAACCGTCGCGCGGCACGGCGGTGAGCGTGCCGCTGATCCGCCCGCTCAGGCCCGCCCCGGGGTCGGCGGTCAGCCCCACCTCGACGGTGCCGTGCGCGGGCACCGTCACCGAATCCGCCGACGCCGTCACCATGCCGGCGGGCAGCGAGGCGCCGAGCCCGTTGTCCCCGCGTACCGACAGGTCCAGCATCCGCGCGGTGTCCCCGTCGTTGCGGAACTCCACGGTCCGGGTCACCGGGGCGTTCTCGGCCCCGTACTTGAAGAAGCCGAAGCCGACGGAGCCGGTCGCGAAGAGGGACCGCGCGGTCGTCCGCCCGATGTCCACCCGCCCCGCGCCCTGCTCGTAACCGGTGGCCCCCGCGACGGACTCGGAGGTGGACATCAGGGCGTCCTTCAGCCGCCGGGGCGACCAGTCGGGGTGCTCCTGTACGAGAATCGCCGCCGCGCCCGAGACGTGCGGGGTAGCCATGGAGGTACCGCTGAGCGATGTGTAGTGCTCGTCCACCACCTGGCCCTCGGAGGTCCCGGCGGCCCGCGCCGCGACGATCCCCACGCCCGGCGCGGCGACGTCCGGCTTCAGGACGCTGTTGGCGAGCGGGCCACGGCTGGAGAAGGACGCCGTGACGTCGTTGTGGTCCACGGCCGCGACGGCCAGCGCGGAGGGCGCGGTGGCCGGGTTCGAGACGGTGCCCGGGGCGGGGCCGTCGTTCCCGGCGGCGATCACGAAGAGCGCCCCGGTCTCCTCGGTCAGCCGCTCCACTGCGAGGCTCGACGGGTCGTCGCCGTTGCCCGGACCGCTGCCCAGGCTCATACTGATCACCTCCGCGCCCGAGTGCGCGGCCCACTCCATCGCGCCGATGACGGAGGACGTGGTGCCCTGCCCGTTCTTGTCGAGCACCTTGCCGATGACCAGCCGGGCCCCCGGTGCCACCCCCTTGTACTTCCCGCCGGACGCCGCACCGCTGCCCACGACGGTGTCCGCGACATGGGTACCGTGGCCGTTGTTGTCGACCACCGAGTCGGCATCGCCCTCGGTGGTGAAGTTCCGGGACTCCACCACCTTCCCGCTCAGATCGGGGTGGGTGGCATCGATGCCGCTGTCGAGCACGGCGACCTTCACCCCGCTGCCGTCGTAGCCGGCCTTCCACGCGACCGGCGCGCCGATCTGGGGAACACTCCGGTCGAGCGAGGCCGTCACCTTGGCATCGAGCCAGATCCGGGTCATGCCGCCGTCGAGGGTGGACCGCCGCTCCTTGCTCCCGGGGCGCACCACCTCGTCCCAGAACGCGTGCGCCTGCTTCTTGTGCGTACGCAGCGCGGCGGCTCCCAGGCTCTTCAGCGTGCGGGTGCGGGCGGCGCCGTCGGGCACCGCGGCCCGGGTCGCACGGTCATCGGAGCTGTACGAGACGATCAGCGGCAGGTCGGCGGCGCGCGCGTCGTCGTACCCCTGCTCGACCAGGGCCGTGACGTTGAAGAGCCGTGCGTCGACCTTCCCGGAGTCGACCAGGTCGCGCGCCTGCTCGGGGATCACGAACAGGCCGTCGGGCGACTCGGTGATGTACGCGTTGTGGCGTACGGTGCCGCCCTCGGGCACGAGCATCGCCGAGCGACGCCCGTCCGGCCACTGCGTCAGTCGCACCACGTCCCCGGTCACGAGCGTGACCTGATGCTCCGTCGACTGGGGCTGCGCACCCGACTTGGCGAGTGGTAACGGAGATGCCGAGCCCGGGACTTGGCCCAGTCCGCTGAGTCCGAGGGTGAGGGCGGCGGCCGCCGCCAGAAGGGAATACCGTCTGTTTCCGGGCACGGAGGGCTCCTTGTCGACACGGGGGGAGTGCGGGGAGACCCCACGGATCGTGGCGGAGCCCCGCACACCGCGACAAGGCGTGCCGCTGGCGAGTGTGCGTCAGCGCCTCCCGGTGGCGCACACTCGCCACCCCCCGGACATGGGAGACCGGTCAGATCCAGTTGTTGCGCATCGCGTACCAGCCGAGCTGGAGGCGGGACGTCACTGACGCCAGGTCCATCAGTGCCCGCAGTCTGCGCTGCACCGTCCGAGGTGAGGTGCCCAACTGCTTCGCCGTCGCCGCGTCCGTCAGCCCGGAGAGCATCAGCTGCAGGATCTGCCGGTCCACCGGGGAGAGTTCGGCGACCTCGCGGAGATAGGGGCGCGAGTGCCGCCACGCGGTGGCGAACAGCTCCGTGACGAGTGTGGTGAGCGGCTGCCGCATCAGTACCGCCCGCTCCGGGCTGAACTGGACCATAGCGGTCTCGCCGTCCGCCACGGCCAGCTTCATCAGGGGGCTGTCGACCACCCGGACCTGCTCGCCGCGCCGCACCCGCTCCTCCAGCGCCGCCACCGCCGCCGGCTCGGCGAGGAAGTCGCGGTCGACCAGCAGCTGGTAGGTGACCTCGGGCGGAGCGCTGAGCGGCGGAGCCCCGGTCTCCCCGTCGCCGGAGACCGTATCCGGTGACGGGGCGAGCGTCTGGGGGACCGGCGTGATCCTGTTCAAGCCCGTCAGGAACGCCTGGAACGTGTGCCGCGCGCCGGTCTCCAGCTCAAGGATCCGCCGCGCCTGGGCGGCCGCCCCGTCCACGGTCTCCACCCGCACCGGCCCCTCGGTCGGCGGCTGGGCGCGGACCAGCTCGGCCACCGCCGCCTCGGCGTGCCGCACATCCTCCGCCAGCCGGCGGAAGACGGCGCGCACCTGCTCCGGCGAGGCGTCCGCCCCGTGGGTCCTCTTCGGTCGTCCAAGATCGGGCATGGGCCTCAGTGTTGTCGACGGCTTCCACCCTGTCGCGAGCCCCGAAACCCCGCAGCGAGGCCCGTTCACCGCATCATTGCTGGCCTGAAAGGGCCTGCCGAGGCCGCCCGGCCGGCGGTGGCGAAAGTGCGTCATGACGTGACCTCGCCACCCCGGAACGGCCGGTCCCCGAGTGAGGACCGGCCCGTCAACTCGTCAGTTCGACTATCACCAGGGCTTGTTGACGCCGAAAGCGCGAGTCACCGTCTGCCTGACCGTGCTGCCGTCACTCGCCGTGACCGTGGCTCGCAGTGTGGCGTACGAGGCACGCGGCGGCGCGGTCAGCAGGGCGTGCGAGGGCTTCCCGTTCCGGCCGTCGGTGACCTTCACCGTGCTCCAGGTGCCACCGTCGTCCCAGCTGACCTCCAGCTCGACGGGGCCCACCGTGGCCTCCACCGCCCCCGGCGCCCGCTGCACCCGCACATCCACCGGTGTCGGGACGAGGCTCAGGGCCCTCCCCGAGTCGTCGAGGCCGTACGGGGTGAAGCGGACCGCCATCAGCGGCAGGATCGTCCCGGCGCCGTCGTCGGTGTCCGAGTCGAACGCCCACTCCGACCGCACCCGGGTGGACAGGGCGGCGTATGCCTGGTCACGGCTGATGTCCGCGCTCAGGGTGTAACGCCCGGGCCCGGCCGGGACCGTGACGGTCTTCCCGCTGCCGACAGCACTCCAGGCGGCCACCTGCTGCCCCTCCTTGGCCAGGGAGAGGGTGCCGGTCGCGCCCCAGTCGGAGCCGCCGCGCGTGCCGTCACCGTCGGCGAGCCACGGCATCCCGGCCCAGACCACGGAGTTGTTCACCCGGTACGCGGGCGCCGCCGGCAGCCCGGGCCCCACCACCGCGGCAGCGAAGTCCAGCCGGTGCACGGAGCGCCCGTCGAACTTCTCCGTCGAGGTGGCGATGGACTGACGGCCGGCGATCGAGGCCCGGTCGAGCCACTCACCCGGCGTCCGGTAGTCACGCACGACCGACGGGAACCGCACCGCCTGGTCGATGAAGAGCGGAAGAAGCACATCGTCGTCCGGAGTCGCCCCCGACGTGCCCGCCGCCGGAGCCCCCTGCGCGTTGAAGTGCTCGCGCACCTCGGTCAGGTCCCCGCGCTTGACCGAGAACGACGGCTTGGCCGGGACGCCGTGGTTCCAGGTGTGCGCCACGTGGTAGAAGAACGGGCTGGGAGCCTGCGAGGACGCGCCCTCGGACGCGAACACCGCGAACGTACGGTACGTGGCGTCCTCGTCCGCGAACGGCGTCGCGTACAGCGACTGCCCGGCGCGCTCGCCGGTGGTGACCACACTCAGCGTGTACGACCCCGTGCCGGCCGGAACGGCCAGGGCCGCCTGCACGGCCGTCGCCCGCGCCGCGTCGTCGTGCACATCGGCACCGACCGGCACGGCGGTGCGTGCGTCCAGGTCGACGTCGGTGTCCGCGAGCGGGGTGACCGAGGTGACGGCCATGGTGGTCGAGCGCTCCGCACCGGCGCCGCTCGTGATCGTCATCCCGACCCAGTACTGGGCCTCGGGCACCGTCACCGTACCGGTGCCCGACGTGAGGCGGACCGGATAGCGGTCACCGGTCCAGCGATTGACCATCAGCGCCGAACCGGTCGCCGGGGTGCCGTCCCGCTGCTCCGCGTGGAGCGTTACCCGGTGGCTGGGGATGGCGCTGTCGACCGCGAGGACCGTACGGGTGACGGGCTGCCCGCCCTTCGAAGCGGTGAGCACCGCGGACCACGGGCCGTGCGGGAGCAGGGCGGCACGGGTGGTGACGGTGGCCGTGGCGCTGCCGTGCGCGGGGACGGTCACCGTGTCGCGGTCCACCGAGAACTGCTCCGCGTTGCCCGGCTGGGCGGTCGGCGACAGCGGCTTCTCGACGGCAAGAGCGAGCGTGGTGTCGCTGTCACCGGAGTTGGTGAAGGTGACGGTGTGCTCGGTGTCCTTGCCCGCTCCGTCCGCCCAGCCGGCGGTCGTCGTCAGGTTCGCGGGGGAGGCCAGGACCGTCTGCCGTTCGGCGCGGGCCACGTCCACCCGGCCGGTGCCCTGCTGGTACGCGGAACGCTTCGCGTTCGGCACCGCGCTGTTCATCAGCGCGGTCTTGATCTGCTCACCGCTCCAGTCCGGGTGTGCCTGGGCGACCAGCGCGGCGGAGCCCGCCACGTGCGGGGTCGCCATCGACGTACCGCTCTTGGAGGTGTGGCCGCCGCCCATCTTCGCCGCCACGATGGCGACCCCGGGAGCGGTGAGGTCGGGCTTCACCGCGTTGTCGCTCGGGCGCGGGCCCCGGCTGGAGAACGGGGCGAGCTCGTCCTCGGAGTCGACGGCGCCCACGGCCAGCGCGGCGTTCGCGATGGCGGGCGCCCCGACGGTGCCGGTGCCGAACTCGCCGTCGTTGCCGGCGGCGACGACGAAGAGCGTGCCGGTGCTCGCCGACAGGTCGTTGATGACCGCGATCGCGGGGTCCGTCTCGTCCGCCGGGCCGCCGAGGCTCAGGTTGACCACCTTGGCGTGCACGGTGTTGACCGCCCAGTCGATGCCGGCCAGCAGCGCGGAGGTCGGGCAGGTCCCGGTGCTGTCGCACACCTTGCCCACGGCGAGCGAGGCGTCCGGGGCGACGCCCCGGTACGTGCTGTCGACGCCCGCGATCGTGGAGGCCACGTGCGTGCCGTGCCCGTTGTCGTCCTCCGCGCTGTCCCCGCCGAGGAAGTTCGCCGAGACGGTCACCCGGCCGGCCAGGTCCGGGTGGTCGGAGTCGTAACCGCTGTCGAGGACGGCGACCGTGACGCCCTTGCCTGTGTAGCCGTCGGCCCACGCCTGCGGGGCGTTGATCTGCGGCACGCTCTTGTCGAGGGCGACGCGCATCCGCCCGTCGAGCCAGAGTTTGGTCGCACCGCCGGCCAGCGCGTGCCCGGTGCCCTTGGTCAGGCGCTTCCAGGTGGTGGCCGCGTCCGCGCCGTCGTCCGGGCCGAGCGGGGTCAGGCCGAGCCGGGCGATGGCCCGCCCGGGCCGGGCCGCACCGCCGACGGCGTCCCGCGCTCTGCTCGCGGCGGTCTTGCCCCTGCCGTGCTGGACGATCACCCCCAGGGCGCCCCGGGCGGTGGTCCCCTTCACGCCGTAGCCCGCGTCCAGCAGGGCGCCGATGTCGAAGAGACGAGGGTCGACGCGCCCGGCGGCGAGCAGCGGCCCGGCGTCCTCCGGTACGACGCTGAGGTCGCCGTCGCCCACCGAACTGGTGGTGAAGGAGACCCCCTCACGGCCGGCGGCCGGGGTGACCGTCGCCGAACGGAGATCGTCGCCCGCACGCTCGACGGTCACCGAGTCGCCGGTGGGCAACGGAACGCTGAGCGTGGTGACGGCGGCGGCGCGGGCGGCGGTGACCGGCACGGACGGCCCCGCCGCCTGCGCGGCACCGATGGGTATGAGCGCCGCCACCAGACCGGCGGCGGTCGCGAGGGATCTGACCTGCACGGAGAGAACCTCCAAGGATCACGGAGAGCGAGAACGCCCTGATCCTGGCAGCGACGGCAACTCCAACGGCTGGTCTCACGTGGCGACTTGACGACGCGTCGCAGACCCGCCACGGAGCGGGTCAGCCGTAGAGGAACGAGGCCCCCGGGCTGCCGTGCGCGAAGCGCTGCCCCATGGCGATCTCGTCGGCGACCACCGACCACACCGACTCCCCGTCCGCGAAGGGCAGCGGGTCCACGGCACTCGTCGTCCGCCGGATGTGGTCCACCGCGCGCTCCAGGCGCTCGAAGCCGGCCTCCTCGTCGGCCCCGTCCCCGCCGAAGTCGAACGTGTCCAGCAGCCGCTGGAGCCGCTGGGTGACGTGGGTGAGGGACGAGACATCCGCGTGCAGTGCCCGCACGGTCTCCTCGTCCGGGTCGACGGCGCAGACCGTCCCGGAGCCCGGGTCGAGCGCGAGGTGCGCGTTGAGCAGCCACCCGATCACCGGCCACTCGCCTGCGTCCTCGTCGGTGTCGGCCACCTCCCGCACGCGGGGGAGGAGTCCAGACTCCGGGTCGGGGCCCCGGAGCGAGAGCGTCCCCGTGGGCGCGCCCACGGTCTGCAGGAGGCGGGCCCCCTCGGTGCGGGCGGCACAGGGCGGGAACGCGGCGGCGGGCAGGGTGGCCATCCGGCCCTCGCCGAAGAGGGCGACGAGCTCGGTACGGGTGACGGCGAACAGCACGGGGCAGAGCTCCGGAGTCGGCGGCGGGCGGGGGTACAGCATCGCCCATGCCAGGTGACGGCAGAGCCCCGGGCTCGGACGGCCCCTGGGATAGGTTGCCGACCATGGCTGAACCGAGCTTCCTGCCCTGGCCGCCCGCGCCGATACACACCGCACGGCTCGTGCTGCGCGAGTCCGAGAGCCGGGACCGCCCGGCGTTCGTGGAGCTGTTCGCCTCACCGGAGGTGAACACCTACCTGGGCGGCGCCCGCCCGCGCGACGAGTGCGAGCGCGCCCTGCCGGAGACACCCGGAAGGCGCCCCGGGCACTTCGTGATCGAGCTCGACGGCGCGATGATCGGCACCGTCGAGCTGAAACGGCGCGACCTGGACCGTCCGGACGCGGTCCGTCCGGACGCCGGGGAGGTGGAACTGGGCTACCTGCTGCTGCCGGAGGCCTGGGGCCGGGGTTACGCCGCCGAGGCGTGCGCAGCGGTCCTCGACCGGTTCGCCGGGTCGTTCCCCGGCGAACCCGTGGTGCTCTTCACACAGACCGCCAACGCCCCCTCGATGCGCCTCGCCGCCACGCTCGGCTTCACCGAGATCCACCGCTTCGAGGCGTGGGGCGCCGAGCAGTGGATGGGCGTACGGCTCACCCCCTAGCGCCTGACGACAGGCCCGAGGGCCTGTCGTCAGGCGTCGAGCACGGCGGCGACCGCCTCGATCTCGACCAGTTGATCCTTGTAACCCAGCACGGTGACGCCCATCAGCGTGCTGGGCACGTCATGGTCGCCGAAGGTGTCCCTGACGACCTGCCAGGCCGCCACCAGATCCTCCTGGCGGCTCGACGCCACAAGCACCCGGGTGCTGATGACGTCGTGGAGCGACGCACCGGCGGCACGGAGGGCGGTCCCCATGTTCTCGACGGCCTTGCGGGCCTGGCCCGCGTAGTCCCCGAGCGCCGCCGTCGAACCGTCGGCGTTCAACGGGCACGCCCCGGCGAGAAAGATCAGCCGGGACTCGGCGGGGGCCGTGGCCGCGTACGCGTACTCGGCGACATCGGAGAGGGCGGCCGAGCGGATCAGGGTGACGGCACGGGGCATGGTGCGGGGGTCCAATCGGTAGAGAGCCGAACCCGGGCATCCTGCCAACGATCCACGAGCCCGTCCTCTCCTTTTACGCCGCCACACCGGACTGCCGCGGACACGCCTACTGAGCCGCCCACCGCAGGCCGCCCAGCAGGTGGGCGCGGAACGCCGGGTCTGTGTAGGCGGCCGCCGCGTGTCCGAGGGCCGTGTAGAACGCGCGGCCCGCGCCGGACTCCCGGCACCAGACCAAGGGGTGGTCGGGCCCCATGCCACCGCCCTCGTAACCGGTCTCGTCGATCGTCGCCAGGACGCGCACCCTGGGCAGACGGCGCGGGTTGCTCCGGAAGTCGTACCACTCGTCGTTCCGGTCCCAGCGCGGCGGAAGATGGCGTGTCGCCGGGTGGTCGCGGTCCTCGATCAGCACAGTGCCCGGCTGGAAGGCGGGATGCCCGGCGAAGCGCGCACCGAGCAGCTCCCCGTAGTACGGCCAGTCGTACTCGGTGCACGCGGCGGAGTGGACCCCCATGAAACCGCAGCCGCCGGAGAGCCGGCGCCGGAGCGCGGCGCGCCCGTCCGGGGTGAGCACGTCCCCGCTGGTGGACAGGAAGACCACCGCACCGCGCCCGGCCAGGGACGCGTCGGTGAAGACCGAGGGGTCCTCGGAGCACTCCACCCCGAACCCGTACTCCTCGCCGAGCTCACGCAGGGCCGCCCGCCCGGCGGGGATCGAGTCATGGCGGTAGTCCGTGGTGCGGGTGAAGACGAGAACGTCCGACAGGCGGCCGGTGCGGGGCATGCTGCGACTCCGGGGTCCAGGTGGTGCGCGAGGGCGACGGTCACCGGCAGTCTGCCCCGGCGGGCGGGCGCCCCACGCGTACGTACCGGTTGGGCAACCGTTCGAAGCCCCAGGCCCTCCCGGCCGGGGCGCGTACCTAGACTCGTCGCATGAACCACCTCACGTGCACCCATTGCGGAACCGTCGGCCTGGAGGACGGCTTCATCGAGGATGCCGGAGACCACTCGCGCGGGTACGCCCGCTGGATCGAGGGCGCGCTGGAACGCGGGGTCTTCGGCGGCGCCAAGCGCATGGGCCGGCCGCGCCGGCAGATCGAGGCGTTCCGCTGCCCCAAGTGCGGCCACCTCGACCTGTTCGCCACCAACCCCGTCTAGGGCGTGTATCGGACGTAGCGCCGTCCGCCCGCCGGACAGGCGGGACTTCCGAAACACGCCCTAAGGCCCGTCCGGCGGATCGCGTCCGGCGGACGCCCGCCGTTTCAAATACACCGACGATATGCGGCGGCTCGTAGCATGGCCGCATGCGTGTGCTGATCGTCGAGGACGAGCCGTTTATGGCGGAAGCCATCCGCGATGGTCTGCGCCTGGAGGCCATCGCGGCCGACATCGCGGGCGACGGCGACACCGCGCTCGAACTGCTGGGCGTCAACAGCTACGACATCGCCGTCCTCGACCGGGACATTCCCGGGCCCTCCGGGGACGAGATCGCCAAGCGGATCGTCGCCTCCGGGAGCGGCATGCCGATCCTGATGCTCACCGCGGCCGACCGTCTCGACGACAAGGCGTCCGGCTTCGGACTCGGCGCCGACGACTACCTCACCAAGCCGTTCGCCATGCGCGAGCTGGTGCTCAGGCTCCGGGCGCTCGACCGCAGACGCGCGCACAGCCGGCCGCCCGTGCGGGAGGTGGCGGGCCTGCGCCTGGACCCCTTCCGCCGCGAGACCTACCGCGACGGCCGGTACGTCGCGCTGACCCGTAAACAGTTCGCGGTGCTCGAAGTCCTCGTCGCCGCCGAAGGCGGGGTCGTCAGCGCCGAGGAACTGCTGCAACGCGCGTGGGACGAGAACGCCGACCCCTTCACCAACGCCGTACGCATCACCGTCTCCGCGCTGCGCAAGCGACTCGGTGAGCCGTGGATCATCGCCACCGTGCCGGGCGTCGGCTACCGCATCGACACCGCGCCGGGACCGGGCGACGGGGCGACGGCCCATGGGTAGACAGCCCGGCCCGAGCATCCGCCTCAAGCTCACTCTCAGCTACACCGGGTTCGTCCTGCTGGCCGGCGTCCTGATGCTCGCCACCGGGTGGCTGTTCCTGACGCGCGTCCCGCACATCGGGCTGGTCTTCGTGCCCGACTACCAACTCGCCGTCGCCCGCGACTTCGCCCCGCTGGCCGCCGTGACACTGGCGTCCCTGCTGGTGTTCGGGCTCGGCGGCGGATGGATTCTCGCCGGCCGCATGCTCGCCCCGCTCAACAGCATCACGCAGGCCACCCGCACAGCCGCCGCGGGATCGTTGTCCCACCGCATCCGACTGCCCGGGCGCCAGGACGAGTTCCGCGAACTCGCCGACGCCTTCGACACGATGCTCGCCCAACTCGAAGCGCACGTCGGTGAACAGCAGAGATTCGCCGCCAACGCCTCCCACGAACTGCGCACCCCGCTCGCCGTGACGAAGGCCCTGCTCGACGTGGCCCGCGCCGACCCGGGCCGTGCGACCGACCCGCTCCTCGACCGCCTCCACACCGTCAACAGCCGGGCCATCGACCTCACCGAGGCGCTGCTCCTGCTCAGCCGGGCGGACCGGCAGACCTTCACACGCGAGGACGTCGACCTCTCCCTCCTGGCGGAGGAGGCGGCCGAAACGCTGCTGCCACTCGCCGAAAAACACGGTGTCACCCTGGAAACCGAAGGCGACATCGCCCCCACGACCGGATCGCCGGCCCTCCTGCTCCAGCTGACCGCCAACCTCGTGCACAACGCGATCGTCCACAACCGGCCCGAACACGGCAGCGTACGGGTCACCACCGAGGTCCGCCCGGCCACCGTGGTGCTCACTGTCGAGAACACCGGCGATCCCGTGCCCCCCGACCTCGTCCCGCGCCTCACCGAACCGTTCCAGCGCGGCACCGAACGCGTCCACACCGACCACCCCGGCGCCGGGCTCGGACTGGCCATCGTCCGGTCCATCACCCACGCCCACGACGGCACGCTCACCCTTACCGCGCGACCCGAGGGCGGACTCCGCGTCACGGTCGAACTGCCCGCCGCCTCCACGCCGGGCCCCTGACCGCACATATCGCCCGCGTATGGAAATACGCATACGCCCTCGCAACCGCCCTGCGTGTGGAGTAGGGGGCATGGATCAGAATTCCGCGCTGCCCACCTCGCCCCGTCGCGTCCGAAGAGTCGTCCGCCTGGCCGTGCTCACCGCCCTCGGCGTCGTAGCGGCGGCCTTCGCCCCGTTCGTACTGCGCATGTTCGTGGTGTCCGTGCCCATGGTCGTGCGCGGTGGCTGGTACGCCTGGTTCTGGACGTTCAACGGCGTGATGCTGGCCATGGTGGCCGCGCTGCCGCTGTCCGCGCTGATCGTGTGGTTCCTGACGCGCAGGCGCCGGGCGGCGGGCGTCGAGCCGGGCCGGGCGCGGCGCGCCTCGCTGGCCGAGGTCGGCATGGTGCACGGGACAGTGCCGTGGGTGTGGCTCATCCTGATGCCGGGCGCGCACGCGGGCGAGGTTCCCGGCCGCGTCAGCCTGGTCCCGCTGGTGGACCTGGTCACGATGGGGCCGCTCGGGCTGCTCGGCAATCTGCTGGTGTTCGCCGCGCTCGGCTTCTTCGCCCCGATGCGGTACGCCGCGCTGGCGTCGCTGCCACGCGTCCTGGCGCTCGGCGCCGGTCTGTCGGTCCTGCTGGAGACCCTGCAGTACGTGCTCCGGCTCGACAGGGTCTCGTCGGTGGACGACGTGCTGGTCAACGCGACCGGAGCCGTTGTGGCCTCCCTCGCGTCCACCCGGTGGTCGCTGCCGCGCGAGGGGGCCGCGAAGTGACCGGCCGCTCTCCCGCGACACGCAGCCACCGGGCCTCGGCCCGGCGGCGTCCCGGGGCAGCCGTCACGGTGGCGCTGCTGGCCCTCGCCGCAGCCGCGGTCCTCCTGCTCACCGGCCGCGGACTTCCCGGCACGTCCGGCCCGGCCGCGACGCCCGCCGCCGTCGCCGGGAAACCGGAACCCCGCGGCGAGGACCCCACCCCCGAGGCCACCGCCGACGGTGCCGCGTCCGTGCCGGAGTCCGGACCCGGCACCTTCACCGTCGCGAGGGCCGACGCGCACCGCACCGGGCCGGGCCGGCCGTACCGCGTGGAGGTCGAGGACGACATAGGTGTCGACCCGGATGACGCCGCCGGGCAGATCGCCGCGATCCTCGACGACGAACGGGGCTGGGCGCGGGGGGCCGGAGTCACCTTCCGGCAGGTCGCCGACGACAGCGCCACGCTGGTCATCCGCATCGCCACCCCGGACACGGCCGACGCCATCTGCGCCACCGGCGGCCTGGACACCGAGGGCGAACTCAACTGCCGGGTCGGGCGGACGGTGGCCGTCAACCTCAAGCGCTGGCAGCTGGGTTCCCCTGAGTTCGCCGGGCCGCCCGAGGAGTACCGGGCACTCATCATCAACCACGAGGTCGGTCACTGGCTGGGTTACGACCACCGGGAATGCCCCGGTCCCGGCCGGCCCGCCCCGGTGATGATGCAGCAGATCAAGGGCCTGCACGGCTGCGTCTCGAACGCCTGGCCGTACGCGGCGGACGGCAGCTTCCTCGACGGCCCCAAGGTGCCCTGAGCCTGAACGTGGTCACGCATAGGCGGCCAGGAAGGCTCTGATGCCGCCGTCCGCGAAACGGTTCAGGTCGGCGTCGGTGTACTGGGCGCTGCCGTGGAACATGGCCTGGTTCACCGGGATCCACAGCAGCATCCCGGAGAAGTGGTGGGCGGCCAGCAGTGGGTCCGGGGTCTTGAGGAGCCCCTGATCGGTGAGGCGGCGGAAGGTGTCCGCCAGGGTGGCGAGGACCCGCTCGAACCCCTGCTCGTACCAGGCCGCGCCGAGCTCGGGGAAGGCGTCGGCGTTGGCGATGATCAGGCGCCGCAGCTGGATCACCTGGGGCCGGGTCAGAGCAGTGAGGAACTGCCGGGCGAGCCGGGTCAGGTTCTCGCCGAGGGTCTGCGGGTCGTCGGGGATGTCCGCCACCAGGTTGACCAGGGCGTCGATGCGGTCCGTGGTGGCCAGCACGATTTCCGCGAACAGCTTCTCCTTGTCCGCGAAGTGCTTGTAGACGGTCTGCTTGGAGACCGCGGCCAGCTTCGCGATGTCGTCCATGCTCGTGCCCGCGTATCCCTTGTTCAGGAACACAGCGGTCGCGGCGTCCAGGATCGCCTGGTGCTTCCGCGCTGACCGGCTGTCCATCTTCGGCTCCCTCTCCACGTCCCCGTTGCCTGCCCCGAAGAGTACTGGACTGATCAGTACTCGTGTGAGTACTGTACCGTCCAGTTCCAGTTCGCGACTCGTCGCGGCCGGGGAACAAACCATGTCAACCATGCATCAGTGGGGGTATTTCGCATGAGCAGGACCGTGGACAAGGTCATCTCCGCCGACGGGACGGCCATCGCGTTCGAGAAGCAGGGAACGGGCCCGGCCGTGGTGCTCGTCGGCGGCGCCCTGATGACCCGGGGCGCCTCCGCCGAACTCGCCGCGCTGCTGGCCGGTGAGTTCACGGTGATCACGTACGACCGCCGTGGCCGGGGCGACAGCGGCGACGGCCCCGCGTACGAGGTGCGCCGTGAGATCGAGGACATCGACGCGCTCATCGAGGGCCCGGGCGGCGGCTCCGCGATGCTCTTCGGGATGTCCTCGGGCGCCGTGCTCGCCCTGGAGGCGACGGCCCGGGGGAGTGCCGTTCCGCGTCTCGCGCTGTACGAGCCGCCGTTCATCACGGACGACAGCCGGCCGCCGCTGCCCGCCGATTACGTGGCGCACCTGACGGAACTGGCCGGCCGCGAGGCCTACGGGGACGCCGTCGCGTACTTCATGACGGCGGCGGTCGGCGTGCCCGGCGAGGCGGTCGAGGGCATGCGGCAGGCGCCGTTCTGGGCGGACCTGGAAGCGGTCGCCCACACCCTTTCGTACGACGGCCGGATCATGGGCGACACCATGTCCGGCCGACCGCTGCCGGTCGAACGCTGGGCCCCGGTGACCGTGCCGGTGCTCGTCGGCAGCGGAGACATGGGCGATCCGCACATGCTGGCCGGCGCCCGCGAACTCGCGGCGACGGGCGACAACTTCACCCTCCGGGTCTTCCCCGGCGAGGAGCACGACATCGCCGCGCGGAGCCTGGCGCCGGTCCTCGCAGCCTTCTTCGGCGGCGAACAGGTGTAGTGCTCGGCAGCAGTCGGCACGATCACGTACACCCGCATCCCGAGGAGGCACTCGCATGACCGCGCAGGTAAAGGGACCCGCCAGCTACTTCCCCTCCATCGAGAAGAAGTACGGCCGCCCCGTCGAGGAGTGGAAGGACCTGATCCGCGCGTCCGGCCTGGCCAGGCACATGGAGCTCGTCGCCTGGCTCAAGACCGAACACGGCCTGGGCCACGGCCACGCCAACGCCCTGGTCGCCCATACGCTCGCGGAAGAGAGCAAGTGAACGCGGCCCGCCCGAGCCCTGGTGCGGGGATCGGGCGGGCCGGAGGGGGAGGAGTTCACACCGGGCCGGGTACACCGTCCCGGGGGGTCTCCCCAGCCGGGGCGGCCGCGCGCAGCGCCGCTTCGACGCGGCGGTTGTTCGTCATGGACGCGGTGACGGCCGTCATCGTCAGAAGCAGCGCGGCGGCGGTGTAGAGCGGGGTGCGGAGGTCGTACGCGGTCGCCAGCCAGCCGCCGAGGAACGCCCCCATAGGCGCGGCGCACATCGCGAGCATCCGTGAGGTCGACGCGACCCGGCCCATCAGGTGGCCCGGGACGATCGCCTGCCGGAGCGAGGGCGCGAGCACCATCGTGGCGCCCATGGCCGCCCCGCAGACGGCGAGCGCGAGCCCGGCGACGTACGGGTTCGAGGCGGTGGCCAGCCCCAGGATCGCCAGGCCCTCGATGGCGGCCGTGCAGGTCAGGGCGGTGCCGGTGCCGAGGAGCCGGCCAAGTCGCGAGGCGATGGCCGCGCCGAGCAGGCCGCCGGTCGCTTCCGCGGTGAGCAGCAGCCCGAAGCCGTACGCGCCGATGCCGAGGCGGTCGTGGGCGAAGAGGGCGAGGACCGTCTCCACGGCGAGGAAGGCGATGTTCCCGACCGCCGGGCGCAGCGCCAGCCCCAGCAGCAACCGGTTGCGGAAGACGTAGGACGCGCCGGCCCGGGCCTGCTTGAGCAGCGAATCGCGGGCCTCCGGCACGGGCCGGGGCATGACCGGCAGCGTACGTACGAGGAAGGCGGAGAGGGCGAAGGACACGGCGTCGGCGACCAGCGGAACCACCCGCCCCAGCGCCAGCAGCGCGCTGCCCGCGGGCGGCCCCGCGAACCCGGACATCGCTGTCTGGGCGCCGCGCAAGCGGGAGTTGGCGCGCTCCAGTTGCCCGGGGTCGCGGCTGAGCAGGTCCGGCAGGTAGGCCGTTGCGGCGGTGTCGAAGAAGAGCCCGCCGAGACCGAGCAGGAACGCGACGGCGGCGAGCAACGGAATGCTCAGCAGGTCGAGCCCGGCCGCCACCGCCGGTATCGCGAGCAGCACGGCACGCACCGTGTCCGCCACCCACATGGTGCGCCGTCGGTCCCAGCGGTCCACCAGCGCACCGCCGAGGACCCCGAAGAGCAGCCACGGCAGCGTGCCCGAGGCCGTGACGACGGCGAGGGCCATCGGGTCGCGCGTCAGCGTCAGCGCGATGAGCGGCAGCGCGGCGTGGGTGACACCGTCACCGAGCGAGGAGACCGTCTGGGCGGTCCACAGCCGTCCGAATCCGGCAGGCAACTTCGTTTGACCGGACGTCACTTGTTGCCCCCTTCCGTCTCCCGCACCGGCGCGGGCTGAAACAGTGCGAAGACGAGCGAGGTGTCCGGCAGCGACGGGTCGGAGAGCTCCCGGTACTCGTCCGCCAGTGCCTGCAACCGCGCCCCCAGCTCCGCGAACTGCTCGTCGGTGAGGCGGAGATGCGCCATCCGTACGTGCCGTTCGCCGCCCGCCGGCGATGCCTCCAGGTCCGCCACCGCGTGCCGCATCAGCACGTCCGGCCCTCCTTCGCCGGGGTCGGGCAGCTCGATCGACCGCGCGGCCATCGCGTAATACCGCTCCGTGACGCCCCGCACCTTGCGCGTCCGTACCACCTTCACCAGGCCGGCCCGCTCCAGGAGCCGCACGTGATAGCTGGAACTCCCCTTCGCGAGGCCGACCCGGTCGGCGATCTGCGTGATCGTCGCGGGCTCGAAGCGCAGCACGGCCATGATCCGGTGGCGCGTCAGATTGGAGACCGCGCGCAACTGTTCGTCGGTGGTGACATGAAACGTCTCGGGGACGTCATCGGTTGGCATGCCCACAATGGTCAACGTTTCTTGACCATTGCGCAAGAGGTTTCCCCGACAGGGTGTGAAAAAGGCCCCGGGCGGCGGAATTCCGCACGACCCGGGGCCTGTTGGATGAGGGCTACTCGCTCGCCGTCTCCTCGGGGCGCCAGCGCAGCAGGTCGCCCGGCTGGCAGTCGAGGACCTCGCAGAGAGCGGCGAGCGTCGTGAAGCGCACCGCCTTGGCACGACCGTTCTTGAGTACCGCCAGATTGGCGGGCGTGATGCCCACCCGGTCCGCCAGCTCGCCCACGGACATCTTCCGCCTGGCCAGCATCACGTCGATGTCGACGGTGATCGGCATCAGATCACCTCGTTCAACTCGGCCCGCATCCGCGCGGCCTGGGCGAGCAGCGCCCGCAGGACGAGCACGATGAGGGCGACCCCCAGAATGCCCACCCCCACCCCGGCCATGATGACGGTGACTCCGGGGTCGTCCCGCTGCCCCGGGGCGTTCACGGCCGTGACCACGAACCACACGAGGGCGGCCGAGGCGATGGCGCCGATCACGCCGTCCACGTAACGGAAGGCGGCGTGGGAGAACACCGTGCCGCGCCGGGCCATCGCCACGAGTCGCCAGACGCACACGGCGACGACCTGGACCGACACCATCCCCACGATCGTGAGCACCCGCAGCGGTGTCAGTGGCATCGACCCGTCCTCCGGGTCGTTCCCGCTGATCAGCGCCCATGCCATGCCCGCCTGTACGAACAGGGTGCCGGCGCACACCACTACGAGCATGGCGCGCAGAGCGCCCACGGTCAGTCGTCCCATGATTCACCTTCCATCGAGCAACGATGGAAATCTATCGAAAAACAATAGGCGCGACAAGGTGGGGCGTGCGCGGAGGGCCCGCCTCAGCGGAAGGCGTCGGCATGCTCCGTGGCCCACTGCCGGAACGGCCTGGCCGGTGTGCCGGTGACGTGCCGGACCGTGTCGCGCACGGCCAGCAGTTCCTCATTGGCGTCTCCTCCCATGACGTCGAGCACCGCGTCCGCGTCCTCCTCGCCGACGACGCCGGCCATCCACCGGCGGGCCTCCTGCCGCCCGATCTCCGTGAAGGGCACCGGGCGCCCGATCGCCGCCGCCACGGCCTCCACCTGCCACCGGGCGGGCATCGGCTCCGGGCCGGTCAAGGCGTAGGCCCGCCCCCGGTGGCCGGGCTCGGTCAGCGCGACCCGGGCCACCGACGCGATGTCCGCGGGATGGATCGTGGGCAGCCCCGCATCCGCGAACGGCGCGCGGACCGCTTCGCCCGCGCGGATCGACGCGGCCCACAGCAGTGCGTTCGACGCGAACTGGGTCGGCCGCAGGATGGTCCACGCCATGCCGCTGTCCTTGAGCAGTCGCTCGACCGCCAGATTCTCGGCGGCGGGGCCGAGGTGCGGATGGGTCAGCGCCGTGATGGACGACACCAGCACCACGTGCTCCACGCCTGCCCGTCGCGCCGCCGCGATGATGTCGGCGTCCGGCCCTACGCGCGACGGCAGGAACAGCGACCGCACCCCGTCCAGGGCGCGCTCCAGGGACTCGGGTACCGCGAGGTCGCCCTCGACGGCCTCGATCCCGGCGGGGAACGCGGCCCGCGAGACGTCGCGCGTCAACGCCCTCAGGGGGCCCGCCCCCTGTGCGTGCAGCTCTCGCAGCAGGGCGCTTCCGATGTTTCCGGTGGCTCCGGTCACGAGGATCATGGCGTGTGTGCTCCCGTCGTCAGGCGATGGACTCGGGAACACGCTAGAAACTCAAGCGCACTTCAGGTCAAGGGATCACTCGTGCCGCCCCGTGGGTCAGCAGGCGGCCGCTTCCTCGACCGTGGCCCGTACGTACAGGACCGCGTCGAGGCCCGTGATCCGCAGCAGGCGCTGGAGGTGGGGCCGGGGTCCGGCCACACGCAGGGCGACCGACTGATGGGTGAGGATCAGCAGGTTCAGGAGCGACGAGTCCGCGAAGGTGATCCCCGACGCGTCCAGGACCACCTTCGGCCACGTCCAGGCTGCCGTGGTCAGTGCCTCTGTCAGTTGCGTGATCGACTGCGCGTCGCACGAGCCGTGAGCCGCGACGACCCATACACCGTGCTGCGCGTACTGCGTCACCCCGGCCTGTGGCGGGCCCGCCGAGGGTGCACTGCTTGCCCCGGCCCTGCTCATGTGCGCTGCCGGGACGGCTTCGCCGTAGGACACCCCGAGCCTCCTGTGACTCTCACCATGTCAATGAATACACGAAAACTATGTCATGTAGTTGAGTTCGGGCAAGGGGTCGCGCTTAGATGGGGGCATGCCTGGAGTACCCGAATCCCACACCGGATGGACGTTCATCACCAACCACGCGCGTGTACTGGCGACCATCGCCGAGGACCCGACCGTCCGGATCCGTGACATCGCCGCGCACTGCCGGCTCACGGAGCGAGCCGTCCAGCGGATCATCGCCGACCTCGAACAGGACGGATACCTCTCCCATACGCGAGAGGGGCGCGCGAACACGTACCGCATCGAGCCGGACAGGGTGCTGCGCCACCCCGCGGAGGCCGGTCTGTCCGTGGCCTCGTTGCTCACCCTCCTCGTGCAGGACGAGGCGGACCGCAGCAGGGAGCCGGTGAAGACGCCGTGAACGTCACGTATCGGGGGCGTGCTCGGGCGGTAGAGGTGTGACGGTGCGTCACCGGCGCTGAGGGTCGGCCGATTGCCATCGGGGGTGGCCCTGCGTGATAGTTGCCGCAAGGCAATACTTGTCCGTCCAGTTGGAAGGTGGTGCGACTCGCCGCAGGCGGGTCCCCCCTCATGTCTCCTCCCCAGAGAACTCCCGCGGCGAAAACCGGCGAACGGCCGGCATCCGGCGCCTGGTCCACGGCCCCGTACCCGGTGATCGAGAGCGGTGCGAACGGGGTGCTGACCGGGCTGAACCCCGCGGCCTCCCGGCTCCTGCCGTACGCACGTCCGGGGGCCACCATGGCCGACGCGGTCCCGGCCTGGCTCGCACGGGCCGACCGGGAACTGCGCGATCCGACGGCGAGCACGTCCGCCGGCCCTCACGCGGTAACGGTCCCGCCCGCGTCGGGGTGGATCGGCAGACGCAGCTACCAGGCACACGCCGGCCACGGCGCCAATGGTGACGCGGTGTGGTGGCTGGTGGACGAAACCGACCGCCGGCTCGCCGAAGAGGCGCTGGCCACCGAACGCGAACGCACCGCGTTCCTCGCGGAGGCGTCCAACGTCCTGCTGGCCTCCCTGAACACCGACCGCTGCGTCGCCGCGACGGCCCGGCTCGCCTCCCAGTACCTCGCCGAGGCGGCCGTCGTCGTCTCTCCCGCCAGGGGGGACAAGCTGCCCCTGGCCCACGCGGTCGCCGGCCGCGAGACCGTGCGCGCCCTCGTCGAGGCCGACCCGTCCGAGGTTCCCGGCCTGGACGAAGCGCTCCAGGGCTTTCCGCCCGTGCCCTCGCGCTGGATCGACCCCGCGTCGCTTCCCGCGTGGGTGATCCCCGAGGGGTACACAGGCCCGATCACCTCGGTCGTCGTCGCACCGCTGCCCGGCCAGGGCGTCCCCGCGGGCGCCCTGGTGCTGCTGCGGAGCGGCGGCCAGTTCACCGAGGACGAGCAGACCGTCGCCCGGATGTTCGCCGCGCGCGCCGGGGCCGCCCTGTCGGCCGCCCACCTGTACGCCGAGCAGAGCGCCATCACCCGCACCCTGATGCAGGACCTGCTGCCGCCCCGGCTGCACCGCGTGCACGGCGTCGAGTTCGCCGGCGGTTACCGCCCCGCCGCCGCCCGCGAGCGGGTCGGGGGAGACTTCTACGACGTCCACCCGGCGGGCGCCGACGAGGACGGCTCCTCGCTGGTGGTCCTGGGTGACGTGTGCGGCAAGGGGCTGGACGCGGCCGTGCTCACCGGCAAGATCCGCAACACCCTCCAGGCGCTCATCCCCATGGCGGACGACCACCAGCAGGTGCTGCGGCTCCTCAACGACGCACTTCTCAACTCCCACCACACCCGCTTCGCCACCTTGGTCCTGGCCTCCGTCCGGCGGACGGACCATCTGGTGCGCCTGAGGCTCACGGCCGCCGGCCATCCCGTACCGCTGGTGGTGCGGGCGGACGGCCGGGTCGAGGAGATCCGGACCCGGGGCACCTTGGTGGGGGCGCTGCCCGACATCGAGTCCTGTTCCGCCGAAACCGTGCTGCGGCCCGGCGAGACCTGTCTGCTCTACACCGACGGATTCACCGAGGCCCGGGGCGGCCCGCTGGGCGACGAGATGTTCGGCGAGACCCGGCTGAAGCGGGCGCTGTCGGAATGCGCGGACATGCCCGGAGAGGCCGTGGTCGAGCGCATACAGATGCTCGCCGCCGAGTGGGTGCGGGGCGGCGGCCACGACGACATGGCCGTCGTCGCGATCACCGCACCCCGGACCACCCATCTCAGCGCGGTGGACGGGCACACCCGGGGCAGGTACACCGCATGACACCCTGCCTGCCCGAACTCCGCGACCGCCTCCTCACCGCAGCCGCCCTCGACCGCGACGAGTTCGCCGCGGCCGGACTCGTCACCGGCGCCCTCGATGACGGGGTGCCCGCCGAAACGGTGCTTCTGGACCTCATCGCTCCCGTACAGGCGCGGGTCGGCACCGAGTGGGCGGCCAACCGCCTCACCGTGGCCCAGGAGCACGCTGCCAGCGCCATAGTGGAGCGGGTGATCACCGCGCTCGCCCACCACCCGGCCGCCCGGGCCGCGCCCCGGCACCGGCACGGGAGGGTCACCGTCGCCTGCGTGGAGCAGGAATGGCACTCCCTGCCCGCCCGCCTGCTGGCCGAAGTCCTCACCCTGCGGGGCTGGCAGGTCGACTTCCTGGGAGCCCAGGTCCCCACCCCTCATCTCGTCGCCCACCTCCACGACACCGGCGCGGACGTCGTCGCCCTCTCGTCCTCCCTCCCCACGCGGCTGCCCTCCGCCCACGCGGCGATCACCGCCTGCCAGTCCGTAGGGGTGCCCGTCCTCGTCGGAGGGGCGGCCTTCGGGCCCGACGGCCGCTTCGCGGGCATGCTCGGCGCGAACGCCTGGGCCCCCGACGCCCGCACCGCCGCCGACCTGCTGGCCGCAGGGCTCGCCCCGCCGGCCCCGGCCGACGTACGGCAGCAGATCGACGACCTGCCGCACCTGGTCGACCAGGAGTACACCCTGGTCGCGCGCTCGCAGGGACAACTGGTCAAGCAGGTACTGACGCGACTGGACGAACTGTTCCCGGCCATGTCCACGTACACCGATGTGCAGCGCGAGCGCACCGCCGAGGACATCGCGCACATCGTGGAATTCCTGACCGTGGCCATCTACACCGACGACGACGACCTGTTCACCACCTTCATCACGTGGACCGCCGGCATCCTCACCGCCCGCCGCGTCCCCGCCCACTCCCTGCGGCCCGTCCTGGACATCCTGGCGGCCGAGCTCAAGGACTTCCCCCGGGCCGTCCGGCCGCTGGAGCGGGCGAGGACCGCACTGGCCGACGCCACCGCAGCACACTCCGGAGCACCCGAATGAACGTCCCGTCCCTCAGCCTCACCGTCGAAACGGGCGACGGAATTACCCGGCTGCGCCTCGCGGGTGTGCTCGACTACGACACCAGCGACGCATTCGGCGCGCGCGCCACGGCTTGTGTCGACGCCGACCCCGGACCGGCCGAACTCCGCCTGGACTGTGCCGGGCTCCGGCTCTGCGACTCCATGGGGCTCGCCGCCCTGCTGATGATCCACCGCCGCACCACCGCGCGCGGGATCACCCTCGTCCTGGACGACCCGCCGCCCTCCATGGAGCGGATGCTCCGTATCACCGGAACGGGGCACCTCTTCGCCCCGGGAGCCGAGGAGTCGAGAGGTCCGGACGAACTGACCGAGACGACCGACTGACAGTCCTCCGGACGCGCCCCGTCACGGCGGCGCGGGCAGCGCCATCACCACCGTGATCCGCTTGCCGTCCGGGTGGACGCCGACGGACACCCGGCTGGCGAGCAGCCGCACCAGCGGCCAGCCGTAGCCACCGATCCTGGGTGCCTCAGCCCGCACCCGTGGCTCCGTGGAGGGCAGTTCCGCCGGGCTCTCGCTGCTGGCGTCGCCCACGGTGATGCGCAGCCCGTCACCGGTGACCACGGCCTCGAACGCGGTCAGCCGACCGCCGTGCCGGAAGGCGTTCGTCACCAGTTCGGACGTCACCAGCAGCGTGTCGTCCACGACATGGGGCGGCCACGTGTCGAGCGCGGCCCCGAAGTGTGCAGCCAGCAGTTCGGTCACGATGGCCCGCGCCGCCGCCGCGTTTCCCGGAACGGCCGACAGCACACCCTCCGCTTCTCCGCTTGCTTCTACCGCCACCGGCATACGCCCCCGACCCGGCGGACCGACGCCCTCAGCACGTGAGCGCGGTTTCGACGTCGTCGGCGAACCGGAACGCGCCGGCGGTGCCCGTGACCTCGAAGAGCCTGCGCACACCGGAGTGCAGCGGACCGGCCAGGACGAGCGGCACGCCCGCCTTCACATGTTCCCGCTGACCGCCCAGCAGGGAGTGGAGCGCCGAGGAGTCGGCGAACGTCACGCCGGAGAGGTCGACCACCGTACGCACGCGACCGTCCGCCACCGCGCCGGTCAGCGCCGCCGACAGCTCGTCGCTGCCCGACCACCCGTCCAGGCTGCCCCGTACCCGGATCAGCACTACGTCGTCGGCCGTCTTCTCGGAGCCGACCGACCGCTCGTCTTCCGCCATGAGCCGTATCTTCCTATGCCACGCCCCCGGACCGGCGCCCGGGGTCGGTGGACGGTTCTCCGGCGCGCGCCTCCACGTGCGCCGGGCGCCGCCGGACCCGGTCAGCAGCGACCCCCCACGCTCGCTGGAGCAGGTGATTCCGGCTCGGGCGCGTTCCGCGCTCACGTGACATGGGCAATTTCCGACCAGCGGTCCTCACCGTTGGAGGGACACCCCACATGACGAGCCACGCGACCGAAGCCGCACTCGAAAGCCTTCTGAACCGAGCACTTCAGGCCACCCGCACCCGCGACTGCTGGACGACCCGGACCGACGAGGCATGGTGCCGCGTCGCCCCTCGCTCGGCGACCCGGCGCGACCAGGGCTGGAAGCTCCACCTCTCGGCAACGGCCGCCTCGGCACCGACCGTCCTCGTCAGGGCCCTGGACGTCCTGCTGCCGGACACCTCGGCGTTCAAGTTCGCCCGGTCCCTCGACCAGGTGAGCACCCTCAACTCCCGCGCCACGCCCCGGGGCAGCTCCGGAAAGTTCATCACCGTCTACCCGCGTTCGGACGCCGACGCGGTCCGCCTCGCCCGCGAACTGCACACGGCGACGGCCGGACTCGCCGGCCCGCGCATCCTCTCCGACCAGCCCTACGCCCCGTACAGCGTGGTGCACTACCGCTACGGCGCCTTCACCGGGCGGCAACGGCTCTCGGACCAGGGCCTGTTGATCTGGTACATCGAGGACCCCGACGGCAACCCCGTGGAGGACGAGCGCAGCGGCCACTACGCGCCGCCCCCGTGGGCCGTCTGCCCGTTCCCCGCCACGGTGCCCCTGCCACCCCCAGCGGCGGAGGCGGCGAGCGGGCCCGTCCTGCTCGGCGGCCGCTTCGCGGTACGGGAGGCGATCCGGCACACCAACAAGGGCGGCGTCTACCGGGGCACCGACGTCTCCACCGGGGCGCCCGTCGTCATCAAGGAGACCCGGCCCCACGTGGAGGCCGACGCCTCCGGGCGTGACGTCCGCGACTGGCTGCGGGCCGAGGCCCGGATGCTGGACAGGCTGAAGGGCACCGGGCTCGCCCCGGACGCCCTCGCCCTCTTCGAGCACGGACAGCACCTGTTCCTGGCCCAGAGCGAGGTCCCCGGCGTCAGCCTGCGCACCTGGGTGGCCGAGCGCTTCCGCGACCTCGGGGCCGAGGAGTACCGGCGCGAGGCCCGGGTCCTGGTCGCCCGGCTCGTGGAACTCGTCACGGCGGCCCACGCCCACGGCTGCGTCCTGCGCGACTTCACACCCGGCAACGTCATGGTCCGCCCCGACGGCGGACTGCGCCTCATCGACCTGGAACTCGCCGCCGACGACACGGGCTCCTGCCTGCCGACCCGGGTGGGCACCCCCGGCTTCAGCGCCCCCGAGCGCCTGAGGGACGCGCCGGTGTCCGTGACGGCCGACTACTACAGCCTCGGCGCCACCGCATGCTTCGTCCTGACCGGCAAGGTGCCGAACCTGCTGCCCGAGGAACCCGCCGCCAGGACCGGCGAGGAACGGCTCGCCGCCTGGCTCCGCGCCTGCGGACCCGCCGGACCCCCGGGCCCCCTGGCCGAGATGATCACCGGGCTGATGAAGGACGAGCCCGCCGCCCGCTGGGACACCCGCCGGGCGCGCGAAGCCCTCCGCGCCCGGGAGACCGCCCGCCCCACGCGCGGCGCACCGGCACCCGCGGCACGGGACGCGGAACTGGACCAAGCCGTCGCCGGACTCGTCAACCATCTGCTCGACACCATGACCCCGGAGGACGACCGGCGGCTGTGGCCCGTGTCCACAGCGGCCGGCGAGACCAACCCGTGCACCGTGCAACAGGGGGCCGCCGGACCCCTGGCCGTCCTGACGCGGTACTTCGAACTGACCGGGGACCCGCGACTGCCCGAAGTCCTCGCGGCGGCAGGCCACTGGATCGCGGACCGCACCCACCTCGCGACCGCCCGCCCCGGCCTGCACTTCGGGGACCTCGGCACCGCCTGGGCGCTGTACGACACCGGCCGGGCCCTCGCCGACCAGGCGCTCACCGACCACGCGCTCGCCCTCGCGCTGACCCCGCAGGAGCCCACCCTCAACCACGACATCACCCACGGCACCGCAGGCAGCGGCATGGCCGCCCTCCACCTCTGGCAGCGCACCGGTGACCCGCGCTTCGCCGCGCTGGCCGAGGACGCGGCCGACCGGCTGGCGTCCGCCGCGCGGCGCGGCCCGTCGGCGGTGAGCTGGCCGGTCCCCGCCGAGGCGGTATCCGGTGAGGCCGGCAAGCAGTACCTGGGCTTCGCTCACGGGTCCGCGGGCATCGGCTGCTTCCTCCTGTGCGGCGCTGCGGCCTCCGGGCGCCAGGACCACCTGCGGCTCGCGGTGGAGGTCGGCGAACACCTCCTGCGCAGCGCCGTACGGATCGGAGACGCGGTCCAGTGGCCGGCCCAGGCCGGCGACGAACCCACCGCCCCGTACTGGTGCCACGGCTCGGCCGGCATCGGCACCTTCCTCGTACGGCTCTGGCGGGCCGCCGGCGACGACCGGTTCGGTGACCTCGCCCGCCGCAGCGCCCCGGCCGTCACCGAACGCGCCTCCCGGGCCCCGCTGTCCCAGTGCCACGGGCTCGCGGGCAACGGCGACTTCCTGCTCGACCTGAGCGCCGCCACGGGGGAGTCCTCCCACCATGCCATGGCCGACGCGATGGGACGCCTCGCCGTCACCGAAGGCGCCCACCGCCACCGGCACCTCGTCTTCCCCAACGAGTACGGAGACGTCTCGACCAGCTGGAGCGACGGATCGGCCGGAATCCTGGCCTTCCTCCTCCGTCTCCGCCACCCGAGCTCCCGGCACTGGCTCGCCCAGCTGCCGGGCTGAGCGGCAGAGAACCTGCCGCCGAACCACAAGAAGAAGGAGAGAACCATGGAAAACCAGACCCAGGACCTCGAACTCCTCGCCCACCTCCACGCCCTCCCCGAGACCGACCCCGTCGGCGCCGAAGCGGGCTTCTCCGCCACGTGTGAGTGCGTCGGCCTGCTGACGGTCCTCAACACGGTCTGCATCGGCATCAGCTGCGCCTAGGACCGGCCCACCGTCCGGCCGGCGGCGGGCCCCGGGCCCCCCCCCCCCGGCCCCCCCCCCCCCCCCCCGGGGGGGCCCCCCCCCCCCCCCCACCCCCCCCCCCCCCGGCGCACCCCCCCCCCCCCCCCCCCCCCCCACCA
>NZ_JBVJAM010000004.1:166207-291483 GCF_055590565.1 Streptomyces sp. NPDC041814 | reverse complement strand
TTTTTTGGGCGCGGGCGGGCTGCCGGACCACCCCGGGGTCTGCATGGCAATCCGCGGCCCCTCGCCCGGCCCCCCGGCCGGGCGGGGGGCTGGCCCGGCACCCCCCCCGGCCGGACCCACCGGCGAACCAGAGGTGAGGACCGGACCATGCGACTTCACACCGGCGGCGAGGCGATCGCCCCCGGGCACACCCCCGCCACCCCCGAGTGCGCCATCAGCACCCGCGGCCTCGTCAAGAGCTACCCCGGGCCAAGGGGCACCACCACGGACGCCGTGAGCGGCCTGGACCTGGACGTCCACCGGGGCGAGACCTTCGCCTTCCTCGGACCCAACGGCGCCGGGAAGTCCACCACCATCGCCATGCTCTGCGCCCTGGCCCGCCCCACCGCGGGCCATGCCACGGTGGCGGGCGCCGACGTACGCACCCAGCCCCACCTGGTGCGGCAGCGCGTCGGCATGCTCTTCCAGCAAAGTGCCCTCGACCCGGACCTGACCCCCGAACAGAACCTCCGCATCCACGCCCGCCTCTACGGCATCCGCCGCGCCCACGTCCGCCGGCGCACCGCCGAAGTACTGGAGGTGGCCGGACTCGCCGACCGGCGCTCCTCTCCCGTACGCACCCTGTCCGGAGGGATGCGCCGACGCCTGGAAATCGCCCGCCAGCTCCTGCACGCCCCTGGCATCCTCTTCCTGGACGAGCCCACCACCGGGCTCGACCCCCACGCCCGGGCACAGATCTGGGACCACCTGTACGCCCTGCGGCAGCGGAGCGGCAGCACGCTCTTCATCACGACCCACCAGCTCGAAGAGGCGGCCAACTGCGACCGGGTCGCCATCATCGACCGCGGCCGGCTGGTCGCCCAGGGCGCGCCCGGGGCGCTCAAGGCCGCCATCGGCGACGACCGCGTCGTGCTGCGCACCAGCCAGGACGAGCGAGCACACCGCGTCGTCCACCGCCTGGTCCCGCGCGGACAGTCCGTGACCAGGGACGCCGACGGGATCTGCCTGCGAGTGCCCGACGGCAGCTCCTGGATCCCCCGCCTCTGCGCGACCCTGGAGAGCCACGGCATCGCCGTCCGGGCCGCGTCCGCCACCCCGCCCACCCTTGACGACGTGTTCTTCCACCACACCGGCCGCAGCATCCACGGCACCCAGGCCGGCGGTGGCCGGTGACCGCACTCCCGCTCCACGCGACCGGCACCGGGGACGACGCTCGGCCGTCCCGGCTACGGCACGAACTGCGCGCGATCCACGGCCTGATCCACCGGGACCTGCTCCGCCTGGCCGGCCAGCCCGCCCACACCGCGCTGATGCTGCTCCACCCCGTGCTGTACCTCCTGATCCTGGGCGGCGGACTCGCCAGGCTCATCCCCAACTCCACGCTGGGGGTGGGCTATCAGACCTATCTGTTCCCCGGCATGCTGATGATGACGGTGCAGACCCCGGCCATCCTGGTCGGCATCCGCCTCATCACCGACCGCCAGAGCGGCTATCTGCGCGAACTCCTCATGGCCCCGGTCAGCCGTACGACCCTGCTCCTGGGCAGCTGCGCCGGCGGCACCCTCGTCGCCACGATCCAGGGCGCCGTGCTGCTGAGTCTGGCCGGAGTCGTCGGCCTGCCCTACGACCCGCTCCTCCTGGCGCTGCTCCTCGCCGGTATGGCCCTGATCTCCTTCACGATCACCGCCCTCGCTCTGACCCTGGCCGTGAGCCTGAGCAGACCCGAGACGTTCCACACCCTGCTCGGCGTGCTGATGATGCCCCTGCTGTTCCTCTCCGGCGGATTCTTCCCCCTTCAGTCGCTCCCGGGCTGGATTCACGCCCTGGCCGCCGTGAACCCGCTCGCCCACGGAGTCGACATGCTGCGCGGCAGCATCGCCCTGCGTGCTCCGGACGCGGCTGCCGCAGGAGGCATCAGCTGGGCCGGCCACTCCCTGCCGCTCCCCGTGGAGGCGGCCCTGCTCCTGATCAGCGGCTCGGCGGCCCTGCTCTGGGCCGCCCACCGGTTCGCGCGGCCGGAGTGACAGTCCCTGGGCCGAACGGGTGGGTACGGCACCGGCCATGCGTGTTCTCTCCGTGACACGCGGGCCCGGCGCAAGGATGTCGGCGGAATGGGTGCACCGGTCAACAGCGGCTGAGAGCGGGGACGTCACATGGCGGAGACAACGGGCTCGACGGCGCGAGTCGGCGCGTGGGCGGAGATGCGGGACGCGATCACCACCAGAGCCGTGCTCGTCATGGTGGGCGTGCTGCTGCTCCAACTGGGCTTCGCCCTCTCGTACATGGGGGCGTTCCACGCTCCGAAGCCGCACCGCATCCCGATCACCCTGGTCGCCCCGCGCCCGGTGGAGGCCGATCTGGTCGCCCGGCTCAACTCGCTGCCCGGCGACCCGGTGCACGTCACCGCCGTACAGGACCGCGCGCAGGCCAGGGCCAGGCTGCTGGAGCGGAAGACCGACGCCGCACTGATCGTGGCGGTGACCGGGCGCACCGACACGCTGCTCATCGCCTCGGCGGGCGGCCCCTCGGCCGCCGACGCCGCCGCGAAGGTCGTGGCGACCGTGGAACGTACGCAGAACCGGGCGCTCACCGTACGTGACATCCGTGCGCCCGCTGCGGGGGACAGCCGAGGGCTGTCGTCGTTCTACCTGGTGCTCAGCTGGACGATCGGCGGCTACCTCGCCGCATCGGCACTGAACATGGCGGCCGGATCCAAGCGCCCCACGCTCCGGCGCTCCATCGTGCGGCTCGCCGCGATGGTGCCCTACGCCTTCGTCTCCGGAATCGGCGGTGCCATCATCGTCGGCCCCGTGCTGAACTGTCTGCCGGGCGCCTTCTGGGAGCTCGTCGGCATCGGCACCCTGGTCGTCTTCGCCTCCGGCGCCGTGGGCGTGGCGCTCCAGTCGCTGCTCGGCACGATCGGGCTCGGCCTGACCATCCTCATCTTCACGATCCTCGGCAACCCGAGCTCCGGCGGCGTCTACCCGGCCTCCCTGCTGCCGCCCTTCTGGGCCGCGATCGGCCAGGCCCTGCCCCCCGGCGCCGGGACGACCGTCGTCCGGAACACGGTCTACTTCGACGGCAACAACACCACGGGCGCCCTGTGGATCCTCGGTGCCTGGGCGTTCGCCGGGATCGTCGTGGCCCTGGTGGCCGCCGCTCTGCGTGGCCGGCGGGCCCGTACCGAAACCCGTTAGGCGAGCCCTGCGGCACCCTGTTACATTCTTCCCGGCCGTGCGAAAGAACAAGGAGGTGGTACCCGTGAACGCAGTATCGACATGGGTGCTCCCCTCCGGGGTCACGGTCGGGCGATAGGCAGGTCGTCCGGGAGCGCCGTTGTGTGCACTCCCGAAAGGCACGATCATGCATTTCACTTCCGAGCAGCGCCTGGACCACGGCGTACTCGAACGCTCCTTCACGCTCGATGACATCCCGGGCATCCTCTGGACGCCCGAGTCCGCGTCGGCGTCCGCACCGGTACCGCTGATCCTCCTCGGCCACCCCACGCTCGGCCTCCAGCGGATGTACCCGCGCCTGGCCGACCGGGCCCGGCACTCCGCGGCGGACGGTTTCGCCACGGCCGCCATCGAACTCCCCGGCTGCGGCGACCGGCCCCGGCTGCCCGACCTCGACCTGGCCCGCGCCGACATGCGCCGGGCCCTGCAGGCGGGCGAACCGGTCACCGACGAGATCATCGACGCCGTCGTCCTCCCGCTGGTCGACCGGGCGGTCCCGGAGTTGCGGGCCGCCATGGACGCGATCCTCGTGCTCCCCGAGGTCACCGGCCCGGTCGGCTACTCGGGCGGGGTGATCTCCATCGGCGTCCGGCTCGCGGCGGTCGACCCGCGCATCGAGGCCGCCGGTCTCTTCGCCGGCAGCTTCATCCCGCGCACCACGTACGACGAGGCCCGCCGGCTCACCATCCCGCTGCACGTCCTGTTGCAGTGGGACGACGAGGGGAACGACCGGCAGGCGGCACTCGACCTGTTCGACGCGTTCGGTTCCAAGGAGAAGTCGCTGCACGCCAACATGGGCGGACACACCGGTGTCCCGGCATACGCCGGGGTCGCGGCGGCCCACTTCTTCACCCGGCACCTGAAGTAGCACCGCGGGGGCACGACCCGCCCCACCTGCCCGAACGGCTCACAGCTCCGGCGCCTAGGGTGTCTGCTGTACGGGCGTGCCCCCGCACGCGCGGACGACAACGAAGGAAAGAAGGTGACGTGATGCTCCGCAACGGCCTGGAACCGTGGCACCTGCTCATCGTGGCGCTGGTGGTCATCATGGTGTTCGGCTCGAAGAAGCTCCCCGACATGGCGCGCTCGCTGGGCAAGTCGGCCCGCATTCTCAAGAGCGAGGCCAAGGCGATGAAGGCCGAGGCGGGCACCGAGCCCGCCGCGCCGGGGCACTCGTAACACCGACGCCGGCGGGGGCCGGGGCAGCGGACAACAGACCGCCGCTCCGGCCCCTTCGCGCACCCGGCCCGGTGCGCCGAGGTCCGGCACGGCGAAAGCGTCACCCGCGACGTCATGTCGCGATGTACGGCTGACCGGTCACTCGCATAGGTGGCGCGGACCGAGCACGCGCAACTCGTCCAGCACCGCGGCCTTTCCGGGTGGCGGCGTGAAGATCCGCAGGCGCTGGTCCACGGCAGGCGTGGCCAGCACCTCGCAGTCCAGATCGATCCTGCCCAGCTCCGGGTGGACAAGGCGGTACGGGTGCGACCGCCGTACGGCGACCTCGTGCCGGTCCCACAGCGCGCCGAACTCCGGGCTCGCCGCGTGGCACCGCGCCACCAGCGACCCGGAGGCCGCGTCGTTCCCGCGCCGGGCCGTCGCGGCCCTCAGGTCGGCCACCAACTGCCGTGCCTGCTCCTCGTGTTCCTCAGTCGCGAAGCGGCCCCGCACCGCCGGATCGCTGAACCAGCGCAGGACGATGTTGCGGTCCTCCTCCGCCACCGAACACACGCAGCCGAACAAGGTGAGCGCCAGGTCGTTCTGAGCCAGCAAGTCGCCGAGATCGCTGACCACTTGGACGGGCACGCCGTCCAGCCGGTCGAGCAGATACCGCAGACCCGGGCGCAGATACCCACCGGCCCGCGCGCCCTCCGGCGGGCGGTGCCCGGCCAGCACGTACAGGTGGTCCCGCTCGTCCTCGGTCAGCCGTAGCGCACCGGACAGGGCGCCGAGCACCTGGACCGAGGGTTGCGGTCCACGGGCCTGTTCGAGGCGCATGTAGTAGTCGGCGGACATCCCCGCGAGGACGGCGACCTCCTCGCGGCGCAGTCCCGGTGTTCGCCGCCTGGGACCCTCGGCGAGACCCACGTCGCGCGGCGTCAGCCGCTCCCTGGACCGGCGCAGGAAATCGGCGAGCTCTGGACGCTTCGGTGTCATGGCGTCCCCAGGGTAGCGGCCCCGGGCCCGCGCATCCTGGGACCGCCGGTCCTGGGCACGGCGCTCCGCTCCCGGCCGGACGCCGGCGGCGGCACGATCGGCACAGGGCCCGTCGGGGGCCTGTCCGACACGCAGATCGGCGGTCGCACGATGAGACAATCCACCCTGCCGGTTCCGGGCGCGCGACTGCGCCACGCCGTCCGCGGCGACGGTCCCGTGCTCCTGCTCATCGCCGGAGGCCACCACGGCATCGACGCCACCGAACCGCTCGCCCGCCACCTCGCCGACCGGTACACCGTCGTCACCTACGACCGGCGCGGCCTGTCCGGGAGCACCACCGAAGCCCCCGCGAAGACGCTCGCCACGCACGCCGAGGACGCCTCCCGGCTGCTGAGCGGCCTCGCACCGGAGCCCGCGCTCGTCTACGGAACCAGCCTCGGCGCCCTCGTCGCGCTGGAACTGACCAGCTCTCACCCCGGACAGGTCGCGGCAGTCGTCGCCCACGAACCACCCGCCGCGCGCCTTCTTCCGTCGCCCGGGCAGGGCACCGGGCCGCTGCTCGCCGTCGAGGAGACCTTCCGGACGCACGGCGCGGAGGCGGCCATGCGCGAGTTCGCGGCCCGCCTCGACATCGACCCGGCCGACTCCGAGCCGGACCTCCCGCCACGCGTTCCCGGGCCGGACCGCATGCACAACATGGAGGTCCTGCTCAGGTACGACCTCCCGGCGATCCGGGCGTACGTCCTCGACCCGGCCGTGCTCGCCGGCTCACCCGCCCGCATCGTGCCCGCCGCCGGCGAGAAGTCGGGCCACCTCTGGACGCACACCTGCGCCGAACTCCTCGCGGGCGCGCTGGGGACGCCTCTGGAGGCGTTCCCCGGCAGCCACAACGGATACGTGTTCCGCCCACGCGCCACCGCGGAGCGGATTCACGAAGTGCTCGGTGTCACTCGAAGAACTTGAGGCCGTAACCGGTATCGGTGTTGGGCCCGGGAACGTTGGCGCGACTGTACGTGGTGTTGCCCCACCAGCAGAAGGAGCCGGTGTACCAGTAGCGGTTCTCCCAGCTGTACGGGGTCCCCTTGGGCACCGCGTGGAACATCAGGGGGAAGGTGGGACCGGCCGGCGGGCTGGTGCCGATGTCGCCGTCGAGCAGCACGAAGGTGTGGTGGCCCGGGCCGTTCACGTACAGGGTGGGGTCCCAGCCGGCCATCATGGTCGCCCTGTTGGAGCCGAACAGGCAGCCGTTGGACTTGTACCAGTCCCATACGTACGTCGGGTCACCGCCCGCCCGGAGCCGCAGTTCCGCGATGCAGTACTGATCGCTCCAGCTGCCGTTGGCGGAGTAGGTGATGTGCAGCTGCCCGTTCGGGTCCTTGATCGCTTCGGGGCCCTCGTTGATGAAGGGGTTGCCGACGACGCGCTCCCAGCTCTCCCTGGGCTGGGAGATGATGTACCGGGCGCCCGTCGGGGTGGTCGGGCCGCTCATGCGCGCGATGTAGAGGTTCTGCTCGACATTGGTGGTGCCGGCCCAGCCCGACCAGACGAACCAGCGCTGTCCGTTGAAGGTGAACAAGGTGCCGTCGATCGCCCACCTGTCGTCGGGCAGGGCGAGTTTCGTCGCGGAGGTGTAGCCGCTGTCGGGGGTGGCGGAGCTGATCACGTACATGCGGTGGGCGGCGCCCCGGCCTGCCGAGAAGTAGACGTAGTAGCGGCCGCCGTCCCGCACGATCTCCGGAGCCCAGACCTCGCCCAGGTTTCCGGTGTCCGACCACACCTGCCGGGCCGGGGCCGAGGCCAGTCCGCCGGTCGAGGACGCCTGCCGGACGCTGATGCCGCCGCCCGTCGACTGGACCGAGATGTACGTGCCGCCCACACGCAGCACGCTGGGGTCGGCGCCACGGATGGCCGTCTGTCCCGCCTCGGCGGGAGGGACGGACATGAGGGACATCGTGAGGGCCAGAAGCATGGACAGCGCGAAGGCTGCCACGCCGGGCATCCGGGAGAGTCTCATGGCTTCCCTTTCCCGTACGGGGGTTCGCGGGGACGGACTGACTCCATGACCCTATCCACAGGAAAGCGTGTTCATGTCAAGTCGCTCCTGTCTCACCCCTCGTGGTCCTCGATGAGGCGGCTGACGACCCCGTGCAGGACGTCGGCCCGGGCACGGTCCTCCTGCTGTTCCGTCAGAGCCCGTTCCACCGCCCTGAGTCGCCGCCACGCCACCGGCTCCGCGTCCATGACCCGGTCCACGAGCGGCGAGGAGACCAACTTCAGGCACTCTGCCAGCCGCAGCCGCGTGGTGGGCGCCGGCGGGCCGGACGGGGGCTCGGCGAACCCGTCCGTCAGATACCGCGCGGGGTCGGCGAGGCTCCATCCGGTCACCGCCCCCTCGTGGACCAGGAGGGTCACATCGGGGGCGACCCCGAGCCGCGCGTCCGGTTCTCCGCGGAGGAGGCGGGCATCCGTGAGGCAGCTCAGGGCACGGGCCCCGGGGTCGCAGTGGAACACCGTGGCCGAGGGCATGCCGAACTCCCCGACGACGTCCGCGCGGAGCCCGGCCGCACGTGTGCGCGGCCCATCGCCCGCGGCTTCGGAGACGTACCGCGCGGGCACGAAGAAGGTGAGGCTGCGCAGTTCGCGGCTGTCGCGGTCGAAGCGGACGTACTCGTCCTCCGACCACAGCCACCGCATGCTTCCGAACGTCTCCGACAGCTCTCGCTCGCGCCCGGCCGGGTCCGCGTACCCCGCGACGATCAGCTGGAGATCGCGGAAGTCGAAGCGGGGGCTGAACGCGAGGGGGCTGTCCGTCGTCGCGGCGGCCATGCCGTCGCCGACCGTGACCTTCATTGTGCTCGTCGCCTCACTTGATGCGCCTGGCGGTCGGCAGATGGCCGCCCTTGGTGTCGCGGATCTTCCCGTTCACGATGTCCTCATGGGTTACCGGGGGCTGTGGGTCGTCGGGCGAGCCGCCCAGCGCCTTGGCCCCGGACTCGCCCTTCTTCCCGGAGGGACCGTAGCCCGTGATGACGTCACCGGCCCCGGCGCCCGGGCCCTTCGTCACCACGATGTCCTCGCCCTTCCGGAAGATGAGGTTCCCGCGCTGCCCCTGGGACAGGTACACCGCGTCCGGGGACTTGAGGATCTCCGCCACGCGTTCGTCGCTGAAGTGGGGGTGGTAGTTGCTGGACTTGCGTACCTTGCCGTCCCCGGCCCGGTCGACGACGGTCTCCGCGGCCTTCACCGCCTTGGCGTCGGGACACTTGGCACCCGAGAAGAACCCGGCCCGGACGGACGGCAGGTGGTGTGCGGGGGCGGGGGAGCGGAACAGCCCGGCCGGCACGGTGACGCCCCGGGAGCGGGCCGCCGCGCCCGAGGCCGAGGTGCGGAACCCGCAGCCGCTCGTGTCGCGCTCCTCGCGTACCTTGTCGACCAGCTTCTTGACCTCGGTCTTCGCCAGGGCGTAGGCGTTGATCAGGGTGTCGGCGCGGTAGGGGATCCGGTACTGGACGAGCCGGCCGCCGCTGGCCCGGGATCGGGCCCGCGCCTCGTTCTTCTTCTGCGCCTCGACCGAGGAGAAGGTGGGCCCGGCGCCCGGGGCGGAGCAGGAAAGGCTGCCGGAGACCGACGTTCCGGAGACCGCGAAGGAGCCCTGCGGACTGGTGCACCGGCCCGCGGACCTGCCGTCGATGCTGAAGGAGGCGGTCATCACCGCGGTGACCTTGCCGCTGATGAGGCGGCTCTTGGCACTGGTGGTGATGTGTCCGGAAAAGCTGTTCTTCGCCGTGCAGCCACCGGAACCGCACTTCACCGTTCCGCCGCTGCTGAGGGTCAGGTTGATGCCGCTGTCGGTGGCGTTCTTCAGCTCTTCGGTCTGCTTCTCCAACGTGTCGTACATGGAGCCGACGGCGTCCTCGGCGACCGGCGCCAGGTCCAGCCCGGCGGAATCGCTGTCCGCCAGCGGGCCGTCCGTCACCTCGGGAATCCCGGGCGGATCCTCGTCCTCGGAGCCCCCCTCAGCCGTGACGGACGCCGGCCGGAACGAGACCGATTCGGCCGAGCCGCCCGACCTCCCTCCGGACCGGGAGGGTCCGTACGACTCAAGGCGCAGCACTCGGTGGGGCTTCTGTTCGGTGACGAGCAGCCGGCCGGCGGAGGTGTCCACCGCGAGGGCCGGGGTGCCGTCGACGGCGGGCGGCTGGGCGGATCCGCTCGGGGCCGGTGTGCCCTCCAGCCGGTCGAGCGCCTTCGAGAGCGCGGTCGCCAGGTCAGGCGGGGCCGGCATGAGGCCGACCGTCTCCCGCGTGACGCTGTCGCTCTCGTCGGCGGCCGCCCACGACCCGGTGACCGAGTCCTTCGCCCGGGTGAAGGTCCTGCCGCCGATGTGCAGAACCTCGCGGGCGAGTCCGGAGCCCCCGGCTTCCATGGCGCCGAAGCGGCTGCCGGATGCGGTGACGGTGATGTCCCGCTTCACCGGGTCGGCACCGGAATCCTTGTACCGCAGACCGGGGGCGTCGGCCAGTTCGGCCACGGCCTGCCGGAACGGCTCAAGGTCCCGCTTGGCGACCGGCTCCTCCGACCCCGGCCCCCCGTGCCAGACCAGTAGCCCGGCCACCAGGCCCGCGGCCGCCACCCCGGCCGCGCCGAACAGGAGCAGCCGCTTGCGCCGCCCGGCGGGCGGCGGCGGCCCGGGGCTGTACTGCGGCGGCCCGTACGGGTATTGCGGCCCGGGCCCGTACGGCGAGCGCTGCGGCGGCACGGCCTGCGGGGGGTAGGGGCCCTGCGGCGGTGGCCCGAAGACCCCGGGCGGGGCTGCCTGCGGGGACTGCTGGGGCGGGACGTCCACGGGTGGCCCGAAGACCCCGGTCGGCGGGCTGTACGGAGCCCCCTGTGGCGGCCGGTCCGCCGGGGGCCGGTACGCGTCTTCGTGGTCCGTCATGAACTTCCCCCGTGGCTGGTCCGTGGGCCGCTGATCGCTACAGGAACAGTGTGGGGGCGACGGCACCTCACGCCACCGGAATTCGGACACCGGGCCCGGGTCACAGCAGCCGGTCGACCAGCCCTTCGACGTACTCCGGGGTGAGCGGGCCCATGCCGAACAGGACGCGGATGTACATCGGGGCCAGGACGTGGTCCAGCACGGTGAGCGCGTCGGGTGCGGCCTCGCCGCGCTCGCGTGCGCGGTCGAGCACGGACTGCAACTGCCCGCTGCGCTCTTCGCGGAGGGCGTCGCGCGCCTGCGCGCCCTGCTGCCCGGTGGCCGACAGGGCGACGGCCAGGTGCAGGACCGCCGGTCCGTCGGGCCCGGTGATCTCGCGGGCGACCTGGGCCGCGTACGTACGCAGGTCGCCCGCCAGACTCCCTGTGTCGGGCATCGGCGAGCGCGCGTTGAGGCGGGTGAGCGCCACGTCGCTGAGCAGCGCCTCCAGACCGCCCCACCGGCGGTAGATGCTGCTGTCCGCCACGCCTGCCCGTGCGGCCACTTCGCCGACGGTGAAGTTCCCGTAGCCGCGCTCGCTGATGAGCTCGGTGACGGCCTGGTGCACCTGCGCGCCTACCCGGGCGCTGCGACCGCCGGGCCGCCGGGCTCGCTGTTCGTCCATGCGCCCATCTTAACGCAGTAATCACTTGCGTTTACGAATCGATCTCCCTTACAGTCGACTAACGCAGTCGCCGACTGCGTTAGGAAGCGAGGGATTGCCATCACTGCATCGCATACGGCCGCAAGCGGCCGGCCGAACCGCGCCGTGCTGCTCACGGTGACCTGCCTGGGCCAGTTCATGGTCCTGCTCGACAACACGATCGTGGGAGCGGCGCTGCCCGACATGCAGCACCGCCTCCATCTCGAACTCACCGGCCTGCAATGGATCGTCGACGCCTACGTCCTGCTGGTCGCCATGCTGCTGCTGTCCGGCGGCATCTTCGCCGACCGCTTCGGCCGCAAACGCGTGTACCTGGCCGGTGTCGCGGTGTTCACCGTCGCATCGGTGGTGTGCAGCCTCGCGCCCTCGCTCGGCTGGCTGATCGCCGGCCGTATCCTCCAGGGCATCGGGGCCGCGGCGCTCAGCCCCGCCTCGCTCGCCCTGCTCGCGGCGGCGCACCCCGCGCCGCAGGAACGCGTGAAGGCGATCGGGCTCTGGGCCGGACTCAGCGGAGTCGGGCTGGCCGCGGGTCCCGTGGCGGGCGGCGTGCTCACCGATGCCTTCGGATGGCCCGCCATCTTCCTGGTCAACCTGCCCATCGGCGCGGTGCTCCTCCTGGCCGGTCTGCGCCATCTGGAGGAGACCCGCAATCCGGACGCTCCCGCGCTCGACATTCCCGGGACGACGCTGTCGGTCCTGGGGGTGGGGACGCTGGCGTACGGGCTGATCGAGGGCGGGGCGCGCGGCTGGACGTCGCCGCTGATCCTCGGCAGCTTCGCCGCCGCGGCGCTCCTCCTCGCCGCCTTCGTAGCCGTCGAAGCACGCCGCCGCGCACCGATGCTGCCGCTGCGACTGTTCCGGGAGCGCCTGTTCACCGTCTCCAACACCGCCATGGTCGTGGTGGGCTTCGCGCTCATGGGCTCGACCTTCTTCTTCTCCCAGTTCTTCGTGTACGTCCAGGGCAGCTCGATCCTGCGCGCCGGGCTGCAGACCCTTCCCGCCACCCTCGCCATGGTGGTCGTCAGCCCGTACGCGGGGCGGCTCGCCGCCCGGCACGGCTTCCGCGTCGTGGTCACCGCCGGCCTGACCCTGGCCGGGCTCGGACTGCTGGCCCTCGGCACGGTGCACGCCGACACGGCCTACGGGAACGTGTGGTGGCGGCTGGCGGTCGTGGGCATCGGCTTCGCCCTGACGATGTCCCCCCTGACCGGCGCCGCCATCCAGGCCGTCAGCCCGCAGGAAGGGGGCCTGGCCTCGGGCATCAGCAGCACCACCCGGCAGATCGGCGCGGTGCTCGGCGTGGCGGTCCTCGGAGCCGTGGTCCGCGCCAGGGAGTCCGGCGGGGCCTCCTTCGAGACCGGCCTCGACAGCGCATTCCTGACGGCGGGTGCCCTCACCCTGGCAACCGCCCTGTTCACGGGCCTGTGGCTGACGAAGGCCGGGCCGGTGGAAGGCACCGCAACGCCGGTACGGCCTGCCGAAACGCCGAAGACCACCACAGCGAGCAGCCGTTGAGGGGCCGCGGAACACGCCCCGGCCCCGCCACCGAACACGAACAAAGGAGACCAGTGCACGACGTGACACCGGCATCGATCGAGGAGTACCCGGTGTCCGGCCCCGAGGCCGGGCCGTACACCCTCACCACGGGCCCGGACGGCGCGCTGTGGTTCACCCTCGTCCACAGCGGCGGGATCGGCCGCCTCGTCCCCGGCGAGCAGCCGACCGACCACCGCCTCGCTCCTGACTGCGGACCGACCGTCATCACACCCGGTCCGGACGGCGCGCTGTGGTTCACCGAGTACCGGGCCGACCGGATCGGACGGATCACCACGGACGGCTCGATCACCGAGTACGACGTACCGGGCTCCGGCTCCGGGCCGTTCGGCATCGCGGCGGGCCCGGACGGAGCGCTCTGGTTCACCGAAACCGCCGCCGACCGCATCGGCCGCGTCACCGTCGACGGCGACGTCACCCGGTTCCCGCTCCCCGTCACCGGCGCGTTCCCGTCGGCGATCACCGCCGGGGGCGACGGCGGGATGTGGTTCACCCTCAACCAGGGGAACGCTGTCGGGCGGATCGGCATGGACGGCGCGGTCGCCCTGCATCCCCTGCCGACGGAGGCGGCGGGCCCGGTCGGCATCGCGGCGGGCCGCGACGGCGCGCTGTGGTTCACCGAGATCGCCGCCGGCCAGATCGGCCGGATCACCCCCGACGGGCGGATCACGGAGTTTCCGCTGCCCGACCGTGCCGCCCGGCCGCACGCCGTCACCGTCGACGGACAGGGCGCCGTGTGGTTCACCGAGTGGGGCGCCAACCGCATCGCGACGATCACCCCGGACGGCGCCGTCACCTCGCACGCCCTGCCCACCCCGGACTCGGAACCGCACGGCATCGCCGTCGGCCCCGACGGCGCCCTGTGGACCGCGTTGGAGACGGGCTCACTCGCCCGCATCGCACCGTAGAGCGCCACCGGGCGCCACAACTCCGCCCGGCCCGGACAAGGGCGGCCTCACATGGGCCAGTTGAGGGATCGGGCGCCGGGGCCGAGGGCGTCGAGGACCCGCGGAGCGAGCGGGCGCAGCAGGCCCTCGACACGCACCGGCCCCTTCACGGGGCGCTTGCCCGCCTCACAGCTCACCGTGCTCGTCGGCCATGACCTGCCGCACCTCGACGGGCTGCTGCGTGGGCACACCGCCGGGGCCCGGGACGGCGGAGATGCGGGCGGCGATCTCCAGCGCCCGCTCCTCCGACTCGACCTCGAAGACGTTGAATCCGGCCAGCGCCTCCCTGGACTCGGCGAACGGCCCGTCGGACACCACCGGAGGCGCGATGCCGTCCGCGCGGACCGTACGGGCCTGCCGCGGATCGGCCAGCGCCATGAAACGGACCAGCTCCCCGCTCTCGGTCAACTCCTTTGTCAGCAGGGCGTAGTAGTCGAAGTGGGCCGCGACGTCACCCGGCTGCCAGGTGTCCATCGGCTCCTCGAAGACCCCGCCGTCGTGGTTGACCAGCAGCATGAACTTCGTCATCACGTACTCCCGTTCGTCAGTTGTCCGTTGATTCCGGAAAGGAGAAGTAGAGCGCGTCGGCGTAGAACGAGGCGAAGTGCCGCTGCCAGTCGGCCCGTACGGAAGCGAGCCAGGCGTCGTTACGGCCGGCGGTCGCCGCCTCGGCGAGGGCGACTGCCTCGGGGACGTCCACGGACGCCAGGCGGCGTACGCTCTCCGCCGGGTCGTCGTCCGTCATCGAAACGATCTCGCCCGTTTCGAGCAGGAAGTGCTTCGCCTCCTGCTTCTCCAGGTGGGCCGTGGTCCTGGCCACGCACTCCGCGAACTCGGCGTCGTCCTCCAGGCCGTTGCCGACCGCGAGCAGGACCTCGCGGAGCAGCGCCGCCCCGGCGGCGTAATCCGCCGCGATACAGATCGGGCGGTTCCAGATCATGGACGGGACGACCGTCGTCCCGTGCCCCACCAGAAGCTTGTGCGCGAGCGGGATGTCCCAGTTGTGCTCGGATATGCAGCGGATCCGCTGCGGGATGTCCGCGTCGCTCGGAACCGAGTCGGCGGAGTAGAGATACGAACGATTCGCCATGGTGGCGAAGCTAGCACCGGGCACTGACAACGCCGCCGGTCAACTCCCGCACAGCCGTGGGAGTCAGGGCATGATGACCGCATGAGCGAGCCTTCCGACGTCACCGTCACCCTCGTACGGGGAGACATCACCCGCCAGTCCGTCGACGCCGTCGTCAACGCCGCGAACTCCTCGCTGCTCGGCGGCGGGGGCGTGGACGGGGCGATCCACCGCCGGGGCGGTCCCGCGATCCTCGCCGCCTGCCGGGAGTTGCGCGCCTCGCGCTACGGCAAGGGGCTGCGCACGGGCCGGGCCGTCGCCACCACCGCCGGAAAGCTCGACGCCCGCTGGGTCGTGCACACGGTCGGCCCGGTGTGGAGCCGGACCGAGGACCGTTCGGCCCTGCTGGAGTCGTGCTACCGCGAATCCCTGCGCGTCGCGGCGGAACTCGGGGCCCGTACCGTCGCCTTCCCCGCGATCTCCACCGGCGTCTACGGCTGGCCCATGGACGACGGGGCCCGCATCGCCGTCCGCACCGTGCTGGCGGAGGCCGCGGCGCCCGTCGAGGAGGTGCGGTTCGTGCTCTTCGACGCGGACGCGTACGGGGAGTTCCAGGCGGCCCTGGAGGCGGCACGGCCCTGAGAAAGGCCGTATCCGCGCCGGTGCCCGGAGTATGAAGCAGTCGTGAAGGCCCTGTGGAACCGTTGTCGGTGGGGCCGCTTATGCTGCACCGGACGATCAAGCGGGACCAGGGGAGGGCGCGGCATGTTCGGCAAGCTGTTCGGCAGGGCTGAGGAGAGAACGGCGGCCGGCCCGCACGCGCTTCCCGTCCCGCGCAAGCAGAACGGGATGTACACCCTGCGGGCCCTGGGGGACGCCCGGGTCCTCGCCCTCGTGGGGGCGGCCCGCTTGGGGGACTGGGAGGCGGTCAAGGCGGCACTGACACCCTTCGACCTCGGCCGCGACCACCAGATCCTGAACGAACTCGAAGAACTCGGCCGTGTGCAGACCTGGATCGGCCGCGCGGTCGAGGAGGACAAGGAGCACCGGGCGACCGCCCTGCTCATCGCCGGGGCCCGCCACATCAAATGGGGCTGGGAGGCACGCACCGCCGCCCGCGCCTCCCAGGTGACGCAGAAGCAGTGGCAGGTCTTCCACAAGCGACTCCGCATCGGTGAGGAGCAACTGCTCGAAGCCGCCGAACTGCGGCCCGAGTGGGTCACACCGTGGCGTCGGCTCCTCACCTCCGGACGCGGCATGTCCCTCGGCACCGACATCATGGAGGCCCGGCTCGACGCGGCCCTGCGTCGCGCCCCGCTGGACCTGGAGACCCACATCGAGTGGATCTCCCACCTGCAGCCCCGCTGGAGCGGCGAGCCGGGCCAGGCGCTGCGCTTCGCCCGCGACGCGTACGCCCACGCGCCGGAAGGCGACCGGATCGGCTGCGTGATACCCATGGCGCACATCGAGGACTGGGTCGAGTCGGACGAGACGGGCTGCCTCAGGACCGAGGAGATCCGGACGGAGCTGCGCCGCGCGGCCGAGCACAGCATCCTCCACCCCGCCCACGAACGGCGGCCGGGCTGGCAGAACGACTTCAACATCTTCGCGATGGCCCTCTCACTGGCCGGCGAGCGGCAGACGGCGAAGCGGGTCTTCCACGCCCTCGACGGTGCCTTCACCAGCTGGCCGTGGGCCTACTTCGGCGACCCCGAGAAGCAGTTCGCCCGCCACCAGCGCCGCGCCTGACCCCCCACAGGCCCAGGACCCGTCGCGCGGGCCCTCACCCATCCACTCGCTCCTCCCTCTCCGGACTGCCTGATGACATCGCCCGACACCGCCTCGCGACAGACCGGCGACGACCGCACCTTCCAAGTGGATCTGCGCGGCCTCGTCGACCTCCTCTCCCACCACCTCTACTCCAGCCCGCGCGTCTACCTGCGCGAACTCCTGCAGAACGCCGTGGACGCGCTGACCGCCCGGCACAACCTCGAACCCGGCGCCCCCGCCGACGCGTTCGGTATCCGCCTGTACGCCGACGGAGCCGTCGTACGCGTCGAGGACGACGGCGTCGGCCTATCCGAGAGCGATGTCCACGCCTTCCTCGCCACGATCGGCCGGAGCAGCAAGCGCGCCGAACGGATCGCCGAGCAGCGCGGCGACTTCATCGGCCAGTTCGGCATCGGACTCCTCTCCTGCTTCCTCGTCGCCGACGAGATCCACGTCCTCAGCCGCTCCGCCCGCACCCCCGACGCACCCGCCGTGGAGTGGCGGGGCCGCGGCGACGGCAGCTACACCGTCCGCACCCTGCCCGCCTCCGCACGCCCGGACCCCGGCACCACCGTCACGCTCACGCCGCGCTCCGACGCGGGCGACTGGACCCGCCCGGCCCAGGTCGCCGCCCTGGCACGGCACTTCGGCTCCCTCCTGCGCCACCCGGTGACGGTGGACGACGGCAGGGACGGCCCGGCCACGCGCATCAACCCGGAGCCCGCGCCCTGGGCCCGCAGCTACCCGACGCCGGGGGCCCGCTCGCGCGCCCTGGCCGCCTACGGCAAGGAGGTCTTCGGCTTCGAGCCGCTGGACACCCTCGATCTCGACCTGCCCGCCGTGGGGCTCAAGGGCATCGCCTGCGTGCTGCCCGAGGCGGTCCCGACCGGCCGCCGCCACGGCCACCGCGTACACGTCAAGGGCATGCTGCTGTCGGAGCAGGCCGAGGAGATCCTGCCGGACTGGGCGTTCTTCGTCCGCTGCGTGGTCGACGCCGAAAGCCTGCGCCCCACGGCCTCCCGGGAGTCCCTGTACGAGGACGACACCCTCGCCGCCGTCCGCGACGCCCTCGCCGAACGGCTGCGCGGCTGGATCTCCCGCGTCGCCGCCAGCGACCCGGAACTGCTCGCCCGCTTCCTGGGCGCCCACCACCTCGCCGTGAAGTCGCTCGCGGTGCACGACGACGAGATCCTGAGGATGCTGCTGCCCTGGATCCCGTTCGAGACCACCGACGGCTCCGCCACCCTCGACGAGTTCGCCCGCACGCACCGCACCGTGCTCGTGACCTCCACCGTGGAGGAGTTCCGGCAGGTCGCGGCGATCGCCTCGGCCGCCGGACTCGGCGTCGTCAACGGCGGCTACACGTACGACAGGGACCTGGTCCACCGGCTTCCCGAACTCCGGCCCGAGGTGACCGTCGCCGACCTCGACCCGGCGACGCTCACCGCCCACCTCGACCCCGTCGACCGCGAGACGGAGCTCGCCGCCGCGCCCTACCTCGCCCTGGCCCGCGACGCACTCGCCGTCTTCGACTGCGACGTCGCCCTGCGCACCTTCCAGCCCGCCTCCGCTCCGGCCCTCCTCATCGACAGCCGCGACGCGCGGCACGAGCGCACCCGCTCCCAGCTCGCCCGCGAGCAGCAGGGCGGGGTGTGGGGCGACATCCTCGGCGCCCTGCGCCAGGAGGTCCCGCGCGCCCAGCTGATCCTCAACCAGCTCAACCCGCTCGTCCGCACCGCAGCCGCCATCACCGAGCCCGAGCTGGCCCGCACCAGCGCCGAAGCCCTGTACGGACAGGCCGCGATGCTGTCCCGGCGCCCGCTCAGGCCCGCCGAGACGAGCCTGATCAACCGCTCATTCCTCGATCTCCTCGCCCACGCCCTCCGCAAGGACAGCTGACGATGCCGACCCCACCCCAGAACACCGACGAGCTGTACGACGCGCTCCAGGAGAACCAGCGGCGCCCCTACGGCCGCGCCCGCACCGTCGCCGCCGAGGAACTCGCGGAAGCCGCCGAGCGCTTCGAAGACCCCCTGGCCCTCGTCCGTACGCTCTTCGAGCTCCAGGAGGCGTACACGTACGGTTCCGAACCCCGCAAGTCCCCTGTCGTCTTCGCCCGCCTGCTCACCCTCTTCGACGAGCAGCCCGACGTCTTCACCGACCGGCTGCGCCATCTGCTGTTCTGGCGGTTCAAATGGGTGGCGAACTCCCTGCGCGCCCTGCCCGAGATCCCGCTGACGAGCCTGCGCCAGTGGCTCACCGAGATGCGCGGCCGGTACGAGAAGGCCGGCCTCGGCCTCCAGCCGTACTACGCGCAGACCTACCAGCTCGCCGCCCATACCGGTGAGGACACCGCCCCCGCCTACGAGCTGTGGGCGGCCCGGACCCGCACCCCGTTGAGCGACTGCGAAGCCTGCGAGATCTGCGAACGGGCCCTCCACCACCTCACGGCCGGCGACGACGCCCGCGCCCTGCGCACCTGGGAACCCGTCCTCGACGGCAAGGAGAGCTGCCAGGAGGAGCCCGCCCGCTCCCTCTCGTACGCGCTGCTGCCCCTGCTGCGCACCGGTGACTCCGCCCGCGCCCGCGAACTGCACCTCGCCGGTTACCGGGGCTGCCGCCGCAACCCCTCCATGGCCGGGGAGGTCGGCCGGCACCTGGAGTTCTGCGCCCTGACCGGCAACGAGGCCCGCGGACTCGAACTGCTCGCGGAGAACCGGGTCCTGTTCTCCGAAGTGGACTCGCCACTGGACCAGTTCGACTTCCTCACCGGCGTGGAGGTCCTTCTGCGGCGCGTCGAGTCCCTCGGCCACGGCGAGCTGCCGGCCGCCGGATACCCGGGCCGCACCTGGACCGTTGCCGGCCTCGGCGCCGAGGTCCGGGAACGTGCCGACGACCTCGCCGCCCGCTTCGACGCCCGCAACGGCACCACGGCCCACACGGACCGGCGCAAGGCCCGCCTCGACCGCGCGCCGCTGCTCGACGCGCTGGAACTGACCCTGCGCACCCGCGCCCTCGACGACCTGTCCCCGGCCGCCCCGGCCGCCGCACCCCCCGCCCACAGGACGGCCGCCGTCCCCGACACGGTCCCCGAGCTCATCGCCCGGGCACGCGAGCTGGACGAGCAGGGACACCCCGACGCGCACCCCTGCTGGGAACGGCTGCGCACGCTCGTCGCCGCCCCCGACTACGCGCACCCCGAGGACCCGGCCGCGGGCCCGCTCGCCAGGCTGCGCGCGGACCTGCTGTCCGACGAGGCCAACGGAGCCGCCCACCGGGACGACGACGCGAAGGCCGCCGCCCTCTACGAGGAAGCCGCCGTCCTGTACGAAGCGGCCGAGCTGCCGGGCGACGCGGCGGTCGCCCACGCCGCCGCCGCGCTCGCCGAGGCCGAGGCCGGTGGCGCGGCCGCCGAGACCGAGGAGAAGGGCGGGGCGCTGACCGCCTCCCACACGCGCGTGGTCCGGCTGCACGAGGAAGCGCCGGGGCTCACTCCGTGCCAGGAGGGCCGCCTGCTCCGCATGCGCGCGAGCACGCTCTGCCTGCGCGCGCAGCTCACCGGGAGCGAGGAACACCTCGCGGCAGCGGCGGCGGAAGTCGAGCTGCTGCACGCGTTCGCCACCCGGCACGACCTGGCCGTCCAGATATCCGGATCCGTCCTGCTGCGGGCCGGCGTCCACGCCCTGTCCGGCGAGCTGCCCACCGCTCTCACCGTGCTCGACGCACACCGCGACCGGCTGCGCCGGCACGGCCCCGCCTGGCACCTTCCGCGCACGCTCGGACTGCGTGGCCGATTCCAGATGGGCATGCGGGACGCGCAGGCCGCGTACACGGAGCTGTCCGAGGCGATACGCCTGGCAGCCGAATGGCCGGTCAGGGTCTCCGACACCGCCAATCTCCACGGCGACCTGGCCGAGGTGTGCATGCACGTGGGCCGCCCCGAGGAGGCACTGCGCCACCTGACCCGCTCCGCCGAAGTGGACCTCCGGAACGGCAAGCGGACGGCCGCCTTCTGCACCTACAGCAACGCCGCCCAGCTCAGCCTGGACCTCGGCCGGATCGAGGACTCCATCGCCCTCCTCGACTCCGTCCTGGCCGAACCGGACGTTGCCGCCGGAGAACTGGACGACCGGCTCGGCGCTCAACTGCGTCTGATCCGCGCCCGCGCCCTGCACGCGGGGGAGGACCTCAAGGCGGCCACGACCGAGTTCGTCGCCCTCGCCGCCGAGTCGGCGGGCTGGGACGACGACCCCGGGAGCCACGCCATGATCGCCGCCGAGACGGCCGTGCTCCTCGGCGAGGCCGGCGACTTCGACCGGGCCGGTGAAGCAGTCGGACAGGCGCTCGCCGCCCACTCCCGTGCCCCGCGCTACGAACAGCTGAGCAACGCCCTGCGTGAACTCGCCCGCCTCCAGGCCGAGCAGCAGGGCGCCGACGGTCTCGCCGACGCCCTGGCGCGCCTCGCGGACGCCGAACGAATAGCCGACGAGGCGCGCGCCGCCGGGTACGAGCCACACGGCCGCTCCCTGGAGACCGCCCTCGCCTACGAGCACGGCCGGGTCCATGCCTACGCCGGACAGTACGAGGACTCCCTGACCGCCCTGGAGAAGGCCCTCGGCGGGCTCGGGGAGCCGGGACCGGAGAACGCCGGCGAGTGGGCCGAGTGCGTCCGGCTCGCCGGCGTCGTGGAGGGCATCTACCTGGAACGTACCGCCCTCGCCCTCACCCGCCTCGACACGGCGATCCCGCGCCTGGCCGCCCTGGGGCGCACCGAGGAGACGGAAGCCCTGACCGCGCTGGCGATCCGGCTGCGCGACGAGGAGTGACACGTCGGGCTCACCGGGCCTCCGCCCACGGCCCGGTGAGCCCGGTGGGGGCTGCGGCGGCGAGCCCGCCTCGGGCTCCGGTCCCCGAGAACGGGGCACCTTCACCGTGACCGCTGCGGTGTGACCTCCACGGAGAGGTCGTTGTCGAGGGTGTAGTACGGGCGAACCGTCACCCCGCCGAGCGTCGTGGCCGGGTAGACGAACACCGTCTTCCGGTCCGCGACGTCGTCCAGCAGCCGGGCGACCCGCGCCCGCGGAACACCGGCGCCGGGGTGGACGAACACGTCCCAGACCACCGGCGCACCTCCCGCCGCTTCCGCCAGGAGGTCCGCGTAGTCCACCCTGAACGAGAAGTCCTGGCCCTCCACTGAGCTCAGTGCGCCCCGCACGACGACGGACTCCCGCCCGCGCCGGACCAGCGCGACCTCCGCCGCCTCGCTCAGCCCGGCACCGTACAGTCGCGCCGTCACCGCCATCGCGCCGGAGCCGACGGTGATCCGGCCGGCCTCCGCGTGCGTGGCGCGCCGCCAGGCCCGTATGGCGAGCCGGCCGTCCTTGGTGGCGTACGGGATCCGGACCGACACCGGCGCGCCCCGTACGGCATCCGCACCGGACACCAGGGCGCGCAGATCGCGCAGGCCGGGCAGCAACGGCACGCGCTCCTCGCCCGGTCCGGTCACGACGTAGGCATCCCAGCGGCCTTCCTCCAGGGCGGGGGCGGCCTCCAGTACGGCCTGCCACTCGTCCGGCCCCGCGGGCTCCAGCACGCGAGCGAGCCCCTCCTCCTCCGGCTGCCCCTTCTTCGGGCGCGGCTGAAGCAGCAGCCGCGGCTGCGCCGGGGCGGGCAGGGGCAGGTGGACACGTACGAGCAGGCGCCCCCCGTCCCGCACCGTCACCGCGCCCCGCGGCCTCTCCACCGGTCCGTTCACTCCGTCGCTCCTCATCGTCGCGCCTTCCGTGCGGCCCTCACGACGCTGCCGGCCGCGGTGAGCAAGGTGTCCCTGGCCGCGAAACCGCTGCTCGCCAGGGTGCGGCCGGTCCCGGCCACCGCCCGGCCCTCCCGCCGGGCGGCCAGCAGCTCCTCGAACAGCCGCTCGGCCCGGGCCACGACGGTTGAGGGGTCGTAACGCCGGGAATTCGCCGCCGCGTCACGCCCCATACGACGACGCAGTTCCTCGTCGCCGACGAGTTCCAGCAGGGCGCCGGCCAGCGCGTCCCGGTCGCCGACGGGCACCAGGCGGCCGTCCTCCCCGTCGGTGATGATCTCGCCCGGGCCGTACGCGCAGTCGGTGCTCACGACGGGCAGCCCGCAGCGCATCGCCTCGACGATGGTCATGCCGAACGATTCGAAATCGGAGGTCACCGCAGCGACGGACCCCTTGACCCACTCGGCTTCCATCGGGCTCACCGCACCCATCAGGAAGACGTTGTTGTACAACCCGAGCCGGTCGATGAGCGCGCGCAGCCGCTCCCGTTCCTCGCCCCTGCCGTAGATGCGCAACTGCCAGTCGGGATATGCCGCGGCGACCGCGGCGAAGGCGTCGATCAACAGGTCGAACCGCTTCACCGGCGCGAGCCGCCCGGCGGCGACCACGATGCGCCCCCGGCCGTCCGCCGGGGTGAGGGCCGGGGCGGGGACACTGTTGGGCAGCGCCTCCACTCGTACACCCGGCGGCCGCATCTTGTGCCGGTAGACGGCCGAGTCGGCCTCCGTGACGGGGGTGATCGCGTCCAGCCGCGGATAGGCCCGGCGCAGCGCCCTGCGCAGTCGCGGGGGGTGGTGGTCGTGCGCGAGGTGTTCCTGCCCGACCCGCACCGACCGCGCGGGTGCGTGGAGCGCCAGGTGGACATTGAGCCCGGGCCGCGTCCCCACGACGACATCGGCGTCGAGCGAGGCGAGCGCCTCGCCTATGCGCTCATCGGTGAGCGCGCTGTACTCGCCGTAGCGGTACTCGGACGAGGGAAAGACCTTCGCCGGTGCGAGGTGCCGCGGGTCGTCCTTCTCGTGCCGCAGATCCACCAGGGGCCGTAACCGCACACGCGGATCGAGCGCGATGCTCGGGCGTTCCCTGTTCCGGAGCACGGAGATGATCTCCACCTCGTGCCGATCGGCCAGTGCGCCAGCCAGGTTGAACGTGGTGGTGATCGTCCCTCCGATCGCGTACGCGTTGTGGATGAGGAATGAGATTCGCATGCAGTACAGGACGGCCGGCCCGGACGGAAGGTTGCCCTCCCGTCCGCCTGCCGGAATCAACTTCCCTGCTGCAAGGGGAAGATGAACGACATCTTCCGGATCGTTCCTCACTCTCCGGGGGGCCGCCCGCCGGACGGACCGATCGGCTGCGTGAGGTTCAGCGGGTTGCCGTCGGGATCCCGGACGTGGGCGACACGCTGTCCCCACGGCATGTCGTTCGGACCGCCGCTGACGGATCCGCCGAGCGCCTCCACCCGCCCGAGCGTCGCCTCGACATCATCCACAGCGATGCTGAGCAGCATCCGGGGTGCTGCGCCGTCCGCGGCTTCCGGCTTGGACACCAGCCCGAGGTCGGTGTCGCCGATGCGCAGACCGAGGTAGAACACCTGGCCCTTCGCCGGCACCCGGAAGATCTCCTCGGCGCCGAACAGCTCCGTGTAGAACCCGGCCAGGACGTCCTGGCGGGCGGTGAGGATCACTGGCTGAATGGTGGACATGGCGCTCCTGTCGTCGACGGGTGGGTCGGTGGGTAGACGGTGCGAGCCTGGGGAACTCATCGGCGAATCCGAGGAAAAACGTGGGCCCGGCGCGGCCGGGAACAGCCCGTTCAGGGCCCTCCGTGCACGGTTCGGCGGGCACGGGGCCGGGGCGGGAGGCGGAGTTCCGGCGAGCGCCGCGTCACGCGGGAGCGGGGCGTTCGGCCTGGTGGGGCGCTTGGGGCGATCTGGTCTTCCGGCGTCGGCGCTCCTAGGGTCGGACGTGATCGAAAGGGGGCCCGGGTGGACCGGACCGTGCGTACTGTCGAGGACGTTCTCGAACTCCTGGACGGGTTGTTCGTCTCCGAAGCCGGGAGCGGCCACTTGGCGGCCGGGGACGGCAAGGACTTCTGGGACCGGTTCTACGCCGACAGGTCGAGGCCCGTCCCGTTCTTCCCGATGAAGCCGGACGAGAGCCTGGCCGGCTACCTCGAACAGGGCCTGATCGCGCCCGGCCGGGTCCTCGATCTGGGCTGCGGGGCGGGCCGCAACGCCCTGTACCTGGCCTCGCACGGGTTCGAAGTGGACGCCGTGGACCTCTCGCCGGTGGCCATAGCGTGGGCCCGGGAGCGCGCTGCCGGACTGGGGGTGGACGCGCACTTCGCATGCGGCGACGCGTTCACACTGGCGGCCACGGAGCTGGGCGGACCGTACGACCTGGTCGTGGACTCCGGATGCTTCCACCACCTGCCACCGCACCGGAGGGTGAGCTACCTCGCGCTGCTCGACCGTGTCCTGGCCCCCGGTGGCCATCTCGCCCTGACCTGCTTCGCGGCCGGTGAGGACGGAATGGGCTCCCAGCTCGCCGACGCGGAGCTCTACCGCGAACGCCGGCTGCACGGCGGCCTCGCCTACACCCCCGCATCGCTGCGCTGGATCTTCTCCGACCTCGCGGAAGTCGAACTGCGCCGCATGCGGGACGAGCCGGCCGATTCACCCCACTTCGGCGCGGGATTCCTGTGGACGGCCCTGTTCCGTACGAGCTGGGCCGGTCTGCAATCACGTTGACCGACCACAGCAGGTGCTGCTTGGGTCGACACGTGGACAGCATCTCCGGCAACAGGCGCTTCTGGAATCAGATCAGCAGCGCCTACCAGCACAAACACGACGCGCGAATCGGCGCGACGCCCCGCCTGTGGGGCACGTACGCGATCCCCGACGCGCACCTGCGGGCGCTCGGCGACGTCACCGGCCGTCGCGTCCTGGAACTCGGCTGCGGCGCCGGACAGTGGTCCAGGGCGCTCGCCGCCGAGGGGGCCGCGGTGGTCGGGTTCGACCTGTCCGAGGAGCAGCTTGCCGCCGCGGCCCGCGCGATGGGGCCGGCCCGCTACCCACTGGTGCAAGGTGCCGCCGAGCACCTCCCGTTCGCCGCCGACACCTTCGACCTGGTGTTCTGCGACTACGGCGGGCTCAGCTGGGCACCCCCGCACCTCGCCGTACCGCAGGCCGCTCGCGTACTGCGCCGGGGTGGGCGCCTGGTGTTCAACGTCGCCAGCCCGTGGTTCGAAGCGTGCTACGACGAAGCCACCAGCCGTGCGACCACGACGCTGCGACAGGACTACTTCGGCCTGGACACCATCGACGAGGACCAGGGCGCGGTCAGCTACCAGCTCACCTACGGCGACTGGATCAGGGTCCTGCGCGGAGCGGGTCTCGTCATCGACGACCTCATCGAACCGCGTCCCGCCCCCGAAGCGGCGAACGGCTACAACAAGACCGACCCGCCCGACTGGGCCCACCACTGGCCGGCGGAAGCACTCTGGGTGACCCACAAACCGTAAGTCCCACCGGCCCGCCTCCATGGCGCTCCCGGCCACGGCGGGTGCGCGGACTTCACGAGGCGTGCCCGCATGCTACGGCTTCGATCTCGATGAGCATGTCCGGATCGGACAGGGCGCCGACCTCCGCCAGCAGGCTGGTCGGCCGGCAGTTCGCGGCCGCGAGCCCGTCCAGGAGCACGGCGTAGTGTGCCTTGCACGAAGCGAGGTCAGTCGTGACGATCCGGATCTGCACCACGTCGGCCATCGTCATCCCCGCCTCCGTGACCGTTTCACCCAACCGCCGCAGCGTCAGTCTCATCTGCCCGGCCATGTCTCCCCGATGCGCGATGCCGCCGTCGTCGCCTCGCGCTTCGTGACCGGAGACGAACAGCCAACTGCGTGGGGCGTCCACGCGGACGGCTCGGTTGTACATCAGTCGCTCGCCCATCATGCGTGGGCCGATCTCATGGGTGGTCATGCCGTGTCCTTTACCGGGGCGGGCGCCGGTTCAATCGGAGCCGGAAGCGTGGGCGGGTCCGGGGCCCCGGCAGACGGCCGTCGGGTTGTGTCAGTGGGTGCGTCTACGGTGCACGGCATGAGGCATTGGATACACCGCGCGCTCCCGCACCACGAGGAGACCAACGTCGTCTTCTTCCGAGGGCTGTCCCTCGACACGCTCGTGCGAGGACTCCTCGACCAGCGGCGCATGCCACTCGCGTACGGCACGGGGGCCGACTGGGGACTGGTGATGCACGACATGTTCAGTTGGGAGGACGGCGACTACGACCTCGCCGATTACGGACGTCTGTGCCGGGACGGCGGCGAGCTCGCGGTCTTCGTGACCGAGCCGTGCCGGCCGAAGGCTCACATGCCCTCGTTCCAGTACTGCCGCGACGGGAGCCTGATCACGGGCTTCAGCTTCGAGACGCTGTACTACCGCGCGGGCAAGGAGCCCGATCTGCTGTTGCCCGCCCTCACGGCGGCGCGGCTGACCGGGCCGACGGCTGATGTCGACCGGGAGGACGACGAGGAACGAACGGTGCGGGCCATCAGCGGATTCTTCTCCCTGCCCGAACTCCAACTGCCGTGACGAGGGCCGCCCGGAGGAAGATCGCTACTCTGCAGGAGTGCTTTCATACGACGAGCTGACTTCGCCGGAGCGCCAGCTGTGGGACGCGTTTCCCGTGGGACGCCGCGTGGACCTGCGCGCGGGTGCGCCCGAGGGGAACCAGGTCGGCGACGGCGGCGTGTGGGGCCCCGGGCGTACAGTCCGTGCCGCCGTGATCGCGACGCTGCTCGCGGGCGGGAACCCCGGGCAGCCCGGCGCCGTCGCCTGCGTGGAACTCGTCGGCGCGCGCATCAGCGGCCGCCTGGACCTCTCGGACGTGGAGACCGGGCACGCTCTTCGGATGGAGGAGTGCTGGTTCGAGGAGGCACCCGGGTTCAACGGGGCGTCGGTCCGGACCATCCGCATCGTGGACAGCCGGCTGCCGGGATTCGAAGCCGCCCTCGTACGCGTCGAAGGGCATCTCGATCTGTCACGGTCGCGCGTGGAGGGATGCCTCGATCTGCTGAACGCCTCGGTGGCGGGCGAGTTGGTGCTGAACGGTGCCCGGGTGCGCGTGTCCGAGGGCTGGGGGGTGATCGCGGACGGCCTGTCCACGGGAGGCGGCGTCTTTTGCATGCACGGGTTCACCGCACGTGGCGGGATACGCCTGCTCGGCGCGCAGCTGTCCGGTGGACTGTTCATGCAGGGCGCCCACCTGGAACAACCCGTGCCGCTGGGCCGCCCGGGTCCGGACGGAGTGGCCCTGGCCCTGGACAACGTCGTGTCGCCGACGCTCAACTTCTCGGGCGGTTTCACCTCGGACGGGACCGTGAGGCTGCGGGGCGCCCGTGTCTCGGACCTCCTCACCTTCGAGGGTGCCTTCCTGAACGCGGCACCCGGCGGCGACAACCGGTCCCTGGTCGGGCTCGTCATGCAGGTGTCCGACTTCGACCTGGCCCTCGCCCGACGACCGCGCGGAGCCGTGGACCTGCGGGGTGCGCAGGCGGCCTTCCTGCGCGACAACGAGCACAGCTGGCCGGACGTGGTGGAGCTGGACGGCCTCGTCTACGGCTCCCTCGGGGCGGCCGGGCCGAGTGGCCTCCGGGGGTCCGTGCCGGGCCGTGTGGCATGGATACGGCGCAGTCCCGGCTACAGCCCACAGCCGTACGAGCAGTTGGCGAGCTGGTACCGGAGGGCCGGCCACGACGACGACGCCCGCCGCGTACTCCTGGCCAAACAGCGCCACCGGCGCCGTACGCTGTCGCCGGCCGCGCGTGCCTGGGGGTATCTGCTCGACGGGTCCATCGGCTACGGCTACCGCCCCTGGCTGGCCGGCGTCTGGCTCCTCGCCCTGACGCTCCTGGGCACCCTGGCCTTCGCCGCACACCCGCCCATCCCGGTCAAAGAAGGCGAGAGTGCGCCGTTCCAGCCCCTCGTCTACACGCTCGACCTGTTGATCCCCATCGGTGGCCTGGGGCAGCGCACGGCCTGGTACTGGTCGGACGGCAGCCTGCAGTGGCTGGCCTACCTCCTGATCGCCTTCGGCTGGGTGCTGACGACCGCCGTGATCGCGGGCGTCACGCGCACCCTGCAGAAGAACTAGCCCGGTTCGAGGCGCGCGGGCCCGGTCACACCGTGGCGGACCCGCGTGCCAGGTGACGGTTTCCCCACTCGGGCCGCCCGCTGATGTCCTCGCCGAACCAGGCGGGCGGCTCGAACGCGTTGGCCGCCTCGACGCTGCCGAACTCGACCTCCACCACGCGCAGACCGGAGTGCGCACCCGCGTAGACGTCGACCGTCGCGACCGTGCCCGAGTCGGCCAGCGCCAGGGTCCAGCGCTCCTTGTCGATGCGGTCGGGCGCCAGCTCCCACAGTTCGTCGAAGACCTCCTTCGACACCGGGAACTCCACCTCCGCGCGCACACTGGGGCCGCCCTGCCCGGCGGACCGCGGTGCCTTCACCGTCATGACATAACGGTCGTCCGTGGCCCGGACCCGGACCTCCGCCGGGGCACCCTCGGGCGACAGATAGCCCTGACGTACGGCCTTGCGAACGGCGTCCGGCGGGAGCTGCCAGTCCTGCCGCACATGGAACTTGCGCTCGATCTCCAGGGGCACGGGGTTGTTCCTCTCAGCTTTCGGGTGGGGATGTCTCAGGCCGCCGGGGCGACCGTGGTGTCGGCCTGCTCCGCGTCGAGCCTGCGGAAGGGGGTGGCCATGGCGATGCCCATCCACAGCACCAGGCCCGCCCCCGCGAGGGCGATGGTCGTGGTCTGTCCGGCCCACCGCGCGCAGTAGCCGCCCGCCAGGGCGCCCAGCGGCAGGGAGCCGTGCGACAGCAGGCGGTAGCCCGCGGTGATCCGGCCCAGCTTGTCGGGCGGGCACAGCCGCTGACGGGCGCTCATGGAGTGCACGTTGTAGACGCCGAGCCCCATCGAGTACAGCCAGATGCCCGCAGTGGCGCAGACCGGCCTGAGCACGCCGCCTTCCAGCGCACCGGCGGCCGCGATCAGACCCATGCCCGCGCCGACGGTGACGTTCCCGCCCACCATCGCGCCGACCTTCGAGAAGCGCTCACCGAGCCGGCCCGCGGCAGCGGCCCCCACGACTCCGCCCACCGCGCCCACCGCGTACAGCGCACCGATCTTCACCGGGCTGAAGCCCAGGGTGTCCACCGCGAACAGCACGAAGATGGTCAGGTACGCCTGAATGAAGATGTTGGCCACGCCGCCCGAGATGCCGAGCATGAGCAGGGGCTTCGAGCGGACGAGGAATCGGAAACCGTCGCCCACCATCACCGACCACCGCTCACGTACGGCCCGGTGTCCCGAGTCGTCCGCCTTCAAGGTGGCGAGGAGCCCGCCGGACACGAGGAAGCCGACGGCGTCCAGGACGATGGCGTACGGAGCGGTGACCGCCTGGACGAGCAGCCCGCCGAGGCCCGGGCCCGCCACGTCCGTCACCGAGTAGCTGGCGTTGACCGCCGCGTTGCCCGCGACGACCTGCTCCGGCGGCACGAGCCGGGGGAGCATCGAGTGGTGCGCGATGTCGGCCACCGCCTTCAGCACACCGACGCACGCGCTGAGGACGTACAGCCACCCCATGCCGAGCGAGTCGAGCGCGGCCAGCAGCGGCACACCGAGCAGCAGGACCCCGCGCACCAGATCGCAGAGGGAGTTGACCACGCGAGCGGCGTACACGTCCGTGATCACCCCCGCCAGTGGGGTCACCACGAGCATGGGCAGCAATTGCACGGTGGTCAGCAGGCCCAGCTGGACGGCGTCCGCGCCCAGCAGCGTGACCGCCGTCAACGGGAGCGCCAGCACGGTGACATGGGCGCCCGCCCGCGCGACGGTGATGGCGGTCCAGAACCGGCGGAAGTCCCGGTTGCGCAGTACGGCCCGCTGCTCGGGCGACATGATCACGGACGGGCGTCCGATTCCGGCACGGCGGCGATCAGACCGCTCTGCTCCAGGATGTCGTAGTAGGCGGAGACGTCCTCCTGCGCGATCTCGACGCCCTCCGCGGCGAACGAGGCACGTGCCGCCGCGACGGCGTCCGCCTTGGTCCTGCCGTGCGCGAGCATCCAGAGCAGCACACCCTCACGGCTCAGCTCGGTGGCCGAACCGACCTCATGCGTGGCGAAGTAGCCGTCCGCGAAGGGGAGAAGGGTGTGCCGGGGGTTGCGCCGGCAGAACGGCGGGGCGACATCGAGCACGGGAACGTAGCGGTAGCCGGTGGCCGCCATGGCGACGAGGTCCTGCGTGAGCCAGAGATTGCGGATCACGGCGTCCCGGGTCGACGGCATGCCGAGGTCGTGCAGCACCTCCGCCAGCTGGCCGCCCGCCTTGTCGCCGACGGTGCGGTCCCACTTCGCCCACACCCACTTGGTGTTGACGTAGAGATCGCCCTCGCCGGCCAGATACGCTTCGGCGCCCCGGTAGACCATCTCCCGCGACTGGTACTCGGCGTTCGACGGGTCGCCGTTGAGCAGGGCACCGATGACGTCCTCGCCCGCGTTCTGGATGTCCTGGGCGTGTCGCGCGATCAGCACCTTCCGGAAGGCGTCCTCACCCTTTTCGAGCTGCGCGTGCAGGGCGGCGAGCTGTCCGCCCTCGTCCACGACGATCTCGCTCAGCAGGAAGCGCGCCGTACGGTCCAGCCGCGACCGGCTGGCGAAGGACAGCTGCCCGGTGTCGGTCGAGGTCCCCTCGAACGTGGTGAAGCGCCGTACGAGCGTCTCCAGTTCGGTGAGCTGGACGTACTCGACGTCCACGCGCTGACCCTCGAACGCGAACTGCTCGGTGGAGCGGTCCTCTCCGTCGAGGACGACGAAGATGTCGATGTCCGAACAGGGCGACCCGAGGCCGGCCAGCGGCGCCCCGCCCATGTACACGCGCCGGAATCCGTGCTCCGCCGCCGCGTGCCGGGCCGCGCGGGCGCCTCGGGCGCGTATCTCGCCGAGTATCCTGCCGAGCTCCGCGCGGTCGAGGGCCGTGTCGAGGCCACCGGTCTCCGCCCCGTTCCGGCCCGCACCCTCGGACTCCAGTGCAGTCATTTCCACTCTTCCCCTCGCGCAAAATGAAAAGCTGGGGGCTGCGGAATACCGCAGCCCCCGTTCCCGGTCCGTATCGGCCGGGCGAGTCATTCATCGTCACTCGTTCACGGCGATGACGACGGAGGTGGGGAGCTTACCCATGATGATTCACCCCCTCTTCGCTGGTGATAGGCCGGGAAAGGCGAACGCCTTCCCTGGGGTTAGACAGTAGAGATCCCGGGTGCTCCCGGCAATTGATTCGGTGAGAACCGAAAAGTCGCACCGGGTGCGGCTGTTGCAGGCCGCTGCCGCACTTGATCGGTGCCGGTAAGCGGGCCGTGGACGCTGATTGCGCAGCCGGGCGGGGGTCGCTAGGGTGTGCCGAAATCTCGTCGGCAGGGGTAGGTAACTCGTGATTTCATCAGAGCGTGAAGCGGAAATCCTGGCCAAATGTGCGGGGATTCTCGGGGTGGAATCCGTATCCGGTCGCGATGACTTCTTCGGGGTCGGCGGAGACTCCCTCGACGCTGCGGAGATCAGCGAAATGCTCACCGCCGAGCTGGGGCGGGACGTCGATATGGAGACGGTGCTGCGCAGCCCCACCTTCGCGGCCATGCTGTCGTCCATAGGCAGCCGGACCCCGGAATGAGAGGCCCGTCGGCCGTCCCCGGTCTGCTCGGCCTGCTGGAACGGGCGGTCGCCGGCAACACCTGCCGCTTCGTGCGGTACACCCCCTCCGCCGACACGTGGACGACTCTGCCCGTCCGTGAACTCGACCAGCGGGCATCGGCCCTGGGTCACGCGCTGCGCACGACGCTCGCCCACGACAGCGCCGACCCGCGGGAGCCGTACGTCCTGCTGGCGGTCAGGGACCCGCTGGAGTTCGTGACCGCCTTCTTCGCGGTCGTCAAGGCGGGACTGATCCCCGTCCCCGGACCAGCGATCCCGCATGTCCACCAGGGGCATGCCCAGCGGCTGCGGGGCATCGCGGCGGCCTCGCGCCCCCTCGCCGTACTGACCGACCAGCCCGAGGTGGCCGCACACCCCGGACTCCTCCCCGAGCCATGCCCGCTGCTGCTCGTGGAAGGACTCCAGGAGCAGCAGGAAACGGTCCCGCCCCCGGAGGGACGGGCCGATGTGGCGTACGTGCAGTACACCTCCGGCTCGCTGGGCAATCCGGGGCCCGTGATACTGCGGGGGAGCAACGTCATCGCCCAACTCCGGCAGGCGGCCGAGGCCTTCGGGGAGACCCGGCACAGCGTTTCGGTCGGCTGGGTGCCGCTCTCCCACGACATGGGACTGGTGACCGGCGTGCTGCGGCCGCTGTGGTCGGGCTACACCTCCGTGCTCCTGGACCCCTTCGACTTCGTACGGGACCCCGGGCTCTGGCCGCGTGCGATGAGCGAGTGGAAGGCGACCCTGACCTCCGCGCCCGACTTCGGGTACGCCCTCTGCGCGAGGAAGACCGGCGACACCCGCGCCTACGACCTCAGCGGCCTCACCGTCGCCAGGTCCGCCGGGGAACCCGTACGCCCGGCCACCCTGCGCGCGTTCACCGCGAAGTTCGCCGCCGCCGGCTTCGACCACAAGGCGTTCACCCCGTCCTACGGTCTGGCCGAGGCGACCCTGACCGTCACCGCCGGCCGGCTGGGCGAGGCCCCGGGCGTGGTGAGCTTCTGCGCCCGCGCCCTGCGCGCCGGGCGGGCCGAGCCGGCCGCGCGGGACGCGGAGAGCCAGGACCTCGCTTCCTGCGGACCCCCGTTGCGCGACACCCGGGTGGAGATCCTCGACCCGGAGACCGGCACGCCCCTCGCCCCCGGACTGGTCGGCGAGATCTGGATCAGCGGCCCGCAGGTGGCGCCCCGGGGCCACCCGGTCGGCCCCGACACCGGACACCGCACCGGAGACATGGGCTTCCTGTACGGAGGAGAGCTCTTCGCACTCGGCCGGGCCAGGGAACGGTTCCAGGTCGCCGGGGAGAACTACTACAGCGGGGAGATCGAGGCCGTCGCCGTCGCGGCCGACGAACGGCTCCGGCCCGGCCGGGCGGCCGTCTTCCTGGCCGGGGGCGACGGGGACATGGCGCTCCGCCCGGTCCTGGTCGCCGAATGCCGTACCGGCGTCGGGGAACAACTGGACGACGCGGCGGCGGCGGCCCTGGCCCGCGCCGTGATGGCCCGGATCGGCCGGGAGACCGGACTGGCGGTGACCCGGGTCTGGCTCGTGGCGGCCGGCGCCCTGCCGGTGACGACGAGCGGAAAGATGCGGCGCGAGCGCTGCCGCGACATGTTCGAGGACGGCTCGCTCAAGGCCCTCCACCGGTACGGAAAGGGAGAGTGACCAGCGTGTCAGGGTTCACGTGGACCGCCGGACTGCCCGAACAGGCGGCCGCCGCAGTGGCCGAGGAGATCGACGCCTGCCTCGGGACCGTCCCCGAGGACGCCACATGCGTGGCAACCGGATCGCTGGTGGAGGGGTTGGGCAACGCCAACTCCGACATCGACCTGTACATCATCCGCACCGCGGGCCTGGACTCCACGAACCCCGTGGCCATCGGCATCCGGGACTCGCGCTACGTCGACTGCGAATACCTCGACCTCGGGGCGATGCGACAGCTCGCGACGGCCTTCGGCGACCCGAAGGCGGCGGACCGCGTCAGCGCGTTCGCGCTGCGCGACTTCGACCGCTACTACCGTCTCGCGATCTGCGCGCGCCTTCGCGTGACCGACGAGGCGGCGCCCGTACTCGACCTGTTCTCCGCCGAACGCTCCTGTGAGCTCTTCAACGGCTGGTGCATGCTCCGCGCCCACGAATACCTGTCCCGGGCCGCCGTGGCGCAGGCGATGGACGAGCTCCCCCGTGCCGTCCTGCTCCTGCGACGGGCAGCCGTCTGGCGGGCGGCCTCGGTCCTCGCGGAGGGCGGCGAGGGCTATCCGTCGCTCAAGTGGACCACGGTCAAGGCGGACCGGCTGTTCGGCGCGGGGACCACCGCCCGGCAGGACTGCCTGGACGGCTGCGAGACATCCCCGGCAGACCTCGGCGCGGCACTGCCCCGGCTGCGCGCGCGCATCCACGCCAGAAGGGAGCCGGCCCACGACGCGCCCCACTGGCGGCTGGCCGACGACGCCGGCGTCGTACCCGACGGCGCGGCCGCCCATCTGGTCCTCGGCCGCAAGTCCATCGTCCGTACGGACGGCCTCACCGCGCTGCTCGTCCGGCGGCTCAACGACGGAATGCCCTGGCCGGAGGCGGTCGCGAACACGGCAGCGGATCTCGGAGTGCCCGCCCCCGACGTCCGCCTGGCCGCCGCGGCTCCGGCGCGTGAACTGGCCGCCGCGGGCTACCTCACCCCCGCCGGGCGAAAGGACGTGTGCGATGTCCCCGCATAGTGTGCCGCTGAAGACATGGCTGAAGGCCAGGCGTGCGGTCAACGCCCTCCATCTGGAACTGATGGCCCTGAACTACGACCTGGACGGGGCGCTCGCCTCCGGGCAGTACGGCCTGGCCTGGTGGACGCAGCAGAACATGCTCACCACCGCCGTGGAACTCTCCCTGTCGGAGGCCGGGACGGAGGTCCCGCCCTCCGCCGACCCGCTCGACCGGGCGTTCACCTCGCTGGACCTGCTCCGCCGGGTCAGCCCCGAACGCGCCGCCACTGCCTGGGAACTCCTTCTCCGCACCCAGCCGCAGGACACCGAGGTCAGGGAGGAGGCCGCGCGTACGCTCGCCTTCATCGAGCACGGACTCGGGCTTCCCCGGGCCCTGACGCGGCAGGGCGCGGTCCGCGAGTGGGCCGAGAGCACCGCCCTGCTCCGTTCCGTCGCGAAGCACGTCGGTGTCGCGCGGTCGGACACCTGGTACCTCAGCAGGGAGACCGGCCCGGACACCGACTGGTACGGCGACGTCCTCGCGGTGCTCGCCGACGAACGGCTGAAGTGACGTGCCGGACAGCGGAACCGGAGAGGCGGACATGGTCACGGTGCCCCTGTCGCACGGGCAGGAGCGCCTGTTGTGGCTCTACGAACTCGACCCCGGAAGCCCGTCCTACCATCTGCACCTCGGGCTCCGGTTCCCCGCCGGCCTCGGCGCCGGGGTCCTCGAACGCGCCCTGGCCGCCCTGGTCGCACGGCACGATCTCCTGCGCCTGCGCTGTACGCGGGACGAGGACGGGCAGGCCCGCCAGACCGAGGCGGAGCAGTTCACCGTCCCCTTGAGCCACCTGCGGGAGAAGGAACCCGGGGACTGGGAAGCGATCGTCACGGAGCAGGTCGAGCGCCCCTTCGATCTGTACGCGGCACCGGCGGTCCGGGCCGTGGCAGTGGACCGTACCGACGGCTCCTGCGTGGTGGTGCTCGTGCTGCACCACGGGATCGCGGACGGCCGGTCCCTCAGGGTGCTGGCGGGCGACCTCACCGCCTTCTGCCATGCGGAGCTCTCCGGCGAGGAGCCCCCGCTCGCGCCCCTCCGGCGCCGGTACGCCGACTTCGCCCGCTGGGAACGCACCCACATCGACGACGAGGAACGCGCGGCCCGGCTCGCGTACTGGCGGGACGAGCTGTCCGGAGCACAGCCCTGGGCCTTCGCCGGCGACGACCGGACCGAGGCGGGGCCGCAACCGACGGGGGAGAGCTTCACCTTCGCCCTCTCCGCCGACGCGACCGCCGGGCTCGAACGCCTGGCGACGGAGCACCGGTGCGCGCCGACCGCCGCCGTACTCGCCCTCTACCACGCCTGGCTGACGACGCACACGGACCAGCGGGACATCACCGTCGGCGCAGCCATGGACGCGCGCAGAGGGCGGGAGTACGACGACGTCGTCGGGTTCTTCGTCAACACGGTCGCGCTGCGCGCCGAACGGACCCCGGGCACCACGTTCATCGCCCTGATGCGCGCCCTCAACACGAAACTGCGAGCGGCGCGGACCAGACATCTGCCCTTCGGTGAAGTGCTCGCCCGCTGCGCACCGGCGGCCGGCGCCGACCGGCTCGTCAGCGCCTTCTTCGTCCACCAGGGGCAACGCCCGGAGACCGAGGAGTTCACCCACCCGGCCTGCCGGGCTGAGCGGTTCAGGCTTCCGGACCGGTCGGCGCGCTTCGACCTGGAGCTGAACACCGCGGTCATCGGCGGCAGCCTCCACGGCGAGTTCCGTTACCGCACCGGACTGCTTCCGCCCGCCACCGCCGCGGCCTTCACCGACCGGTTCGTACGCCTGGCCGAAGCCGTCCTCGCGGACCCCGCCCTGCCGTTGGACCGGCTGTCCGTGGAGCCCCGCGACCGGACCGCCGGGCTCGTGGCCGCCGCCCGAGGACCGGAGCGGGAAACGGAGCGCGATCCGGTGCCCGTCCTGCTCACGCGCACGGTGTCGGCGTTCCCGGACCGGACCGCGCTCGTGCACGAGGGCACCCGGCTGACCTTCGGCGAGCTCGGCGAGCGGGTCAACCGGCTGGCGCACCTCCTCATCGGCCTGGGAATCGGACCCGAGGACCGGGTCGCCGTGCTCGTGCCGCGCTCCGACGTCCAGGTCGCCGTCCTCTTCGCGGTGCTCGCGGCGGGCGGCGTCTTCGTCCCCCTGGACCCCGCCCATCCCCCCGCCCACCTGCGCGGCGTCATCGAACGCTCCGGCGCCGGAGTACTGATCGACGTCAGCGGTACGACCGGCCTCCTGCCGGAAGACCTGCCGGAGGTGACCCGGCTGACCCTGGACGGCCCCACGGTGCCAGGGCGCCTCGCCGCGTGTGCCGCGCACCCGCCCGGCGACGCCGACCGCCGCTCACCGCTGCTCCCGGAACACGCGGCCTACGTCATCCACACGTCGGGCTCGACCGGGCTTCCCAAGGGCGTCGTCGTGGAACACGGGAGCCTGTCCGCGCTCGGCGCGACCTTGGCCCGGAGGCTCTTCGGGCCGCTCGCCCAGCGGCTGGGACGCGACCGGATCCGTACGACCATGACCGCGGCCGTCACCTTCGACGTCTCCTGGCAGGGGCTGCTGGCCCTCACCCAGGGACACGAACTGCACGTCGTGCCCGAGGCGGTCCGGCGGGACCCCCAGGCATACGCGGAGCACCTGGTCCGGGAACGGGTCGACCTCGTCGACGCCACGCCCTCGCACGCCGCCCAGCTGATCGACGCGGGCCTCCTCGACGACCCCGGCGGGGCCCCGGCCGAACTCGTCCTCGCCGGTGAGGCGGTGAACCGGCGCCTCTGGGACACTCTCCGCTCCGCCCCGGCCACCCGCGTCCACAACTACTACGGGCCGACCGAGTGCACCGTCTACGCCACCGCGCACACCCTGGCCCGGGGGCCCGGTACACCGTGCATCGGGCAGCCGCTCGACAACCTGTCCGCCCATGTGCTGGACGATGCGCTGAGACCCGTGCCGCAGGGCGTGCGCGGGCAGATCTACCTGGCCGGCCCCCAGGTGGCCCGCGGCTACCAAGGACAGCCCGGCCTCACCGCGGAACGCTTCGTGGCCGACCCGTACGGGCCGCCGGGGACCCGCATGTACCGCACGGGCGACACCGGGTACCGGGACACCGGCGGCCGGCTGGTCTTCACCGGGCGCGCCGATGACCAGGTCAAGATCCGTGGCTTCCGCATCGAGCCCGCCGGGATCCGGTCCGTCATCGAGGACCATCCCTCGGTGACCCACGCGGTGGTCGTGGTACGCGAGGACTCGGGGGGCCCGGAACTGGTCGCCTACGTGGTGGCCGACGGCGAGCAGCCCGGCAGCCGGGAACTGCGCGAACACACCGCACGACGGCTGCCCCGCCCCATGGTTCCCACGTCCTTCGTCGTCCTGGACGCGCTGCCGCTCACCACCAGCGGCAAGCTCGACCGCCACGCGCTGCCCGCGCCCCGCCCGGCCGGGCCCGGTACCGGCTCGCTCCTGGACACCGCCGCGTCACCCCACGAGGAGGTGATCCGCCGGATCTTCGCCGGCCTGCTGAACCTCGGACACGCCGGCGGCGACGACGACTTCTTCGCCCTCGGCGGCCACTCGCTGCTCGTCACCCGCCTCCTGGCCCGCATCCGCTCGGCGCTCGGGGCCGACCTGCGCATCCGTGACGTCTTCGACCACCCCACACCGGCGGGGCTCGCCGGGCTGCTGGACCGGGCGGGCACCGCGCGGCCCGCACTGACCGCGGGACCCGTCGAGGCCGAGTCACCGCTGTCGCCCGCCCAGCAGCGCCTGTGGTTCCTCACCCGGTCCGGCGAGACCGGTTCCGCCTACAACATCCCCGTCGCCGTCCGGATCACGGGACCGCTCGACGAACCGGCGCTGGAGCTGGCGCTCGCGGACCTGACGACCCGGCACGACATGCTGCGTACCGTCTTCGGGGACCGGGACGGCGTCCCCTTCCAACGGGTGCTCGAAGGGGACCGGGCACGCCCCGTACTCGTCCGGGCCACGACCACGGAGCGGGAACTGCCCGACGCCCTGGACGAGGCGGTGCACCACGCATTCGACCTGAGCGGGGCCCCGCCGTTCCGCGTGCACCTGTGGCGGCTGGGGGAGGAGCGGTACGTCGTCCTGCTGCTCCTGCACCACATCGCGGGCGACGGCTGGTCGCTCGGACCGCTCGGCCGTGACCTCTCCGCGGCCTACGGGGCCCGTATCCTCGGCACCGCCCCCGCGTTCACGCCCCTGCCCGTGCGGTACGCCGACTACACCCGGCGGCAGACGGAGATGCTGCGCGACGAATCGGACCCGGCCGGCACCTTCGGGCGGCAGGCCGCCTACTGGCGCCGCACCCTGGCGGGTCTGCCGGCCGAGATCCCCCTGCCCACCGACCGGCCGCGCCCTCCGGAGCCGGGATTCCGGGCCGGTGTAAGGGACTTCACGCTCCCGCCCGACACGCACCGCGGCCTCGCCGCTCTCGCCGCGGCCGGGCAGGCGAGCGTGACGATGGTCCTCCAGGCCCTCGTCGCGGTGACGCTGCACCGCAACGGGGCGGGCACCGACATCCCGCTCGGCGGAGTGGTGTCCGGCCGCACCGACGAGCAACTGCACCCGCTGACCGGGTTCTTCGTCAACACCCAGGTGCTCCGCTACGACCTGTCCGGCTCCCCGTCCTTCAGGGACGTCCTGGAACGTGTCAGGGCCGCCGACCTGGCCGCGTACGACCACCAGGACCTCCCCTTCGAGCGGATCGTGGAACTCGTCAATCCGCCCAGGTCCGTGTCCCGGCACCCGCTCTTCCAGGTGATGGTGCTCGTCCAGCCGCCCCCGGCGTCCCCGCTGGCGCTCCCCGGCCTGGACTGCGCGCCGCAGCCCACCCGGCTCGCGGCCGCCAAGTTCGACCTGGCCCTCACCTTCTGGGAGTGCCGGACCGGCGACGGCGAACCCGCGGGCGTCGGCGGACGCCTCGAATACGCCTCCGACCTCTTCGACCCCGGCACGGCGGACCGGCTGCTCGGCTCACTGACCACCCTGGCGGACGCGGTGCGCGCGAACCCGGACGCGCCCGTGGCCCGGCTGGAGGCGCTGCGACCCGCCGACCTGGACACCGTCATGGGTGCGGGGACCGGCGCCGAGCGCGAGGAGTCCGACCGCCCGGTGCACGCCCTCTTCCGCGAGCGCGCCGCCCGGACCCCGTCGGCGCCGGCCCTCTCCTGCGGCGACGAGGTGCTGACCTACGCGCAACTGGACGACTGGTCCGACCGGCTGGCCGGTGCGCTGGTGGACCGCGGTGCCGGCCCGGAGACCCGGGTCGCCCTGCTCATGGACCGCTCCCCGGCCGTCGTGGCCGCGGAACTGGCCGTACTCAAGGCAGGCGGCGCCTACGTGCCCCTGGGGCGCCGCGACCCCGACGAGCGGCTGCGCTGCACGGTCCGGGAGGCGGGCGCCGCGTTGCTGCTCGCCGACGCGGCGAACGCCGCCCGGGCCGCCGCGCTCGGCCTCCCGGTCCTGGCCGTCGGCCCGTCCGCCGCCGCGCTGCCGCCCTGTCCCGGAGGTCCGGGGCCGGAGATCGCGGGCCCGGAGAGCGCCGGGCCGGACCGGCTGGCGTACATCATGTACACCTCGGGTTCCACCGGCGTGCCCAAGGGGGTGGCCGTCACCCATCGCAACATCACCGGGCTCGCCTCGGACGGACGCTGGCGCGGCGGCGCCCATGAGCGGGTCCTGCTCCACTCCCCGGAGGCGTTCGACGCGTCCACGTACGAGACCTGGGTGCCCCTGCTCAACGGTGGCCACCTCGTCGTCGCGCCGGCCGGCGATCTGGACCTGCACACCCTGGAGACCGTCCTCGTCCGGCACGAGGTCACCGCACTCTGGCTCACCTCCGGGCTGTTCCAGCTGGTGGCCGACCTCGCCCCGGCCGCCCTGCGCACCGTGCGGGAGGTGTGGACCGGTGGCGACGTCGTTCCGCCGGGGGCCGTCCGCCGGGTGCTCGGCCACTGCCCCGGCACCACCGTGGTCAACGGCTACGGGCCCACCGAGGCGACCACGTTCACCACCTCCTTCCCGGTGCCCGAGGCGGCCCCGCCGACCGGTGCGCTGCCCATCGGCACACCGCTGGACAACACCCGCGTCCTCGTGCTCGACGAGCACCTGACACCGGTGCCGCCCGGCGTGCCGGGGCAGCTCCATATCGCCGGACCCGGACTGGCACGCGGCTACTTCGCCCGGCCCGCGCTCACCGCCGAACGCTTCGTGGCCTGCCCCTTCGGTCCCCCCGGCGCGCGCATGTACCGCACCGGCGACCTCGTGCGGTGGTCCGCCGACGGACAGCTGGAATTCCTGGGGCGTACCGACCAGCAGGTGAAACTACGCGGCTTCCGCATCGAGCCCGACGAGGTGGCGGCGGCCCTCGAACAGCACGCGCGGGTCCGGCAGGCCTGCGTGGTCGTACGTGAGGACCGGCCCGGCGACAAGCGACTGACCGCCTATGTGGTCGCCGCCGGGGGGACGGCCCCGACGGACGCCGAACTGAGCGCGGCGCTCGCCGGCCGGCTGCCCGACTACATGGTGCCGTCCGCCTACGTACGCCTCGGCACGCTTCCCCTCACCCCTCAGGGCAAGATCGACCGCCGTGCACTCCCACGCCCCGGTGCCGCCGACGGCCGGGCCGCCTCTCCCGCCCGGCGCCCGGCGGGCACGACGGAGCTCCGGCTGTGCGCGCTGTTCGCGGAGGTGCTCGGCCTGCCGGGGACCGGCGCGGACACGGACTTCTTCGCCGCCGGAGGCAACTCCCTGCTGGTCGTCAGACTGATCAGCAGAGTACGCAGTGCGCTCGGCGGTGAACTGACCGTGCGCCAGGTCTTCGAACGGCCCACACCGGCCGGGCTGGCCGCCGTCCTCGCCGACGCGGGCCTCCCGTCCGGCGAACGCCCGCCCCTCGTGGCCGGAGCCGCCGGCCACCGGCCCGGTGACGCCGCGCCCGCACCGGGACAGCACGGCCTGTGGGTCCTCCACCAGCACGGGGGCTTCCGGGCCGCCTACAACGTGCCACTCGTCGTGCGGCTCACGGGCGAGCTGGACCTGACGGCGCTCGGACAGGCGCTCAAGGACGTCGTCGTACGGCATGACGCGCTGCGCACCCTGCTGCCCGAACGGGGCGGCCGCCCGACGGGCGTGGTCCTTGAGCCCCATGCACTGCCCCGCCTGCTCACCGTGGTGGACACGGGGGAGGACGAGCTGGCCAAGGCTCTCGACGCGGAGCGTGCGCGGCCGTTCGAGCTCGGCGGCGAGATCCCCCTGCGCTGCACGGTCTTCCGCGTCTCGGACACCGAGCACGTGCTGTCCCTGATCGTCCATCACCTGGCCGTGGACGGCTGGTCGCTCCCGTTGCTCCGGCGCGACCTCGGCATCGCGTACCGGGCCCGCGCCGGGTCCGTCGAGCCGGGCTGGGACGCCCTCCCGGTCACGTACGCCGACTACGCGGCCTGGCAGCACACGCTCCTCGGCAGTGCCGAAGACCCCACCCCGCTCGCACTGCGGCAGCGCGAGTTCTGGCGGAGCACGCTGGCGGGCCTCCCCGCGGAACTGCCGCTTCCGTACGACGGTCCACGCCCCGTCGAGGGACAGCTCACCGCGGGAAGCCGCACGGTCCGCTGGAGTGCCGAGGTCCGGACGCGGCTGGAAGCGCTGGCCCTGGAGACGGGTTCCTCGCTGCTGATGCAGATGCTCGCCGCCGTCGCCGCCCTCCTGTCGGGGGCGGGCGGAGGCGCGGACATCCCCCTCGGCACACCGGTCGCCGGCCGCTCCGACGGCGCACTCCACGACATGGTGGGGTACTTCGTCAACACCCTCGTCATACGCGTCGACACCTCCGGATCCCCGGCCTACCGCGAACTGGTGGAGCGCGTGCGTACGACGGCACTGGCCGCGTTCGAGCACCAGGACCTGCCCTTCGACCGGGTCGTCGGAGAGATCGGCCCCACCCGGCACGCTCACCGGAACCCACTCTTCCAGACGGTCGTGACCTGCCCCGGCCAAGGCGGGTCCACCGCCGATCCGCTGGGAGACCTTTCCACGGTCGTCGAGGAGAGCGGCGCGCCGAGCGCGAAGTTCGACCTGTCCTTCGAGTTCGTCGTGGCCGGCACCGGGGAAGCGGGCGCCCTTGAGTGCCGGATGGGCTACTCCACGGACCTGTTCGCCCGGCGGACCGCGGACCGGCTCGCCGCCGCGCTGCACCGGCTCGTGTCGGACGTCTCCGCCGACCCGGGTCTGCGCCTCGACGCGGTGCGGCCCCGGCCCGCCGGGGGCCGGAAGGCTCCGGCGGGCACGGCGCTCCCCGCCGCCCCGGCAGCTCCGGCGACCCCGCGCGAAGAGATGCTCGCCTCCCTCTTCGCCGAGGTGCTCGGTCTGCCCGAGGTCGGCACGGACGAGGACTTCTTCGCGCTGGGCGGGCACTCCCTGCTGGCGATTCGCCTCGCGGTCCGGGTCAGGGACGTGCTCGGCGCCGAGGTGACCCTCCAGGAACTGCTGCGCGGACGCACGGTCGCGGGTGTGCTGGACCTCCTCGACCGGGACGGAGCCGGGGGCCAGGACCCGTACGGGGTCTTGCTCCCCATCCGGGGCCCGCGCGGCCCCGGCCCCCTGGTGTGCGTGCACCCGGTCACCGGACTCAGCTGGTGCTACGCGGGACTCGCCCGGCACCTGCCGCCGGACCTCCCGATCGTGGGTGTCCAGGCCAGAGGGCTGTCGGAGGACGTGCCGCCGCCCGGGAGCATCCACGCCATGGCCGCCGACTACGTCCGGCAGGTGCGTGCGGCCCATCCCGTCGGCCCGTACCGGCTGCTGGGCTGGTCCTTCGGCGGCAACGTCGCGCACGCCATGGCGACCCTGCTGCAGGAGCAGGGCCAGGAGGTCGCCCTGCTCGCCCTCGTCGACAGCTTCCCGCTGGGTGACGCCCCGGAGGGATACGCGGATGCCTCCGCCGCGCCCGAGGCGGTCCGGCAGCACGTGGCGCAGGGCCCGCAGAGCGGCATCGGCCCGGCCCGGCTCGCCCGGATCGAGGCGGTGACCGCGGGCAACCTGCGGCTCGCCAGGAGCTTCCGGCCGGGGATCTTCCACGGGAACGCCCTCTTCTACGAGGCCCGGGACGACACCCGCCCGCCCTGGATCACCCCCCGGCTGTGGGAGCCGTATGTGCGCGGCCACCTCGCCGTACAGGGCATCGCCGGCAGCCACTTCGACCTCATGGACCCGCGCCCGCAGCAGCACATCGCGGACTCTCTGGCCGCACACCTGCGCGGCGACGCGCCCGCCCACCCGGAGGAACCGACGTGACCGATCCGTTCGAGCGGCCCGACGGCCGCTACCTCGCGCTGAGGAACGAGGAGGGCCAGTACTCGCTCTGGCCCTCGGACCTCGCCGTCCCCGACGGCTGGCTGCCCGACCACGGACCGGACAGCCGCGCCGGCTGTCTGAACCACGTCGAACGGGCATGGACCGACCTGCGCCCCGCGTCCCTCCTGGCCGCCGAAGGCCGAAGCCGGTGACCGCGATCGAGATACGCGGACTCGGCCGGGTCTACGGCCGGGGCGCGGACGCTCCGGCGGCGCTGCGGGACGTCGACCTCACCGTGCGGGACGGAGAGGTCCACGGCCTCCTCGGCCCCAACGGCGCCGGAAAGTCGACGCTGTGCAAGATCCTCTCGACGGTGCTGCTGCCGTCCTCGGGCACCGCCTCGGTGCTCGGACACGACGTCGTGGCGGAAACCGAGGCGGTCAAGCGCCTGGTCGGCCTCGTACTCGGCGGCGACAAGGGCCTGTACAACCGGCTGACGGCACGTCAGAATATGTCCTTCTGGGCCGCTTTGTACGGGATAGGGCGCCGTGAACGCGGCAAACGGGTGGATCCGCTCCTCGACCGGGTGGGACTCACCGCCCGGGCCGACGACACGGTGCACACCTTCTCCAGGGGCATGAAGCAGCGCCTGCACCTCGCGCGGGCGCTCGTCTCCGACCCCCAGGTCCTGATCCTCGACGAGCCGACAGCCGGCATGGACCCGGTCGCCGCCCGCGACTTCCGCGACCTCGTCCGCGAACTGCGGAGCGACGGCCGGACCGTGCTGCTGACCACCCACGACATGGCCGAGGCCGCGGACCTGAGCGACCGGGTGTCCTTCATCGACAGCGGCAGACTCCGCCTGACCGAGAGCCCCGACCGGGTCGGCGAACTCGTCTCCCGGAACCGACGGGTCACCGCCCGCGACGTGCCCGGCCCGCTCCGCGTACAACTCGCCGCCCTGCCCGGCGTCGTCACCGTGACGGCTCCGGAGGGCCGGACCACGCGGATCGTGACCGAGAGCGCCGGGGCGAGCGGCACGGTCGTGCACGCCCTGGTGGACGCGGGCATCGCCGAATTCGACTGCGGCACCGCCGGCCTGGAGGAGGCATATCTGCACCTGTTCGGCGGACGAGGCATGGCGGTGGGCGAATGAGCGCCCCGGCACCCGGACCCGCCGCGGTGGCGGCCCGGGCCTTCGGCACCGGATTCCGGTTCCAGCTGACCGCGATGCGCGGCCAGGCGGACACCTACTTCTCCCTGATCGCCTCGCCCTTCTTCGCCCTGGTCTTCCTCTCCGCCATGGAGTACTCCGGACGCACCGAGCTCTACGCCCACGCCGTGCTCGCCCCCATGCTCATGACGGTGTGGACGGCCGCGCTGATGTTCTCGGGGGAGATGATCAGCGACGACCGGCAGAACGGGCGGCTGGAGCCACTGGTCGCCGCCCCGGCCCCCTTCCCCCTGGTGCTGCTCGGCAGGCTCTGCGCCTGCATGCTCCTGTCCGTGCCGTCGTTCGTGATGTCGGTGCTGGTCGCCGGAGCCCTCTTCGGCTACTGGCTCCCCGTGCACCACCCGCTGGTGTTCGGCGCCGCACTCCTGCTGGTCGTGGGCAGCACAGCGGCCATGGCGACAGCCCTGTCGGCCCTCTTCGTCGTGGCGCCGGGCGCCAGGATCGTACAGAACACCCTGTCGTTCCCGGTGTTCCTCCTCGGCGGCGTGCTCGTCCCGGTCTCGGAACTCCCGGGAGCGCTTGTTCCCCTGGGGCGGCTGCTCCCCCTTTCCTGGGGGGCCGATCTGCTGCGCGCCGCCACCCGGCCCCAGCCCGTAGCGGATCTGGGGCTGTCCTTCGCCATGATGCTGCTCCTCGGGCTGACGGCCCTGCTCTTCGGCATGCGGTACATCGCACGCTTTCTGGCCGGCGCCCGCGCCGCGGGCACCCTGTCCCGGGAATGAGAGAGATGATCGCACCGACCCGAGCCGCGAGAGTGGTCCGCCAGGGCGCGCTCGTCGCCGCGCACGACTTCCGCGCCTTCTACACCTGGAAGACCTGGGCCGGGGCCTGGCTCGTCCGGATCCTCTGCCAGGTGACCTTCTACAGCCTGCTGGCCACCTCACTGGGCGACGACTCCTACGTGGCGTACGTGGTCGTCGGTGCCGCGATGATGGCGGGCGTCGCCGAGACGTTCATGGCAGTCGCCTCCAGCACCTGGGACATCGACGCGGGTACGCTGATCCCGCTGGCCGGGTCGCCGGCCGAGCCCGGCCTCTACTTCGTCGGACGCTCCCTCTCCTGGCCCCTCTCGGCGACCGCGACCACCTCGATCGCCGTGCTGGTCCTGGCCATCCCCTTCCCCGTCGGCTGGTCGCTCCCGCGATCACCCGTCCTGGTGCTGCTGATCCTCCTCAGCATGCTCGCCACCTACGGCATGGCTCTGGTGTTCGGCGCACTGGCCCTGCTCTTCCCCGGAGCCCGCAACGTCATCAGCACCGTGGTCACCATGGCGACCACGGCCTTCTGCGGTGCGCTCGTCCCCGTCGGCCACTGGCCCACGGCCGTCGGTGTGGTGGCCCGGGGAGTGCCGGTCACCCACGGGCTGGCGGCGGTCAGAGGGCTCGCCGACGGGGAGGCGGCCACCTCGATCGCCGCCTCCGCCGGGCTGACGGCCCTCACCGGACTGGTCTGGCTGCTGGCGGCGCTGGCGGCGTTCCGCCTCCTCCGGAGCCGGTCGAGACGGGGAGGGCTGCTGCTCGGATGAACGCCGCCCGGACAGCCTCAGGCCGCGGAGCGGCCGCCCTCCATCCAGTCCAGGAGCTCCAGGCCGAACCGGTCCAGCTCGTACATCACCCGGCGCCCCACCCGGTGCCGCTGCACCAGGCCCGCCGAGGTCAGCGCGGCCAGATGCTCCGACACCGTGCTCGCGGCCAGGCCCAGCACCGCCGCGATCGAGGTGGTGCTGCCCGGAGTCACCAGCGCCCGCAGCACGGCGGCCCGGCCGCGCCCCACAAGAAGCGCGAGACGGTCCGCCGGAGGGGCTCCATCCACCCGGCGCGCCCCCGTACCGTCCGGCCCGTCCATCAGCACGGCGACGCCCCGGGCCTGGTAGGCGACGGCCAGCGTGGAGCCGTCCGCGCTCCGGGCCGTCAGCCCCGACTCGTGCGCCAGCAGCAACGGCACCACGACCAGCAGGGGTTCACCGGATCCGGGGAGCGAGGCGGCCGACACCGGACCCGGGGCGAGCGGCAGCCGGGGCGCGAGATGACCGAGCATCCGCTCCGCTCCCTCCGTCGCCAGGATCCGGGCATGCGCCAGGACCTCCTCCTCGACCGCCGAACGCATCGCCGGCCAGTGCGGAGCCAGCGCCAGCGTCCAGTAGTCGAACATGAGCTCCGCGTACCGGGTGAGGGCCGAGGCCGGGGAGCGGGCGAAGCTCAGCAGCGCCTCGGGGACGCCCTTGGGGAAGCGGCTGTGCAGCTCGGCAAGGACCGCCTCCTCGGGCACGGCGCACAGCGCCTCCAGCTCGCCGGTGATGTCCAGGGCCGAACTCGGGGGCGGGAGAAGGAACGAGGGGAGCCGACGGGGGAGACGGCCGAACCAGGCCCTGGGATCCGCGCCGGGGTGCCGGTCCAGCGCCTGCCGGGCCCGGCGGGCCCACGGGGCGTACGGTGCCGGGCAGCCCCGGTCGCCGGCCAGCAGCGACAGGCCGGCCACCCCTTCCCAGAGCGGGCTTGCCACGATGCGTGTCTGTCCGATGGGCGCCGTTCTCGTGTCGAGCCCCGTGGACGGGCCGCTGACCGGGATCCGGCGATGCTGTTGATCGAGCACAGATGTTCCCCCATGCACACAGTCGAAGGGGAGTCGCCTCCCCATTGCCCTGCAGGCGCGCTCAGTCGGCGCGCCGGGTGGCACTCCGTGGACCCGGCGGAACCGCGGCCCCACGACGCACCTTCTCCACCGGAGTGGCGGTCGGTCCGCCCCGGCCGCCGGGCCGTCCCGCGGGGGACCGGCCGACGGCCACGCAGGCGTGCGGTGCCCCCGGGCCGGAATCCGGCCGCGGACACCGCACACCCGGCTCAGCCGCCCCGGACGCCGTTCGCGAGATCCCGGGCCACGGCCTCGACGGCCTTGAGCCCGGCCGGGACGTCCGGAGCCTCCACCAGCGCCCGGACGAACGCGGAACCGACGATCACCCCGTCGGCGTAGGACGCCACCTCCGCCGCCTGCGCCCCGTTGCTCACGCCGAGCCCGACGCATACGGGAAGGCCGCCCGCCTTCCGGGTCCGCTCCACCAGGTCGCGGGCGTCCTTGTTGACCACGCCCCGTTCGCCCGTCACGCCCATCAGGGAGGCGGCGTAGACGAAACCGCGGGAGGCGGCCACCGCGCGTTCGATGCGTTCCTGGGTGGAGCTCAGGGCGACCAGATGCACCCTGTCCAGGCCGTGCGCGTCGGACGCCCGGTGCCAGTCGGCCGCCTCGTCCGGGATGAGGTCGGGCGTGATGAGGCCCGCGCCCCCGGCCTCGGCGAGGTCGGACGCGAAGCGGTCCACACCGTACTGGTCGATCAGGTTCCAGTACGTCATCACGAGCGCGGGGGTCCCGGTACGCGCGACCTCGCGCACGGCGGTGACGGTGTCCGCGGGGACCGTCCCGTTGCGCAAGGCGGCCTCGGTGGCGCGCTGGATGAGGGGCCCGTCCATCAGCGGATCGCTGTACGGCATGCCGACCTCGACCACGTCCACGCCCCCGGCGACCATCGCCTTCATCGCCAGGATCGACGTCGGGACGTCGGGGTAACCGACGGGCAGGTAGCCGAAGAGTGCGGCGCGGCCTTCCGCGCGGGCGTTCTCAAGGGTGGTGAGGACGGTCACTTGGCGGCTTCCCTTCCCTGGGGCGAGCTGTCGAGCAGCCCGAAGTAGCGGGCCGCGGTGTCGACGTCCTTGTCACCGCGCCCCGAGAGGTTGACGAGCACGATGCCGTCGGGTCCGAGTCGGCGGCCCTCCCGCAGGGCACCGGCCAGCGCGTGCGCGCTCTCGATGGCGGGGATGATGCCCTCGGTCCGGCAGAGGAGACTGAAGGCTTCCATGGCCTCCGCGTCGGTCACGGGCTCGTACGAGGCGCGGCCGATGTCGTGCAGCCAGGAATGCTGCGGCCCCACTCCCGGGTAGTCCAGACCGGCGGAGATGGACTCGCTCTCGATCGTCTGACCGTGCTCGTCCTGGAGGATGAACGTACGGCTGCCGTGCAGCACACCGGTGGAACCGCCGGCGATCGCCGCGGCGTTGCGGCCCAGGGACGGTCCGGACCCGCCGGCCTCCAGACCGAGCAGTTTCACCGACGAGTCGTCGAGGAACGCGTGGAAGACGCCCATCGCGTTGGAGCCGCCGCCGACGCAGGCGCACACCACGTCGGGCAGCCGCCCGGTCAGATCCAGCGTCTGCTGCCGCGCCTCCACGCCGATCACACGCTGGAACTCCCGCACCATCGTGGGGAACGGATGCGGTCCGGCGACCGAACCGATGAGGTAGTGGGTGTGGTCGACGTTGGCCACCCAGTCGCGCATGGCCTCGTTCATGGAGTCCTTGAGGGTGCGCGACCCCGAGGTGACGGGGATGACCTCGGCACCGAGCATCTTCATCCGCGCGACGTTCAACGCCTGCCGCTCGGTGTCCACCTCGCCCATGTAGACCACGGCATCCAGGCCCAGCAGCGCGGCCGCGGTGGCGGTGGCGACCCCGTGCTGGCCCGCGCCCGTCTCGGCGATGACCCGGGTCTTGCCCATGCGCTTGGTCAGCAGAGCCTGCCCCAGCACGTTGTTGATCTTGTGCGAGCCGGTGTGGTTGAGGTCCTCCCGCTTGAGGAGGATCCGTGCCCCGCCGGCGTGCTCCGCGAATCGGGGGGCCTCGGTGACGAGGCTGGGCCGGCCGGTGTAGGTCCGGTGCAGCGCGTCCAGTTCCTGCCTGAAGGCGGGGTCGAGCAGGGCGTTCTCGTACGCGACGGTCAGCTCGTCCAGCGCCGTGATCAGCGCCTCCGGCACGAAGCGGCCGCCGAAACGGCCGAAGTACGGGCCCGAGCGTGCCGTCAGTGGCCGCTCGTCCACGGTGGTGTTCGCCACGGTTGTCCCTCTCATCGGTGACACGCGGGAGTTCTTCTCAGCGGTTCAGAGCGCGGTGCCGGACCATCCGGTCTCCGCGCGCCAGGTGCCGCGGCAGGCTTCGCTGTTGGCGCGGGCCCTGTGCAGCAGTTCCTTCTGGGCGGGCCGGACATCCTCGGGGCTGCCCGCCCATGCCGCCAGGGCGGGTGCCTGCAGCGCGCGTCCGTACGAGAACGTGAGCGCCCAGGGATGCGGGCCGGTCCGGTTCAGGGTGTCGAGCAGACCGGTGGCAGGTACGGGAGCGAGCCCTCCGGACAGGAAGGTGACGACGGGCACCGCGGGGGGAACGGATGCCGTCAGGGCGTCCAGGGTCCGGGAGGCCACCTCGTCGGCGGACGCCCGCACGGGGCAGTCGGTTCCGGGCACGGCCATGTTGGTCTTGAGGATGGTGCCGCTCGCGTCCACTCCGGCGGACTCCAGTTCCGCGTACGCGGCGGACAGGACCCGCGCGGTCACCCGGCCGCAGTCCTCGGCCGTGTGCGCGCCGCGCATGAGGACGTCGGACTCCACCATGGGGACGACGCCGGCCGCCTGGCAGCAGCGGGCGAACACCGCGAGCCGGTGGGGCTGTCCGTCGTGGGCGGCGGAGCCGGTCCCGCTCGTTTCGTATACGGCGTGCCACTTCGCGAAGCGGACACCGCGTTCCCGGGCGGCCGTCAGCCGGTCCGTCAGCTCGGCCGGTTCGACCGGCGCGGGGGTGATCTTGAGACCGGGGAGCATGCCCGCCGTCGCCACCCGGGTGATCAGGGGGACTCCCTCGCGGTCCTGCTGGCCGACGGTCTCCTCGTGCATGATCACACCGCTCACGAACTCCGCGAGCCCGGGGGCGGTGAGCAGCATCTCGCGGTAGGCGCGGCGGGTCTCGGGTACGCAGGGCAGGCCGTGGGCGGCGAACCGGCCCTCCAGGTTGCCGATGCCGTCGTCCGCGGCCAGGACGCCCTTGCCGGGTGTCGCGAGGACCCGGGCGGTCTCCCGTACGCCCTGCAGATGGCCCGTCATGTCGTTTTACCCTCCCGGGAGTGAGCCGCGCGGGGCGGCTTGCCGCGCCTCTGCCGGTCTGCGGAGGACGCGCCACGATGGACCAAGAGTTCTAGAACTCTTGGTCCATCGTGGCATTGCGCACACGGGCCGTCAACCGCCCGGCGCCTCTGCGACGAGCGCGCGGAGGATCTCGCCGGCCCGGGTGGCCACGTTGGACAGCGCCTCGTCGCCGATGCCGTGCGACCGGGCGGCGAAGCCCTGCAGATAGACCTGGGCGGCGTCGTCCAGCCCGTCCACGGAGTAGTCGCGGCGCAGCCGCAGTTCACCCCGGTCGTCGCGTTTGACGAGGTCCGCGAGCGGTGCGAAGAGCTCGCCCGATGTGGTGCGTACGTACCCGGTCGCCATGACGGCCACGTCGCAGGCGAGCGCATCGGTGCCGTCCTCGTCCCGCAGCCCGAGCCTGACCGCGCCGTCCTCCTCGGCGGCCGACGTCAGCTCGGTGAGCGGGCGTTGGGAGAGCCGGGAGCCGCCGCGAAGCCCTTCCTGGTACGTGAAGCGGTGGAGGTCCTGAAGCGTTCCGGGGTCCACGATCCCGTAACCGGTGCTGTAGAACTCGTTGTTGAGCCGGACCCGGGCGTCCTCGGGCAGCGCGTGGAAGACGTCGATGGTTCCGGGGCGGAAGAACGCGTTCACGAACGGATTGGCGTCCACGGCCCGCAGCGCGTAGGAACGGGTCAGCCACTCGACCCGGACCCCGGGATACTCGCTCAGCAGGTACAGGACGATGTCCGCCGCGCTCTGCCCGCTCCCGACCACGGCGACGGTGTACGTGCCACCCCGGTCGGGGCAGTGCCGTTCGAACGCCGACAGGAACTCCCCGGCGTGGAAGACACGGCCACCGGGCCGCGCCGTCACCGCGGGTGGAAGCACCGGGCTGCCGCCGATGGCCGCCACCACCGTGCGTGTGCTCACCGTCCGCTCCCCGCTCCCGTCCGCCACCCGTACCGTCAGGGCGTCCGTACGGCCCGTGCCGGCATCGCGTACCGGGGTCACCGCCAGGGCGCGTGAGCCGTAGCTGACCATGGGCGCCACCTCGGAGGCCGCCCACTCGAAGTAGCCGTGGAACTCCTGGCGGGTGGGGACCGGATCACCCACGTCGAAGAACTCGTGGAGCCTGCCCCGGAGATGAAGGTGATTCAGGAAGCTGAACCGGCTGCGCGGATCACGCGTGGTCGCCAGGTCCTTCGCGTACACCACCTGGCACTTGGCCGCCGGCAGCAGCAGGTCCGGGTACCACCCGAAGTGGGCGTTCCGCTCCAGGAACAGCGCCCGGAGCCGCCGCGGGGACTCCGTGTTCTCGTTCCACTCCTGGATCGCGCAGGCCAGCGACAGGTTGGACGGGCCGAACCCGACCCCCACGACGTCGTAATCCGTGGGAGGCGTCATCGGGCGGCGGCACCTTCCGTCGCGTCCGGGACCTCGTCCAACGACGCGTACACGGGCCGCCCCCGTCCGGTGAACTCCGCGATCTCCTGATCGACGCCCGAGGACCGTCCTATGTGGAGGATGGCGTCGCAGTGCGCCGCGAGCCCCAGGCACACGCCGGCGACCATGCCGACCTGCTCCTCCGTCCCGTCGATCAGGTCCAGCATGGAGTACGCCTGGTGCACCCCCACCAGCGGCGTGTGGCCCTTCCGGTAGACGCCGAGACTCGCCTCAGCGATATTCGCCAGCCGCTCGGAAAGCTGCTCCTCGGAAGCTCCGGAAAACCGTCCCACGGGACCGGTGACCATAATGAGCATGTCTCTACCCCTATTCCTTCTGATGGCGTTCGTTTTGCCGGAAGAATGCGGTGTAAGCGGGCCGTAAAGACGCGGTTAAAAGGGCGGGCGCGGCGCGTTGAAATGGCCGCGATGGCGGTCTTTCTATTGTGAATGGGGGCCCACAGGCGCGTAACGTTAACATGACGATCGGGCAAAATCGCGTGTGACGTACGTCACGTTCTAGAACTCTTGTCGGAAGCGTTGACGGGGCGCGAGGGTGGTCCGGGCAGCAAGGGGAGACCGGTCGCCAGGGCGGTGGGCGCCGGAGACTGATGGGCGGCGAGCCTGCTTCGGCAGGGTTCGAGCGGGCGGCGTTGCCCGTTTTCAGGATCCGCGAAACGCGCGGTCCGGAACATTTCTCAGACACCTTTCATTTTCTTCCGAATGCAATAGCTTGCTGTCTGCGGTGAGCCATGTCGGACATGGGGGGATTCTGCGTGATCGACTGTTCCGAAGATAATTCGGATTCGTATCCGCTGTGGCATGCGTTCACAGAGGAAATAGGCCTGGAAGGCCCGCCCGTAAGGGTTGTGGAAGGCTACGGCCCCTGGCTGCGCACCGACGGCGGACAGCAGCTGCTCAACGGCTTCTCGGGTCTGTCCCTGATCTGCGGGATGCGACACCCCCTCATCGACGAAGCGGTGCGGAACCAGCTGCACACGCTCTCCTCCTCCAGCCTCTTCCGCATGACGCATCCCGTCGCCGAGGAGCTGGGCAGCCGGCTTTCGAGCCTCTGCTACGGCGGGCCGGGGCGGGTCCTGCTCATCAACTCGGGGGCGGAGGCCGTCGAAGCGGCCGTCAAGGTCGCGCGCCAGTACTTCGCGCTGCGCGGAGAACCCCGGCGGAACCTCGTCGTGACGTTCGACCGCGCCTACCACGGCTGTTCGCAGGGAACGCTCGCGATGGGCGGCCTGTACTCCGCCGCCGACCGCGAGCTGTACGGGGCCGCATCCGAAGGCCTCGTCACCGTGCCCGGACCCCGCCCGGGCGACTGCCCACGATGCGGCCCCGGCCCGTGCGGGCGGACCTGCCTGGACGCGCTGGCGGCCGCCGTCGCGGAACTCGGACCGGAGCGCGTCGCGGCCGTCGTGGTGGAGCCCGTGCTCGCGGCCGGGGGCGTCATCGCACCCGCCGCCGAGTTCTTCGACCGCCTCACGGCCATCTGCCGCGAGACCGGCGCGCTGCTGGTCGCCGACGAGTCCGCCACCGGTCTCGGGCGCACCGGCTACCTGATGGGCGGTCAACGTGTGGGCCTGCGGCCGGATCTGACGGTCATGGCGAAGGCGCTGAGCGGCGGATACCTGCCGCTGGGCGCGCTCGTCGCCGCCGACCACGTCTTCGAGCCGTTCGCCCGGCGGTCGGCCGTCCTCAGCCACGGCTCCTCCTCGTCAGGGAGCCCGCTGGCCGCCGCGGCGGCACTGGCGGTCCTCGACATCGTGGAGAAGGAGGACCTCGCGGCTCGGGCCGGGGAGCTGGGCGCCCTGCTCGCGCGCCGCCTGGAGTGGCTGACGGGGCATCCGCTGGTGCGTTCCGTCCGCCAGACGGGACTCATGACCGGCATCGACATCCACACCGGTGACGACGGGGACCGGCCGAGTGCCCTCACCGCCGTGCGCGTCAACACGGCACTGCTGGACGCCGGCGTGGTGACCCACGTGAAGAAGGACCGCATCACCTTCTTCCCGCCGCTGCTGATCAACGAAAGCGAAATCGACTTCGCGGCGCACGCCTTCGAGCGCGCCTTCGAGGTTCTCGGAAAGGAATCGACATGCCAGTGACTCCCGAAGGCATCCTCGGCCACACGATCACGGAGGACGAGTTCCAGCTCCTGCGCTACATCGACTCGCGGCACTTTCTTTCCTCCTCCACGGCCCGGTTCACCGAGTGGGACAGCTCCTTCTCCACCGACCACCCGGACTGGAAGAAGCGCATAGAGGTGCAGGAGTCGCTGGGCGAGGTGGCCCGTGCCGTGCTGGGCGCCGAGCCCCGCAAGCCCGGTCGGAAGATTCTCTTCGTCGGGGCGTCGAAGGGCACGATCGCCACGTACTTCCACCTCGTCGCCCTTCGCAAGGCCGGAATCCTCGAAGACTTCTCCGTCTCCATCCTGGACTTCCTGTGGGAGCCGCTCGAAGTGACCCAGAAGGGCTCCTTCGAGGTCACCGCGCAGGCCGAGACGGACATCGGGCAGGCCGGCACGATGACCGTCGCCGAGTACAAGGAGCGGCTGGCGACCGCCACGATGATCCAGGGCAACGCCTGCGCCACCGAGCTGCCCGACGCGGAGTACGACGTCGTCGTCGCGCCGTACCTCCAGCACCACATGGGCATCCTCGACAAGCAGCTCGCCTGCGAGGAGATGGTCCGGATCACCAAGCCGGGCGGGGTCATGCTGCTCGGTGACCTCACCTTCGACTACCCGGCGTTCTGCGCATGGCTGGCCGCCCACGCGGTCGAGGAGGTGCCGTACGCCCTGGAGTCGTTCGTCACCGCCGACGAGCACATCGCCATGTTCGGCGACGCGGAGGTCCTGGCCCGGCGCGACGGGAGCTTCTACTACTCGATCGCCCTGCGCCGGCCCCTCGGCGCCTCCACCGCCCCCGGCGAGAAGTGAGGCCCGCATGCGCGTCGAGAGGACGGCCGCCGTCTGGCAGGACGGCAGGCTGCTGCCCTGGGACGAGGCCCAGGTCCATGTACTGAACCAGACCCTCCAGTACGGCTGGGGCGTCTACGAGGGCATCCGGGTCTACGAGACCGCCGGCGGCCCGGCGGCCTTCCGCCTGGACGCCCACCTGCGGCGGCTCTTCCGGTCCGCCGCCATGTACGCCATGGACATCCCCTACAGCACGGCGCAGCTCACCGACGCGGTGCGCGATCTCGTCGCCGCCAACGACCTCGCCGCGTGCTACGTACGTCCGCTGGTCCACGCGGAGTCGGGCACGATGGGGATCGACCCCGGCACCGGCCCGCTGCGCGTGGCGATCGCCGTATGGCCGTGGGAGAAGTTCCTCGGCACGGACGCGGCGGTCCAGGGCATCCGGGCCTGCGTCTCCAGCTGGCGCCGGGTGCCCGGCAACGCCCTTCCCACTGGCGGGAAGGCGTGCGGGCTCTACCTCAATTCGATGCTGGCCCGCTCCGAAGCGGCCCGGCATGGCTACGACGAGGCCATCCTCCTCAACTCCCAGGGCACCGTCGCCGACGCCTGCGTGGAGAACGTGTTCTGCGTGACCGGCGACCGCGTGGTGACCCCGCCGCTCTCCGACGGCCCGCTGCCCGGCATCACCCGGGACAGCGTCATGACCCTCGCCGCGGACCGCGGGATCGAGGTCCAGGAGCGCAGCCTGACCCGGGCCGACCTGTACACCGCCGACGAACTGTTCCTCACCGGCACGGCGGCCGAGGTCGTCCCCGTCGTCGAGCTGGACGGCCGGCGCATCGGCGACGGGCTTCCCGGCCCGGTCACCGTGTCGCTGGCACAGAGCTTCCGCCGCGTGGTCGTGGGCGAGGACCCGCGGTACGGGGCGTGGCTCACCCCCATGAACCAGCCCGTCCCGGGAGAGGTGACCAGTTGAGCACGGCAGCGGAAATCGGCATCGGGGTGGCCGACCGGGCAGAGGCCTGCGCGGAGCACGTCGCCGCCACGGCGCAGAGCCACTTCCTCAGCGGCGAATTCCCGGCCGGGCCCCTGGCCCGGCTCGGCGCCGCGGGCCTCTTCGGCATGCGGATCGAGGAGGAGTACGGGGGCACCGGCTCCACGACCCTGGAGTACGTCCAGGCACTCGAACGGATCGCCGCGGCCGACGTCACGCTGGCCCTCACGCTTGAGGTGCACATCCTGGCCACCGAGATCCACCGGATGTACGCGACGCCGGAACAGAAGGCACGCTGGCTGCCCGGCCTCGCCTCGGGCGAAAAGCTCGCGGGCGTCGCCATCACCGAACCCGAGGCCGGTTCCGACCTCCGGTCGATCTCCACGACAGCCCGCCCCGACGGCGACTCCTGGGTGCTCGACGGCCGCAAGACCTTCATCACCAACGTCGGTACGCCGCTGAGCGACGGCCTGCTGGTCGCCGCACGAACCAGCGGCGAAGGCGAACGCCCGGGGTTCGGCGTCTTCATGGTCCCCGCCGGAACGCCCGGCTTCCACCCGGGGGAACGCATCCGCACGCTGGGCTGGCGGTCCATGGACACCCGCGAGGTGACCTTCGAGGGCTGCCGGGTACCCGCCGACCACATCCTGGGCTCCCCCGGACAGGGCATGCGCATCCTCGGGGACGGGCTGTCCCTGGGCCGGGTGGCCTTCGCCGCCGTATCCGTGGGGCTGGCCCAGGCCTGCCTGGACAGTGCGGTGGCATTCGCCAAAAAGCGTGTGCAGTTCGGGCAGCCGATATCCGGATTCCAGGCCGTGCAGCACAAGCTCGCCGACATGGCCGCCGATATCGCGGCGGCCCGGGCGCTCACCCTGCACTGCGCCGGACTGAGGGACGCCGGAATTCCCTGGGAAAGCCAGGCCTCCATGGCCAAGCTCGTCGCCAGTCGTACGTGTGTGCGTGCCGCGGACGATGCCGTGCAGGTCTTCGGAGGCCGCGGCTTCGTGATGGACAACGAGGTCGCCCGCTATTACGCCGACGCCAAGATGATGGAGATCGGCGAAGGCACGAGCGAAATGCAGCGGAACATCATCGCACGATCCCTCGGGTGCTGAGCACCGCACCCGGTCGAGACATCCTCTTCTTCGCCCCTCACCCAGAAGGAATTCCATGAGCACGGTACCTATGGACCGGACCGCCCTCGTCGTCATCGACATGGTCAATGAGATCGTCCACGCGGACGGCAAATTCGCCGGAGGCGGCTGGCCGGCCGAGGTCGAGCGGCGAGGCGTCCTGAAGTCCACGGCCGAGGCGGTCGCGGCCGCCCGTGACGCGGGGGTACACGTATTCCACGTGACCCTCGGCTTCTCCGAGTCCTACCGGGAGTGCCCGGCCGGATCCCCGGTACTCGGCGGCGCCGCGGCCTACGGCGCTCTCGGCCTCGGAACCTGGGGCGCCGCCATCCACGACTCCGTCAAGCCGGAGGCCGGTGACGCCCTCCTGGTGAAGCACCGGCTCAGCCCCTTCCACGGCACCTCGCTCGCCCTCCAACTGCGCGGTCTGGGCATCCAGAAGCTCCTGCTGGCCGGCGTCTCCACCGAACTGGCCGTGCTCTCGGCGGCCCGCGACGCCCACGACCTCGACCTGCAGGTGACGGTCTTGGAGGACTGCTGCGCGGCGGGCTCCCCGGAGGCGCACGCCGCGGCGCTCACGGTACTGGCCGCCACCGCCGAGGTGACCACCGGCGCCGAGGCGCTGCCCCGCACCTGAGTCCCGTACGACACGCAGGGGAGAGGAGCGCCATGGCGATGACAGCAGCGGTGCCGGGTCGCGGCGCCCGGCAGGCGGCGGACCCCGCGCGGACCGTGCGCCGTTCACTGGACGAGCACGGCCGGTGGACCGGTGCTCCGGGATCCGGCCCACGCGGCACGGCCGAGCAGTGGCTCGACCTGTACGCCCGCATGGTCGCCGGCCGGAGATTCAACCAGCAGGCGTCCGCCCTGTCCAAGCAGGGACGGCTCGCCGTCTACCCCTCCTCGGAGGGGCAGGAGGCCTGCCAGGTCGCCGCGGCGGCCGTCCTCCGGACGACGGACTGGCTCTTCCCGACGTACCGGGACAGCGTCGCGGTGGTGAGCCGCGGCGTCGCCCCGGTCGACGTCCTCACCCTGATGCGGGGGGACTGGCACTGCGGCTACGACCCCCGCGCCCATCGCACCGCACCCCAGGCGACACCGCTCGCCACGCAGGCGCTCCACGCCGTCGGGCTGGCCCAGGCCGCCCGGATGGCCGGGGACGACGTCGTCGCGCTCGCTCTCGTGGGAGACGGTGCCACGAGCGAGGGCGACTTCCACGAGGCGTGCAACTTCGCCGCGGTCTTCAACGTCCCGGTGGTGTTCCTCGTCCAGAACAACCAGTACGCGATCAGCGTGCCGCTGTCCCGGCAGACCGCCGCCGAGCGGATCGCCGACCGGGCCCCCGGATACGGGATGGCGGGACACGTGGTCGACGGCAACGACGTACTCGCCGTCAGCGAGGTGCTGTCCGAGGCCGTCGATGCGGCCCGCGCCGGGGCGGGCCCGTCCCTGGTGGAAGCCGTGACCTACCGGGTCGCCGCCCACACCAACGCGGACGACGACAGCCGGTACCGGGACCCGGCGGAGGTCGGGAAGTGGCGCGAACGCGACCCGATCGTCCGGCTCGAACACTTCCTTCGGGCGCGGGGCGTGCTCGACGCGGAGCGGGTCGCCCGCATCGCGGACGACGCCGAGCGGCTGGCCGCGGAGCTACGGGAGCGGATCGCCGAGCCGCCCGCCGTGGACCCCGCCGAGATGTTCACCCATGTCTATACGGGGATGACACCCCGTCTGCAGGACCAGGAACGGGCCGTACGCGGCCGCCGCGCACAGGGACACGACAGCCACGGGGGGACTGGGTGACGGTGCAGGCACCGACATTGGCGGGGGCCGTCAACGCCGCGTTGCGGGACGCGATGAGGGAGGACGACCGGGTCGTCGTCTACGGCGAGGACGTCGGGCGGCTCGGCGGAGTCTTCCGGGTGACCGACGGCCTCACCGAACTCTTCGGCGAGCAGCGCTGTTTCGACTCGCCCCTGGCCGAGTCCGGCATCCTCGGCACAGCCGTGGGCATGGCGATGTACGGCTACCGGCCCGTCGTGGAGATGCAGTTCGACGCCTTCGCCTACCCCGCCTTCGAGCAGATCGTCAGCCACGTGGCGAAGTTCCGGTCCCGCACCCGGGGCCTCCTCGGCCTGCCGCTGGTCATCCGGGTGCCGTACGGCGGCGGCATCGGAGGAGTGGAGCACCACAGCGACTCCTCGGAGGCGTACTACGCGCACACCCCCGGCCTGCACGTGGCGGTTCCCTCGAACCCGGGCGACGCGTACGCCATGCTCCGGGAGGCCATCGGGTCGGACGATCCGGTGGTCTTCTTCGAGCCCAAGAAGCTGTACTGGGCCAGCGATCAGGGGCCGGCCGGCACCCCCGCCCCCTTCGGCCGGGCCGTCGTCCGGCGCCCCGGCAGCACCGCCACGCTCATCGCGTACGGCCCCACCGTGCCCACCGCCCTGCGCGCCGCCGAGGAGGCCGCCGCACGCGGACAGGACGTCGAGGTGGTGGACCTGCGGACGCTCGTACCCCTGGACGAGGACACGCTCGTGGAGAGCGTGCGACGCACCGGCCGGGCCGTCGTCGTCCATGAATCACACGGCTTCTGCGGCATGGGCGCGGAAATATCGGCGCTGCTGACCGAGCGGTGCTTCGCCCGCCTCCAGGCCCCGGTCATCCGGGTCACCGGCATGGACGTCCCCTACCCGCCCCCGCGCCTGGAGCGCTTCTACCTGCCGACCGAGCAGCGCCTCGCCGAAGCGCTCGACTCGGTGCACGGACAGGCCTGGCGCACGCCGGATGTCCGGCCGGCGGAGGCGGCGACCGGACGCGCCTCCGACGCCCCGGCCCGCCCCGGGCCGGAATCCTTCCTGCTGCCGGACCTGGGGGAAGGGCTCACCGACGGCCAGATCGTGCAGTGGCTGGTGGAGCCCGGCGACCTCGTGGAGACCGACCAGCCGGTCGTGGAGGTCGAAACGGCCAAGGCGGTCACCGAACTCCCCAGCCCGTACGCCGGCCGGGTGCGCGAACTGTGCGCGGACGTGGGGGAGACGGTCGCCGTGGGGCAGCCCCTGCTCACGATCGAGCCGCCGGACACCGCTGTCCGCACCGCGCCCCCGCGGAACCCGGACGAGGTGCCCGGCCCGCAGCCGCCGGAGCGCGCCCTGGTCGGATTCGGCACGTCGCCCGGTGCGGAGCACGAACCGGCCGCCGCCGACCTCAGGATTCCGCTCGACGGCATGCGGGGAGCCGTCGCACGCAAGACGGTCGTCAGCCGCTCCGAGATCCCCGACGTCACCGTCTGGCTCGACGTCGACGTCACCGCCCTGGTCGAGGCCCGCGCGGCGGCGAGGAAGTCCGGAGGACGGGTGCCGAGCCTCACGGCAGTGCTGGCCTGCCACGCCGTCGACGCGCTCCGCCGCCACCCGGCGCTCAACGCCCGGGTCGACACCGCCGCCGACTGCGTCGTCCAGCTCGCGGAGATCGCCCTCGGCGTGACCGTCCAGACCGGCCGCGGGCTCCTGGTCCCCGTGGTCCGCGGCGCCGGACGTCTCGGCGCGAAGGAAATCGCCGACGAGGCCGACCGCGTCGTCAGGGCGACGCTGGACGGTGCCCTCACGGACGTGGCCGTGGGCCAGGGGACCTTCACCGTGAACAACTACGGGGCGCTGGGTGTCGACGGTGCGACCCCCGTCATCAACCATCCGGAGGCCGGCATGCTCGGCATGGGCCGCATCATCGACCGGCCCCGGGCCGTGGACGGCCGGGTCGTGATCCGCGACGTGACGACCCTGTCGGTCACCTTCGACCACCGGGTCTGCGACGGCGACGTCGCCTCGGGATTCCTCCGCGGCGTGGCCGGACTGCTGGAAGCCGGCCGGCTGCCCGGCGACCCGCCGGGCGAATGAGGAGGTGCCGGTATGCCCGGGCTGGTCTTCGACTGTGACGGCGTACTGATCGACAGCGAACACACCTGGCACCTCGACGCCTTCAACCAGGTCTGGCGCGAGTACGGGGTCCCCTGGCGCTGGACCCCGCAGGAGTACAGCGAGATGCTCGCGGTGGCGGGTGGAAGAGAGCGGCTCGACCGCCTCTACACGGTGCCGGCTTTCCGTGCCGCGGTGGCGGTCCCGGAGGACCGGCAGACCTGGCTGGAGTGGGTCGCCGCCTGGCACGCCCGCAAGACGGAGATATACGTGGCCCGGGTGCTCGCAGAGGAGACGATCGCGGCCCGCCCCGGCGTACGACGGCTCGCGGCAGACGCGGTGCTCGCGGGCTGGCGGCTCGCGGTCGCCTCCTCGGGCTCCCGGACCGCCGTGACCGCGGTCGTACGCAAGAGTCTCGGCCCCGCGCTCGCGCAGGCGTGCACGGTGGTGACCGCGGACTCCGTACGCCCCAAGAAGCCCGCCCCCGACGTGTATCTGGACGCCGTAGCCGCGCTCGGCCTGCCCGCAGGCGACTGTGTGGCGGTGGAGGACTCCCGGCAGGGCCTGCTGGCGGCGACGGCTGCCGGACTGGCCTGCGTCGTGACCCCGGTACGGCACACCCGGGGCCACGACTTCACGGAGGCGGACCTGGTCGTCTCCTCGCTGGGCGACCCGGCCGGGCCCGAGGCGGAAGTGGTCCGCGCCACCGGGCCGCGGCCGGCCGGTCCCTGGGTGACCCTGCAGGACCTCCGGCGGCTCACCGGCCGCCGGGTCCTCAGTGGGACGACGCCGGGAACGCTCCGTACCAGCAGTTCTTGATTCCGTACTCGATCAGCGTCGCGTGGCAGCGCTCCGCCTCCTCCTCCGTGCCGACCCCGATGGGGTGCCCCCCGGACCGGCCCGCGTACAGGGTGAGCATGAGAGCGTGCCCCAGCTCCACCCCGGGCAGGGCGTGCCACACGGCGGTGACGGCGGAATCGAGCGAATTGGCGCTGTCCACACCGAGGTAGGCGGCGGACGTGGGTTCCGCCTCCGGCGACCCGTTCAGCGGGAACGGGTCCGGAGGCGCCAGCCCCTTCTCCAGGCGGGGCCACAGGTCTTCCACCAGCTGGTCGACGTCGAACCGCTCCCGGAAGGCCAGCCCCGGCGGTCGCAGCGGGTTGGTGACCGGGGACTGCGCCCCGAAACGGTCGGTGCAGTGGGCACACCGGCCGAGCAGCCGACTCGCCTGCCGGGTCAGCTCCCCCCGGGTCTCCGAGCCGTGCACGACGTTCGCGAAGATGCCCCGGGCATGCCGGCCGCGTACGTCGCGCTTGATCCGGCGGGTCGCCTCGAAGGCGTCGGGGCCGCTCACCATGACGACCTCGGAGGGGCCGTCGCAGAGATAGCGGTCGAGGAAGGCGGTGGCGAGCACATGGTCGCGCTCGTTGTACTCCGACCAGAGGAACCGCACGTCGGAGGGCGTCAGCTCGACGCGATGACGGCAGAGGACCGTCAGTCCGGCATCCGCCACCGCCCGGTCGACCACCTCGACCAGTCCGGAGCGCAGACAGTCCGGTTTGAGCAGCAGGAAGGCCGGCTCCGACGGCTGGTGCTGAGCGGACGCGGCGGCCGGGTCCCCGGCCGCCTCCGGCGCCTGCGGGGGTGTGGTGCTCGTGGTCATGCGGTTTCGTCTCCTCTGGTCCCGGTGGGCAGGTGACCTGGCCCCGTTCCGTCTCCCGGGAGGGCGGCGAGAGCGCGCCGGAGCACCGGGCGCAGCTGCTCCCACGGCTCGGTGCCGCAGGAGAGGCGGAGGATGGGCCGGTGGGCGTGGTCGCGGTCGAGCAGGCCGACCAGCGTGAGCGTGGAGCCGGTCGAGCCGAACGACGTGGAGAAGGGGATCTCCGGGACCGCGGCCTCGACGAAGACATCGCACCGCGAACGTGCCGATTCCCCATCGGGCACCACGAGTTCGAAGGTCACCAGCGCGCCGTCGGGGTGCCCCTTGACGTCCGCGGGCGCGTCGGCGGGGGCCCAGACACGGGCGACCTGCGGCGCGTCGCCCAGCAGCGCGGCGGCCGCGCGGCTGTTGGCGGACTGCCGCTGGAAGCGCTCGGCGACACTCGCGGAGTCCTCCAGCAGGTCGGCGCAGCTCCGGTCGTCCAGGACCGCGCCCACCAGCCTTCGGTAGTCGGCGCACGCCTGCCGGTAGGTGTCGGTCCGGCCCGAGACGACGCCCGCCAGGACGTCGTTGCGGCCGTTGAGGTATTTGGTGGCGCTGTGGACGACGAGGTCGGCCCCGAGTTCCAGCGGTGAGACGTTGGGGGGCGGGGTGACGGTGGCGTCGACCACCAGCACCGCGTCCGTCTCCACGCACACCCGGCTCATGGCCGCGATGTCACCGACCGCGAGGAAGGGGTTGGTGACCGACTCGGTGAACACGGCGACGGGGCGATGGCGCCGGACCGCCTCCGCGAACTCCGCGATGTCGCCGCCCTGTTCGGGGTAGGGGGCGGTGACCACCCGGACGCCCCGGAGCCCGGAGAGTATCCGCTCGAAGTACCGCCGGGTGCCGACGTACAGGCCCTCCGTGACGAGGACGACCGCCTCCCGTTCCGGCGCGCTCAGCAGGCACGCGGAGAGGGCCACGTCGATCGCGGTCGTCCCGCTGGTGACGACGCTGGACCAGGAGGCGCCGAGGAGTTCGTCGTAACGCCGTTCCAGCGTCCGGCTCGCGGCGGTCCCGAAGCGTGCGTACACGTAGTCGGCCGCCGGGTCCGGGTCGGTCGCGTAACGGGCTGTCTCGGCCGCCGCGATCGACGTGAAGTGCGGGGCCACGGCGTTCGCGCGCGAGGGCGGGCGGTCGACAGCGCTCGGCGAGCTCATCAGGGGCCGTCTCCTTCGGTGTCGGTTCAGGTGGAGGGCGTGCCCATGGCGTAACTCACCCGGTGGCCGCTGGCCTCTCGTTCGTTGGTGACCAGGACGCTGTCCCCGGAGAGCACGGCCACGTCGATCACCAACGGTGTGTCGTCGGCGTCGCGCGTCAGCCGTTCACTCTTCAGGGCCAGGGAGCCGGGCGGGCACTGGAGGACAGTGGCCACGGGCTCGCCGATCAGGGCGGGAGCGATGGTTTCGCGGGCGTACGTCGCCTGCACTCCGCAGTGTTCGGCGAACAGCTGGTAGAGGTCGTATTCCTTGAAGTCGCAGCCCCTCAGGGTGTCGGCGAAGGGCTGCGGGATGTACGAGAGCTGGTGGATCAGCGGACTGTTCCTGATCCACCGGACCCGTTCGAGCACGAGGACCTGACTCCCCTCGGGAACGCCCAGGCGCTCGGCGAAGCCCGCGGGTGCCTCCGCGAAGTCCTCCGAGACGACCTTCGTGCTGATCGGGATGCCCTGGCTGCGGAGATCGTCCGCGAGACTGCGCAGGGCGTTCATCGAATAGGGCACCGGGGGCAGCTTGACGAAAGTTCCCTTACCGGGCTGCTGCTCGACAATGCCGCGCGTGCACAATTCGTCCAGTGCCTGCCGGAGGGTCATCAGGCTGACGCCGTACTCCTCGCTCAGGCTGCGCTGAGGCGGAAGTGCGTCGCCCGCTGTGAATTCGCCCCCTTCGATGCGTTTCATCAGATCGTCGCGAATCAATTGGTACTTGGGCGATCTGCCGCGCGTGCCCTGCATGTGTCCACCTTGCCAACTGGGTCCGGGCAAGGCGGCCGCCGCGTCGCTGAACAGACACCGGGCGCCTCGCGTGCCGATGTGGGCAATCGTAGGCAATTTTGGTGCACGGCCCCGCGCGGGGTACCGCTGCGATAACGAGCAGACGGTCAACACATCTAGAACTCTACGGGGGCGGGGGCGCGTAAGTAAACAGGCGCAGCGGATCACGCGGAAATGCCGTCGCCCCGGTCGCCGCCACTACGGCACTCTCAGCGGTATGACCTCGTCACCCTTCATTCCCGGACTGGAACTCTCGCGCCGCTTCTACGCCGTAGCCGTGCGGCCGCTGCTGGAGGAAGCCGTCCCCGGACTGACGCACTCCGCCGCCCGTCTCGGCAGCGGTTCGGAAGTTCTCGGCTTCGACACCGCCCGTTCCGCCGACCACGAGTGGGGCCCCCGGCTGGAGGTCTTCCTGCACCCGGGGGACGCCGCCCGTCACGGACCGGACATCGTGGCGTTGCTCTCCGAGCGCCTGCCGAAGTCGTTCTGCGGCTACCCGACGCACTTCGCCGAGAGCGGCGACGACGGCATCGGGGTCATGCGGGAGACCGGGGGACCGGTGCGTCACCGGGTGACGATCACCGACGCCGGTACCTGGTTCACCGAACGGCTGGGATTCGACCCGGGCAGGGGCATCACCCCGGCGGACTGGCTGGCCACCCCCGCACAGCGTCTCGCCGAGGTCACGGCCGGTGCGGTCTTCCACGACGGCCTCGGACGCCTCGAACCGGCCCGTGCGGCCCTCGCCTGGTACCCCGACGACCTCTGGCTGTACCTGCTCGCCTGCCAGTGGCGGCGCATCTCCCAGGAGGAAGCCTTCGTCGGGCGCTGCGGCGAAGTGGGCGACGAACTCGGCTCCGCCGTCGTCGCCGCCCGGCTGGTGCGCGACCTGATGCGGCTCTGCCTGCTCATGGACCGCCGCTACCCGCCGTACGGCAAATGGCTCGGCAGCGCTTTCGCCGACAGCCCCCAGGGGGCCGCCCTCGCACCGGTGCTCACCGCCGCCCTCGCCGCGACCGACTGGCGTACGCGCGAACAGCACCTCGCCCGCGCCTACGAGACCGTCGCGGCGGCGCACAACCGCCTGGGCCTCTGCGACCCCGTCGACCCCACGACGCGGCCCTACCACGACCGGCCGTTCCAGGTCCTGCACGCCGAACGCTTCGCCGGGGCCCTGACCGCCCGCATCACCGATCCGGCCGTGCTCGCCCTGCCACCGGCCGGCGCCGTGGACCAGTTCATCGACAGCACCGAAGTCCTCAGCCGCCCGGATCTCGCCCGCGCCGCCACCCACGCGGCGGTCCTGCCGTAGGGCCTCGCCGGCACATCAACGAGAGGGCCAGGACCGTCAGGTGCCCGCCGCCCGCGCTCCCAGCACCGGCAGCAGCCGCAGCTTCTCGTCGTCCGCCGAGCCCGGCGTGGCCGTGTACACCAGCAGCGTCTGGTTCTGCTCCGGGTCCAGCAGGACCTGGCACTGGAGGGTGAGGACGCCCAGCTCGGGATGGCGTACCAGCTTGGGGTCCACACGCGGGACGTCGATCTCGTGCGCGCTCCACAGGGCGGCGAACTCCGCGCTGCGCTCCAGCAGCAGATCGCGCAGCCGCTCGGCCCGGCCGCCCGCGCCCTGCCGTGAGTAGGCCGCCCGCAGCCCGGAGGTGAAGAAGCGGCTGTGCAGCGGGTGGTCCTCCTCCGGGTACACCAGCCGGGTCGAGGGATCGGTGAACCAGCGGTACGTGAGGCTGCGTTCAGGCCCGGTGAACCGTGTCTGGTCGCCGAGCAGCGCGGTGGCCGCCGGTGTCTGGGCCAGGGTCTCCGCCACATCGCTGACGACCTGCGCCGGGGTGTCGTCCAGCCGCCCGAGGATGCGCATCAGGCCGGGCGTGATGTGGTCGGAGCGCAGGCTGCCGGGGCGGGCGGGGGTGTTGTGCCCGGCGATGCGGAACAGGTGGTCGCGCTCGGCCAGCGAGAGGCGCAGGCCACGGGCGATGGCAGCGAGCATCGGCTCCGAGGGATGCGGCCCGCGCTGCTGCTCCAGTCGGCTGTAGTAGTCGGTCGACATACCACTGAGTGCCGCTGCCTCCTCCCGGCGCAGGCCGCGGGTGCGGCGGCGCGGCCCGCGGGGCAGCCCCACGTCCTCCGGTTGCAGGGCTTCGCGTCGGGTGCGGAGGAAGTCCGCGAGTTGTGCTCGGTCCACGGTTCCAGTCTCCTTCGTGGCCGCGGTGCCCGGCATCCGGGGCGCCCCCGGCGCGGGTGTACGGGCCCGGTCCGGCCGGGACCTTCAGAGCAGCATGCCGCCGGACGCCTCGACGCGCTGCCCGGTGACCCAGGAGGTTCCCTCGGCGAGCAGCGCGGCAGCGGCGGCGCCGATGTCGTCGGGCTCGCCGGGGCGGCCCATCGCGGTGACACCGCTCAGCGTGGACCGCATCCCCTCGTCGTCGCGGACCCCGCCACCGCCGAAGTCGGTGCCGGTGGCGCCCGGCGCGAGGGCGTTGACCGTGATGCCGCGCGGCCCCAGCTCCTTGGCGAGGTACCGGGTGAGGATCTCCACGGCACCCTTGGCCGCGGCATACGCGGCGGTCGGCGCGGCGATGAAGCGGGTCAGCCCGGTGGAGACGTTGAGGATGCGGCCGCCGTCCTTGATCAGGGGCAGCAGGGCCTGGGTGAGGAAGAAGACGCCCTTGACGTGGACGTCCATCAGCCCGTCGAACTGCTCCTCGGTGGTGTCGGCGAACGGCGCGTGCACTCCGTGTCCGGCGTTGTTGACGAGGATGTCGAGGTCGTCGCGGCCCCACTCCCGGTCCAGGGCCTGACGCACCTGTGCGGTGAAGGCGGGGAACTCGGTGGTGTTCCCGGTGTCCAGCCGCAGGGCGACTGCCGTGCGGCCCAGCTTCCCGGCCGCCGCCACGACGGCCTCGGCCTCGTCGGCGTGCGAGCGGTAGGTGAGGATGAGGTCGGTCCCGGCCTCGGCGAGGTGCAGCGCGGTGCTGCGGCCGAGGCCCCTGTTGGCGCCGGTGATCAGGGCGATGCGGGTCATGGTGGCTCCCGTTCGGGTCGAGGTGCGGGCGGACCGGGCCGGTCCGTCGCCTGCCCTTCAACGATCGCGCGGCCCGGAAGCCGGATGAAGGCCGCGGTTGTCCAGGGATCGCGGATCCCCCCTTCAGGCGGTGCCGGAGGGCGATGTGCCGTGGCCGGAGGGTGACTTTCCGGCGGTCCACCGCACCGTACGCATCCGTGAGCAGGCGCAAACACACCGCCGCTTAAGCTCGTGCGAGGACGCCCCGCATGTGGGTGTGAAGTCGACTTCGAGGAGCCGAAGGTGACCGGAACCGGCGCGCGGTGGCTCGCGGGTGCGCTGATCGTGGCCTGCCTGCTGCTCGCCGGCCCCAGCGTCTCGAACAGCGTCTACACGGCCGCGCCGCTGCCGGCCGGCGCCCCCGGGAAGGCCGTGCCGAACAGGGTCATGACCTGGAACATCTGCAACCCCTGCAAGGGGGGCGGGCAGAACGGCGGCAGAGCGGCGGAGATCGCCACGTACGCGCCTCAGGTCATCGGCCTGCAGGAAGCGTGTGTGGGTGATGTGGAGAGGATCCGGGACTACCTGCGGTACCGGTACGGGCTGGCCTACCACGTCGAGTACGGATCGGTGCTGCCGAGTTGGAGCCGGTGCGGAGGCCTGCCATGGAGCCCCGGGGGCTTCGGCCAGGCCATCCTCTCGGCCGCCCCGATGGCCGACCTCGTGCACGTCGAATACCCCGACGGCGGTTCCGAGGACCGGGGGTACATGGCCGTCACGACCCTGGTGGACGGCCTGCGCGTCCGGGTCTTCAACACGCACTTGGCCGAGCGGCGACAGGAATCGGTCCGCGCGGAGCAGACCGGCGTGCTGGCGAAGGCGGTCGCCCGCTACGACCGCACGATCGTTCTCGGTGACTTCAACGCGGTCCCGTCCGCCCCCGAACTCACCGCGATGTGGGGCGTGGCCGCGGACGCGGACCCCGGGTGCGGCCCCTCCGGGACGGGCATGTGCGAGCCGACCACTGATTGGCGCAGCAAGTTCGACTACGTGTTCCTCCGTGGCTTCGACACGCTGGAGCAACGGGTGCACCTCACGGCGTGGTCGGACCACGACCTCGTACAGGCCGATCTCGGACGGACGCCCTAGGTCAGCCGGAACACCGGGCCGCGCGGGGTGAACGGCAGGGACGCGCCCTGCGGGACCAGGTAGGCGTGCTCGCGCCGGATGCGGAGGACGTCGCACCAGCCGTCGGTGATGACGAGGACCGGCGCGCCCGGCGGGAAGTCGTCCGCCCGCTGCAACAGGTCCACCCCGGGCTGGAGTTCGGTGCCGCCCCGTCCGCGTACCCGCACCCGGCCGGCGATCTCGGTGGGCGGCAGGTAACCGGCGTCGTAGGGGGCGGCGTCGCAGAAGACGACGCGTGCCGCGGGCACGTCGCGGGCGTCGGCGTACGACGCGATGGCCCCGAGAGCCTTGCCGAGCAAGGTGCTGTTCATCGAGCCGGAGGTGTCCAGGACGACGCCGAAGGTGCAGCGTGCCGTCTCCTGCGGCGGAAAGTACCTGCCGGCGCGCGGGATGTCGGGGGTCGAGGCCTGCCGCCGTGCCGGACGCGCGTACGAGCGTACGGGCTCCGGCCGGGGAACGTACTCGTCGAACCAGCGGGCCAGTCGCGCGTCCCACGGCACGGGCGGGTGCGCGAGGGCGCGGATCTCCTGGATCAGCCCCGCGGGCAGGCGGCCGCGCTCGCCGTACTGGTGCAGGTCGAGGCCCTGGACCAGCCCGCGTCGGTAGAACTCGTCCAGATCGGTGTACGGCCGCGCACCGGGATGCGGCAGCGGCTCACCGAGGATGTCCCCGGCACCCTTGCCCCGCAGGGTCGCGAGCCTGCGGCGGCGGCGCAGGTCGTGCGCGATGCGGTCGTACACCTCCTCGGCGGACAAGCCCCGCAGGTCCGGGTCGTACAGCAGCCCCTCCGGCATGTCGCCGACGCGCATCTGGACGAGCCAGTCGTTGACGACGTAGTCGGCGGCGACGTTGAAGAGGAACGGGTCACGGCCTCCCCGGCGTTCGCCGTGCCGAAGCGCGGCGTGCAGCATCTCGTGCGCGAGGACGAAGCGCCATTCCTCGTCGGTGAACCCGCGCAGCGGGTTGATGTAGATCTCACCCGCGACCGGACTCACCGCCGCGATGGCGATGCCCTGCGTCCGCGCCAGTTCCGCGTCGGCCACGATCCTCAGCCCCGCCGCGAGCCCGCCCAGCAGGGGATAGGAGGAGACGAACCAGTTCAGGGCGCGGTCCCAGGGCCGCTGGGGCGCGAGCTCGCCGGTGGCCCGGTCGCGGCGGCCGCCCGCCACGTCCATCGCGGCGGACACGCTGCGGGTCAGCGCGTGCGCGAAGGCGGTCTCCCAGTCCGGCACCGCGGAATTGTTCCAGGCGTTCCAGGTGGTGAGGATCTGGTCGGGGCGCTCGCCGGCGGTGCCGCAGTGTTCGTAGCCCGCGGGGATGCCGTCGCGCCGCCACCGCGCGGCGAGGAGTTCCTCGTCGCCTCCAGGGAACGACGGCGGCAGGGCGACCGGCGCCCGGCCCATCGGGTGGCCGGCCAGGAAGCGGTTGACGACCGTGCAGCGTGCCGCGAGGTCGAAGCGGTCGGGCTGTTCGCGCGGTTCGTCCGCCGAGGCGGGCACATGGCCGAAACCGAGATGCAGCAGACAGTGGGCGAGCACCCACGCCCATTCCGCCGGATCGGCCCGCTTCCTGGGGTGTACGTGGATGGTGCCGTTCGAAGTGACGGCGGCCAGTCCTCCGGCCGGGGCCGCCGCGCACTTCTCCTGGCGGCACACGGACGCCTCCACGGCCGCGAACGCCGGATTGCGCTTGACGAGTGCGAGCCCGGCGGCGAAGGCCTCGGTGGCCGGATCGGCCGTGTCCTTCCCGTCCTTGCCGCCGCCCCGGCGCCCGCCGGCCCCCTTCACCGCCGGGCCTCGACCAGTCGGGGCATGTCCCGCGCGGCGTCCACGAGGAACCACGCGGGCAGCACGGGCAGCCCGTCGGCGTCGTCCGCGATGACGGTCTGGGCGACCTCGACCGAGATCTCGGCGAGCTGTACGAGCAGCGCCTTGGCCCGGTAGGCGGTCTGCCGCAGGGACGGCGAGACGTGCTCCTTCCGGCGCGGCAGCTCCTTGACCAGGCGCCCTCGGAACGCGTCGGCCAGGTAGTAGAGCAGGTCGCGGTCCTCGGGCCGCCCCGGCCAGGAGGCGTCGCCCTTGAGGATCGCCTCGATGCCGAAGGCATGACGGACGATTTTCGCGTAGCCGCAGAAGGAGACGGCGTGAGCGGGTGTCAGCGTGCCGTGCACGACGACCTTCAGGGTCTCCTCGTCGATCTCCGGCCCGAAGGAGTGCAAGGCGTCCGAGAGCATGTGCCAGGAACGGGGCGTGGAGAACGGCTCCTCGGTCTTGGGTGGCTGCGACCACAGGTGGTCGGGACGGTCGACGAGGTAGTCCGTCACCCACGGGTGGACGCCGTTCTCACCCGCCCACACCAGCCAGTCCGCCGCCGAGGCCCGGAGGTGGACATGGGTGAGCCGGTTGACCAGGGCCGAGGCGATGGGCCGTGCCAGCGCGTTGTCCGTGGCACGGTTGCCGGCCCCGATGACGATCGAGCCGGCGGGCAGCTCGTAGGAGCCGATACGCCGGTCCAGGATCAGCGAGTAGAAGGCCTTCTGCACATCGGGGGTAGCCGCGTTGAGCTCGTCGAGGAACAGGCAGTACGGCTCGTCACGGGCGATGGACTCGGGCGGGCAGAACACGGACCGGCCGTCGCGTATCTGGGGCACCCCGATGAGATCCTCCGGCGCGAGCTGGGTCCCGAGGAGGCTGACGCACTCCAGCCCCAGGGACTCGGCGAACTTCCGTACGAGCGACGACTTGCCGATCCCGGGGGCGCCCCACAGGAACACGGGCCGCACGGTGGCGAGGCCCAGCAGCAGTTCGGGGATCTGAGCGGGGGTGACGGTGACGGCAGCCTGCACGCGCGAACGTTCCTTCGGATTCCGGGAGTCGGGGACCGCCAGTATGCGGAGGCCCAAAGCCGCGCGCAGCCCAATTTATCCACCGATGAAGCTCACTGTTTCCGTCATGTCCGCCCTCCCGGTACGCAGCCGTGGCACGCCTTCCTTCTCGAACCCCACCGAGATGCCGCAGAACAGCACGAGCTCGTCATGGGCTCCGACGGTGCGGGCAACGGTCCTGCGGTAGTTGGTCCACATCACTTGGGGGCAGCTGTGCAACCCTTCCGCCCTGAGCAACAGCATGACCGTCTGCAAGTACATCCCCGCGTCACCCCACTGCCCGGGACCCATCGTCCGGTCGAGGTAGCAGAACAGGACGGCCGGCGCCCCGAATGCCTCCGAGTTCAAGGCGGCGATCTTCCGGGGGCGGTCGGTGTCGTCGCGCTCGATCCCCAGTGCTTTGTATCGCTGGGACGCCGCAGCGAAGAACCGTTCCCGATACGGCGAGTTCAGTTCGTCCGGGTACATCGGATACTCCCGCTCGTCCCCCGGATCTCCCGCCAGGGCCCTGCCGGTCGCGCGCCTCTTCAGTTCGGCCAAGGGCTCGCCGGTCACGACATACAGGTGCCACGGCTGGAGGTTCCCGCTGGACGGAGCCCGCGTCGCTGCGTTCAGCACCCGTTCGAGCACCTCTTTGGGCACCGGCTCATCGCTGAACGCCCGCACGGCCCGGCGACTGTCCACGGCCTCGTACACATCCACGTCTTCGCGTCCTCTCATTCGACTTCAACCGAGCTGCTGCACTGTATTCAGCTGTCCATCCCGTGAGTTTCACCGTGCTCGCGGGGCCGTCGAGCGGCGGTGTCCGTCGAACTACGCAGGATGGCGGTGTTCCCGGCCCATAGCTGCGCGGGGCGAGGCCGCGTCCTGCTGAAAGCCTTCCCTCGCACGGGCCCGCCGGGAGGACTCAGCCGCGCCGCCGTGACGCGGCGGCGATCAGGGCGGTGACGTGCTCGCGCTGGTCGTCGTCCCGGCGGGCGATGACGATCCGGCTCGGCCCCGCGTCGGGAACAGGGACGCACACGATCCCCGGTGCCACCGGCGTGACGAGTGAGCGGGGCAGGACCGCGACGACACGGCCGATCCGCACCAGAGAGACGAGTTCGCCGGCATCGGCGACCTCCGGACCGTTCCCGCCGCCGGGGACGCCCGTCCACCGCGGGAAGACCTCGTCGTCGAGGTCGCTCAGGGAGATGCTGTCGCGCCCGGCGAGCCGGTGGTCTTCGGGGAGGACGGCCACCCGGTCCTCGACGTGGAGGGTCTCGGCGGCCAGTCCGCCGAGGTCATCGAACGGGGCGTAGAGCAGCCCCGCGTCGGCTCGTCCGTCACGCAGATGATCGGTGCGGTCGGTGGCGCCGCTGAAGAGGATGTCGACCCGCCGGGCACCGGGCTGCTCCGCGTAGGCGGCGAGGATCCCCGAGAGCAGGTTCGCGTCCCCTCCGGGTTTGATCACGAAGCGGAGCGGTGCGTCGTCGGCGGCGCGCTGGGCGTTCCGCACGGCGACCGTCATCGCGTTCAGAGCATGCCGGCCGTGCTCCAGCAGGACCATGCCCGCAGGTGTCAGTACGACGCTGCGGCTGGTGCGGTCGAAGAGCGTGACGCGCAGCCGGGACTCGATGCGCTTGATGGTTTTCGACAGGGCGGGCTGCGCGACGGCGAGCCTGTCGGCGGCGCGGCCGAAGTGCAGTTCCTCGGCCACGGCGACGAAGTAGCGCAGCTCTCTGACCTCCAGCACATCCATTCCTTCAGGTTATCGAATACCTGCGAAGGAGGTCTTGGACGCTGCCAGGTATTCACTGGTCATATGGAGGCATGATGCAGCACACCATGTTCGTCCAGTTCACCGAACCGATTCCCGAAGCTGACCTCGACCAGTACCTCGCGGACCTTGAGAAGGCCGCGAAGAGCACCGGCGTGCTCCAGACGTTCGCCGCACAGCGTCACATCCCGGTTCCCGGCGAGGAGCAGATCCCGGCATTCATCGCCACCGCCGTCGTTCAGCTCGGCGTCGACGGCCTGGAGGCGCTGGGGACCCTGTTCGCCGCGCCGGAGGTCGGCGCGGTCTTCGACACCTGGCGCGCCCGCTACCCGTTCAAGGCGGCGTGGGCGAACCACGAGGCGCTGGTGTGAGGGGCGCCATCGGCAGGGTCTGACTGGCCACCGGGGCCGGCAGCGGGATCGGACGGGCCGTCGCGTCCGGTCCCGCCGGCCGCGGACCGGGGCACCGACAGGCCGGGAGCCCGGCGACCAGGTCCGGGCTCCCTCGGGGCGCTACTCCACCCCGTCCCAGAGGCCGCGGGTGCCCAGCGGGACGTCGGGGAGGTCCTGGCCGGACCGCTCGGTCTCGAAGAAGTCCAGCTCCCTGGGCTCCAGATCGAGCGCCGCGCAGAGCTCCTCGTGGAGCATGGCGAAGGCCATGAGCTTCTCGTGAGCCCAGTGGTCGTATTCGTCCTTGGTCCAGTTGAAGGCGGAAGCCTCCAGGTCGAACACGTCGTGTGCCCAGCTCCGGGTCCAGTCGAAAATGCGGCCGGCCGCCTCGGCGACGCCCTCGTCGCCCAGCTCGCTCATCTTGTCGGTGGCTGCGCGGGCCAGGGACGCGGCGGTGCGGCACGGCTGCAGATTGCCGATGGGGATGCCGTTGCTGGACAGCGTGACTGCCAGGACCAACTCGGCGATGGTCCGGTGCCATTCGAGCATGTTCTTCTGGAACAGCCGGTACGCCCGCAGGAGACCTGCTCGCGGAGAGGAGTCGTCGGGCTCCACACGGTTGGGGTGGGAGAGTCGCAGCAGTTCCTTGTACTGCAACATGGCCTGGCGGTCGATGTCTCCGCGGTCGAATCGGGTGTGGCAGTTGGGGCACAGGACGATCATGTTACGGAATTCATGCCTCTTGACCCGGCGCCAGGGAACGATGTGCGCGATCTCCAGCGGTGTTGCGCGGCACGTCGGTATGGCACATCGGTGGCCGGCCTCGACGAAGAGCTGACGTGCTAAGGGGCGAGGCACCTTGGTGCGGTTCGTGGCCATGGGGGAAGAGTATGGGTGACCACCGACAGGGCGGCCGTTGAAGCCGCAGGTGGACCTGCCCGCCCTCTGAGAACGCCGGCGGCCTCGTTCACGACACCCCCGCTCAGGGCCGCTTCCCCATTCCCGTGAAGAGCGCGTCGAGGACGCGGTCGACGTACGCGTGGGTGAGTGGTTCCTGCGTGATCAGCAGCCGGAAGTACAACGGGCCGGAGAGGAGCGCCATCGCCAGGTCCAGGTCGAAGTCGGGTGAGAGACGGCCCTCGTTCTGCGCGGCCTCCAGGCGCGCGACGGTCTTGTCGGCCTGCGGACCGATGAACCGTTCGTTCAGTGCGGCGGCCACGCCCGGGTCGTGCTGGGCCTCGCCGACGAGTGCCTGGAAGAGCGGCCGGGACCTCGGCCCGGCCAGGAGGTCGATGGCTTCGTGGATCTGCCGGCGCAGGTCCGCCTTGACGTCGTCCGTGTGGGGATAGTCCAGGGTCGACTCGCTGAGCGACAGCAGCGAGTCGAGCAGAAGGGCGCCCTTGGAAGGCCACCGGCGGTAGATGGTGTGCTTGCCGACGCCGGCACGGGCGGCGATCGCCTCGATGCTGAGCTTCGCGTACCCGAGCTCCTGTCCCAGTTCCAGAGTGGTTCGCATGATGGCTTCGGTCAGGGCGGGGCCGTTGCGTCGGGCGGCAGTCATGTTCTCACCCTAGCGGCACGGCACGTGCCGTTCTTGACAAGTGCTCCTTGGGCTGGGCAGTCTGCAGCGAACAGATCGGCACGGCCCGTGCCGTTCCGTTCGGGGATGAGCGCATGGACGCGGAGGCGATGATCGTGGGCGCGAGCGCGTGGCTTCGGAGATCCGCCTTCCCGCACCTGCCGGTCATCGACCGCGTATCAGCCACTCGCACACGATGAGGACGCCTGCCATGCCCGTACCCGCAGACCCGACCGTGCTCCACCCGATGCCCGGCCAGCCGAGGGTGGTGCAACTCAAGCCCCTGGTGACCTCGCCGCTGATCGAGGTGGGGGAGTACTCGTACTACGACGACCCGGACGACGCCACGGCGTTCGAGACCCGCAACGTGCTGTACCACTACGGGCCGGAGAAGCTGGTCATCGGCAGGTTCTGCGCGCTCGGCACGGGCGTCCGCTTCCTGATGAACGGCGCCAACCACCGCATGGACGGCCCGTCCACCTTCCCGTTCCCGACCCTGGGCGGCTCCTGGGCCGACCACTTCGACCTGCTCGCGGGGCTGCCGAACCGGGGCGACACGGTCGTGGGCAACGACGTCTGGTTCGGCCACGGGACGACCGTGATGCCCGGCGTGCGGATCGGACACGGCGCGATCATCGGCAGCGGCTCGGTAGTCACCAAGAACGTACCCGACTACGGAATCGTCGGCGGCAACCCGGCCCGCCTGCTGCGTACGCGTTACGAGGAGAAGGACGTCGCCCGCCTTCTCGCGCTGGCCTGGTGGGACTGGCCCGCCGAGCACATCACGGCCCACATCCGGACGCTCATGTCCGGCACGGTGGACGACCTCGAAGCCGCCGCCCCGGCCCCGCCGCGCGCCTGAACGGCCCGCCGCACCGCCACAGTTGCCCGATCCTGCGGCTGTGCCGTCCCGCTCGGCCGCCGCCCGCCCGTCCGACCACCACCCATCCGGAGAAACCATGACCAGCAGGTTCACCGAACTCGTCATCGAATGCCTCGACCCGGAGCGGCTCGCGGCCTTCTGGTGCGAAGTACTGGACTTCACCGTCCTCGACCGGAGCGAGGACATGGTCGAGATCTCCTCGTGGGAGCCGACCGCCGAGGCCGTGCGGGCCGGGCAGATGCCGCCGACCCTGTTCTTCGTCCGGGTGCCCGAGGCGAAGACCGCCAAGAACCGGCTCCACCTCGACGTGAGCCCTGTGGATGCCAGTACCGCTGACGAGGTCGCCAGGCTGCTGGCCCTCGGCGCCACCCGGGTGGACGTGGGTCAGGGGCCCGGCCGGAGCTGGGTGGTCATGGCCGACCCCGAGGGCAACGAGTTCGATGTCGTACGCAGCCTCGCGGCCTAGGTTTCTCCCTTCGGGTCGCGTCAATGCGCGTACGAGCGCGTAAGGTACCCCGGCGGGGTATGGTGATCGGGAGTGCGCAGACGGGAAGGGGGATTCGGCATGAGCGGCGGAGCGGCAGGCAGGCGTGGCATCGCCCGGCTGGCTGTCGTGAGCGCGTTGCTGCTCGGCCTCTTCCTGATGCACGGCGCTCCGGCCACCGCCGTCGAGGGCTGCCACGGTGCGATGCCGTCCACGGCCGCTCCCATGCCGGACCGTCACACCTCGTCGGCGATGGCCTCGGCGGAGACGCGGACGACCGTGCACGACGCACCGGCCTTCCGGACCGCGGTCGGTGCGGGAATGCGTGGCGAACTGTGCCTGTCCACCCCGGCGCAGCAGCGCAATCCGCTGCCGGCGCCGTCCCTTCTCGCCGTGGTGGCCGCGGTGTTGGCCGGATGGGCGTCGGCGGCGTGGCGGGTGGGCATCGGAGGGCTGTCGCGACGCGGCCCGCCGGCCGCCGGGCGGGATCTCCTGACACGGGTGTGCATCGCGCGGACGTGACAGGCACGGCCGGTCCCCAGCGGGGCCGGTGCCGTGTCCTGCCCTTCCCGCGCGCCACCGGTGTGGTGCGCCCGCCTTGAAAGACACCGAGATCCCATGTTCCTCCTTTCCCGTTCCACCCCGCGGCGCCGCACCCTGGCCGCGGCCGGAACCGCTGTTGTCCTCGCGCTGACGGTGGCCGCCTGCGGTACCTCTGACGACTCCTCGTCCATGTCCGGCATGGACCACGGCAGCAAGTCCTCCGCGGCCTCCTCGCCGAGTGCGACAGCCTCGATGGACGACATGCCCGGCATGGACCACGCGGCCTCCGGCAAGGGCCTGTCCGACAGTCGGGACGGCTACCGCCTCACCTCCTCCCACCAGTCCCTCGCCGCAGGCAAGCGGACCGACTACCGGTTCACGGTGACGGGCCCGGACGGCAAGCCGGTCACCGGCTTCGCCGTCGACCAGACCGAGCGGATGCACTTCTACGCCATCCGCTCGGACCTGACCGGCTTCCAGCACATCCACCCGACCATGGCGGCCGACGGAACGTGGAGCGCCGGCCTTGCCCCCCTGACCCCGGGGGCGTGGCGCATGTTCGCCTCCTTCACGCCCGAGGACGGGCCCGGCAAGGGCGAGGGCTTCGTGCTCAGCCGCACCGTCACCGTGCCGGGCGAGGGCACCAGGGCGCCGCTGCCCGCAGCGGCCGACAGCGCTCGGGTCGACGGATACACCGTGACCGTCAAGGGGAAGGTGATGGCCGGCATGGCGCACCCGCTGACCGTCTCCGTCGCCAGGGGCGGCAAGCCGGTCACCGATCTGCAGCCCTACCTGGACACCTACGCCCACCTGACCGCCTTCCATGAGGGCGATGCCGCGTTCGCCCACCTGCACCCCACCACCGAGGTCAGCGGCGACGGCGGCGGGCCGGACCTGTCCTTCCACGCGGAGCTGCCCACCGCGGGCAACTGGCGGCTGTTCCTGCAGTTCCGGACCGGCGGCAGGCTGCACACGGCGGCCCTGACGCTGCGCGTCGGCTGAACCCGGCGGGCGCCACCCGGGCCGGGGTGGCGCCCGCAAGTGACCCGGTGAGGGCGACCGGCGCGCGAGCGACGGCGGCGGGCTGTCAAGCCGCTGGTCCCGGGTGGGCCTTCCGCGCAGGTCGAGGCCCCTGCGCGGACCCGTGGGCGGAGCTCTCGGCGCACGGCACGGTCCCGGCGATCGAGAGGCTCAGCCCCTCGGTCAGCCAGGCGTGGGCCGCTGTCATGTTCAGGGAACGCCCTGCGGTGACGGTGTCCAGCAGGCCCCAGTAGCGACGCAGACGTGGGTCGAAGCCCGACGACCTGGAGACCAGTGTGTGCAGGAAGCGGCGGAAGGCCGGAGTGTCCGACTCCCCCCGAGCCCGCGCGTGAGCGGACACGAAGGCGTCGACCGCCGGTCCGGGGCCCGGCCGCAGACCTTCCCGGACCGAGGCGGCCGTCAGAGCGGCCGCCTCGTCGATCTCGCCGTAGAAGGCGGGTGCGTCCCGCATCTCCTCCGCGTGATCCCCCGTCCAGCGCGTGAAGCCGGGCGTGGAGACCAGAACGTGTATCTCGGCATAGGCCAGCGCCGCCGCGGGGGAGGGGTTGTGCGAGGGCTCGGGGGACAGCATGGCGATCATGAGGTCGAGCCGCCGCTTCGGCATCTCGGCGGGCAGCTCCCGGTACCAGTGGTCGGTGAGGCTCCGCCGCGCCTCCGGAAGCCGATGCACCCGGGCGAGGATCTCCAGGCGCCGCAGCCGCTCGCCGTCCGCGCAGTCGTCGAGGGCGCCGAGTGTCGCCTCCCGCCAGCGCAACTGCGTCAGCTGCTCCTGTACGGCGGCGAGTTCGGCCGCCACGAGGTCGCCGAGGGTCTGCTCCCCGCACGCGACCCGCGTGATGGCCGCGATCGGCGTGTCCAGTGCCCGCAAGCGTCTGATCAGCCCGATCCGCTCCCACGCCTCCGGGCCGTAGCGCCGATGGCCCCCGCCGCTGCGCTCCGCGACCGGCAGCAGGCCGCTGTCCGAGTAGTAGCGCAGGGTCTTCACCGAGAGACCCGTCGCGGCGGCGAGTTCACCGATGCTCCATGTGCGGTGCGTCACAGACCCTTGAACCTCCAGCGCGGGGGAGCTTCTAGCGTACTGAGCACCGGCCGCCTCCGGTCCGTGCCAACCCGGACCGTCGAGACAAGGGAGCACGCATGTCCTCGATCCCACCACCACGCCCCCGCAGGCGCATCGGCCTGCGCGCGCACAGTCTGCGCCTGCTGCGCGTGACCGTCCTGTTCGCCGTGACGGCCGTGTCCGTCACGACTGCCGCCGCCGAGCCGACGCGTGCCGACGGGGCTCCTGCGGAAACCGTCGTACGGACCGACCACGGCCCGGTCCGGGGCGCCGCCCACGGTTCGTACGTCACCTTCGACGGCATCCCGTATGCCGCGCCGCCCGTCGGCCGGCTGCGCTGGCGGGAGCCCGCGCCGGCACCGGCCTGGCGGGGAGTGCGGGACGCGACGGCCCCCGCCCCGCGCTGCGTGCAGATGCCGATGCCCGGCACGGACGGGGTGAGCGGTTCCGAGGACTGCCTCTATCTCAATGTCACCGTGCCGTCGGCGCCGCCGCCCCCCGGTCAACGGCGTCCGGTACTGGTGTGGTTGCACGGTGGGGCGTTCCTCGGCGGGTCCGGTGGCGACTACGGGGCCGAGCGCATGGCCGTTCGCGGTGACGCCCTCGTCGTCACGGTCAACTACCGCCTCGGCGTCTTCGGTTACTTCGGTCACCCCGCCCTGAGGTCCGCTCCGCCGTTCGGCCTCGCCGACCAGCAGGCCGCGTTGCGGTGGGTACGGGCGAACGCGGCGCGGTTCGGCGGCGACCCCGGTGCCGTCACCCTGTTCGGCGAGTCCGCCGGCGCCCTGAGCGTCTGCGCGCACCTCACCTCCCCGGGCGCGGCCGGACTCTTCCAGCGAGCGGTGCTGCAGAGCGGTTCCTGCCACATGTCGTTCCCGCGGGGCGCCCTCGGCCCGGGAACACCGGCGTACGAGCCCTTCGCCGCCGAACGCGACGTCCAGGACAGCGGCGCCCTGGCCGCGCGGCAGCTCGGCTGCGAGACGGCCGATGACGCCCCGGCCCTGGCCTGCCTGCGCGAGCAGAGCACGGAACGCCTTGCCACCGCGCAACTGATGGCGTCCTTCAACCGGCCCGCCTTCGGCAACCCGCTGCTGCCCACCGCACCGGACGAGGCCCTTGCCGCCGGTCGCTTCCACCGTATGCCGTTGCTCCTGGGCACCAACCACGACGAGATGCGGATGTTCGTCGGCCAGTCGCTCGCCGCGTACCCCATCCGCACCGAGGAGGACTACCGCACCCGGCTCGACGACACCTTCGGCCCGGGCGGCGCCGCCGTGGCCTCGCACTACCCGGCGGCGCGCTACCCGACCCCGGCGCTGGCCTGGTCCGCCGTGCTGACCGACCGCTCCCTCGCATGCACCACGCTCCGGGCGGCCCGCGAGATCACCGCGCAGGCGCCTCGGATGCCGCTCTACGGCTACGAGTTCAACGATCCGGACGCCCCGGTCCCGACCGGTCTCCCCGCGCACCCCGACCTCCCCTACGGGGCGGCGCACGGCTTCGAACTGGCCTACCTCTTCTCCTCAGTGCCCACTGAACGGCCCCTGAGCGAAGCCCAGGGCGCCTTGTCCGACCGCATGATCGACTACTGGGCCTCCTTCGCCCGCACCGGCAACCCGAACGCGCCCGGAACTCCGCGCTGGCCGGTCCTGCACACCATGGGCCCCGTACTGTCGCTGGCTCCGGGCCCGGGGGCGATACACCCCACCGACGCGTACGACGCACACGACTGCGCCTTCTGGCGCGATGCGCGGGAGGGACCGGTGCGCAGCGGCTCGTAGGCGCTACGACGGGTCTTCGGGGACGGCGGACAGCAGGTGGTGGAGGATCGGGCCGGCCGAGCCGCCGCCCGTGACACCCTGCTCGACCACACAGGCCACGGCGACATTGCCGCGCCGGGCCACGAGCCAGCCGTTGTTGGGTTCGTCCTCGGAGATCTCCGCCGTGCCGGTCTTCGCGCCGATGCCGCCGGGCAGGTCGGCCAGGACGTGTGCGGTCCCCTCGGTCACGGTGGCCCGCATCATCGAGTTCAACTGGGCGACCACGGACTGCGGGAGCGCGGTGGTCGAGGTCCTGTCCTCGGCGTCCGGCAGGATTGTGGGCTGGTGGAAGCGGCCGGAGGCCGCGGTGGCGGTGACCGACGCCATGATCAGCGGGTTCGCCTGGATGCGGCCCTGCCCGATCATGGCCGCCGCCTTCTCCGTCTCGTCCTTCGGCACGGGAACCGATCCGTCGTACGAGGGGATGCCCACATGCCACTCCTGGCCGACGCCGAAGTACGTGCGCGCCACCTCGCCCGTCTCCGCGTCGCCGAGCTTGCCGCGCAGGCTGATGAAAGCGGTGTTGCACGACTCCGTGAAGTCCTTCCGGAACGTAGCGCCGTGGAACTCCGACGTCTCCACGTTGTGGAACTCCTTGCCCACTGTCAGGTACTTGGGGCAGTCCACCACGGTGTCCGGGGTCACGGCGTTCTTCAGCAGCAGCGCACTGCTCGTGACGATCTTCCAGGTGGAGCCGGGTGCGTACGTGCCCGAGGCGGCCCGGTTGAAGCCGGTGGTGGGGGAGTTGGCCAGGGCGAGAATCTCACCGTTGTCGATGCGCAGGGCGACCAGTGAGGCGTTCCGGCCACCGGACTCGGCGGCGAGTGCCTGATCGGCGGCGGCCTGCCAGGTGGCGTCCAGCGTGGTCTTCGTCGCCCGACCGCCCGCCTTGCCGTCCTTGCCCGGTCGTGTTCCGAACGTGGCCTCCGTTCCGCTGGTCTGCCCGGTGACCCGGTCCACGAGCCGGATGGCGCCACGCGGCTTGCCGTCGGCACCCGCCATCCGCGCGAGCAATGGCTGCAAGGACGGATACTCGTCGCCGACCAGGGACTTCCCGTTCCGGTCAGAGACCTCCGGCGGACTGGTGTCCTCCCGCTCCAGACGGAACTTCGCCTTGTCGCTCAGGTGGGGGTGCACCAGCTCCAGGGCCCAGTCGACCTTCCAGGCCCCGTTCGCCTCCCGCAGAGGGACACGTGAGGTGTACGTCCAGGTGCCCAGCCCCTTGACGGGCATCTTCGCGGTGTACGGAACCCGTACCGTGCCGTCGTCGGCCCGTTCCGCGGTACCCGCGGTCAGACGGGGCTTCTCGATGTCGAGGCCGCTGGTGAAACTGCGCAGCACGTCCTGCGCCCTGGCAGGGTGAGTGGTACGTGCGGCCGCGCCGTCGTAGCGCCCGGCCGACCAGTCGCCGAGGAAGGCGCGGGCCTGCGCGGCAGCGGCCGGGTCGAGAGCGTCGGAACCGCGGTCGAAGGGGCCGAGCCCGGCGGCGTAGGCACCGCCCGCGACGGCGGTGAGGATCACGGCCGCAGCGGTGACGGCCTTGAGCGGGGCACGTGTGCTTCTTCGCCGGACAGGTGTGTGTGTCATGCCGCGAGGAGAACAAGATCCCCCACCCCATGTCCAAGTCGGATATGGATGAACGATTCATCAAGAACGGATATGATTGCTGGTCGTGGACCTGATCCGGCACTTGGAATGCTTTGTCGCTGTTGCAGAAGAGTCACACTTCGGCCGTGCGGCGGTCCGTCTGAACATGGCCCAGCCGCCCCTGTCCCAGCGCATTCAGCGCCTGGAGCGGGAGCTGGAGGTACGCCTCTTCGACCGGACCAGCCGCCAGGTCGTCCTCACCAAGGCCGGCACGCTGCTGCTGCCCGAAGCACGCGAGGTCCTCGCCCGCGCCGGAACACTGCGGGCCGCCGCCCTCCGCATCCGGGATGGGGAGAGCGGCCTCCTGAGGGCGGCGCTGCCCCCCGACATCGCGGGCACCACCGTCGCCGCCCTGCTGAACGAGTTCCGGGCCAACTGCGCCACGGTGGAGCTGGAGCTGCACGAACTCTCCACCGCGGACCAACTCGAACGGTTCACGGCCCGAGAGCTCGACGTCGGCCTCGTCCACCACCCTTGCGACGTGACCGGCCTGGAACTCGGACCGGTGCTCCGCCGCGACCTCGGCGTGCTGCTACCCCGCGACGCACCCGCCGCACGGCACACGGAGGTACCCCTCGCGGCGCTCGGAGCACACGATCTGGTGCTCTTCCCGCGCTCCGGATCGCCCGCGCTCTACGACGACCTGCTGACCACCTGCGCGCGCGGAGGCTACACACCGCCCGCCGTCCGGCACGGCAGCGGCACCAGCTTCGTCCGAGGACTCGTGCTCTCCGCGGCGGCTGTCGCCCTCATACCGCGCGACGCCATGGACGGCACCACGCCCCCCGACCTCGTCTGGCGCCCCCTCGTCGGCGCCCCGCTGGCCTGGCGGCACTCCGCCGCATGGCCGCGAGGCCACGGCGACGCCGCGGTACGTGCCTTCGCCGACGCCGCCGCGCACGCGCTGCGCACTACGGCCGACGCCCGCCCCGACACCCCCTCCCGCCCGACATATCTGCGCCCCGCAGCGGAGTACTGGCTATGACCGACACCCTCACCGCCCTCCGCGCGGCCTTCACCGACGCCGGGGTCACCGGCCGGATGCACGCCCTCGACATCGACTCCGGCGCCGAACTCGACGTACACGGGGACGAGGCGGTGTGCACCGCCAGCATCCACAAACTCCCGCTGCTCGTGGCCCTCCACGAGCGGGCCGCAGCCGGCGACCTCGACCTCACCGAGCAGCTGGACTGCCCGCCGCTCGGACGCCCCGCGGGTCCGACCGGCCTCGCGGCCATGCTGGACGGCGCCCGGCTCTCCCTGCGCGACCTGGCGTATCTGATGATGGCCGTCAGCGACAACGCCGCCGCCGACCTCCTCCTGGACCGCGTCGGACTCGACGCCGTGAACCGTACGGCCGCACGCCTCGGCCTCTCCCGGACCATCGCCACCCACTCCTTCGGCGAGATGATGGCCAGCGTCAAGCAGGACGCGGGGCCCGGCGGTGCCCAGGCCCTCGCCGACCCGCACGTCATCGCCCGCCTCCGCGCGCTCGACCCGGCCTGGGCCAACCGCAGCACCCCGCGCGAACTCACCCGGCTCCTCGCCGCGATCTGGCGCGACACGGCCTGCACCCCGGAGAACGGGGCCGCGATGAGGCGGCTCATGGCGTTGCAGGTGTGGCCGCACCGCCTCGCCTCCGGCTTCCCCTTCGACGACGTGCACGTGGCCGGGAAGACCGGCTCCCTCCCCACCCTGCGCGGCGAGGTCGGCGTCGTCGAGTACCCCGACGGGGGCCAGTACGCCGTCGCCGTGTTCACCCGCACCCTCAGCACCGCGGCGATCGTGCCCGCCGCCGACGCGGTGATCGGCACCGCCGCCCGCATCGCCGTCGACGCACTCCGCGAACAGCCCGCCGCCGGGGCCGCCCGCCGCTGATCGGAACCGACGGCCCGGAAAAGCGGGTGCGGCCGTCCGAACCGGAGTGATAGGCAAGCGAGGTGACAGAGAGTCTTGACCATTCCGCCCTGCTGCGACTGATCGACGAGCGTTCTGCCGCGTTCCGGAGCGCGGTCGCCGCGGCACCCGGGCTCGACGCGCCGGTGCCGTCCTGTCCCGGTTGGACGCTGTCCGATCTGGTGCGGCACCTGGGTACGGGCCAGCGCTGGTGGGCCGCGATCGTGGCCGCCGGCCCCGCCGAGGCGCCGCCGGCCAAGGACCCCGCGGTGGCGCCGGACGATCCGGAGGCACTGCTCGCCTGGTACGCCGAGTCGAACGAGCTGCTGCTGAGCGCGCTGCGCGAGGCCGGGCCCGGGCGCTCGTGCTGGACGTGGTGGAGCGCCGGGGTGTCTCCGGCGAACGCCTGGGGCGTCGCCCGGCGCCGGGTCCACGAGTTGCTGGTGCACACGTACGACGCCCAACTCGCCGCGGGCGCCGTGGAGCCGATGCCGGCGGACGTCGCGCTCGACGGCGTGGCCGAGTTCCTCGACACCTGCAACTCCACCCCGGCGGCCTGGCCGCACGAGCCCGCCACCATCCACTACCACGCCACCGAGGGCCGTTCCTGGCTCCTCGCCCTGGACGGGACCGGCGCCTGGCCCGAACCCCTCACGGACGACGCCGCGCCGGCCTCCGCCTCGGCCACCGGCACGGCAGAGGAACTGCTCCTCTTCGTCTGGGGCCGCCGCACGTGGGGCGACCTGAGGACCGAGGGCGACCCGCAGGTGTTCGAGCGGCTGATCGCCTGGGAGCCCGAGGAGTAGCCGGGCCGCGCCCCGCGGGACCCCGTGGGCGGGCGCAGCCGTGGTCGTCAGGGGGGCGTGAGGTCGTCGGTGCGGGCCGCGAGATCGCGGTGCGTGCCGGTCAGGTGATGCCGAGTGGCGGCCAGCGGGGCGATCAGGTCCGCGGGGTCGTCGTGGCCCAGGGCGGCCCGGAGCTCGCCGACGGGCCGGCGGGCGGCCGGGGGAAGGTCGGTGAGCGCGATGATCTGTCCGGCGAGACGGCGCAGGTCGGCCGCGTTGCGGCGGGCCCAGGCAGCGGTGTCGCGGTCGGCCGCCCGGGCCTGGCGGGTGGCCTGGACGCGCTGCTCGCCGGTCGTGCCCGCGGGGCCGGGGCGGCCCCGCAGATAGCGGCGCTCGGCGGCCTGCCGACTGGCGACACCCAGCGGAGGAGCGAGGTCCGCCCAACTCGCTCCGGCGTCACGGGCCGTCTCGATCAGGCCGGTCTCCCATCCGGCCAGCTGCTCGCGCACCTGCCGCAGCAGCGACAACGAGGCCAGCGCCTGTTCCGGACCGGGAGCCGGAGCGTCGGCGGTGCCGTGCCGCGCCGCGCGCAGGGCGTCGTCGATGGCCTGCAGGGCCGCCGCGGCGGCGAGGAACGACACCGGACCGGTCACGCCGGTGCTGGGTGAGGACGGCTGATCGGCCGCTCCCATGGGCCCCTCCTTCGTGTGTCATCTTGTGGATGACATTTCGTTTGTCATCCATTGGATGACATGTTACAACGGTGTCAGTGAGGCGCATTGGCAGCAACTGCCTGAACCCGCTGGAGGTGTTATCCCATGTTGATGCGCACTGACCCCTTCCGTGAACTGGACCGGCTGGCCCAGCAGATGATGAGCCCGGGCACCTGGTCGAGGCCCTCGGCGATGCCGATGGACGCCTATCGCGAGGGCGACGAGTACGTGGTGGCCTTCGACCTGCCCGGCGTCGCCCCGGACGCCATCGACATCGATGTCGAACGGAACATGCTCACCGTCAAGGCCGAGCGCCGACCGGTGGCGAAGTCCGACGATGTGCAGGTCGAGCTGTCGGAGCGGCCGCTGGGTGTCTTCTCCCGGCAGATCGTGCTCGCCGACACCCTCGACACCGAGCACATCCAGGCTCACTACGACGCGGGCGTTCTCACCCTGCGCATCCCGATCGCCGAGCGCGCCAAGCCGCGCAAGATCGCAGTCGGTGCCGGCTCCGGACGCCAGGAGATCTCCGGCTGAGGCCGGCCCGGCACGTGCGGAGGGCGGCTGCCCGAACGGGGCCCCACCGCCCTCCGCGTCGTCGGCGACGACCTGCTGGAGCAGGTCCTGCTTCAGCTCCCCACCGGCTACGCACTCCTCTCCGGCCACCCCCGACTTCCCTGACACACCACTCCACTCCGGCTTGAGAAAGGCAAGGACCGCAGTGACCATCGACGTACGCGCACCGCTCGGAGTCCAGCAGCACGGGACGGCGTACGAACAGATGCTGGAGAAAGTCCGCTACGAGGGCGCCTACCCCACCCGCGAGCGTGCCGAGGAAGCCGTCCGCCTGGTCCTCGCGGGGCTGGGGCGGCAGCTCACCGGCGACGAGCGCGTCGAGCTCGCCGCCTGCCTGCCCACGGAGGCCGCACGGGTCCTCACCGCGCAGATCCCCAGCCCTCGGCCGCTGACCGGCTGGGCGTTCGTCAAGGACCTGGCCACCCGTTCCGGCGCCGCCCTGGCCCCCACCCGCTGGGACACCGGGTCCGTTTTCGCGGCCGTCGCCGCCTACGCGGGCCCCGACCTGATCACCCGTATCCTCCGTCAACTCCCCGCCGGGCACGCGCTGCTGTTCGGGCGCGCCGAACTCGCCCCGGCCGCGTAGCCAGGAGCCCTCTTGCGCCGGGCCTGGGCACCGGCCGCTTCGACGCCCCTCCTCAGGGGCGTCGGGCCGTGCGGTTGACGTGGCGTGCCAGCCACATCAGCAGGGTGTCCAGGTCGGCGGCGGCCGAGAGCACCCGCTCGACCGCTTCGGGAGTGTGGAGCCACTCCTCGCAGCCGAGAGAACGGGCGGCGATCAGCGAACGGTGGCGCAGCAGTTCCGCCCGGGGGTGGTCCGCCGGACAGCCGCGCGGAAGCCGCTTCATCAGGTCCCCGGACACGTCGTAGCCCTTGTGCCGCACGTCCTCGACGACGGCCGCCAGCTCGCCGCCGCTGCCCTCGGAGACCACTGCCGCGCGGAACGCTTCCACCTGCCCGGGGTCGGGATACCACCAGGCGCCCTGGATCCACAGCCCGTCCAGCGAGAACCGGAGATTGATCTCGACCTTGCGGCCGAGCCGGATCACCGCACTCTGGTTCTGCCACCACCAGGACCCGGTGCGGTAGTGCCAGACGGAGAAGTCCTCGTACCGGGGATCGGCGTCCGCGACCTCGTTGAGCAGCGCGATCATCGGCTGCCGGACCAGCAGCTCACGATCTGCCCGGCAGCGCTCCCTGGTCTCCTTCGCGGGTTCGCCCTGGAGCTGCCACAACACGTCCATGGCCTGCTCCGGCCAGCCGGTGAACTGTTCACGCATGCGCGGAGGATAGCCCGAAGGGCGGTTCGCGAGCCCCGCGCCCGTACGGCTCCCGCGGCCGACTCCGGAATCTCAGAGCCCTCTGATGTGCCACCACTACCGTCCGGTCCATGGTGCGCGACTATCTCATCGTCGGGGCCGGACCGGCCGGACTCCAACTCGCCGCTCTGCTGGAGCGGGACGGGCGTGACTACGCCGTCCTGGAGCGGGGGACAGGACCCGGGACGTCCTTCACCCGCTACCCCCGCCATCGGCAGCTGATATCGATCAACAAGGTGAACACGGGTTTCACGGACCCGGAACTCAACCTGCGCATGGACTGGAACTCGCTGCTCAGCGATGACCCGGAACTGCTCTTCACCCGCTACAGCGAACGCTACTTCCCACCGGCGGACGATCTGGTGCGATACCTGGCGGACTTCGCGGCCCGTACCGGCGTACGCGTCGAGTACGGCGTGGAGGTCGTCCGGGTCTCCCGCGAGGACGGTGTCTTCACGGTCGCCGACGGCGAAGGCCGGTCCTGGCAGGGCCGGCGCCTCGTCCTGGCGACGGGCGTCTCCCGGATGTACGTGCCACCCGTACCGGGCATCGAACTCGCCGAACGGTACGACACCTTCGACACCGCCCCGGCGTCCTTCACCAACCAGCGGGTGCTGGTGATCGGGAAGGGGAACTCCGCGTTCGAAACCGCCGACGGCCTGACGGAGAAGGCCGCGGTGATCCACGTCGTCGGCCCGCACTCGGTCAAGCTCGCCTGGAAGACCCACTACCTCGGTCATCTGCGCGCGGTGAACAACAACTTCCTCGACACCTACCAGCTCAAATCGCAGAACGCGGTGCTCGACGGCACCGTGGAGAGCATCGAGAAGTCGCAGAACGGCGGCTTCCGCGTGCTGCTCCGCTACGCACGGACCACGGAACCGCTGCGTGAACTGCACTACGACCGGGTCATCGTCTGCACCGGCTTCCGCTTCGACGCGTCCCCCTTCGACGTGTCCTGCCGCCCCGCGCTCGCCATCAACGACCGGTTTCCCGAACAGACCTCGTCGTTCGAGTCGGTCAACGTGCCGGACCTCTACTTCGCCGGCACACTGATGCAGCAACGGGACTTCAAGAAGTCCACCAACGGCTTCATCCACGGATTCCGTTACGCGGTGCGTGCCCTGCACCGCATCCTGGACGCCCGCCACCTCGACACCCCGTGGCCGGCCCGCGAGCTCCCCGCGACACCGGAGGCGATAGCCGACGCCGTCATCGCCCGCGTCAACCGCTCCTCGGCCCTGTGGCAGCAGTTCGGGTTCCTCGGCGACGTGGTCGGCGTGGACGGCGAGCGGGCCGTGTACCAGGAGGAGGTCCCGCTGGACTACGTCACCGACGGCGGACTCGGCCCGGCACCGCACCGGTTCGTCGTCGACCTGGAATACGGGGCCGAGCACGACCGTACCGACCCCTTCGACGTGGGCGTACCACGCGTCGTGGAGAACGACGTCGAACACGCCATGGACGCCACCTACCTGCACCCCGTGGTCCGCCACTACCGGGACGGTGCGCTCGCCGGGACCCACCACCTGGCGGAGAACCTGGAGAACGAGTGGAACCTGCCGGCGATCCACCGGCAGCCGCTCACCGCCTTCGTGAAGGAGTGCCTTGACTGAGCAGTTCCCCGGCGCCGTACTGGACATCCTCGACGCGGCAGGCGACCGGCCCGTGTTCGAGCACGCCGGCCATGAGGTCTCCGGGGCCGGACTCCTCGCCATGGTGCGTCGGGCCGCGAACGGCCTGCGACAGTACGGTGCCGGCCCCGGCGTCGGCGTCGCCGTGCTGACGGGGGTCGGCCCCGGGACGTTCGCCGCGATCATCGCGGCCCACGTCGTCGGGGCACGTGTCGTCGGCGTACGACCCGGCCTGACCGCGCACCAGCGGGAGCACGTGCTGCGGAGCGCCGCCCTTTCGGTCACCGACCGGAGGGACGGCCCCGACACCCCGGCCGGGCTCGTGGTCACACTCGACGACCTGCTGGCGGCGGCGGACGACGGCACCCGGCCGGAGATCCTGGCCCGGCCGGAGGACACCGCCCGACTGCTGCACACCAGCGGCAGCACGGGCGTCCCCAAGGCGTGCGCCCAGACCTACGCGGCCATGACCGCGGGCTGGGCGCACCGTCCGGCCGCCTGGCCGCCCGCCGTGCGCGAACTCGCCGGACGGCTCGACCGGTTCCTCGTGTTCGGCACCCTCGCCAGCCAGGTGATGATGGAGTACGGGCTGCTGGCCCTGGCCTCCGGAGGCACCCTCGTCACCGCCGACCCACCGGAGTTCCCCGAAGCCCTGGTCCGGTACCGGGCGACCGCGAGCGTCATCACGGTCGCCCGGCTCACCAAGCTCGTGGCCGCCCAGCGCACCGCGCCCGCGGACCTCACCCATCTGCGCGCGCTGATGGTGTCGGGATCGCCGCTGGAACCGGGACGGCTGCGCGAGGCGACCGACGTGCTCGGCCCGATCGTCTTCCACGGCTACGGACAGACGGAGACAGGCATGATCTCCATGGCCACCCCGGCGGAGGCCCCGGGCTCGCTCGGTGTGCCGCCCGTGGACGTGGAGATCCGCGACACTTCGGGCCGTCCGGTCCGGCCGGGCACCGACGGTGAGCTCTTCGTCCGCACCCCGTCCCAGAGTTCCGGCTACTGGCAGGAACCCGCTCTGACGGCCGAGGTGTTCAACGACGGCTGGGTACGCACCCGCGACCTCGGCCGGTTCGACGCGTCGGGGCGGCTGTGGCTCACGGGACGCGTCCGCGACGTGATCATCGTCAACGCCGATGTGTACTACGCCGGGCCCGTCGAGCGGCTGCTCGCAGGCCATCCCTCGGTGGCCGAGGCATACGTCGTCGCGGTCCCCGACGACAGCACGGGCGAGGCCGTCCACGCCTTCGTCGTACCCGCGGACGGCCACACCCCGGAACTCGGCGCGCTGCGGGCCCTGGTGCGGGACGGCCTGGGCCAGGCATGTGCCCCCACCCGGCTCACACTCATCGGCGAGGTGCCACTCACCGCCGCCGGGAAGCCCGACAAACAGCGGCTGGCGCAGGGGAGTTAGCCCGGCGCGGTGGCGCCGCTCACGGTGCCATCGTGCCGTCCTCCTCCCCGGCGCGGACGGACTCGCCGCGCACCAGGTCGTCGAGTTCGGCGCTCAGCCGGGCGGTGCCCTCGGCGGGCGGGCCGGCCGCCGACGGGGTGCTGCCCCGGAGGGCGACGGCGCCTCCCGCCACGGCCATGGGCAGAGCGACCAGCAGGGCGGCCGTACGCGTGCTCCCCGGAGCCGAGAGCACCAGCGCGATGAGCGGGGGCCCGAAGGCCCCGCCGGACTTGCCCACCGCCGCGGCCCAGCCGCCGGCCGTCCCCCGGATGGCCAGGGGATAGACCTCGGCGGTGTAGGGGCCGATCAGCGCGATGACCCCGGCGGTTCCGGCGAACAGCAGGATCACGGCGGCGAGCAGGACCGGCCGGCTTCCGTCCATCCCGACGGCGGCCAGGAGCAGCAGCGCCGCCACGGTGAGAGCCGCGTAGACGACCATGGTCCCGCGCGCCGACCAGCGCATGTAGAGCCAGGCCGCCACGACGCAGGTGGGGATGGACAGCAGCGACGAGAGGAACAGCAGCGTGGCGGCGGACATGCCCCCACCACTCGCCGCTTCCAGCTGGCTGGGCAGGAAGGTGATGAAACCCCAGTAGACGAGTCCCCAGGCGAGCGCGTATCCGCTGACGACCAGGGTGTTGGTCCTCTGCGCACGACGGAACAGCGTGGAGGCCGGGACACGCACCTGCCGGGACCGCTGGGCGGTGAACGCGGCCGATTCCGGAATCCACCGGTTCAGTGCGATGAGGATCAGGACGAGCGGGAGTTGGGCGAACCACAGGACGCGCCACCCGGTCATCGGGATGAGCACCGCGGCGAGCCCGGCGGCGGCCATGTAGCCGCCCGTGGTGGTGAGTCCGGCCTGCAGCACCATGATGGCCGCGCGCCGGCCGGGCGGCAGGCTCTCGGTCATCAGGGCGTAGACGACGGGCAGCATGCCCCCGGCCGCCATCCCCATCAGCGCGCACATCACGAGGATCCCGCCGAACGTCGGCATGGCACCGCACACCGTCGTCCCGAGGAAGAGCAGGGACGCGATGAGGATCGTGGCCCGGCGCCCGATGCGGTCCGCGGCCCGGCCCCCGACGAGCGACCCCACCACCGTGCCGCTCAGCGCCACCGTCGGCAGCCAGGCGATCTCCTCCGCGCCCAGGTGGAACTCGGCACGCATGCCGGGCTGGATGAACGCCAGCGTGGCGGGCTTCATCTGGTCCACCAGCAGCGCGAAGCTCAGCACGCCTATGAGACGGCGCCGGCTCGCCCGCGACGCCGAGTCCGGCGCCGGGGCGGGCGGGACACCCGCGCCGGACGGCTGCACGACCGCCCGGCCCGAGACCACCACGCCCAGGACGATGGCGGCCATGGCGGCCCACATCGTGCCGGACATGCCCATCATCGCCATGTGGAAATCCATGGACGCGGAGTCGACGAACATCCACACGTGCTGGCCGACGCCCGCACACGTGAGCCCGACACCGGTCCAGAACATCAGGGGCCGCGCTATCAGCGACGCCTGCTTCCCGGGCGTCATCCGTCTCCCCGCTCCGTGCCGAGGACCGGACAGCGTCCGGCCCGCCGCTCATCGAAGTACCGGGTCGCCGGGCGTCGCACGCGGGCGTGCAGGACCATCGCCGTACCGAGGACCAACTGCCGCACGCCCCTTGTCACGTCCTCCACCCCGTCCCGCAGCCGTACGAAGCCCCGCAGGGCGCTCAGGCGCCGGGCGTCGGGTGCCAGCCCGCGCGGGATCAGCAGGCAGGGAGCCCGGTGCGGCAGGGAGCGGGTGTGCGAGGCCGTCGAGTCCAGCCGGAACCGGGTCACCACCTCGCGGACCGCGGCACGCAGCACGATCGGCGACAGCCGCCACGCCGGGCAGGGCCGGTTCGCCGCCACACCGTAAGGGATGTGGTGGACGTCCTTGGCCGCCACACCCTCCCATCGGTCCGGATCGAACACGTCGGGCCGTTCGTACCCGGTGGCGTGATAGTCCGGATAGCTGAAGCACACGACGGAGCCGGGCGGCAGTACCGTCGCGTCGTCCAGCGGGATCGCATCCGTGGTGATGCGATGGGCGATGCCGAACAGCGGATACAGCCGCATCGTCTCGTCGAGCACCTGCGTCAGGTACCGGTCGTCCTCCGGGGCCTCGGCGAGCCGCTGCTGGACGTCCGGATGGCGGGCGAGGGCCAGGAGGACGTGCGCGGTCGCCTCGGACAGCTGCACGACCGCGGTGTTGAAGAACGTCCCCTGGAGGTAGTGCACCCGCTCCCGCGCCGACAGGGAGGCCGGCAGCGGATGCGGCACGTCGCCGGCCGTGACCCGGTCCGCGAGGTAGGCGGTCAGCCGGGCCCGACGGCGCGGATGCCGCAGACCTGTGCACTTCAGCGCGGTGATCACGTCATCGGCGTGAGCGGTGATCAGCTTCCCGGCTGCCGGCGGGCAGGGCTCCTGGAAGACCAGCTCGTAACAGAACGCCGCCCACGCGGGCATCACGAGGTTCCTCAGCCGGACGAGGCTGATCCGGGTGTCGGGCAGGGCGCACAGCGCGGCGGCGACGGCACGCGAGGCCGCCGCAGTGAGATCGGCCGAGGTCCCGGCGACGATGCGCCGCGTCGTCGCGGCGACCTCCTGGTACCGCTCCCCGGCCTCCAGGTGTTCCTGGTGCACCTCGGGGCCCGGCGCCAGCCAGTACCAGAACAGGTCGGACAGGCCGGCACCCTGGCTCCGCCCGTTCGCGGCCGGGTGGGCGTAGACCCGTTCGAACACCTCCGGTCCGTACGCGGCGTTGGGCAGGGTCACCGCCCGGTCGCCGTTGACCTTCTCGAAGATGCGCACGCGCAGCGCCACCACGGCACGGGGCAACCACCACGCGTCCGTCCGCGACCGCGCACTCACCATGTCCCACCCCTGCGTACGACCATGCCGACGGTGAGATCGGAGTTCCGGCGCCCACCGCACAGGGCGAGCGTGTGGTCGTACTCGTCGCGCAGGGAACCGAGCACCCGCCGCACCCCCGCTTCCCCGTCGACGGCCAGGCCCCACACCACGGGGCGCCCGACGCCGACGGCGCTCGCGCCCAGCGCGAGCGCCACCGCGACATCGCCGCCCCGGCGGACCCCGCCGTCGAGCAGGACCGGCACCCGGCCCGCGACGGCCCCGCAGACCGCGGGAAGGCAGTCCACGGCCGCCGGGACGACGTCGCACTGCCGGCCCCCGTGATTGGACACGATCACGCCCGCCGCACCGTGCTCCACGGCCAGGCGTGCGTCGTCCGGATGCAGAACACCCTTGATCAGTACGGGAAGCGGGGTGCCGTGCACGACCGCGGCGAAGTCGGACCAGCGCACCGACGCCGACATGGGAATGTCGGTGAGCGCGTCCGGCCCGGAACCGGGCAGGCCGCGCATGTTCTCCGCGGCGTACCCGGCCGGCAGGTCGGAGAACCCGTTGCGCAAATCCCTCGTGCGGCGGCCGAACACCGGCGAGTCGACGGTGACCACCAGCGCGGCGCAGCCCGCATCCTCGGCGCGGTGGACGAGCGCCCCGGTGACCTCCCGGCGGGGGTGCGGATACAACTGGAACCACACGGCGGCCTCCGGGTCCGCCTCGCGTGCCGCCTCGACGACGTCGTGGACCGGGGTCGTCGCGGCCACCCCCGTCACCAGCACGGCGCCCTCGGCCGCGGCGGCACGGGCCGTGGCCCGCTCGCCGTCCCGGTGCACCAGCCGGTGGAAGGCGGTCGGCGCGACGATCACCGGAGCGGCGCGCCGGGCACCCGGCAGATCGACGGCGGTGTCCCGTGCCCCGTCACCGCTCAGCACCCTCGGCAGCAGCGCGTACCGGTCGAACGCCTGCTCGTTGTCGGTGAGCGCGCGTTCCTCGCCCGCGCCCCCCGCCACGTAGTCGTAGACCACCGGATCGAGGATCTTCCGGGCGGAGTCGTGGAAGGCGCGAAGCGTCACGGCGCCACCGGGACGGCCGTACCGCGCTGCGCGCCGATGAAGGCAGCCAGCGGAGCGCGGTGGATCTCCTCGCTGTCCCACTCGTTCTCCAGGTTCTCGGTGAGGTGGTGGTCGGCCACGAACTCGCCCGCCCGGTACCAGCGGACGACCGGATGCAGATACCGGCCGTCCAGCCCCGACACGTCCTGCTGCGACTTCCGGCCCGCGGACACGTCGAAGGGGTCCACCCGGTCGTGGTCCTCCCCGTACTCCAGGGTGATCACCGCGTACGCGGTCACCTCACCGAAGTCCCCCGCGCGCACGGCATCCGGCACATGGGCGACCGGCACCTCCTCGGCGTAGCGCAGCGTGCCGTCCGGGGCGAGGAGCAGCAGGTCCCCGAGAACCGCGAACTGCTGCCACAGGGCGGAGGACCGGTTGACGCGGCTGATCACCGCGTCAACGGCCCGTGCCGTGGTGCCACCGAGATCCGTCGTCGGCCAGGGCACGCCGTCGTGGCGTTGCCGCAGCCCGCGGTGCAGCGCGCGCACGGCGTAACGGAAGCCGTGGATGAAGCCCGTCGTGGCCCTGCCGAAGTCGCGGCCCTGCATCAGCGTCCCCGCGAAGTACAGACCCGGCACGTTCACCGACTCACCGATCGGCGTCAGTGCCGGGAACCGGTCATGGACGATCCGCTCGGGTGTGCAGGTCTCGTCGAAGACCGATGCGTCGAAGCGGAATCCGGTCGCGACGATCACCCGGTCGTAACGCAGCTCCTTGACCGTCTCCTCGACCCGCTCGAAGGCGACCGGAACGTGAAAACCGTCCGCCTCCCGCCTGATCGAGAGGACCCGGCCGTCCAGAAGGGCGTTCTGCGACTTCAGCTGGTAGCTGTCCAGGAAGTTGTTGTAGACCGCGCGCAGATGTCCCACGTAGTGCGTCCGCCAGGCCATCTTCAGCGATCCCGACCCGACGACGTGGATGACCGCAGCGGTCTCCATCAGGTTCTCGGCCGTCTCGAAGGCGGAGTTCCCGCGTCCGATGATGAGCACACGCTGATCCGTGTACGACCCCGGGTCGGTGTCGATCGTGTCGTAGCGTTCGGCCAGCTCGATGCCCGGGATCGACGGCAGGTTCGGCACGGGCATGCCGGTGGCGACCACCAGGCGCCGCGCCCGCCACGTCCTGCCGGTGCGGTCGGTGACGGCGAAGCCCTCCGCGTCACGGGAGACCTTCTCGACATGGGTGTCGTACCGCACACGCACCCCCGTCCGGGAGGCGAAGTCCGACAGATAGCGCACCAGGTCGTCGGCCGGCGGGAAGTACCGCGGGCTGTACCGGGTGAACAACAGCTCCGGATCGTCGCTCAGCAGCGAGTTCCAGTCCATTCGCAGCCGCAGCTCCGGATCGTCGTACCCCGTGTGCACCTTGTTGTTCGAGATCAGATAGCGGTGCCGCGGGAACCGGGTGAAGAACGTGCCCGGGCCACTGCCGCGCTCCAGAACCACGTAATCCGCGCCGTCCCGCTCCAGCAGGGCGGCGAGCTGCAGTCCGGCCGGGCCCGCACCGATGATCAGGTAGTCATGGGTCATGCCCCGGAAGCTAGCCACCGGATTTCAGAGCGCTCTGAGATTCGCCGCCTACGTTCCCCTACGTGCCCACCACCACGGACCCCCTCGTCCTCAGCGCCCCGCCGGACTCCGCCGCCCTGCGCCGCGCGGCGACGCCGCTCACCGTCACCGTCGATGAAGCGGCCCGGGCCCGCCTGGACCGAGGCCGCCGGCTCTTCGACGGCCTGCGGCACGACGGCGGCACGGCCCGCCCGATCTACGGAGCCACCACCGGATTCGGTGCACTCGTCGGATACGCCGGACGGCCCGACGAGGCGGACCAGTGCGACAACACCCTGGCCCACCTCGGCGCCGGCCAGGGACCCGATCTGCCGCACGAGATCTGCCGCGCCTCCCTCCTGCTGCGGATCTGGTCCCTCGCCCAGGGGCACTCCGGCGTGTCCGCCGAGGTGGTCGACCGGCTCGCCGCGATGTTCGCCACGACGTTCTCGCCCGCCGTGCCCCGCTACGGCTCCGTCGGCGCGAGCGGCGACCTCATCCCGCTGGCCTACGCGACACAGGCGCTGCGCGGCCGGGGACACGCCTATCTGGACAGCCGGCGCATGGCCGCCGACGAGGCCCTGGCCGCGGCGGGGCTGCTCCCGCTCGCCCTGGACGGCCGGGACGCGCTCGCCCTCGTCAACGGAACCTCGGTCACCACCGCGGCCCTGGCGCTGGCCCGCGACAGCGTCCGCGACGCGCACCGCTCGCTCACGGCCCTCACCTGCCTCCTCGCCGACATCCTGGGCTGCGACCCCGGCTTCCTGGACCGCGACCTGCTGCGGGCCTACGGGCACGCCGGGGCGGCCGACACCGGCGCGCGCATGCGGAGGGCCCTCACCGGCACCGCTCCGTCGGGAACCCGCCCGCTCCAGGAGCCGTACAGCATCCGGTGCAGCCCACAGCTCCTCGGGGCCGCCGAGGACGCGCTGCGCTACGTCGACGCGGTGGTCGCCGCCGACCTCGGTGGCGTCAGCGACAACCCGCTGTTCTTCCCGGACGACGAGGAGAAGGGCAGGGTGGTGCACGGCGGGAACTTCTTCGGGCAGCCCGCCGCGTTCGCCGCCGACCTGCTCGCGTCCGTCATCGCCCAGCTCGGCAACCTCGCCGAACGCCAGCTCGACTTGCTGACGGACCCGGCACGCAACGGCGGACTGCCCCCGATGCTCGCCACCGCCCCGGGGCTGCAGCACGGACTCCAGGGCGTGCAGCTGGCCGCCACCGCGTTCGTCGCCGAGATCCGCCGCAACGCGACGCCGGCGGGCATGCAGAGCCTGCCGACGAACCTGCACAACCAGGACGTCGTACCGTTCGGCACCCAGGCCGCCCTGCGCTCCTACGACATGGCGGAACTGCTCGGCCTGCTGACCGGTTCGCTCGCGGTCGGACTGCGCCAGGCGGTCCACGTCGGCGGGCGGCGCCCCACCGCGCCCCGGTGCGCGGACCTCCTCGACGCCCTCACCGAGGCGATCCCCCCGGTCGAGCCCGACCGCTCGCTGGACGCGGACGTCCGCGCCGCAGCACGCCTGGTCGCCGCCTACGAGCGGCCATGACCGGGCGGGCCCGGCCCCGGGCACGGGGCGGGGGGACGTACTCCGGCAGTCGGATGATGAACCGCGCGCCGTGCCCCGGACTGCCGGCGGCGGCGACCGTGCCTCCGTGGCGCGTGACGACCTCCCGCAGCAGCGCGAGTCCCAGCCCGTACCGCCCGCCGTCGCCGCTGCCGCGGTGGAACCTCTGGAACAGCTGCTCCACCGCCGCCGGGTCGAACCCCGGCCCGGTGTCGGCGACGGCCAGCACGACCAGGCCGCCCGTGCGCGAAAGGGTCATGTCGATCCGCCCGCCGGCCGGGGTGTGGCGGATCGCGTTGGACAGCAGCTCACCCACGGCGCGACGCAGCGCGGTCCGGATGCCGCCGACGAGGAGGGGGTGCGACGGGCCGTCCACGACGACGGTGAGTCGACGCGCCCGCACCCGCTCCGACTCCTCGGCCACCACCGACCGGGCCAGCTCGGCCAGATCGACCGGCAGTTGTTCCGACGGCAGGGACGGACCGGCCGCGATGCTCGCCGACAACAGCAGATCGTCGAGGACCTCGCCGAGCCGGCCGGTCGAGGAGACGAGCCGGGCGAGACCGTCGCGGTGCGGGTCCGGCAACTCCTGAACGGCCGCCTGGCGGGCCAGCACCTGCGCCCGCGTGTGCACCTGCGTGATCGGCGTGCGCAGCTCGTGACTGGCGTCCGTGACGAACCGGTGCTGGCGGGTGAGCGCCTCGGCCAGGGGGGCCACGGCCTTGTGCCCGAGGAGTGCCCCGGTGACGGCGGCGGCGAGCAGCCCCACCACCTCGGCCACCCCGAGCGCGAACCACAGATGGCTGCGGTCGGCCAGTTGGAAGCGCATGTCGAACACCGCCTGCACCACGTCCCCGCCGGCCCTGACCTGGGTGCGTACCAGGTAGACCGTGCGATCACGCTCCACGGTGCGCTCCACAGCCTCATGGGTCCTGCGCACCTGTGCCACATCGGCGCGCAGCGGGAATCCGCGCGGGGCGTTGGGCAGCGGGGCGACGCCGGGGACGTACAGCCAGGTGCACACCGGAGGCCGGGTCAGATCCCCGGAACTCGCGCCGTAGCGCAGCTCACGCCACACCTGCTCGTTCTGCGCGTCCACCATCACCACGTGCGCGACACCACCGACCGCTGTGATCAACAGGGTGATGATCGCTCCGGTGATCACGGCGATCCGCAGGCGCGCCCGCCGCACCGCCGCCCACTCGGCCGGAACCGGACGGCTCACAGCACCCCCAGCCGGTAGCCGAGACCGCGGACCGTGCGCACGACCTGCCGGCCGAGCTTGCGGCGCAGGTAGTAGACGTACGTGTCGACAATGGATGACGCGGGCGCCTCCTGGAACACCAGTCTGCGCAGCTCCGCACGCGAGTGCACGGCGTCCGGCCGCGAGGCCAGCGCCCACAGCAGAGCGAACTCGCGCGCGGCGAGGGAGACTTGCTCACCGTTCGCGAGCTCGACCTCCCGGCGGCCGACATACAGCTGGGCCGAGCCGATCCTGAGGACATCGTTGGCCTCCAGCGCGCGTCGGCACAGGGCCCGCAGGCGCGCGCTCAGTTCGTCCAGGTCGAAGGGTTTGACGAGGTAGTCGTCGGCCCCGGCGTCCAGTCCGTCGATACGGTCGTGCACGGTCCCCATCGCGGTCAGCAGCAGCACCGGCGTCCGGACGGCTCGGGACCGTAATCGGCTCATGAGGTCGAGACCGTCGAGAGCGGGCAGTCGCCGGTCGAGGACGAGCACGTCGTACTGGCGGGAAAGTCCGAGGTGCAGGCCCCGCTGGCCGTCCGTCGCGACGTCGACCGCATACCCCTCGTCCCGCAGGGTGGTGGCGAGCATGCCGACCAGCTCCCGGTCGTCCTCGACCAGCAGCAGCCGCCAAGGACCCCGTGAGTGTCTTTGCGCCACAGCCCAACTCCCCTCGACCTCCCCGCAACCCCTGTCAACGCCCCTGCGACGGACGGGGTTCCCGGGGCGGGTGGCGCGATCGAGGGCGTGGGGGCGGAGCGGCGGACCAGTGGTGCACATCCTGAGCGGCCGTGGGCGCGGATCGGCGCCGCGTGTGAGCAGGTCATCCGTAATAGCCTGGTTCATGACGTATGTGCCCAGGGCGTACGCGTCGCCGGACCGGACAGACATACGCATCGACGCGGAGGAGAACACCCATGAGAGCCGCTGTTGTCCGTAGCTTCACCGAACCGGTGGCCATCGAGGACCGGCCGGTCCCCTCACCCGCCGGCCATCAGGTCCTCATCCGGATGGAGGCCTCCGGGCTGTGCCATACGGACATCCACGCGGCCCATGGCGACTGGCCGGTCAAACCGTCGCCGCCCTTCGTTCCGGGCCACGAGGGCATCGGCATCGTGGAGGCGGCCGGTGACCAGGTCACCCACCTGGCCGTGGGAGACCGGGTCGCCATTCCGTGGCTCGGCGAGGCGTGCGGGCACTGCGACCACTGTCTGTCCGGCTGGGAGACGCTCTGCCTCCAGCAGCGGAACAGCGGCTACTCGGTCGACGGCAGCCATGCCGAGTACGCCCTCGCCCACGGGACGTACGTGGTGCCCGTGCCCGACGGCATCGACCCGCTGGACGCGGCGCCGCTGACCTGTGCGGGCGTCACGACGTACAAGGCCGTCAAGCTCTCCGGGGCGCGCCCCGGCACCCGGGTGCTCGTCTCCGGCATCGGCGGTCTGGGGCATCTGGCCCTGCAGTACGCCCGGATCTTCGGTGCCGAGACCATCGCGGTCGACGTCACCGACGAGAAGCTGGCCTTGGCCGGGGAACTGGGCGCCGACCACGTTCTGGACGCGCGCGTCCAGAACGTGGCGGAGGAGACGCAGCGGCTCGGAGGCGCCGACGCGGCCGTCTCCCTGGCGGTGAGCAACGCGTCGTTCGAGGCCGCGTACGCCTCGCTGCGGCGCGGCGGCACGCTGGTGCTCGTGGCCCTGCCCGCGGAGGGCGAGCTGAAGATCCCGGTCTTCGACACGGTGCTCAACGGCACGAAGATCGTCGGATCGATCGTGGGTACCCGGCAGGACCTGGCCGAGGTCTTCCGGCTGCACAGCCTGGGCCGCACCCGTGTGGTGCGCGAGACCCGGGACCTGGCCGACATCAACGCCTCGATCGAGGAGGTGCTGGAAGGCAAGGTGCCCGGCCGCCTCGTCTTCGCCATGCACTGAAGGATGGTGGCGGAACGTCAGCGGTGGGCCGTTCTGTCCGGACCGGATGCGAATGCACGTCAGAACACGTGGGCCGCAGGGCGGTTCGGTCAGGAGTGGAGCGCGAGGTAGGGGGCGAGGACGAGGAGTGTGGCGGCGAGGACGTACTTGAGGCGGCGGGCCGGTATCTTGCGGGCGATGAGCCAGCCGACGAGCACGCCCACCAGTTCCGGCATGCCGACCACGGCGACAAGTGTCCAGTCGATGGAGCCGTGCAGCAGATAGCCGGCGGTACCTACGCTCGCGATCACGATGGACTGTGCCTGCGCTGCGGCCAGCGCAGAAAGTACCGGCAGGCCGCAGATGACGAGGAGGGGGACGCTGAGCATCGGCCCGCCCAGGCCGAAGAGCCCTGCCGCGACGGCCACTGCGCCCCCCACCGTGACGGTGAGTGAGAACGGTATGGGGACCGGCGTGACGGCGGACTCCGGAGAATCCGTATGGCGCTCACGAAGCCATACCAGCAGCCCCGTCACCCCGACGGCGCAGGCAAGAAGGAGCCCGAACTTCTCTTCGGGAAGGAGGGTGTTGAGCCATACTCCGGCGGGCGTCCCGACGAGTGCACTCCCGGCGAGGGCCAGCGCGGTGCGCCGCGTGACGGGGTCCTTGAGGTGTCCCGAGCGGGCATAGGCAGCGGTGCCGAGGGCGCCGGTCGCCACGTGGGTGGCGATCGCGGTGCCGGCGACGCCGGCGGGGGTGAGCCCGGTCAGCAGGAACATCCCGATGGTCGGCAGGACCCCTCCGGGGCCGATCGCGGTGATTCCGATGCCGCCGGCGAGGCCGAACAGCGCCAACAGGACCAGAGTGAGGGTGTCGGGGGCTGGGGGCATGGAGGGGCCCTCCTCGGGCGGTTCAGGACGAGGTGTGGGGCGGGCATGGGGCCTGGCGCGCCGGGGGCCTGGGAACGCTGCACGGTCAGGCGTGAGGTGCTGCGGGGCCTCGGTGCAGGAGCGCGTTGAGCGTGAACCGGTCACCGCGCACCCTCAGGGACTCCATGTCCACAGGGCGTCCACTGGGCAGAGAGGTGAGACGGTCGATGGCGAACAGGGCCGCTCCGGCGGGGATTCCCAGGAGTTGTGCGGAGTCCGGTTCGGCGGTGACTGCGTGGACGGTGACTTCGGCGGTGCCGAGCCGCAGTCCGGTGGCTTCCTCGATGAGGGCGAAGACGTCCTGGTGGGCCAGGTCGCGGTCCAGGAGGGGCCGCCCGATGTCCGGGGCGAGCCAGGTCGAGTCCAAGGAGAGCGGAATGCCGTCCAGGCTGCGCAGCCGCTCCAGGTATACGGCCTCGCAGTCGTCGGTGAGCTGGAGCCGCTCGGTGACCGCCTTGGGGGCGTGCGGGACGACGCGGGCCACACGGACCTCGTTCGTCACGACGCCGTAGCCGGTGAAGGTCTCCGCGAGCCCGGTGAGCCGCTCCAGGCCGTGCCCGAACTTCGGTGTCACGATCTGCGTGCCGATACCGCGCCTGCGCACGATCATGCCTTCGTCGCGCAGCAGCCCGAGTGCCTCCCTGACAGCGTTGCGTGTGGCCCCGAGCCTACGGCCGAGGGTGCCTTCATCCGGCAGCATGCCGTCCCCGTAGACACCGCAGGTGATCTGCCGCCGTAGCGTGTCCGCGACCAGTCGCGCCCTTTCGGCGCGGCGCCTCGGCATTCCGTCCGGACGCGGGGTCCTTTCGTCCCACATGAGGTGATCTGCCACCGCCTTTCGGGCCCAGGCTATCCGGCGAATGCCCTGCCGAATGTAACGGCATGGTTACGCCACCCGCCTTGACCTGCGCAAACCGCTCAGCTGCGGGTTTGCCGCGGATTCATGTCACTCCGCCAGGCAAAGCAGCCGTACCTGCGGTGCCGACGGGGCCGTCGACGCCCCCGGGGAGGCCGGGAAGTCGTGTCCTTACGCCGTCGTCTCCGGCTCGGCCGGGGCGATCTCGGCGATCAGCCCCTCCACCAGGGCCTTGATCTCGTCGCGGATCGGTCGCACGGCATCCACGTCCTGTCCGGCCGGGTCCGCCAGCTTCCAGTCGAGATAGCGCTTGCCGGGGAGGACGGGGCAGGTGTCGCCGCAGCCCATGGTGATGCACACGTCCGACTCGCGGACCGCGTCGACTGTGAGGAACTTCGGCGTCTCCCTGGAGATGTCGATGCCGGCCTCGGCCATCGCGGCGACGGCGGCCGGGTTGACCCGGTCGCCGGGGTCGGAGCCGGCGGAGCGGACCTCGACGCGGTCTCCGGCCAGGTGGGTGAGCCAGGCTGCGGCCATCTGGGAGCGGCCTGCGTTGTGGACGCAGACGAACAGGACGGACGGCTTGTCGGGCATGGCGATCGTTCTCTCTCGTCGCACGGCGGAACTCGGCCGCCAATGACTTCAGCCCCCGCTGATATCAGCGCGTGGTGATGTGAGAGTATCAGTGCATGCTGACTTCAGTCGATCCTGATGTGATCCGGGTGCTGGGCGATCCGCTCCGCCTGAAGATCGTGACCCTGCTGGCGCGCGAGACACTCTGCACGACGCACCTGGTCGAGGAGACCGGAGCCAAGCAGACCAATCTGTCCAACCACATGAAGGTGCTGCGCGAGGCGGGAATCGTGGAGACCGAGCCGTGTGGCCGTTTCACCTACTACAAGCTGAGGCCCGAGGTCCTGGCCGGCCTGTCCGAGCAGTTCGCCGCCCTGGCCGAGGCCGCCCGCACCGCTGCCGAGAACAAGAGGGCCTGCTCGTGACCTCCACCGAACCCACCATCACGGCGGCCGGGGACGACTCGATCGTCAGGAAGCTGTCCGCCCTCGACCGCTACCTGGCGGTGTGGATCCTGCTCGCCATGGCCGTCGGGCTGGGCCTCGGACGGCTGATCCCCGGGATGAATGACGCGCTCGCGAAGATCGAGGTCGGAGGGATCTCCCTGCCGATCGCGCTCGGCCTGCTGGTCATGATGTACCCGGTGCTCGCGAAGGTCCGTTACGACCGGCTCGACCGCGTGACCGGCGACAAGAGGCTGATGGTCTCCTCGCTGGTCATCAACTGGATCGTCGGCCCTGCGGTGATGTTCGCCCTGGCGTGGATCTTCCTGCCGGACCTGCCCGAATACCGCACGGGCCTGATCATCGTCGGCCTGGCCCGCTGCATCGCCATGGTCATCATCTGGAACGACCTCGCGTGCGGCGACCGCGAGGCCGCCGCCCTCCTGGTCGCACTGAATTCGGTGTTCCAGGTGCTCGCGTTCGGCCTGCTGGGCTGGTTCTACCTCGACCTGCTGCCCCGCTGGATGAACCTCGGCGACGGCCAGGGCCTGGACGTCTCGGTCTGGCACATCGCGCTGAACGTCGTCATCTTCCTCGGCATCCCCCTGCTGGCCGGCTTCCTCACCCGTCGCATCGGCGAGCGGAAGCTCGGCCGTGGCGACTACGAGGCGGAGTTCCTGCCGAAGATCGGCCCGTGGGCGCTGTACGGGCTGCTGTTCACGATCGTCGTCCTGTTCGCCCTCCAGGGGAAGACCATCACGTCGCAGCCGCTGGACGTCGCCCGGATCGCGCTGCCGCTGCTGGTCTACTTCGCGGTCATGTTCTTCGGCACCTTTCTCCTCGGCAAGGGCCTGGGCCTGGCCTACGACCGCACCGCGACCCTGGCCTTCACCGCGGCGGGCAACAACTTCGAGCTGGCCATCGCCGTTGCCATCGCCACCTTCGGCGTCACCTCCGGCCAGGCCCTGTCCGGGGTCGTCGGCCCGCTCATCGAAGTACCGGTGCTGATCGGCCTGGTCTACGTCGCGCTCGCCTGGCGAAGGAAGTTCGCCCCGGGCGCGGTGACGACGTCCCCGTGACGGAGCGGCGGTCCGGACGCGCTGGAAGCCTGTGCCGCCGCCGGACAGTTATCGCAGCCCGTGGGCCAACCGGCCCGCGTGCGCTCGTCGGCGCACTCGGTCAAGCCGCCGCGGGACCGCTCCAGCCGGTGGCGGCGGCCCACTGTTCGGCCGCCGCCATCAACACCTCCGTAGCGGGGGCCTTGATCTGCCCGTAGTCCGACAGGTCCGGCACGCTCAGTGCCAGCCGCTGCTTGAACGCGCCCCATGCCCGACGGGCGTCCTCGTTCGCACGCAGGTAGTCCCGGAAGAGCAGGGCGAACCGGGCATTGGGTCCGGCTCCCTCCCGCAAGTGGACGTTGCACGACCTGGCGCCGGCCGGCGGCGCGAAGACGAGTTTGCGACACCGCCGGCCGCTGGAGACCTCGACGCGATTCCACGGCTCCGGGCGGCACCGGAAGCCGATCACCCCGAGCAGCGGTACATCCCTGGCCTCGTCGATCGACGTCATCCGGACCTGCACATCAATGCAGTCCTTGGCCGGCAACCCTGGTACCGAAGTGGATCCCACGTGGTCGACCCCAAGCACGAGGTGGCCACCCAGCGCATTTCGCAGCACCCCCGCAAGCCGCTCGAACTCCATCGGCCACTGCGGGCGGTACTCCACCACGGCAACCTGACCACGCTCATCGGGAAACGGCACGTCACCGCACGCTACAGGTCATTCGAACGACTCCACAGACAGCGGGACCAGCCGCCAGGGCTTGTCGCTCGATGCCTGTGTGCGGCCCGCGTACGTCTCGCCCTGAGCACCCGGCCACAGCCTGTTGCAAGGCGTGGGCCGATCACCGTATGGTCACGCGGGCGACGATGATCGCCCGGGGAACTCCGCCGACGGGCACCGCTGAATCGCTGAGTCCTCGTGCTGATGACCGGCGACGGAGCCGCGACGCGCACGGCGGCCGACGGGCGCGCCCGTCCCGCCCGAACCAGGAGATCGAACGAGTGACCGTTGTCGTCCCGGTCTTCTCCGCATCGCCGCCCCGGACCGGCCACCGCCTTTCTCATCGAAACAGCTGCCCGTGACCACCTCGCCCAGCGGAACGTGAGCGTCGAGCCGACGGGTCCGGTCCGTAGCAGGTGCTCGGCGTCGACACAGCGGGGTGCGTCGCGCCGAGAACCCGCTCTGGAAGACGTACTGGTCACTTCGCACACCGAACAAGGAGAGAACGTGTCCACCCATCCACTCGCGACGGATTCCGACGAACTCGGCCCGCTGCCCCACGATTTCCCCTTCGATCCCACCCACGGCTACGACCTGCCGCGCCTCCTCGCGGTGAAGGCACCGCCGGGGCCGGACGACTTCGCCGACTTCTGGCGGGAGCGATACGCGAGTGCGCTGCGCGTCGACACGGCACCCCGGATCGAGGGCCCCTGGGTCACGGTGGACGGCGTGCGGGTCGCCGACGTCTCGTACACGTCCACCGACGGCGTCCGTATCGGTGGGTGGCTGACCGTCCCCGCCGACGGCCGGGTCACCCAGGGCTGTGTCTCGACACACGGATACGGAGGCCGGGCGGCCCCGGACTCCTGGCAGTCCCCGCCGGAGACCGCGACCATCTGGCCCTGCCTGCGCGGGCTCGGAACGCGGAGCCTGCTGCCCGGAGTGCCCTCCCACTCGGCGGGGCACGTTCTGCACGGCATCGGCGCCCGGGAGTCGTACCTCATCGGGGGGTGCGTGGCGGACGTCTGGTGCGCGGCCACCGCACTGCGGCAGCTGGTGCCGGAGGCGGCCGGACGGATGACGTACCTGGGCACGAGTTTCGGCGGCGGCATCGGAGCGCTGGCGCTTCCCTGGGACGACCGTTTCCGGGCCGCCGGCCTGACGGTACCCACCTTCGGCAACCATCCGCTCCGGGTGACACTTCCGTGCACGGGCAGCGGTGAGTCGGTCCGTACGCGGTTCGCCGAGGATCCCTCGGTGCTGGATGTCCTCGCGTACTTCGACGCTGCGACGGCGGCCCGGCACATCGAGATCCCCGTACACGTGAGCGCGGCCATGTTCGATCCCCATGTGCCCCCACCCGGGCAGTTCGCGGTGCACAACGCACTGGCAGGGCCGCGCGAACTCCTGGTTCTGCGGGCGGGGCACTTCGACCACCCGGGCGAGCCGGCCGAGACGGCGGCCCTGGAAGAGGCCCAGCGGCAGTTCCTGTCGGCGGCGGACCCCGGGGCGCCTGGGCCCAGCGCTTGACCGCGTGCCGTACGAGCGGACCGCCGGGCCACCCCGGTCGCTGATTCCAGGTACAGGCGTCGCTGCGCGCGATATGCTGATGCAGAATGTGCAAGGCATTTGCAGAACAAGGAGGGTCATGGCTACGCGGGCGACTGATGCCGGGACGAACCAGAGCGTCGAACGAGCGGTCTCGGTGCTGCGCGCACTCGACTGCGGCCGGCCCGAACTCCGTGTCTCCGACGTCGCCGAGCTCACGGGGCTGGGCTCCTCGACCACCTCCCGCCTGCTGTCCACGCTGGAACGCCTCGACATGGTCGAGCGCGATCCGGTCAGCAACCTCTACCGACTCAGCCTGGGCCTTCTCCCGCTGGCCGCCACCGCCACCAACCGCCACCCCGTGCACCGGGCCGCGCGCATGGTGCTCCAGGGCCTCGCCACCCGCACTGGCCTGGGGGCCAACGTGGCCGTACGACGCGGCGGCGAGCTGATGTTCCTCTGCAATTTCGAGGGCACGCGCGCCCCCAAGTCCTATACGCAGGCCGGGCACACCGCCCCGCTGCACGCCACGAGCATCGGCAAGTGCCTCCTCAGTGGTCTCGCCCCCAAGGAGCGCCGCAAGCTGCTGGGGGACCCGCTCGACGCGCACACCGAGTACACGACCACCAGTCATGACCTCCTCGATGCCGAGATCGAGACCGTCCGGCGCACCGGTTACGCCGTCGAGGCCGAGGAGCGTGCCCTGGGCCGCGCCTCCCTTGCCGCGCCGGTCCGTGACGCTTCGGGGGAGATCGTCGCGGCCATCTCGCTCTGGGGCCCGACCTCGGTGCTCGGGGACGGCTCCGGTACCGAGGGGCAGCGACCCGCCCTCGTACGCGAGGTCATCGAGGCCGCCGACGCCATCAGCCAGGCACTCGGCGCGCTCTGACGCGCATGCGAAGGGGGCCGGGGAAGGCCGATCGCCTTCCCCGGCCCCCTTCGCCGTGCGGCTACGCGCCGTACGCCTTGAAGGCGAACACGTGCGCGTGCCGCGCCCCGTGCGTGGCGTCGACCACGAGCCGCAGTGCGCCGGTGCGTACGGGACCGCCGTCAGGGGCCTCCAGCGCGTGTACGCGGTGCCGGCGCCGGTTGTCCGTCACCGTCAGGAGCGTGTGCCAGTCGCCGGCGGCGTCGCGCGTCTGGACGCGGTAGTCGCGTACGAGCTCCGGCATGACCTCGTACGGGGTGCGGTGGCGGTGCAGGTTGTTGAGGTACTCGTCGACGTCGTCGTCGAACACCAGGCGGATCTCGGTGAGCTCCTGGTCGTCCTGCCAGTCGAGACGGAGCCACCGGGCGTCGTCCTCCCGAGCGGAGGACCACATGTTCGGGCCGCCGTAGGGGCGCTGGTACCCGCCCACGGCCCGTTCGGGCCGGAACGCGCTGGTGTCGGGGCCCGCCCGGAAGGCGAAGGTCTGCCGGCGCAGGCCGCGGGCCTGCCATTCCAGGACCAGCTGGCCGTCCTCCTCCGGGATGTCGTGGTCGACGCCCGCGTCCCCCTCGGCCTTCCTGCGCAGGGCGAGGACACCGTCGGTGCGTTCGGGGAGAAGGACCAGGGCCGTGTCGGCGCAGGCACGCACGATGAGGATCGCGTTCCCGGGTGTCCCGGGGTGGTGGTCGAGGCGGGCCGTGACCCAGTGGGGGCCGCCGGGCGGGACGGTGACGGTGGTCGTCAGGAGCTGGTCGGCGGGGACTCCGTTCTCCGGCCGGCCCGTGCTCCACAGCTCCACGGTGAGCTCGCGGGATCCGTCGTCCGCGCCGTGTACGAGCAGGTCGACCGTGTCGAGTGCCGGGTCGACCGGCAGCAGGAGCGCGAGGTCGCGGCTCAGGGGGTACGGGGTGCCGGGTGCGTCCTGCGCGGGCTCCGCGGCCAGCCGGGTCAGACAGGAGGAGGCGGTGACGCGGGCCGTCCGTGCCAGGTTGCCGGGGTCCTCGTCGGCGAGGCCGATCACCGAGGCGTCCTGGCGGAGCAGGGTGCGGTGCACCAGCTCCGGCCGCTTGGTCGCGAGTTCCCGCGGGGTGAGGTTCTCGGCGACGCACAGGGCCGCGGCGGTACCCGCGGCCTCGCCGAGCGTCGCGCAGGTGGCCATGACGCGGGTGGCCCCGAAGGCGATGTGCGTGGCGGAGATGTTGCGTCCGGCGAAGTGCAGGTTCGTGACGTTCGCCGAGTAGAGGGAGCGCAGGGGGATGTGGAAGATGCCGTCCGCGTACCGCTGGCGCGCGCCGGGCTCCTCGGCGTACATGCCCTGGACGGGGTGGAGGTCGACGGACCAGCCGCCGAAGGCGATCCGGTCCTCGAACGGGCGCTGCTGGAGGATGTCCTGCTGGGTGAGGACGTGGTCGCCGAGGAAGCGGCGGTACTCGCGCTTGCCGGGAAGACTGCCTACCCACTCCAGGGTGAGGTTCGCCGCGTCCGGGAACTGCCCGGAGTTCTTGATGTGGTCCCAGATCCCCATGATCACGGACTGGAGCTCGTCGCGGATGCGTTCGTTGTCGTGGACGGTGTCGAGTTCGCCGCCCCACTCGATCCACCAGTAGTCGCAGCCGTTGTCCCCGGTGCGCAGGATGCGGTTGCGCAGGATGGGTGTGGTCGTCAGGTCCTTGGCGTAGGCGGGCGGCACGAACTTCACCGGCCGGCCCGTGTCCCTGGTGTGGAAGAGGATCGTCGAGCCGAGCAGCGCCTGGTCCGCCTCGGACGGTGCCCAGGGCTCGTCGAACTCGGCCTGCGCCTCACGGCCGATGCGGTAGCGGGCGCCGGCGAGGTGGCCGACCAGGCCGTCTCCGGTGCAGTCGAGGAACTGGCTTGCGTGGAAGGTGATGCGGCGCTCCGAGCCCATCATCCAGCCGGTGCAGGAGCGCACCTCGCGGCTGTCGGCGGGACCGCCGGCGTCGACCTCGCGTACGTCGGTGTTGAGGTAGAGGTCGATGTTCGGTTCGGCGCGGACCGCGTCGAGGACGACCTGGTCCCAGTAGTAGGGATTGCCCTCGGGGTTGCGGTACTGGTTCTCGGTGTACAGCTCGCCCATGATCCCGGTCTCGCGGGCCCAGCGGTGCACACCGTGTGCGGTGGCGCCGCAGACCCAGACGCGGATCTCGCTGCTGGCGTTGCCGCCCAGGACCGGCCGGTTGTTGACCAGGGCGACGCGTCGGCCGAGCCGGGCCGCAGCGATGGCAGCACAGGTCCCCGCCAATCCGCCGCCGATCACGGCGATGTCGTAATGGACCTCTTCTTCCCGCACGGTGCGGCCTCCTTGGTGTGAAGCTCGGATACTCCCCGCCGCAGCGGAGCGGCCTCGAACGTACATCACATCCATATTGTGCAACCACTGTTCAACCCGTGGGATTCGCTGTAAGTTCCGGTGGTGGCCACTGACCTGGCCTTCGGGAGCCAAAGTGCAAGTTCGGGGCAGGTGGGGCGTCTTCGCCGGTCCTGCACAGAATCGGTGATTCACCAACGAAAAGGGTTGACGCCATCGCACGATATGGAGAACGATCCCGCATGCTGCAACGTGTGTTCATTGCGGCAGGGACGACGTCCACGCAGGGCTCCGGCGCTCCCACCACCACTTGAGAGGACAGACCCATGAGTACGGCCGCACCTCCCCAGAAGGCGCCCCCGCCCCGCCAGCGGACCGGGGGACGGCTCTCCAACGGTGCGTTCGCCCTGCTGCTGACGGCCCCCGGCCTCGCCCTGTTCGCGGCGATCATCTTCTACCCGCTGCTGTCGGCGCTGTTCACCGGCTTCTTCAAGCAGGACCTGCGGCTTCCGGGCCGGGAGTTCGTCGGCCTGGACAACTTCACCTACTGGCTGGACGGCGACTTCCTCACCATCCTCAAGCAGACGCTGGTCTTCACCGTCGGCGCGACGCTCGTCCCCTTCGCGATCGGTCTCGCACTCGCGCTCGCGTTGAACACCGGACTCAAGGGCAGCGGCTTCCTGCGCGGCCTGTTCCTCTTTCCCTGGGTGATCCCGGGCGTGGTGGTCTCCTTCCTCTGGATGTGGATCTTCAACGCGAACTACGGCGTGCTCAACGGCGTCCTCATGGACGCCGGGATCATCGACGAGTCCGTGGCCTGGCTCGGCCGGCCCGGCACCGCGATGCTCGCCGTGATCGTCACCAAGACCTGGGCCAGCTTCCCCTGGATGATGGTGATGCTCCTGGCCGGACTGCAGACCGTCCCCAAGGAACTGCACGAAGCGGCCTCGATGGACGGCGCGGGCTCGATCCGGCGCTTCTTCGCCGTCACCTGGCCGCAGCTCCGCGGTGTCGCCTCGATCGTGCTCCTGCTGGAGTTCATCTGGAACTTCCAGCACTTCGACACCATCTACGTCCTCACCGGCGGCGGCCCCGCGGGCACCACCGAGACCTTCGCGACCGCCGTCTACCAGACCGCCTTCAAGGGCTTCGACATCGGCCGGGCCACCGCGCTGGGCGGGCTGTGGATGCTGCTCCTGCTCCTCCTCGTCGTCGTCTACCTCAGGATCACCGAGCGGAAGGGCGACGCCTGATGACCTCCACCACCTCCACCCCGCTGTCCGCCGTCGACCGGCCGCAGCCGTCCGCCACGCGGACCGGGCACAGCGCCCGGCGTCGTATGCGCAAGGACCTGCTGCGCTCGCGGATCGCCGCCTGGAGCGCGGTCGTCGTCATCGGTGCCTTCGGCCTGCTGCCGGTCTACTGGCTGCTCGCCACCGCGCTGAGCACCCCCGAGTCGACCTTTCAGTTCCCGCCGAAGCTGATACCCACCGATCTCACCCTGAGCAACTTCACGGCCCTGGCCGAGAACGACCAGCTGATCAAGTACATGATCAACTCGCTCCTGGTGGCCTCTATCACCGCCGTGCTGAGCGTGATCGTCGCCACGTACATGGGCTACTCGTTCTCCAAGTTCCGCTACCGGGGGCGCCGGTCGCTGATGCACCTGGTGCTGGCCTCCCAGATGTTCCCCCAGGCGCTTCTGCTGGTGACGCTGTACACCGTCTTCTCCAGCTTCGGCATGCTCAACACGTACACCGCCCTGGTGCTCTCCTTCACCACGTTCACCATGCCGCTGTGCGTCTGGATGCTGAAGGGCATCTTCGACACCATCCCGGACGCCCTGCTGGAGGCCGCGTCCATCGACGGCGCGTCCCGGTGGCGGACGCTGCACTCCATCGTGGCGCCGCTGGCCGCGCCGGGGATGATCGCCGCCGGGCTCTTCGCCTTCGTACGCGGCTGGAACGACTTCATCTTCGCGCTGACCCTGGCCGACAAGGAGAAGCAGACCCTGCCCCCCGGGCTCGTCTCCACCTACATCGGCGAATTCCAGACCGCCTGGCCGCAACTGATGGCTGCCTCGCTCGTGGTGTCGGTCCCCGTGATCGTCGCCTTCATGTTCCTGCAGCGCTACCTCGTCGGCGGCATGACCGCCGGCTCGGTCAAGAGCTGAACCAGCAGGTCCGGCCCCCGCCCCCACGTACCTCCCCTCCCGCACACTTCCATGGAGAGATCATGACCACCTCTGGCATCAGCCGGCGCGGCGCGCTGCGCATGTTCGGTATCGGCGCGCTCGGTGCAGCGGGCGCCGGTGTGCTCGGCGCCTGCGCGCCGTCCGGCGCCGGCTCCGCGTCCAACGGCGGCGACCCGAAGTCGAAGAACTTCGACTTCACCTCCTGGTCGCTCAACGAGGAGGCCGCCAAGCCGTCGATCGAGAAGATCATCGCGGCATGGGAGAAGGCCCAGAAGTCGAAGATCCGCGCGGTCTCGTACCCGTACAACGAGTACCTGAGCCAGCTCACCCTCAAGCTGGGCGGCGGGGAGACGACGGGTGCGGTGCACCTCGACATCGCCTGGCTCGCCGCGATGGCGCAGATGGGCAAACTGGTCGACCTCGGATCGGTGGCCGGCAAGGGCGGCTACACGGACGTGGCGCTGAAGAGCGGCGTGTACGACGGCAAGCAGTACGGGCTGCCGTGGAACACCGGGTCGATCGGCGTGATCGCCAACTCACAGCTCCTCGAGAAGGCCGGGATCAAGAAGCACCCCACCACCGTCGAGGAGTTCGAGGCGGCGCTGCGCGAGCTGAAGGGGCTCGGTGGGGGAGTGGTGCCGTACGCCGCCGCCACCAAGGTGGCGCAGCTCAAGGACATCTTCCCGTGGATGCAGACCTTCGGCTGCAAGCTGCTCGACGGCGGGAAGGTCACGATAGGCGACGACGCCTCGGTCGACGCGGTCACCTGGTACAAGAAGCTGCACGACGAGAAGCTGATCGCCGCGGACGTGGACCGCTTCGACGCCCGCGCCCTCTTCGGGCAGGGCAAGGCCGCGTTCTACGACGACGCGATCATCGGGAAGGGCGTGACCTCCGCCCAGTCGAAGGACAAGTCGCTGGCCGGCGCCATGCAGCCGATGGAGCGTCCGGTGCTCAAGGCCGGGGACACGCCGCAGGCGCTGCTGTGGGGCGGTGTGATCGCCATCGTGCAGGGCAAGGGGCAGGACGCGGCGACGGAGTTCGCGCTGCACACCACCACCGACCAGGCCACCACCTCCGAGTACTTCGCCGCGCGCGCACTGCCGCCGTCCACCACCGCGGGACTGGCCGCTCCCGAGGTCGCCAAGGACGCCTTCACCACGGAGTGGACCGAGAAGATCACAAAGACCGCGACCGGCAGCCCGTTCTGGCAGTTCGCCCAGAACTCCCAGATCGAGGAGGCCGTCGCCAAGCAGGTACAGGCCGTCCTCGTCGGCACGTCGAAGCCGAAGGACGCGATGAAGCGGGCCGGCGAGGAGGTCGCCGCGCTCATCAAGCGCTGATCCGAGAGCCGTGGGCCCCGGCCCGGCGAGCGCGGCACGCTCCGCCTGGCCTGTGGCCCGGGCCCGGCGAGCGCCGCACGCCTCGCCGGGCCCCGCCCCGTACCCCACCCCGCACGACGACGCTGTCGGCGGGCCCCCGGGCCGCCGCCTCCGCGTCACCTCCCACGCCCGCACCCGCGAAGGAGCTCATCTTGCGACGCCCCACGGTACGTATCCACATCATCGCCGCGGCCGCGGCCCTCGCCGCTCCCCTCCTGCCCACACCGGCCGCCGGCGCAGACACCCCGCAGACCGCCGCAGCCGCCGCGCCGGTGGTCGAAAAGGTCCCGTACGCGATGGACACGTCGAACCAGGCCGCCTGGTGGACGCCGGTCGCCACGTACAAGGGCCGCGGACAGTACACGTACTTCGCCTTCAACGAGCCGGGCCCGACGGCCGCGACGCACCGGCCCGCCATCGCACGGCGGGACCCGGACGGGGTCTGGAGCCGGCTGCCGCTGCTGAACAGGGACGGGCAGCAGGCCGAGTTCCCCGACGACAACGGCCACAACCAGCCGTCGGTGGCCCGCGACGGCAGCGGTCGCCTGCATGTCTTCACCTCCATGCACGCCAACCCCTGGCGCTACTTCCGCACCGAGGCCCCCGGCGGGAACGTCACCGACCACGCATCCGAACTGCCCGACCAGGGCGTGGGCATCACCTACCCCGTCGTCACCACCGCCCCCAACGGCGACCTGTATCTGGCCGCCCGTGTCGGTACCGGCTCCGACCAGCGCCCCGGCAAGCTGTACCGCTGGGACAACGCCAACTCCCGCTGGAGCGTCGTGGCGACCTTCGCGAGTGCGCTGTACCGCTCCGTGTACCCCGACGACCTCGCGGTGGACGCGTCAGGCCGCGTGCACCTCCTCTACGAGTGGGCGAAGGCGCCGGCGACCGCGTACCGCCACCAGCTCTCGTACCTGTCCTACGACCCGTCCACTGGTGCCTTCGCGGACAGTACGAACATGACCGTCACCACCCCGGTCACACCCGCCACCTCCGACGTCGTCCAGGACCTCACCGCGGGCGAGGAATGGAGCATCGACAACGCGTACACCGGCCCCGCGGTGCAGAGCGCCAAGCTCACCCTCGACGGCTCCACCCCGAAGGTCGCCTATCGCTACCGTTCGGCGGACAGCGGCGGGCAGTTCCGCGTGTACTACGCCTATCCGAGCGGCAGCGGATGGATCGGCAAGACCGTGTACGCCGGAGGACAGACCGCGGCCGCCCTCGGCATCACCTGGGACGAGACGGACACCAAGCGGGTCTACTACGTGACCACCTCGGGTACCGACCGGGTCTTCGCGGCGACTCAGTCGGCGGACGGGACTTGGACCACGCAGTCGGCCGCGCCGGGGGTGAACGCCGACCGGCTCGCAGTGCGACGGGATTCGGACGGCCGCGATGTGCTCTACCTGCCGGACACCGCTCACAACGCCTTGTATTACGCGACGCGCTGAGACGTCTTGCCGCTTGTTGCCGGGCCGACCGTCACCGCGATACCCATCGTGCGGGTGGAGTTTGTGCGGGAGGGCGACGGCCGTCGCGTTGCTGTGCGTAGCATCCGGGAGTAACAACCAGGTAGAAGGAGTGCAGTCGTGGTTGACGTGCCCGTGAAGACCCCGATCCAGACCAAGTACGCGGAGCAGTACGCCGAAGATCTGGCGGCCAACCGCCGCGAGCAGGAGAACGTCACCGCGCAGATCACCGGCCTCCGGGCGCGCTTGGAGCAACTGAGGGCGGAGGAGGGGTGGTTGACCACGGCGCAGGGCAGCCTGCCAGTGGCCCCGGAGCAGGCTGTCTCCGACACCGGGACGGCAGCCGATGTGCCCCCTGGTGTTCCTCAGCAGCGGCAGGAGCAGGCGGCGGCGGAGGAACCTGAGCAGCCCGCCGAGAAGAAGACATCCACGAGGAAGCCTGCGGCGAGGAAGACCGTCGCGAGGAAGACCTCGGCCAAGAAGACGGCGAGGACCGCCACGGCGAAGAAGGCTGTGACGGAGAAGGCGCCGGTCAGGAAGTCAGCGGCGAAGAAGGGCGCCGCGGAGTCGGCGACGAGCGCGGCCTCCTCGACGAAGCAGCCGGTGACCGGGGCGTCGGCACGACAGGCCCCGGCTGCGCAAGCGCCCCTGGACAAGGGTGCTCAGGGGGAGCCGGGGCTGCCGCTGTGGCAGCTGGCTCTGGAGATCCTCCGCAAGACGCCCGGGCAGCCGTGCGTGGTCCGCGAGATCCACGACCAGCTCGCGCAGGACTACCCGGGCCGGAAGACGTCCGTCCAGACGGTCCGCAACAATCTTGAGATCCTCGTGAAGAAGAGCCTGGCCGAGAAGTCGCGCCAGCAGGGCAGCACCATGTACACCGCCGCCGCACCGGCCAACTCGGATGCCGCGGACGCGATCACGGACGGCGCGCCGGCGCCGGCCGGCGCTGAGGTGCCGGCCCAGGTCTGACTGTCGCCGCCGGCCCGCCGCGCCGCCACGCGGCGGCCAGGCGGGCGGCAAGGGAGCGCCTTCAGGTGAGCAAGTGAAGGGTCGCCGCGGCCTGTTGGCGACCAGCGGCCGACGCGAGCACGGAGGCGCGATGTCGCCTTCGCTGACGGGCGGGCCCTCGGGATGGCTGGGGCAGAAGGCCTGGGGACTCTTCCGCTGCCGGCCGTGTGACGGCACCTGGCTGGTGGGTCCCCGGTCGGACCTGAACCATCCGCAGCACCGGCCGTGGCGGAACCTCCGCACAACGTCCGTGCCACCGCGGTACGCGGAGTTGTGGAGCGCACCCTGACGCCGAACCCACTGCGCGCCGGCCCGGTTATAGGCGCGCTGACTGATGGTGGAGGATCTACCGTATGGGCGATGTTGGATTCTCTTTGCGGACGGCCACGGGTGATGACGCGGAGTTCCTCGTGGACATGCTGGTAGCAGCGGTGAACTGGGACCCCGCGCGGGAGGTGGTCGACCGTGGCCAGATCCTGGAAGACCGCAGGATCGCCCACTATGTCGAGGGGTGGCCCAGGGCGCATGACCGAGGTCTTGTCGCAGTCGACCGCGGCGGGCAACCGATCGGGGCGGTGTGGTTGCGCCTGTTTCCCAGTGACGATCCCGGCTATGGCTTCGTGGCTGCTGACGTCCCGGAGCTGTCGCTCGGAGTCGTCCCGTTCTGGCGCGGCAAGGGTGTCGGGCGTGCGTTGCTGGCGGAGATGGCCCGGCGTGCGGCGGGATGCGGTGTCCGTCGGATCTGTTTGAGCGTCGAGCGGGCCAATCGCGCACGGCGCCTGTATGCCGATGAAGGCTTCACGACCGTGGAATCCGGGCCTGATTCCGACACGATGGTCAAGGTTCTGTCCCCGCGGTGACGCCGACGCGGGTAGCGGTGCACGGCCTGGGTCCACGCGGAGTGGCCGCTGATCAGCAGCTTGTCCGTGGCGGGGAAACCCCAGGTCAGTCCGTCCGCATGGGAATCGGCAGCGGCGAAGGGGGCCATGAGGGGCGTCGCTCGCAATGGCTGTGGATCACCGCATCGGAACGGCCGCTCCGTGTCACCGTGGGGCCCGGCCCGTTGCCGGCCCCAGGGTGACACGGAGCACGGTTCACCAGGGTCGGCCAGAAGGCCGGACGTTGCGCAGTTCGGTCCTCAGTACGGGCGTGCCATCGACAGGTGCCGGGTCCTCCGCGGTCGGCTCGATTCCGCCGGCAGCGATCTTGTCGAGCGTCTTCAGGCCGGCGGCGCCGACCGTGCCGAACACCGTGTAGTCCGGGCGCAGCACGGAGTCACCGTAGACGACGAAGAACTGCGAGCCATTCGTGTTCGGCCCGGCATTGGCCATCGCCAGCAAGCCGCGCCCGTAAAGGCGCCGGGCACCGGTCGGATCACTCGGTGCCGGCGGCAGGTCAACTGGCAGCTCGTCCTTGTACGCGTACCCCGGTCCACCCTCGCCGGTGCCGGTGGGGTCGCCGCACTGAAGGACCTTCAGCGTCGGATACGCCGTCAGCCGATGACACACCGTACGGTCGTAGAACCGGTGCCGTGCCAGGTGTACGAAGCTCTGGACCGTGCAGGGCGCTTTCGTCCGGTCCAGACGCAGGGGGAGCGGCCCCTGGCTGGTCGGGACAGCCATATCGACCGTGCCGTGACTGGGGGTGTGCCGCGGGTCGGGCGGCAGGGGAACGGGTCGCGCCGCCGGCTCGTCCGGTGTCTGGGAGTACTGGCAAGGACCGTGCGTGCTTCGCGGCGGGTCATCGGAAGCGGAGGCGGTGACGCCACCCCCGGACACGACCAACGTCAATGCGGCCAACGTGGTCATGAGACCTCGGTTCATCCTGCACACCCTCCAAAAGATCGTCAGATTTCGGAGCGGTCGCAGTCTAAGGTGCGTTCCGTCCGGCGAGAACCCGCCCGCAAGCCATATCCGCCCCCTTCGCGATCAGGGCAGAGCCGGGAACAACTGGACCTCATCACCGACCTCGTCAGGGATGGCGTCGCGGTCAGGCGACGAGCTCCGGCCGACGACCGGTCTCCCGTCATGGACGATGGCGGCCCGATACGGGTAGGGGGACGTTCTGGATTCCCGTGGACGACCAGCCGGTTCCGGGCGTGTCGAGCGCCTATGACAAAGCCGAGAACGGAATCCGGAGACTACGCGCGGAGCCGGCCCTGCTCGAAGAGAGGTGAACACGGCGCGTCCGGCTCCACCGCACCGGGCCTGTCGGATATGCGGTGTGCGAGCCAGGCGAGCGCGGGTGGCATCCGGTACTCCACGGCATGGTGGCCTCCCTCGAAGAGCTCGAAGCGCACGACGCCGTCGTCGACTCCGGCCTCGGCGAGCGCGTCACGGAACGCCAGTGCCCCGAGGTCCAGGAACCACTCGTCGCGGGTGCCCGCGTCGATCCAGATGCCCCGTTGGGAACGGAGGGCGTCGGCGTGGGCGGTGGCCATCCGGACGGGGTCCCAGTCCAGCCACCGCTGCCATTCGGCTTCGCGCAGGGCCCCGGTGCGGGGATCGAACGGAAGGGCCGGTGTTCCGTCGGGGCCGGGGGAGAAGCAGGCCGAGACACCGAGGATCTCCAGGAGGTTCAAGTCCTCTTCCTTGGTGAAGGCGACCCGCGAGCGGAAGTCGTCCCACCAGCGGAAGATGTCGCCCCCGTAGGGCCGCAGCTGGCGGGCGGCGGTCAGGAAGTGCGGCTGGTACTGGGCCTCGGACAGCGAGTCGCCCGAGTGGGTGGCGAAGGCGCCGAACAGATCCGGGCGGAGCATGGAGGTGACCACCGCACCGAATCCGCCGCTGGACTTGCCGGCGATGGCTCGGTGCTCGGGCACCGGGAGGGTCCGGTAGTGGGCGTCGACGTAGGGCACGATCTCCTCGCACAGGTAGGAGTGGTAGCGCCCCGTGCCGGGCGAGTCGATGAACTGGCTGCCGCCGTAGGAGGTCCACGCGTCCACGAAGACGAGCATCATTCCGGGCGCTTCCCCGCGGGCGAAGATCTCGTCGGCGAGTTCGGGGACCGGCTTGCGGAAGGCGGTGCGATTGCGCCAGACCGGGAGCGTTCCCGCGTATCCCAGGAGCAGATAGGTGACGGGGTAGCGGCGGTCGGGCGCGTCGTCGTAGCCGGGCGGAGTGTAGACCCACAGCGGCCGTCGTGTCGGATCGCCGAGGGGGTTGCCGCGGAGGAGCGCGCTGTCGATGACGTGCTCATCGATGCGGCCCGCGAGGGTGAAGGAAGACATGACCGAGAAGGTACTACGATTTCAAAATATCTCAATCAATAATTTCTGCGCGGTAGGATGACGGCGTGACATCACGGCACCCGGACACGGGAACAGCGCAGCGACACGACTCCGTCGACCGGCACGTCGCCCGCTGGGCGCAGGAGGTGCCCGGGCTGGTGCCGGAGTTGGAGGGGGCCGTCACCCGCATGCAGATGCTCGTGCGGTATCTGCAGCAGCAGAAGGAGGCCGCCCTGACACGCCATGGCCTGAAGCTGTGGGAGTACGAGATCCTGTGGCGTCTGCGCGCGGCGGGAGACCCCTACCGCATGACACCTACACATCTCGCTCAGGGCCTCGGCGTCCACCCCGCGACCCTCACCAATCGCCTCGACCGCATGCAGTCTGCCGGCCTGATCGCTCGCGAGCACGCGGCCGAGGACCGCCGCAGTCTTCTCGTGGGCCTGACCCCACAGGGCGCCGCGACGTGGGCGGCGGTGATCGACGACCAGCAGAAGGCCGAAGCCGCGCTGCTCGCGCCCCTGGCCGCAGAGGAACTTCAACACTTGGCAGCTCTCCTGCGGGTCGTGTCCCTGGCGGTCGAGGAGGACGGCCCGCCCCTCATGCCGCATGTCGGCCGGCCGATCGTCTCGGACTGAGCTGAGCCGCGGGCCCTGCCCATGCCATTGTCGGCCGGCAGTTTGTCCGGCCGCGTCGCGATGTCCTCCCTGACAGCCTGCGGGGGCGGGAGCGGACACGCCCCGTACTCGCGTCCGGCGAGAGGTGCGTGTCCGGCCCCCGGCCCACAGCCGCCGACGAACCAGTGTTCCGCCGTCCGGCCTCAGCCGTGGCTCGGCTGGACCATTTTCCGGCCGGCGGTGCTTCCGCCGTCCACCGCGACGGAGGCGCCCGTCATGTAGGGAAAGTCGTCGGACGCGAGGCCGAGCACCGCGCTTGCGATCTCATCGGCCTCGGCCATCCGCTCCAAGCCGTCGATGTTGAGCGGGCCGAACGCCTTCTTGTACGCCGCCCAGGCATCGTCCGGAATTCCAGGCGGGCGAACGAAGGGGGTGTCGGTGGTGCCCGGCAGCAGAGCGTTGACCCTGATGCCTTGGGTCCCGTAAGCGAGCGCCGCGGCTTTGACGATGCCCTGCACCGCCCGCTTGCTCGCGGTGTACGCGGCACCGTTCGGCCGGGCCTGATCTGCTGCGGATGAGGAGGTGCATACGATGACTCCGTGGCCGGCCTCCAGCATGTACGGGACCTCGTACTTGATGGCAAGGAAGACGCCCCGGGCGTTGGTGGCCTGGACGTCGTCCCACTCCTCGACGGTCAGCTCGTGCGGCAGTCTGCCGTTGCCGATACCCGCGTTGTTGAAGGCCACATCGATGCCGCCGTACCGGCCGGCGACCTGGTCCACGAAACGCCGGACCTGATCAGCCACCCGCACATCCGCCTGAATGTACGTGGCCTCGCCGCCCGCGCTCCGGATCTCCCGTTCCACCCGGCGCCCCGACTCGGCCCGCCTGCCGCAGAACCCGACATGTGCCCCGGCCGCCGCGAAGGCGTGGGCGGTCGCCCTGCCGATACCCGAGGTGCCGCCCGTGATGAGCACCGATTTCCCGAGGAAGCGCCCGCTCTTCGCGTGCGCACCCGTCTGCGCGGCGCTCGCCGAGTGGGTTCCCGCACCCAGGGCCGCGCCCGCCAGACCGAGGGCGACGGCGCCGCTGAGCAGGGACCGACGCTCCACGGAACCGTTCTTCATATTGCCCGACGCATTGGTGTGTGTATCCATGCCGACCACGCTCGCAGTCCGGCCACGTCTCCGGTTCCACCCGCGGGCCGGTCCTTGCGGCCAGGAGGAGGAGGCGCCCTCCTCCCGTGGCAGGACACGGACCACACCGGCCTCCTCTTATCGTGGAGCCTGTGAGTCGATCAGGGATTGAGCTCGTGTTCGATCAGAGGTTCGCCGCCGCGAGGGCCGGGGTGCTCGCCGGATTGCTCGTCGGCGATCTCCTGCTGATGCACCGGCCCTCAGGGCCAGAGGACTTGGGTTTCGCTGCCGCCGGGCTCGCCCTGTGTGCGGTCGCGATCCGGCAGGCCCTGAGCGCGTTGCTCACGCTGTCCGGCCTGCTGGTCGCCGCACACGCGCTCGGCTCGGACATCGTCCCCGCCCTGAAGGTGCTGGCAGCCGTCATCCTCTTCGAACTGGCCACGCGGGAGCATGGACGCCGACCGGTGACCGGCGCCCTCGCGCTGGCGCTCGCCGTCGCCGCCAACCGCCTCGCCGATCTTCCCGGTGAACTTCCCTCGGTGCTCTACAAGATGGGCATCGTGGCGGGCCTGCCGCTGCTCATGGGCTCGTATGTACGGGTCACCCGCGACGCGGCACGCACGGCCCGCGCCCACGCGGAGCAGGAGGAGGCCCGTGCCGTACAACGGCTCACGGCTGCCCGTGCCGCGGAACGCACTGCCATCGCAAGGGAGTTGCATGACCTGGTGGCCCATCACGTGTCGTCGATGGTGCTGCGCGTCGGCATTGCCCGGCACGTCATCCCGGACACAGCCGATGCGCGCGTCACCGAGGTCTTCGACGACCTGCACTCCAGTGGCAGCGAGGCACTGGCGGATCTGCGCCGCCTGGTCGCCTTCCTGCGCGACCCGGACACCGTCGCGGCAGCCGGGTCGGCCACGGCCTTGATCACGCCGGGCTCACTTCCGGCCGCGCTGGACGCGGTGCTGGAAAGCAACCGGCGCGGCGATCTGGGTGTCACCGCGGTCATCGATCCCGCCCTTGCGCACCTCGACGCGGTGCGCAGCCTTGCCGTGCTCCGTCTGGCCCAGGAAGGCCTGGCCAACACGGCCAAGCACGCCGGCTCCGGGACAAGGGCCGGCCTGACCATAAGGGTGACCGACGACGGCGCGGTGCACCTGACGCTCCAGGACGACGGTGCGGCTCGTCCAGCACGCCCGGCCCCGGGCCCATCGGGGCATGGCCTGATCGGATTGCGAGAGCGCGTGGACCTGTGCGGCGGCCGCTTCGAGGCGGGCCCGACACCCTGCGGCTGGCGTATGACGGCCGTGCTTCCGGCCCCTCTCGCCGGGAAACGAATTCCGGAGGGGGCAAGGTGATCCGCATCCTCGTGGCCGACGATCAGCACCTCGTCCGGATGGGCCTGCGCATGCTCTTCGAGCAGGTCCCGGACATCGAGGTCCTCGGCGAGGCGGAGAACGGCGCGGAGGCGGTGCGGCTGGCCGAGCGACTCCTCCCGGACGTCGTCCTCATGGACCTGCGGATGCCCGTGATGGACGGCGTCACCGCCACCCGCCGCATCATGGCCGCATGCCCCGCTGTCCGCGTCGTCGCGCTCACCACCTTCGACGACGACGAGCACCTCTACCCGGCGCTCACGGCCGGAGCTCGCGGCTTCCTCGTCAAGGACACCCCGCCGGGCGAGTTGGTCGACGCCGTACGCCGGGCTGCGGACGGCGAGGCCCCGTTCAGCCGTGACGCGCTCGACCGGTTGGTCAGCCACGCCGTCGACGCCCGTACCGGGGCGTCTCCCGGCATCCGCGCCGAGGAACCGCTCACGCCTGCCATCACCCCGCGTGAGCGGGAGGTGCTCGGCATGATCGGCAACGGCCTGTCCAACAAGGAGATCGCCGACCGTCTGCACGTGGGAGTCACCACCGTCAAGACACATGTGGCGAACCTGATGGCGAAGACGGGCCGGGACAACCGTGTTCGCCTCGCCGTCCACGCCGTCGCCACGGGCATGGCCGAGGACCGGCCGCCGTCGGCAACGCTCCGTGGTCTGTCGTCGAAAGATCTTGCGTAGTGGTTCATGGTCGGGTGATGCGTCGCCATGAACTGTCGGACGCCGAGCGGGAGTTGGTTCATCTTTTGCTGCACACCCGCTCCGCCGAAGGGCCGGGGAGGCACCTTCGAGCGGGGGCCCGGTGTTGTCCGATCCGAGAAGTCCGCCCGCATGGCCTTTCCCCGTGAGATTTCTGTAAGGCGCGGGGGAGTGAGGTCAGGCTTTGGGGGCACTGGGTGTCTCGGAGGTTGATAATCATGGTTCCCATTCTTCTCGTTCTTCTGCTCGCCCTCATTCTCTTCGGTGCGGGTTTCGCACTGAAGGCACTGTGGTGGATTGCCGTCATCGTGCTGGTGGTCTGGCTGCTTGGGTTCGTGATCCGGCCGGCGGCAAATGGCAAGCGAGGCCGCTGGTACCGCTGGTGACAACCACTGGTTGAGTAGACCGCTCATGACGTGGGGGGGGGGGGGGGGGGGGGGGGGGGGGGGGGGCCCCCCCCCCGCCCCCCCGGGCCCCCCCCCCCCCCCCCCGGGGGGGGGGGGGGGGGGGGGAACC